>FR888241.1:59107-76754 GCA_000431775.1 Clostridium sp. CAG:413 | reverse complement strand
CCGTCACGGCGAGCGAGCCGAGCAGCGTTGAAGCCGTCCCCGTGCCGATGAAAAATGCGCCCGCGAGGGCTATAAGCGTCGGAAATCTGCCGTTGCAGGGAACGAAATTGTTTGTCAGCACGGCGAGGATGCGTTCGCGCGGAGAGTCGATTATCCTGCCGCCCGTCACGCCGACGGCGTTGCAGCCGAAGCCCATGCACATTGTCAGCGCCTGTTTGCCGCAAGCGTTGCAGGCGGCAAATGGGCGGTCAAGGTTATAGGCTATCCTCGGCAGCACGCCCAGATCCTCAAGCAGGGTAAAAAGCGGGAAGAATATCGCCATCGGCGGCAGCATCACCGACACCACCCACGCCAGCACTCGGTATGCCCCGAGCACGAGGCAGCCGTGCAGCCATTCGGGAGCGTTCAGGCGAATAAACAGCGCCGTCAGTTTATCTTGAAAGCCGAAAAGCAGCTCGGAGAGCAGGGCAGAGGGGTAGTTTGCGGCGCTGACGGTGAGCCAGAGCACGAGAGCGAGCATCAGCAGCATGGCGGGGTAGGCGGTCAGCCTGCCGGTGAGGAGCTTATCGAGGCGGCGGTCAAATTCCGAATGGCTTTTCGACCTTTTAACCGCTCCCATACAGATATCGTGCGCCGTAGCAACCGTGCCCTCGGCTATCATGTCGCCGAGCTCGTCACCCGTGAGGTCGCGCAGCCCGGGCAGAGCCTTTGCCCTCGCCAGAGCGAGCCGCAGCTCGGGGTCGTCAAAAAATTCGTTGCCGAGTGACTTGCTAAGCCCGTCTTTCAGCGCGGTGTCGCAGTCAAGCAGGCGCACTGCGAGCCACCTTGCGTTGAACCTGCTCTGCTTTGCCGTGACGATAGGCTCTATGAGCGAAATTGCCTGCTCGACAGGCTCGGGATATCTTATGTTTACGGGTGAGAATTCATATTTATCGAGATTTGCCAATACTTTTTTCAGCGGCTCTGCTCCTCGGTGCTTTCGGGCGGTAACGCCGACGACGGGCAGCCCCAGCCGACGGGAAATAATATCCAAATCGAGCGAAACTCCGTTGCGTCGCGCTTCGTCCATGAGGTTCACGCATACTACGGTTTTGGGGCATATTTCAGCCGCCTGCATCACAAGAGCCATGCTTCTTTCAATGCGCTCGGCGTCGCAGACGACCGTCACGGCGTACGGAGAAGAAAAGCAGAGCATATCACGGGCGGCCTCCTCCTCGGCGGAGTGTGGGGTCAGCGAATATGTTCCAGGCAGATCGGCGACGGTGTATTCAGCGCCGCCGAGCTTAACGCCGCCGTAAGCGTTTTCGACGGTCTTGCCCGACCAGTTGCCCGTGTGCTGTCTCAGCCCCGTCAGGCTGTTGAATACCGTGCTCTTGCCCACATTCGGGTTGCCCGCAAGAGCAATAACGGGGCGGGTGTTATCCGTTTTCACCGTTATCACCCTGCCGAATAACGCTAATCGCCGAGCAGTCACGGCGGCGCAGGGCTATGACTGCACCGTCGATGAGATAAGCCCTCGGGTCGCCGAGCGGGCTTTCGCCTGTGCAGACCGTCTCCGCACCGCGCACCAGCCCGATATCCGTCAGCCTGCGGCGTATGCCGCTCTCACCGAGGTAGGCGACCGTGACCGCTTCACCGACGGGGATTCTATCTAAAGTCAGATCTGATTTCATACCATTCCTCCTTGGAATTCTCCATTTACAGCTTATTCCGCGAGGAAGAAACGGTGAAAAAAAAGAGAGGCAGCGTGAAGCTGCCCCTCTTTGATACAGGGCTTTATTCGATTTCAAGGTGATGGGATTCGGGGAGCTCCTCGCCCTTCTTGGGCAGGGTCAGCTTCAGCACGCCGTTGTCGTACTTCGCCTTTATCTCGTCGGTCTTGACGCCCGATACATTGAAGCGGCGGCTGTAGGAGCCGTAGGAACGCTCGCAGCAGATGTACTTATCTTTCTTATCCTTTTCCTCATGCTCCGAGTGACGCTCGGCGTTGATGGTGAGCCAATCGCCGTTGATGTCGAGCTTGATATCCTTCTTGTCGAATCCGGGCAGGTCGGCCTCCAGCAGGTAGCTGTCGCCGTTATCGGTAATATCGGTCTTGAACTCCGCAATGGCACCGGTGTCAAACATTGAGAACGGGTCTGCGAAGAAATTCTTTTCAAATTCGTCCATCTCACGGAACGGATTGTAGTTAGCCATGTGATTTCTGCGGGTATAAGGTCTGAGTTCAAACATAATAAAAATCCTCCGAAAATTATATTTCCCGATTCATTTTATTTTTTGTTTTCGGCCGAATCGGAGGCCGAAACGCTTTGAGAATTCTTTATCCGATTCATTGGTATCGCTTCCTTTGTTATTGTCTTTCTTCATTTGACGACCATATTATATCCCCCGTTATTGCATATTTTGTTATCTGTTTGTTAACTGTTTGTAAATATTAGCACTCTCAGGCCGAGAGTGCTAATATATATTAAAAAGCTGCGGGCAGCCCGTATTGAGCCGCCCGCGTTGAGCCGAATATTCGGTTTATCAGCCTATATTTTTCTTTGCCTTGCGCTTTTTGATGACCTTGCACAGAACGATGATCGCGACCGCTATCAGCACGGCGACGGGTATGATTATCGGCAGCCCGCCGACGAACCACACGATGAAATCGCGGATACCCTGTTTCAGGTTACTCCAATTCTCCGCAAGGGCGTTTTTGATCTCGCCGCTGAGCGAGGTCTCGTCCTCGGTCACACGCTCGACCTCATAGAGGTCAAGGCTCACGGTGCTGTAGCTTACCCTGTTCTCAAGCACCCTGAGCTGAGAGGTGTAATTCTCTATCTGATAATTGACGTCTGAGAGGCGCTCCTGCACTGAGATAACGTCCTTGAGGTCGTCGGCCTTCTTGAGCAATTCAAGCAGAGTGTCGCGCTCGGTGGTGTAGGCCTTGATGCGGCTCTGGATATCTACATATTCGAGCGTTACGTTGAGCTGATCCTCCTTCTGGAATGTGATCTTGCCGTTCTCGCCGGCCTTTTGCAGGAATTCGTCGAGCTTATCGGCGGGAATTCTGAAAACGAAGCTCGCATAGCGGGAGTTTCTGCCCGAGTAGCTGTCGTTGAGCGAGGAGGTCTCGACATATCCGCCCGACGCAGCCACGTCCGAACGGATGGCTGAGATATACTGCTCGTATTCCTTGGTCTCCACCGTCAGATTAACGGTCTTGACTATCTTCTCCTCGATAGCGCCGTCGGCCGAAGTGACCTGAGAGACCTCTTCGCTCATGCCGTCGCCTTTTATCGAGCCGTAGGATATGCCGTCCTCCGCTGCCGCCTGATCGACGTAAAGCTCGTTGCCGGGTGCCGCCTTGCTTCCCGCCGCGCAGGCTGCGAACGAGCAGAGAATGAGCAGGCAGGCGAGGATCGCGAGTAGCTTTTTCATAATTGTCACCTTTCTTTATTCAGTTTGAAATTCGACCGCGTCAGAGCCTTTGCCCGAGGCGGCGAATTCCGCTTCGCTTTGATAGGGGTATTCCTTTTCACGGTAGTATGCGTTGATCTTTTTGTCGTCGCCGGAGTAGATGATATCGGAGTTAAAGACCTCGTAGTCCTCCTGCTCGGGGTAGTCGGCGGGCATCAGCAGGGGAGAGACACCGTATTCCTCGGCGAGCGAGGCGGCGTACAGCCCGTTTGCCTTGTCGAATTCTTCCTTTGATATGCCGAAATGCCTGACAAATCCGACTATCGCCATGCCGTCGTATGTGTTTTGGCTTCCGCACCAGCGTTCATATTCGTCCTCGTCCGCGAGGTCGATGAATTGCTGAGGGATCAAGTAGTATATCGTCCTGTAAGACTGATGCAAAATGTCTGTTGCCACGTCGGCGGCTTGCTCTTGTTTATTGCTGCCGATATACCCGTTAAAGCTCTCGTCATACGAGTAGAAACCGTCTCCATTTTCCTGAGAGGCCGAGTCGGAGCCTTTGCTGCCTGCGAGGAGCATATTCGGCACGGCGAAAAGCGCCGTTATCGCAATTGCCGCGGCGGCTGCGGAGAGCGCTATGACGCGCTTGCGGGCCGATCTCTTTTGCTTTGCGGGCTCGGTGCGGCAGGCAGAGATGAGCCGCGCTTTTTCGTCGTTTGAGAGCTTTATCCCGTCCTGCGATCTTTGCAGTTTTTCAAAAATATCGTCCATCATTCCGCCTCCTTTTCCATCATCGAGCGCAGAGCCTCACGGCCGCGCTGGAGCCGCTTCTTGACGGCGGCCTGCGTGATGCCGAGTATCTCTGCAAGCTCGTTAATTTTGTAGCCCTCAACGTAATGCAGCTGGATCACCGCCCGATATTTCTCGTCGAGCGAGCAGAGCAGGGCGAGGACCTGCGCATCGTCCTCACTTTCGGCTCCCAACTCCCTGATATCGTCAAGGCTCAGGAGGCTGCTGTGCCTGCGCATTCTGAGCATATCCTTGCATTCGTTTGAGGCGACTCTGAGCAGCCATGCCTTCTCGTGCTCCGAGTCGTTAAAGGCGGGGGACTTGGTCATGTACTTGAGGAAGGTCTCCTGCACGGCGTCGAGAGCGTCCTCCCTGTTGCCCAGCATTACCGAGCACAGGCGTAGCAGGGAGTCGCCGTAGGCATTGACCGCGTTTTCCGCTCTCTGCGGGTCGAGTCTGATAACCTCCAAGGGCATCACCGCTTTCCTTTTGTCGCTTTCATTATATACACGATGCGGGAGGGCAAAAGGTGACAGAAAAAACGAATTTTTTCAAAGCCCGCCCGTCATATATACATTGTATCATATATGCGGCGGCATTGGAATACTTTTTTCTCTGTAAGAGGAACATTTTTGCTTGAGCGAAAATATATTGTTGATAGCAAACTAAACAGGAGGTCGTGCTATGGATAATCGAGAGTTGGAGAGGCTCATGGACAGATACAGACGGGAGCTTATCGAATTCAGCAGGATGAATAGCGGAAAGAATTCCGTGGGCGAGGAGCCTGACGAGCGGGAGAAACGGCAGATGGACGCCGAGAGCGGCGGCACAAGCTATGAGCGTGACAGGAGCGACCCTCTGCCCGCCCCGACGCTCGAGCCGGAGCCGCAGCCAGAACCCGAGCCTGAGCCGGAGGCCGAAGCCGAGCCGGCGCAGGTGCAGATAACGCCCGCAAGGAATCTTGCCTCAATGTCGGGCAGCAACACGCCCGACACGATGAATAATCAGTCGGCGTCGGCGGATATCCCGAGGCTGCTGCGGCAGAGCTGCGAGATAATCGCAAACGAGCCGACCGCCACGGAGGAGCAGCGGCGCAGATGCAGAGAGATAAACGAATTCCTTACCGCAAACGACGAAACGGGCACCATGCGAGTTGAGGCCACCGCCGCCAACAGAGCCTTCGGCATTTGCAGCGCAAGAGTGATGATATTCCTGCCCCTGCCGAGCGGCAACGTGACGGTGTTCGACGGGCTTACCAATGTGAACGGCAGCAGCTTGTCGGTCACTCTGCCTGCCCCGCCGAAGTCCCTCTCTCAGCAGGAGGATAACGGAGGCAAGGCGCCGTTCGCCGTCTACTCGGTCTATGTCGAGCACCCCTCATATGTCAGAGCGATATTCACCAATGTGCCGGTATTCTCGGGCACGGAGTCCATTCAGCCGGTCGCTATGCTGGCTAAGACGGCGGGCGCTCAGGAGCCCGATCCGATAGTGGTGGATCAGTCCGAGCGGAATTCACTTTGAGGAGGGCGAGAGCATGGCAACACCCGTTATACCCGATTTCATCACCGTTCACCTCGGCAGGCCGGATTCCTCGGCAAAGAATGTGCGGGTCCCGTTCACGGGCTACATAAAGAATGTGGCTTCAAGCGAGGTCTACCCCACCTGGCCCGAGAATTCGCTCAGGGCGAACATATACGCCCAGATTTCCCTTGCGCTCAATCGAATTTACACGGAGTATTACCGCAGCAGAGGCTATAACTTCGATATCACAAACTCCACCGCCTACGATCAGGCGTATATCGACGGCAGGGATATCTTCGGCAATATCAGCAGGATAGTCGACGAGATATTCAACAGCTACATCACAAAGGGCAATCAGATACAGCCGTATTTCGCCGAGTATTGCGACGGCAAAAACGTCACCTGCAAGGGAATGTCGCAGTGGGGGACCGTCACCCTGGCAAACCAGGGCAGAACTCCGATACAGATACTCCGCAATTATTACGGCTCGGATATCAACCTTGTGAGCAATGTGCCCGTCAAGAATATCAGGGAATCCTACCCCGGCACTCTGCTGCGCCTCGGCACGGTGGGTGAGGATGTCCGAACGATCCAGCGCCAGCTCAACAGGATCAGGCGCAACTACCCGTCGATACCGAATATCCCGCAGACCAACGGTGTGTTTGAGGCGACCACGAGGGCGGCGGTGCGGCAGTTCCAGAGCATATTCAACCTCGCCGTGGACGGCATTGTCGGCAGGGCGACGTGGTATAAAATAAAAAGGATATATAACGCCGTCATAAAGGTGTCGGAGCTTTATTCCGAGGGAATAACCATATCGGATATTGACAGGATATACAGCACCTCGCTGCGCCGCGGCAGCAGGGGCAACGAAGTGAAGCTGATACAATATTATCTTAATTTTCTTTCATTCTTTAATAACCGCCTGCCCTCGATCGACGCCGACGGCATATTCGGCCCGGCGACCGAGAATGCGGTCAAGGCGTTCCAAAGCGAATACGGCCTGACGGCGGACGGAATAGTCGGCAGAGACACATGGAACAGGCTTCAGGACGCTTATTTCAGCACGCTCAATTCGCTGCCCGACGAATACCGCTCATATTCCTCGCTGCTCTACCCCGGATATGTTATAACTACCGGCGCGAGCGGCAATGTGGTCACTCAGCTCCAGACGTTCCTTAACGTGATAGCGGCGAATAACTCCGCCGTGCCGAGCGTCGCGGTGGACGGAGTATACGGCAATGAGACGAAGAATGCCGTTATCGCCGTGCAGAAGCTCAGCGGGCTTGAGCAGACAGGAGCCGTCGGCGCCCTGACATGGAACGCTATTGTCAATCTCTATAATGAATATCGCTGAAATGCGGTGAAATAATATAAAGGATATTTTTATAATGTGCGGGGATGAGAAAAAGTGGAGAATGTGTTTGTGCCGAATTACGACAAGACCGTTGCCGAGCTTGACGCGGCGTTCAGGCTCAAGGCGAGCTTTGACCTGCTGGGCAGAGAAGTGAAGGTCGGCAGCAGGCGTGCGAGGCTCTATCTGGTCGACGGCTTCTGTAAGGATGACCTTATGGAGAAAATAATGGCTTATTTTATGAAGGCCACGGACGACGTGATACAGGGGCTTGCCGACACCAGAGCCTTTGCAGACACCTATGTGCCATATGTGGAGACGGATGTGGTCGCCAAGAGAGTGGAGTTCATCACGGCGGTGCTCTCGGGCGCGGTCGGTATGATAGTCGAGGGCTTCACCGAGGCGATAGTGATAGATGCAAGAACCTATCCCTCCCGCTCGGTCGATGAGCCGGAGAACGACAGAGTTCTGCGCGGCGCACACGACGGCTTTGTGGAGACGATAGTTTTCAATACCGCCCTCATTCGCCGCAGGATAAGGGACACCGCCCTCACAATGGAGGCGCATTCGGCGGGCGAGAAGGCAAAGACGGATATCGTTATCTGTTATATGGACGGCAAGGCGAAGCCCGAGCTGCTCGACGTTGTGAGAAAAAAGATAGACGGCATACGCATAAATTCGCTCTCGATGAGCCAGCAGAGCCTGATAGAGTGCCTTGTACCGAAGCAGAGGTATAACCCGTTCCCAAAGGTCAGGTATACCGAGCGCCCGGATGCCGCCGCAGCAAGCGTGCTCGAGGGGAGCATAGTGATACTCACCGATAATTCGCCCGCCGCAATGATAATCCCGACAGGTATATTCGATTTTTTGCAGGATACCAACGATTACTATATGTCCCCGTTCGTCGGGTCGTATATGCGTATAGTCCGCATGATAATCTTTGCCCTCACTCTGCTGCTTATTCCCGTGTGGTATCTGCTTACCAAGAATCCCGATCATATCCCGCAATGGCTCGATTTTATAAGGATAGAGGAGCCGAATTCCGTGCCCGTGCTGGTGCAGCTGCTGATAGTGGAGCTTGTCATCGACGCAATGCGCCTCGCCTCCATCAATACACCGAATGCCCTGAGCAGCTCCTTCGGCGTGATAGGGGCGCTGGTGCTCGGCGAATTCGCCGTGTCGGCGGGCTGGTTTGTGCCCGAGGTCGTGCTCTATATGGCGTTTGTCGCCCTGTCGAATTTCGCTCAGCCGAGCTTCGAGCTGGGCTATGCCTTCAAGATATTGCGCGTGGTGCTGATAATCCTTGTGGCGTTCTTTAACCTTTGGGGACTCATCGGGGGAGTCGTGCTTATAGCGCTGCTGCTCGCAACGACCAAGACGGTCACGGGGCAGTGCTACCTCTATCCGCTGATACCGTTCAATGGTGCGGCGCTGCTCGGGCTGCTTATAAGGCGGCCGATAAGCAACAAGAATTGCTGACGCAGCGGTTACTATAGTATTTTTAACCAAAAAGGCTGCATAAAGCAGCCTTTTTTTCTACCTTATCCGAGCCGTAAAATATTGACTTTGACGGATATTTAATGTATGATATAACACAATAACATTATAATGGCGGGAGTTTTGGATATGATGAAAAATCAGGAAAAAACCATGGATAAAATCGTCGCTCTTTGTAAGGGCAGAGGCTTCATTTTCGCCGGCAGCGAGATCTACGGCGGCCTTGCCAACACTTGGGACTACGGCCCCCTCGGCGCAAGGCTGAAGAATAACGTCAAAGACACATGGAGAAAGAGATTTATCCAGGAGAGGAAAAACAGCTATGAGGTCGACGCGGATATCCTCATGCACCCCAGAGTATGGGAGGCAAGCGGCCATGTCGCCAGCTTCTCCGACCCTCTGCTTGACTGCAAGGAGTGCAAAATGCGTCACAGAGCGGATAACCTCATCGACGACTTTGACCCCAACGCTCATGCCGACGGCATGACCAAGGACGAGATGTTTGAGTTTATCAAGGCTCATTCAATTCCTTGCCCCCACTGCGGCAAGCATAACTTCACCCCTATCAGGGAATTCAACCTGATGTTCCAGACCTACAGGGGCGTTACCAATGACGCTAAGAGCGTTATCTATCTCAGACCCGAGAACGCTCAGGGCGAATATGTCAACTTCCTCAACGTGCAGCGCTCGATGAGAGCCAAGCTGCCGTTCAGCATCGGCCAGATAGGCAAGGCCTTCAGAAACGAGATAACCCCCGGCAACTTCACCTTCCGCACCATTGAGTTTGAGCAGATGGAGTTCCAGACCTTCTGCAAAGAGGGCACCGACACCGAGCTTTACGAATACTTCAAGCAGTACGGCAAACAGTATTACGAGGATCTCGGCATCAATCCCGAGAATCTCCGCTTCCACGACCACGAGAAGCTCGCCCACTACGCCAAGGCGGCGTGCGATATCGAGTTCCTCTTCCCGTTCGGCTGGGGCGAGATAAACGGCACCCACAACAGAACCAATTTCGACCTTACGAGGCATCAGGAATACAGCGGTCAGAAGATGGATTATCTTGACCCCGAGACCAATGAAAAATTCATCCCGTTCATCATCGAGTCCACCTACGGCCTTGACAGAACTGTGCTCGCCCTGCTTTGCGAAGCATATGACGAGGAGGTCATCGACGCCGAGAAGAACGACACCAGAGTCGTGCTCCACCTCAACCCCGCCGTCGCTCCCTATAAAGCGGCAGTCCTGCCCCTCTCCAAGAAGCTCTCGCCCGACGCTCTCAAGGTCTATGAGAAGCTGCAGAAGAAGTTCATGGTGGACTTCGACGAGACCGGCTCCATCGGCAAGCGTTACCGCCGCGAGGATGAGATAGGCACGCCTATCTGCATCACCTTCGATTTCGACTCCCTTGAGGATAACTGCGTCACCGTCAGAGACAGAGACACCATGCAGCAGGAGAGGATCCCCGTTGACGCGCTTGAGGATTACATTGCCGAGCGCATCGTATTTTGACCCATGTAAATCGTTCTCGGGGCTTCTTTGCCCCGGCTCCAGAAAGGATAAAAAGCCATGAAAGTTAATTTCACAGAGACAGTGCTCAGAGACGCCAACCAGTCTCTGATAGCCACGAGAATGCCGTTCAGCGATTTTGAGCCGATTCTCAGCACGATGGACAAAGCGGGCTATTACTCACTCGAGTGCTGGGGCGGAGCCACCTTCGACTCCTGCCTGCGTTACCTTAATGAGGATCCGTGGGAGAGGCTGCGCAAGATCAGAGCGGCCTGCCCGAATACCAAGCTCCAGATGCTTCTCAGAGGTCAGAATCTCCTCGGCTACAAGCATTACCCCGACGATGTCGTGCGCCTTTTCGTCAAGAAGAGCGTTGAGAACGGCATCGACATAATCCGTATCTTCGACGCGCTTAACGATGTACGCAATATCGAAGTGGCGGTCGATGAGACGCTCAAGAACGGCGCCATCGCCTCCGGCACGATTTGCTACACCCTCAGCCCCATTCATAACCTTGAGAGCTATGTCAAGCTTGCAAAGCAGATCGAATCCCTCGGCGTAGGCTCAATATGCGTTAAGGATATGGCGGGCATTATGAGCCCCAAGGAGGGCTATGACCTTGTCAAGGCTCTCAAAGAGACCGTCAAGGTTCCCGTCGTTGTCCACACCCACTCCACCACCGGCCTCGGCTTCATGACCCTGCTCAAGTGCGTTGAGGCGGGCGCATCGACACCGCTATCTCCAGCTTCTCGGGCGGCACCTCACAGCCCGCCACCGAGACCCTTGTATACGCTCTCAGACAGCTCGGCTACGAGGTCGACGTTGATGAGAAGGTCTGCAAGGAGATAAACGATTTCTTCAAGCCTATCCGTGATAAGGCGCTCAAGAGCGGCCTGCTGAACCCCGTCGTTATGGGCACTCAGACCGACGCCCTTATCTATCAGATCCCCGGCGGTATGCTCTCAAACCTTGTCGCCCAGCTTACGGCTCAGAAGAAGCTCGATAAGCTCGACGAAGTGCTTGAGGAGACTCCCAGAGTCCGTAAGGATCTCGGCTATCCTCCGCTTGTCACCCCGATGAGCCAGATGGTCGGCGTCCAGGCGACCGCCAATGTCCTCTCAGGCGAGAGATACAAGAATATCTCCAAGGAAGTCAAGAGCTATATCAAGGGCGAATACGGCAAGGCTCCCGGCGAAGTCAGCCCCGAGCTCCAGAAGCTCGTCCTCGGCGATGAGAAGCCCTACACCGGCAGATTTGCCGATACTCTTGAGCCGGGCGTTGAGGCTGCGAGAGCTTATCTCGGCAGCAGAGCGACCTGCGATGAGGACGTGCTCTCCTATATTGCGTTCCCCGCTCAGGCAGAGGCTTTCTTTGACAAGAGGGACGCTAAGAAAAAGAACACCTTCTCCTATACCATAAGAAAGGTCGATTGAGGTGAAAGAGTATGAGTGACAACATCAACATTATCGAGATAATCAAGAATATTCCGAATAATCTGGAGCTGACGGGCAGTATGCTCATCGTTGCGCTCGTAGGCATTCTGATCGTCCTCATTGAGCTCGGCATCCTCGCCGTGCTCATCCAGGGCATTTCAAAGATAGTCAGAGCGCTTGAGGGCGCAGTCTCCAAGAAGTCGGCTGCCCCCGCCGCCGAGGCACCCGCTCCTGCAGCCGCACCCGTCGCTGCTCCCGCAGCACCGAGCGCAGGCGTTCAGCTTGTCGGCGTTGACGAGCCCACCGCAGCGGTCATAATGGCAATAGTCAGCAATGAGAGCGGCATTCCGCTCAACAGACTGAGCTTCAAATCCATCAAGATAACGGAGGATAAATAATCATGAAATATATAGTAAACCTTAACGGTAAAAGCTATGAGGTCGAGGTCGAGGAGACCGAGGCAGTAATCACTTCTGTCACCGACGCCGCACCTGCGGCAGCCCCGACACCCGCCGCTGCTCCCGCTCCGGCAGCTGCCCCCGCAGCTCCCGCCGCCCCTGCTGCACCCGCAGCAGCCCCCGCCGACGGCACCAAGGTCATCGCACCGATGCCCGGCACAATTCTTGCCGTCAATAAGGCTGTCGGCGACGCAGTCAACGCGGGCGATATCATCGTTATCCTCGAGGCTATGAAGATGGAGAATGAGATCGTCGCTCCCGCAGCGGGCACTATCAAGCAGATCCTTGTCCAGAAGGGCTCAAACGTCGATACCGACGCCGTCCTTGCAGTTATCGGCTGAGGGAGGCTCACATGAACGTACTTGATGTTCTTAAAGGAATATGGGAGGCCTCCGGCTTTGCTGCTCTGACATGGAAGCAGGCCGTTATGATCGGCTTTTCTTTCCTTTTCATCTATCTTGCCATAGGCAAGAAATTCGAGCCCCTGCTCCTTCTCCCCATCGCGTTCGGTATGCTCCTTGCAAACCTCCCCGACGCAGGCCTTATGGCCGACCCGGCGGGTCTGATGACAGAGCTGCCGGAGGGAGTCGCTGCGGCGCATTGGTATGAGGACGGCGTGCTGCGCCTTATCTATGCCGGCGTCAAGAGCTCGATTTTCCCGTGTCTTATCTTCCTTTGCATCGGCGCAATGACCGACTTCGGCCCGCTGCTTGCAAACCCCATCAGCCTGCTGCTCGGCGCTGCCGCTCAGCTCGGCATCTATGTTGCATTCATAATCGCTCTTCTGCTCGGCTTCACCCCGCAGGAGGCAGCGGCTATCTCGATAATCGGTGGCGCGGACGGCCCCACCGCTATCTACAGCGCAATGCAGCTTGCGGATCACCTGCTCGCCCCCATTGCTCTTGCGGCGTATTCGTATATGGCTCTTATCCCGCTTATCCAGCCGCCCATCATGAAGCTCCTCACCACCGAAAAAGAGAGAAAGGTCGAGATGAAGCAGCTTCGCAAGGTCAGCAAGCTCGAGAGGATAATCTTCCCCATCGTCGTGCTTGTCCTTTGCGCCTTTATGCTTCCCTCCACCGCTCCGCTTATCGGTATGCTCATGTTCGGCAACCTGCTTAAGGAATGCGGCGTTACCGAGAGACTCAGCGACACCGCTCAGAATGCGCTCTCCAATATCGTCACCATCATGCTCGGTCTGACTGTCGGCGCAACTGCCGACGGCAACGAATTCATCAAGCCCAGGACTATCCTTATCGTTGTTCTCGGCCTGCTTGCATTCGCATTCTCGACCGCAGGCGGCGTGCTGCTCGGCAAGGTGCTCTACCTCATCACCGGCGGCAAGATCAATCCCCTTATCGGCGCTGCGGGCGTTTCCGCGGTTCCCATGGCGGCGAGAGTCGCTCAGGTCGAGGGTCGCAAGTATAACCCCACCAACTTCCTGCTCATGCACGCTATGGGTCCGAATGTTGCGGGCGTTATCGGCTCCGCAGTTGCGGCGGGCTTCATGCTCCTGCTCTTCGGCAACGGCGGACTGCTTGTGTAAAAATCAAAATCGTTTCGGGCTGTGAGCTTTCTCACGGCCCGAATTTCATATTAATTGTAATATATATTCACCTTTCTCTTGAAATTTATAAAAAAAATGATAAAATGAAAGTGTATATGCCGCTTTTGCGGCAAAACCAAACGGAGGTGTGCACATGGCAAGATTCATTTTATCCGCCTTTGCCGACGAAGCGTCTGCCGATATCCGTGAGCAGATAGCCGCCTGCAAACAAAACGGGATAGGCTTCATTGAGCTGCGTAACGTGAACGGCAAGAATATTTCCGATTTTACCGTCGATGAGGCAAAGGAGCTTAAAGAGCTGCTCGACAGCGAGGGGATGGGCGTGTCCTCTATCGGCTCGCACTACGGCAAGATAGAGATAACCGACGATTTTGTTCCCCATTTTGAAGCGTTCAAGAATACCGTCGAGGTCGCAAAGGTTCTCGGCGCAAAATATATCCGTATGTTCAGCTTCTATTTCAGAAACGGCGAATCCTTTGAGGAGTATCACGAGGAAGTGTTCTCAAGGCTCGCCGCAATGGCTGATTACGCCAAGGCTCACGGCGTGCTCTGCTGCCATGAGAATGAGAAGGAGATATACGGCGATATTCCCGAGAGATGTCTCGAGATAGCCGAGCACTTCGGCGACAGGCTCGGCTGCATTTTTGACCCCGCAAACTACATCCAGTGCGGCGCGGATACCCTTGACGGCTTCAAGAAGCTCGAGGGCTACATAACCTATATGCATATCAAGGATGCCGTGGCGGGCACGGATAAGGTCGTCCCCGCAGGCAAAGGCGACGGCAACGTGGAGGCTATCCTGCATTGCCTTGATAAGCATGACGGCGTGTTCTTCCTCTCTGTTGAGCCGCATCTCAGAGTGTTCGACGGTCTTGCCTCCCTTGAGGGCGACGGCAGATCCGCCGGCGGTATGGAGAGCGACTTTGTTTACCCCGACAACAAGACCTCCTTCGCTGCCGCCTGTACGGCAATAAAGGAAATGATAGATAACAAGATCCATCCCGTAAGGCTCGGCATCATCGGCGTCGGCAACATGGGTACTTCCCATATCCGTATGCACATTGAAGGCGAGCACAGCGAGCTGAGGATAACCGCCTGCGCCGATATCGACCCCAAGAGGCTCGAGGCGGCAAAGGAGCTTATGCCCGGCATCAAGACATATAACACCGCAGAGGAGCTTATCGACAGCGGCGAGGTCGACGGCGTTATAATCGCCACCCCGCATTATCAGCATTCCCCGATAGCTCAGTATGCGTTCTCAAAGGGTATCCACGTCCTGACCGAGAAGCCCGCGGGCGTCTATACAAAGCAGGTCAGGGAGATGAATGAAGCCGCCGCGAAGTCGGGGCTTGTATTCGGCATAATGTATAATCAGCGCACCAACTGCGTTTATAGGAAGATGCGCGAACTCGTGCAGGGCGGCCAGCTCGGCGAGATAAGGCGCGTGAGCTGGATAATCACCGATTGGTACCGCACCCAGGCCTACTATAATTCGGGCGGATGGCGTGCAACCTGGTCGGGCGAGGGCGGCGGAGTGCTGCTCAACCAGTGCCCGCATAACCTTGACCTCTGGCAGTGGATATGCGGCCTGCCCGTCAAGGTGCAGGCGTTCTGCCACGAGGGTAAATGGCACGATATCGAGGTCGAGGACGACGTGACCATCTATGCCGAGTATGAAAACGGCGCGACAGGTACATTCATTACAAGCACAGGCGACTGCCCCGGCACCAACAGGCTCGAGATAACCCTCGACGGCGGCAAGCTCGTGTGTGAGAACGGCTCCGACCTCAGGCTCTATAAGCTCAGTGACAGGATCTCCCACCACTGCGCCACTGCCGAGCAGGGCTTCGGTAAGATAGACGGCGAGTGGGTAGAAGTCGAGACCGACGGGCGCAACAAGCAGCATTCCGAGGTCACCAGCAAGTTTGCGGCGGCAATTCTCAGGGGCGAACCCCTTGTCGCAAGGGGCGAGGAGGGCATAAGAGGTCTCTCCGTCTCCAACGCCGCTCATCTCTCCTCATGGCTCGGCAAGCCCGTTGAGCTGCCCGTTGACGAGGATGTCTATTATGCGGAGCTTCAGAAAAAGATAGCCGCCGGTCATGCCGATAAAAAGACGGTGACGGGCAAGGTCCAGGGTGATATGTCCTCCACTTTCTGAGGTGAAAAATATGATCAAAGCTGCTGTTATCGGCTGCGGTAATATATCAAGAGTTCACCTGCGGGTGCTCAGCGGCATCCCCGATGTCAAAATAGTCGGCGTTGCGGATATCAAGCCCGAGCGTGCGGGCGCGGCCGCAGAGGAATACGGCGCAAAAGCCTATTCTTCGCTCGCCGAGCTGCTCAATGCCGAGGAGCCGGACTGCGTGCATATCTGCACGCCGCATTACCTGCACACTCCGATGGCTGTCGAAGCGCTCGAAGCGGGGGCGAACGTCTTTGTCGAGAAGCCCTGCTCCGTGACCGCCGAGGAGGCCGGAAGACTGCTTTCGGCTCAGCGAAAGAGCGGCAGGCAGCTCGGGGTCTGCTTCCAAAACAGATACAATTCCTGCGTCCGATATGTTAAGGGCATCGTCGATTCGGGCGAATTCGGCTCGGTCAAGGCGATAAGAGCCTTTGTCACCTGGAGCAGGGGAGCGGATTACTATTCCGACGATTGGCACGGCACTCTCGATAAGGAGTGCGGCGGGGTGCTGATAAATCAGGCTATCCACACCGTTGACCTGATCCAATATCTCGGCGGCGGGTGCGAAAGCCTGACTGCCCACACCGCCAACGACCACCTCAGGGGCGTTATCGAGGTGGAGGATAATGCCTGCGTGCTCATGCGGCTCGGCTGCGGGGCGACGGGGCTGGTCTTCGCCCCCCCCGGCTGCTCTACGCCACCACCGCCTATGCTGAGAATTCCGGAGTGCTTCTCGAGGTGCTCTTTGAGAGGGGCAAGCTCCGCTTTGAGGGCGACCGGCTCTTCTCCGTCGATGAAAAAGGCGGTATCGCCGAGATATCCGTGCCCGCCTCAGAGGTCTGCCACGGCAAGAAGTATTGGGGCGCGGGGCATACGCAGATAATCAACGATTTCTATGACTGCCTGAGAACGGGCAGAGTATTTGATATTGACGCCCTCGAGGGCGGCAGAGCGGCAAGGATCGTCGTCGCCTGCTACGAGTCCTCGGCTTCGGGCGAGAGCGTCGAGGTCGGCTGACCCGACGCGGAAAGGAGCAATATGCTTAACGAAAACTTAAAGGGCAGAGTTGCCGTCATCACGGGCGGCGGCGGAGTGCTTTGCAGCGGCTTCGCCAAGGATCTCGCCTCATTCGGCGTTAAGGTCGCAGTGCTCGACCTGCGTGAGGATGCGGCGCAGAAGGTCGTCGACGAGATAAATGCCGACGGCGGCACGGCTCTCGCTGTCGGCTGCAATGTCCTTGAGGCCGAGAGCCTTGAGAACGCGAGGCAAAAGATTAATTCGACCCTCGGCACCTGCGATATACTCATCAACGGCGCGGGCGGCAATTCGCCGCTCGGCACCACCACCAAGGATACCCTTGAATTCAGCGACCTTGCCGAGAAAGCGGAGGGGGTCAAGACCTTCTTTGATCTCGACGCAAAGGGCATTGAGTTCGTATTCAACCTCAATTTTCTCGGCACGCTGCTGACCACTCAGTGCTTCGCCAAGGATATGGTGGGCAAGGAGCACGCCTGCATACTGAATATCTCCTCGATGAATTCCTACAGGCCGCTAACGAGGATACCCGCCTACTCGGCGGCAAAGGCTGCCGTCTCCAACTTCACTCAGTTCATGGCTGTTCACTTCGCCGATGTCGGCATCAGGGTCAATGCGATAGCCCCGGGCTTCTTCTCGACCAACCAGAATAAGACCCTCCTCTTTAACGAGGACGGCTCTCTGACCGCCCGCTCAAACAAGATAATCAGCCACACTCCGCTGCGCCGCTTCGGCGTGCCCTCGGATCTGACGGGCGCTCTTATCTTCCTTTGCGACGAGGAATATTCAGGCTTTATCACAGGCGTTATCCTGCCCGTGGACGGCGGCTTCTCCGCTTATTCGGGCGTGTAAATCAAATAACAGGCATAAAAATACCGCCGTTCCTTTATCGTAGCGGCG
>FR888241.1:57658-59101 GCA_000431775.1 Clostridium sp. CAG:413 | reverse complement strand
CCCGCCGTTCCTTTATCGGAGCGGCGGTTTGCTGTTATATGTTTATTTAACTGCCTTTTCTTTCCTTTCGGCTATTTCCGCTACCATCTGTGCCTGCTTCTTCTCGGTTATGTTATAGAAGAACATCGGGATGGCGCAGCCGAACATGCTGATAGCGCCCGAGAGGATAAGCATATTCCAAAGAGTCTTGCATCCTTCTGCGGAGATGAAGCCGGTCTCGGAGTTGATGCCTGCGGCGGTGAAGGAGATAACGCCGATGAATGCGCCGACAGCCATGCCTATCTTGTTGATGAGGGTCTGCATTGCGAAGCAGATGCCTTCGCCTCTTTCGCCGGTCTTCCACTCGAGGTAGTCGACGGTGTCGCCTATCATTGCGTAGGTGATTATGTTGTTGACGCCCTGCGGGATGCCGAGCAGCACAAGGCCGACGGCGGAGACAACGAGCTTCCACGGCGCGTCATAGCCGACAAAATACATAACGGTCATCACAACGCCGCCGAAGAGATGAACGACGACATACGACCACTTCTTGGTGAATTTCTTTGACATCCAGGGGACGAGGAGAGAGGCGACAAGGCCGCCGGGGACTACGAGCAGGGTTATGAGACTGTATATGCCTTCGTTCTGAAGAACGTATTTTGCGAAGTAAAGGCCGCCCGTGTAGGTGTAGACCATTCTTGCGCCGCCGAGTATACCGGAGAGCACGATGAGCAGAAGCTGCTTGTTCTTGAAGAGGAGCTTCAGATTGTGGCCGAGTGAGGGCGGGTTATCAGTTGCGGTAAAACGCTCTTTGGTGTTTTTGAATCCGTAGAAGAACATCGGCACGGCAACTGCAACGAGCACCACGGCGCAGATGAAGTAGACCCACTTGAGGGTGTCGGCGTTTGTGACCTCCTGACCGGCTTTAACAGTGCCCACGAAGCTCTCGGCCGCCTTATCAAGGGAAATGCCTTTTTCCGCTGCCACGGCTGCGACGGCGGCGGCCTTGTCCTTGATTATCAGGGCGATATCGCCGCTTGCGTATTTATACTTGGAGGTTATGCCGTTAGTGATGATGGGCACAAAGACGGTGACGATACCTGCGCCGAGGGTGCAGGCGAGCCTTGCGACGGTGAGTATGTTGCCTCTGACGACGGTGTCGTTCGTCATGCAGGTCGACAGACCCCAATAGGGGACATCCGCAACGGTATAAACAACGCTCCAAAGAACGTAAATAACGGAAATGATGATAAAGGTGGTCTTTGACTTTGCGTCAAAGACGGGCAGGAAGCAGGCGATAGTCATGAATGCGATGGGGAACGCCATCCACTTGAGATAGGGGCGGCATTTGCCCCACTTGGTGCGGGTCCTGTCGACTATCGAGCCCATGATGGGGTCGTTGAGGGCGTCGAAGATACGGCAGCCGAGCATGAGCCATGCGACTGCCATGGAGCCGCGGATAGT
>FR888241.1:37806-57565 GCA_000431775.1 Clostridium sp. CAG:413 | reverse complement strand
TAGTGCAGATGAAGTTCTGGCCGAAGCCCGCCACGCTGTAGGCGATAGCTTCCTTCGGCTGAACACCCTTGCCCGGAGTGGTTCCGAACAGCTTGTGCAGCATTTGATCGATTTTCATGGTGTGTAGTCCTTTCTGGTTTGTTTTATGCGTTTAATGATTTATAAAAATCAAGGGCCTTGAAAGTACGCCCTGTTTGCGCCAAAAGGAATTTTTCGCAGACCTCGGCGAGCTTTTTTTCGTCCTGCTCCGGCAGCGAAAACGAATAGATCCTCTCCACGGGGTTCGAGCAGATGTGCCGCATTGCCGCCAGCACCCCCGCGCTGATCACAAGCCCCGTCTTACCGCTGCCGCGGCAATAGAGGCAGCCCTCCCTCACGTTGAATGCCATGTCGCCGCTCGGTGCTTTTTCGCAGTGGCGGCATGCGGTGAGATCCGGCATGAAGCCGGCGAGCGAGAGCAGTTTAAGCTCCGTCACCGCCTTTAGAAAGCGGCAGGAGCGCATCTGTTTCTCAAGCAGGTGAAGCGAGTTGAGCACCACTCGGAGAAAATCACCGGCGGGCTCCATTTCGGGCGCCAATTCGGCGGCAAGGGCGCAGAAATACTGGCCGAGAGCCAGCTTCTCTATATCGTCCCTCAGCCCGAAGAACACTTCTTTTGCGTTTGCGTCGTCTATTATGTAGCTGTCCCTGCCCGTGTAGATGGAGAACTCGGCACAGCACAGGGACTGAGTCGCGCCCATGAATTTGCTGTTGATTTTTTTGGCTCTGTTGGCAAAGGCTCTGAGCACCCCGTATTCCGAGGTCAGCAGAGTCAGCAGGCGGTCACTTTCCCCCGTGTCCGTTACCCTTAGCACCAGAGCGTCGGTATTCATTCTCATGCTTTTTGGCCTCCGCAGGGCTGCTGTCGGCGCAGTTGCGAAACTGTAGATAGTCCTCGACTGCCCCGGTTTTTGAAAATTTGCGCCACGCCGCCGATTTATCCATATTTATATCCTCCCGTCGGGTCAAAATCATTCGTCATGATTAAGTTAACCCGAAAAGGCAGGATAAAACAAGGAAAAATCTAAATAATCTCAGAATCGGGATCAGTCAAGCCCGAAGTTGTGGATGAGCCCCTCGCGGTTGCGCCAGCCCTCCTTGACCTTGACCCAGCATTGCAGATTTATGCGGCATTGGAAGAAATTCTCCATATCCTCCCTCGCGCGGGTGGATATTTTTTTGAGCATATCGCCCTTTTTGCCGATTATGATGCCCTTGTGGCTCTCTTTTTCACAGTATATTGTCGCTTCGACGTCCATTATGCCGCCGGTCGGGCGCTCACGCATTTTTTCGATGCTGACCGCTATGCCGTGCGGTATTTCTTTGTCGAGCAGCAGCAGTGCCTTCTCCCTTATCATCTCGGCGGCAAGCACTCGCTCGGGCTGGTCGGTCAGCGTGTCGTCTGGGAAGAAATGGACGGATTCATAGGCGAGCTTTTTCAGCTCGTCCTTGAGCAGGTCGACGTTCTCATCCCTGAGGGCGCTCACGGGCACGACTGCTTCGAAATCATAGACCGCCGAGAAAGCGGCGATGCGCTCCATGAGCTTCTCTTTTTGCTTCACGGTGTCTATCTTGTTTATTGCGAGCACGACGGGGGCTTTCTCCGCCTTGAGGCGTTTGAGCAGCTCAAGCTCCGTCTCCTTGACCTCGCCCTCCGGCTCTGTCACAAAGAGGCAGACGTCAACGCCGGTCACTCCGTCGCCGACGGCCTTTATCATCTTCTCGCCGAGCTTTGTCTTGGGGCGGTGATAGCCGGGGGTGTCGGTGAATACGAGCTGAGTTTCGCCCTCGGTGAGCACGCCCATTATCTTGGTGCGGGTCGTCTGCGGCTTCTGAGTGACTATCGCCACCTTTTGACCGAGCATACGGTTGAGCAGCGAGGATTTGCCGACATTGGGGCAGCCGACTATCGCAACGAAAGCTGTTTTTGTCATTTTTTGCTCCTTATTTAACGTGTTTTGCAAAGAATTGCTTTATCCCCTTGGGGCCCGCGAAGATGAATACCACGCTTGCCGCAACGCTCACGAGCAGCAGTATAAAGACGGGGATATTTGCCTTGTAGAATTCAAACATCGCCTTGAAGGCCTCGGGCTGCCAGAGTATGGCTATGCCCGCCGCGACGGCGGCTATTGCGGAGATGAGCACCGCCCCGGCGCATGAATCCTTGGCGACCTTGGCAAGAGGTGATATCTCGCCCTTTGCGGCGAGGTCGACGGCTCGCTCGACGGCGGTGTTGACCGCCTCAAGGCTCATCACAAGGGCGCACAGCGCAAACAGCACGGCGAAGCCGGTGCGGCTGACGTCAAAGAAATCATAGACGGTCAGATAGCCGAACATATACACCGTGAAGCACAGATGCACGCGCATATTCCGCTCGTTCGCAAGGCAAAAGACGATGCCTCTGAAGGCATAAACAAAACATTTAAGAAACTTTTTCATATGTTATCGTCGTCCATGTAGTAGCTTGAATTTCTTTTAAGCCCGAGTTTTGTGAGCACGGTCTCCTCTTTTTCTCTCATTCTGACGCTCTCGATGCCGCCGCCCTCATGGTCGTAGCCGAGCAGGTGCAGCATGGAGTGGACGGTCAAAAAGCCTATCTCGCGCTGAAGCGAGTGGCCGTATCTCTCCGCCTGGTCGATCGCGTGGGGCACGGAGATGACTATGTCGCCGAGCAGCTTTGCGCCGGTGTCCATATTGATGTCATATACTCCGTTCTCGCCGAGCGGGAATGAGAGCACGTCCGTCGAGCGGTCGATATTCCTGTATTGCTTGTTGAGGCGGCGGATCTCTTCGTCGTCCACGAATGTAACGCTGACCTCGGCCGAGCCTTCAAAATTTTCAAGCACGAGCACGGCGGTGCAGCAGCGGCGCACGAGCAGGCGTACGCCTGTGGGCACCTTGACGTCCTTATCCTTTGTGATAACGACCTTAACTTTGCCGGTCATTTTCTGTTTCGCTCCTCTTCCTGTTTTTCATATGCCTTGATTATATCCTGCACCAAGCGGTGGCGGACAACATCCTTTTCGTTGAATCTCACAACGCCGATATCCTCGATATTCTTGAGCACTTTGATGGCCTCCTTGAGGCCGGAACGCTTGCCGTCGGGCAGGTCTATCTGAGTGATATCGCCCGTGACGACCATCTTTGAGTTGAAGCCGAGGCGGGTCAGGAACATTTTCATCTGCTCCGTTGTGGTGTTCTGCGCCTCGTCGAGGATTATGAAGCTGTCGTCGAGAGTCCTGCCGCGCATATAGGCGAGCGGGGCGACCTCGATATCGCCTCTCTCCTGATGCTTCTGGAAGTTCTCGGCCCCCAGCATATCAAAGAGAGCGTCATAAAGCGGGCGCAGATACGGGTCTACCTTTGATTGCAGGTCGCCCGGCAGGAAGCCGAGCTTCTCGCCTGCCTCGACTGCGGGGCGGGTGAGGATTATCCTGTTTATCTCCTTCGCCCTGAACGCCGTTACCGCCATGGCGACGGCAAGATAGGTCTTGCCCGTGCCCGCGGGGCCGACGCCCAGAGTGATGGTATTCTTTCTTATCGTTTCAATATATTTCTTTTGACCGAGGGTCTTCGGCTTGACGGGCTTGCCCTTTGACGTGATGCACACGCAGTCGGCAGCCATCTGCTCGAGCTTATCCTCGTTGCCGTCATTGACGAGAGAGAGCACATAGCGCACGTTTTGGTCGCTGAGGGCTTCGCCGCGGTTGATAAGGGTCAGCAGCCCGTTGACGGCGCGCACGCCCTTCTGCACATTCTCCGGCTCCTCGCCCGTGACTTTAAGCTCCGAGCCTCTGCTGACGACCGAGACGGAGAATTCACGCTCAATCTGCCTGATATTCTCGTCAAAGCTGCCGAAAAGGCTGACGGCCTGCTCCATTCTGTCAACATTAATTATCTGTTCAAACATATTTCCGCCTCCGATGGGGATTACGCTTCAGTATACCACAATCTTTCCCAAAAGTCACTACTTATTATAAGTTTTTTATATATTTTAAATCATCATTGACTTTTCAAGCAAAAAATAATATTATGGTAGTTGTATAACTATCTGAATTTGTACCCCGACGGAGGAAATATGCTTGATACTGTATTGGAGATAGCCCGCTATTCGCTGCCCGTGCTTGCCGTGGCGGTGCTGGCTCTGTGCCTGTCTGCGCTGCTCAAGCGCCGCGCGCCGTCGCTCGGTGCGGCAAGGCTCATCAACACGGCAAACGGCGATTCCTTCCCGCTCGTGAGCCGCGAGACCTCGCTGGGCAGGCACAAGAACTGCGACATAGTCCTCAATTACTCCACCGTTTCAAGGCAGCACGCCGTGGTGGTCTGCGCCAAGGACGGCTGGTATATCACGGGCGTCAAGACGGGCAGCGAAGTGCTCGTCAACGGCAAAAAGGCAGAGAAAAAAGAGTATCTCAAGACCGGGGATAAGATAACCCTCGGCAGCATCACTCTGATATTTGAGAATAAGTAGGTTTTGATATGAGCTTAAAGATAATTACCCTCGATAACAGGCTGCGTATAGCCCTCGAGAGGAATGATAATGCCCGCACCTGCTCCCTCGGGGCGTGGGTCGCGAGCGGCTCCGCATATGAGACGGCACAGACCGCCGGAGTTTCACATTTCATTGAGCATATGCTCTTTAGGGGCACCGAGAGCCGCACCTCGCTCGACATAGCCGAGCAGATGGATGAAATAGGCGGCGTTATAAACGCCTACACGGCGAAGGAGCTTACCTGCTTCTATGCCGCGACGCTGCCCGAGCATATGACAAAGGCGCTTGACATTATCTGCGACATGATAACCCATCCGCTCTTTGCCCCCGAGGATATCGAGCTTGAGAAGGGCGTTATCAAGGAAGAGATCGCCATGTATGAGGACAGCCCCGAGGATCTGTGCGCCGATATTTATTATGAGAATGTCTGGCGAGGCAGTATGCTCGGCAGCAATATCCTCGGCACGGTCGAGACGGTCGACTCCGTCACCGCCGACACGCTCAGGGCGCATATGAAGCGCTTCTATGTGCCGGAGAGGACGGTTTTCAGCTTCAGCGGCAATTTTGACCCCGACGCGGCGGTCGAGATATGCAAAAACTATTTCGGCGGCATGGAGAATACGGGCTTTGCGATAGAGGACGTCGGGGCTGAATATCGACCATGTATCACAAGGGTTAAAAAAGATTTCATGCAAAATCAGCTCATCCTCGGCTTCAAGGGGATACCGACGGGCGACGGGAAGCGCTATGTTTCAATGCTGCTCTCGTCCATTCTCGGCGCAGCCTCATCGTCAAGGCTGTTTCAGCGCCTGCGTGAGGAGCTGGGGCTTGTATACTCGGTCGATTGCGCCAATGTCTCCCACATGGCGGCGGGTCTTTTCATAATTTGCATGGGTCTCGCCGAGAAGTCGGAGGAGAAGGCGATAGGCGAAACGCTGAGGATAATCCGTGAATTTCCCGACTCCGTCACCGAGCGCGAGCTTGCCAGAGCCAAGGAGCAGACCGTGGTAGGCTTCGTTATGGGGCTTGAGAGCGCCTCGGCAGTGGCTTCGAGAAACGGCAGGAATATCCTGCTTTTCGGCTCGGTTGCGCCAGAGGAGGAGATAATCCGGCGCATCCGTGCGGTCACTCTCGACGAGCTGCGTGATTTTGCGAGGGAGACGCTCGACGCCTCCGCCGTTTCACTTTGCGCCGCGGGCAAGGTGCACAGCGAAAATCAATATAAAAAGTTCCTGAATGTGCAAGGAGTATAATTCATTATGATAAATTCAAAAGAAGTAAAAAGGATCGTTTTTAAGGTCGGCACTTCGTCGCTGACCTATGACACAGGTAAAATAAACATCCGCCGTATGTCGGCGCTCGCAAGGGTGCTCAGCGACCTTAAAAATGCGGGCAAGGAGATAGTGCTTGTCACCTCGGGCGCAATAGGCGTCGGCGTCGGCAAGCTCGGCCTCGGCGAGAGGCCGCACGACACTCCGGGCAGGCAGGCTGCCGCCACGGTCGGTCAGTGCGAGCTTATGTTCCTCTATGACAAGTTTTTCGGCGAATTCGGCAACACGGTCGGTCAGCTCCTCGTGACGAGGGATGACTTTGAGGATGACGAGCGCCGCCGCAATCTTCACAATACCTTTATGAAGCTGTTTGAGTACGGGGCAATCCCCGTTGTCAACGAGAATGACAGCGTTGCCGTCGAAGAAATAGTTTTCGGCGATAACGACAGCCTCTCAGCCCATGTGGCGAAGCTGGTCGAGGCGGATGCTCTGGTGATCCTGACCGATATAGACGGTCTCTTCAGCGCGAATCCGAGGGAGGATGAGAGCGCGCGGCTGATAAGCTCGGTCGACAGGATAACCGATGAAATTCTCGCTCTTGCGGGCGGCAGCGGCACGAGCAGAGGCACGGGCGGCATGATAACCAAGCTCCATGCGGGCGAGATAGCGACGAGCGCGGGCATCGACACCGTGGTTATGAACGGCTCCGACCCCGAGGACATATACAAGCTGCTTGACGGCAGACAGATAGGCACACATTTTAAGGCTCAGAGGTGAATAAAATGACTGATATGATACAGATAGGCAAGCGCTCCAAGGAGGCTCAGCGCATCCTTGCCGCAGAGAATTCCTCAAAGATATCCGCGGCGCTCAATGCCGTTGCAAACGCACTTGAGAGGGACGCTGATTACATCCTCGCCGCCAACGCCGCCGATATCAAGGCGGGCATAGAGGGCGGCCTCAGAGAGGCTTTTATCGACAGACTGACCCTCACTCAGGCGAGGATCGAGGATATGGCGAACGGGCTTCGCAAGCTCGCCGCCGCCGACAGCCCCGTCGGCAAGGTGCTCTGGGGCGAAAAGAGACCGAACGGCCTCAGAATTGAGAAAGTCGCAGTCCCCATAGGCGTTATAGCCGTTATTTTCGAGTCGAGGCCGAATGTCACGGCGGATGCCGCGGGCATTTGCCTCAAGGCGGGCAACAGCGTCATACTCAGAGGCGGCAAGGAAGCAATAAATTCAAATAAAGCTATAGCCGATATCATGCGCCGCGCGCTCGGTGAGAGCGGCCTGCCCGAGGACTGCGTTATTCTTATAGAGAGCACCTCAAGGCAGTCGGCGACCGAGCTTATGCATCTGAACGGCTATGTTGACCTGCTTATCCCGAGGGGCGGCGCGGGGCTTATCCGTTCCGTTATCGAGAATGCGACAGTCCCCGTTATCGAGACTGGGACGGGCAATTGCCATGTCTATGTCGACGTGGCTGCCGATATCGACAAGGCGGCGAATATCGTAGTTAACGCCAAGACCACGAGGGTGTCCGTCTGTAACGCCTGCGAGAGTCTGCTTGTCCATAAGGATATAGCGGAGACGGCTCTGCTCATTATCGGCGAGAGGCTCAGGGAGAAGGGCGTTACGATAAGAGGCGATGAGGCGGTCTGCGAAATACTGCCCTATGCCGAGTCCGCGACCGAGGAGGATTGGGGCAGGGAATACCTTGACCTTATCATCAGCGCAAGGGTAGTTGACGATGTTGACGAAGCCATCGCGCACATCAATAAATACGGCACGGGTCACAGCGAGGCGATAGTCACCGAGAATTACTCGGCTGCCGAGGCCTTTACGAGCCGTGTGGACGCAGCGGCCGTCTATGTCAACGCCTCCACGAGGTTTACCGACGGCGGCGAATTCGGCTTCGGTGCGGAGATAGGCATCTCCACGCAGAAGCTCCACGCAAGAGGCCCGCTGGGCGTTGCTCAGATGGTCAGCGAGAAATATATCGTCAGAGGCGACGGTCAAATCAGATAACTCGGAGGCTCAACATGTCAAAAAAGAAGAAAAAGAACAAGAATGCGGCGTTTGCCGCAGGCATTGTCGCTCTTATACTCGCATTGATCGGCGCTTTTTCGGTCGTGCGCTTCGCCGTCGATTCAGTGAAGGGTCTGACCGATAAGACCGAGCAGAAGCGTGAATACGAGCAGATGCTCACCCCCGTGGTGATGTTTGACCCCGACCCGTTTGACGATCTTACTCAGGCGGATGTCTCCCAGCTGCTCAACAGCGCGGTCTGGGCGCTGCTTATGAGCGAGGACGGGGCGGATAAATACCCCTATTCCGAGGGCGAGAAGGTCGGCATCATAGTGCCGCAAAAGGATATAGAGAATTATTTCATCAGTCTTTTCGGCACGGAGATAGACATAGCTTCGATGCATTCGAGCATCGACATGAGCGAATACGATATCACCTATGACGCCGCTCTCAAGAGCTACATTCTGCCCATTACGGGCGTTGAGTCGGCCTATACGCCCAAGGTCTATGAGATAGATAAGCAGGGCAGCTCGGTTATCCTCTCGGTCGGCTATATCGGCAATAAGGCGTGGGTTCAGGTCGCCGACGGCGAATATGCCGCACCCGAGCCCGATAAATATATGAAGATAACCCTGCGTGAGCGCGGGGAAGGGATGTATATATCCTCCATCCAGTCCGTTGACGGTCAGGAGATAATCGGCACGACTGCCGCTAACGCCACAAGACCGCCCGAGACCGAGACAAGACCGCCCGAGACCGAGGCACCCGCTACAGTGCCTGCCGCCGTCACGACCCAGCCCGCCACCGAGGCTGTCGCCGTGACAAATGAGGACGGCGAGGCTGTCACCGACGATAACGGCGAGACCGTGACCGAATTCGTCACCGTCGGCACCACCGCCGCCGAGACAGAGACGGGCACAACGGCGGAGCAGACGGAGGAATGATCCCGAAAGCTGCATACAGGAGAATAATATGAAACTCTTTGAAAAAAACGCGAAGGCGCTTGAATTCGATAAGGTGCTTGAGAAGCTGGCGGAGTTTACAAGCTGCGAGGACGCCCGTGAAAACGCCCTCAATCTCAGACCCGAGAGCAGTCTTGCCATGGCGCAGGCGCTGCTGAATCAGACGGCGGACGCCCATATGCTGCTCGCCAGGTTCGGCGGGCCGTCCTTCGGCGGGCTGAAGAATGTCAATAATGCTCTCAGCCGTGCGAATGCGGGCAGTGTGCTGAATACACGGGAGCTGCTCGATATCGCGGGCGTGCTGCGTGTTATCCGTACCCTCTCTCAGTGGAGGGAGTCGAACGCGGGGGTTCACAGCGTGCTCGACCCGCTATTTAACGCCCTTGCGCCGAATAAATATCTTGAGACCGCTATCTTCAATGCGATAGTCAGCGAGGACGAGATATCTGATAACGCCTCGCCCGCGCTGGCTGATATCCGCAGGAAGATAAGGGTGCAGGAGTCCAAGGTCAGGGAGCAGCTTGAGAAATTCACCCGCTCGCAGACCAATTCAAAATTCCTGCAAGAGAATATAATCACACAGAGGAACGGCAGATACGTCGTCCCCGTCAAGAATGAATACCGGAGCGAGATAGCAGGTCTTGTCCACGATACCTCGTCCAGCGGCGCTACGGTCTTTATCGAGCCGATGGCGGTCGTCGAGGCGAATAACGAGATAAGAGTGCTGCAAGCCAAGGAGCGGGAGGAGATAGAGCGCATCCTCTATGAGCTTTCCGTCCAGGCGGGCGACTTCGCTCAGAGCATCAAAAACAGCTATGAATGCGCCCTTGAGCTGAATCTGATATTTGCCAAGGCGCAGTATGCCTATAAGATCAAGGCGATGCCGCCCATACTCAACGACAGCGGTATTATCAACCTGAGGGCGGCGAGGCATCCGCTCATCGACCCGAAGAAAGTAGTGCCCGTCGATATCATGCTGGGCAAGGATTTCGACACTCTCGTTATCACAGGCCCCAATACCGGCGGCAAGACCGTCTCTATCAAGACTTTGGGTCTGCTCTCAATGATGGCGATGTGCGGTCTGATGATCCCCGCGGGCAACCGCAGCGAGATATCCGTCTTTGACGAGATACTGTCCGATATCGGCGATGAGCAGTCGATAGAGCAGTCGCTTTCCACCTTCTCGGCTCATATGACCAATATCATTAATATAATGAATGCCGCCGACAGCGGCAGCCTTGTGCTCATAGACGAGCTGGGCGCGGGCACCGACCCTATCGAGGGTGCGGCGCTTGCAATGGCTGTGCTTGAGGCGCTGCACGATAAGGGCGCCAAGATAGCGGCGACCACCCACTATGCCGAGCTTAAAGCCTATGCGCTCGAAACCCCGCGGGTCGAGAACGGCTGCTGCGAGTTTGACGTAGCCACGCTCAGACCCACCTACCGCCTGCTTATAGGCGTGCCCGGCAAGTCGAATGCGCTTGCCATAAGCGAACGCCTCGGGCTTGACGGCGGAGTTATCGCAAGGGCGCAGGAACTTGTTTCGAGTGAGAATAAGGAATTTGAGAATGTCGTGGACAAGCTCGAGCAGACCCGCCTTAAAATGGAGGGCGAGTATGAGCACGCCCGCGAGCTTGCCGAAAAAGCCCGCAAGGAAAAAGAGGCTGCGGATAAGCAAAAAGAGGAGATAGCAAAGCTGCGTGAGCAGGAGCTTGAGAAAGCGCGTTCACAGGCTCTGCGTGTGGTCGAGCAGGCGAAGCGCGAGGCGTATACGCTGCTGCAAGAGCTTGACAAGCTCAAAAAGGAGCAGCAAAAGACCAAGGACGCCGCTGAGCTTGCCCGCCGAGCAAAGGCGCTTGTCAAGAGGGGCGTTGCGGCGATAGATTCGGCAGCCGACCCCGTGAACGAATACTCCGACGACGATGAGAACTATGTGCTCCCCAGAGCGCTTGTTGCCGGCGATACGGTCATAATCCGTGACATCGGCAAGAGCGCCAAGGTGCTTTCGCCCGCCGACAAAAACGGCAATGTCGAGGTGCAGGCAGGCTCGATAAAGACGAGAGTGAAGCTCTCTAATCTGCGCCTGAGCGAGAGCGCACCCAAGAAAAAGGAGAAGCCATCGGGCATCAAATTGCAGGGCGAGAGCAGGCTCAATATGGCGGCCGCCACAAGGCTCGACCTCAGAGGCATGACGGTCGACGACTGCATAATCGAGCTTGACCGTTTCATGGATACCGCCCTGAGAAGCGGACTCAATGAGTTCACCATAGTCCACGGTAAGGGCACGGGCGCGCTCAGGAGCGCCGTTACGCGCTATCTAAAGTCCTCACCGTATGTGAAATCGAGCCGTTTGGGTCTCTACGGCGAGGGCGAGGACGGTGTGACTATCGTTACGCTGAAGTGATTCTTGTAAAGCGCAGCGCCTTTACAAATATGGAACACCGTGGCGGTGTAAAAAAGTTTTCCACTTTTTAAACGCTCAAAAACGGGTCTATATTGTGCAGCTTTCGCCGATTCGGCACAAATTATGGCGAAAATATAGGATTTTAACGTGTTTTCCGCACCGAAATGTGGAAAACTCATTCCGAAATCGCAAAAATTAGGGCTTGACATCGGCATGATTTTCGGTTATAATAGGCAGGCTGTAAAGTTTGTGTGCTTTACACATCACCACTAAACGGCGGCAGTCATTCTGCCGAGCTTCCGGGAAAGGAGGGTCAATCGTGGCAAAGAATTATGAAATAGCTATCCTTATTGATTTCTACGGTGAAATGTTGACGGCAAAGCAGCGTGATTTTTTGGAGTACTACTATAATGATGACCTTTCTCTCTCCGAGATAGCCGAGAATGAGGGCATTACCCGCCAGGGAGTCCGTGACGCTATCAAGAGGGCGGAGACTCAGCTCAACGAGATGGAGAGCCGCCTCGGCATGGCAAAGAGATTTGAGGATATGCGAAGCAGCCTCAACGAGATAATCGACTGCGCCAATCAGATAGCCGAGTATAACCTGCGCCACAGCCTCTCAAAAGAGATCAACGACTGCAGCGTGCGTATCAAAGCCGCAGCTATGACAATGCTCGAGAGCTGAGATACGATCTATATTAATTCAACGGATAAGAGGTGACGGATTTGGCATTTGAAGGCCTTTCAGACAGACTTGAAGCTACATTTAAAAATCTGAGAAGCAAGGGCAGCCTTACCGAGGCTGACGTTCGCTCGGCTATGAGAGAGGTCCGCATGGCGCTCCTCGAGGCGGATGTCAACTATAAGGTCGCTAAAGACTTCACTAATACAGTCACCGAGAAGGCGATAGGCGAGAAGGTCATGGAGAGCCTTACGCCGTCACAGATGGTTATCAAGATAGTTCGTGAGGAGCTTGTTAACCTCATGGGCGGCACCAACAGCCGCCTGGCATGCGCCAATCACCCGCCCACAATAGTCCTCATGTGCGGACTTCAGGGCTCAGGTAAGACTACTCACTGTGCGAAGCTCGCACTTATGCTTAAAAATCAGAATCACCGCCCGATGCTCGTTGCCTGCGATATCTATCGTCCTGCTGCTATCAAGCAGTTGCAGGTCGTCGGCGAGCAGGTCGGCGTGCCCGTCTTTGAGATGGGTCAGACCGATGCCGTCAAGATAGCAAAGGCAGCGGTCGATTACGCCAAGGAGCACGGTCACGACTATGTTATCATAGATACCGCCGGCCGACTTCATGTTGACGAGGCTCTGATGAACGAGCTTAAAGCCATAAAGGCTGAGGTCAAGCCCCACGAGATTCTCCTTGTCGTCGACGCGATGACCGGTCAGGATTCGGTCAACGTCGCAACGGCGTTCAACGACGCTCTCGGCATTGACGGCCTGATCCTCACAAAGCTCGACGGCGATACCAGAGGCGGCGCGGCGCTCTCAGCCCGTGCGGTCACAGGCAAGCCGATAAAATTCGTCGGTACGGGCGAGAAGCTCGAGAATCTCGACGTATTCCACCCCGACCGCATGGCTTCGAGGATACTCGGCATGGGCGACGTGCTCTCCCTTATCGAGAAAGCCGAAATGGCCATCGACGATAAAAAAGCTGCGGAGCTTGAAAAGAAGCTGATGCAAAACAGGTTCGATCTTAACGACCTGCTCGATCAGTTCAATCAGATCCGCAAGATGGGTTCGCTGCGCGAGACTCTCGCAATGCTGCCCGGCATCGGCAAAAAGGCTAACGAGATCGACATCGACGAGCGCAAGTTCGACCGCATGAAGGCGATAATCCTCTCAATGACCGAGAAGGAACGCACCCACCCCGAGATAATCAATCCCTCCCGCAAGAAGAGGATAGCGGCGGGCAGCGGCCAGACCATCGAGGATGTCAACAGATTGCTCAGCCAGTTCAAGCAGATGCAAAAGATGTTTAAGCAGTTCGGCGGCAAGCGCGGCGGCAAACGCCGCAGAAAGCAGCAAATGCGCCTGCCCCAGGGCTTCGACCCCTCGCAGTTCGGAATGTAATTCGGTCACACGGCTGATACATTATATACAAATTTATAATTCATATATTTTGGAGGAATTTTATCATGGCAGTAAAAATCAGACTTCGCCGCATGGGTGCAAAGAAAGCTCCTTTCTATCGTATAGTTGTTGCGGATTCAAGATATCCCCGTGACGGCAGATTCATCGAGGAGATCGGTACCTACAATCCCGTCGTTTCCCCCGTTGAGATTAAGGTAGACGCAGAGAAGGCAAAGCAGTGGATCGCCAACGGCGCTCAGCCGACCGATACCGTCAAGGCTCTTCTCAAAAAGGAAGGCGTCCTTTAATTCCATAGTGGCATAAAACGGTGAATTACCTTGCAGGGCAATGCTGCGGTCGGTCTCAGCCGATCGTGCTTGCCGTGGGCAGGGGTATTTCGTCGTATTCTGTTGCACAGTTTAATAATTTTTTAGGAGTACACAAATGAAAGAATTGCTTATAAGCATTGCTCAGGGTCTCGTGGACGATCCCTCTGCGGTCTCCGTTACCGAGGACGCCCCCAATGAGGAGGGCACCGTCGTCTATCACCTGCATGTCAGCGAGAGCGATATGGGCAGAGTTATAGGGAAGCAGGGCAGGATAGCCAAGGCTATCCGCACGGTCATGCGTGCAGCCGCTACCCGCCGTGATTCAAGGGTAGTAGTAGAAATTGATTAAGGATTTTCTTGAGCTGGGCGAGATATGCGGCACCCACGGCGTGCGAGGCGAGCTTCGGGTCAACCCGTGGTGCGATTCGCCCGAGTTTATGACTAAATTCAAAACTTTATACTATGACGGCAATGGGAGCTGTGCGGTCCGAGTTCTATCGGCCAGACCGCACGGCAACATTGTTTTAATGAAGCTCGAGGGCGTTGACAGCGTTGAGAAGGCGCAGTCGCTCAGGGGCAGGATGCTCTATATCCGCCGCAGGGACGCTCATCTGCCCGAGGGGAGCTGGTTTATTGCCGAGCTGATAGGCTGCGAGGTCTATGACGCCGACGATCCGTCAAAGAAGTGGGGCACTCTCACCGACGTGAGCGTTACTGGCGCCAACGACGTGTGGCATATCACCAATGACTCCGGCGAATACCTTATCCCCGCCATCCCCGATGTGGTCGTTGAGACGGATGTCGGGGCGAACCGTATCGTTATCCGACCGCTGAAAGGTATTTTTGACGATGAGGATTGACATTTTAACTCTCTTTCCCGATATGTGCCTCGGCGTGCTCGGCGAAAGCATAATCGGCAGAGCGCGAGAGAACGGCTGCGTCGAGATAAACTGCCGCAATATCCGCGATTATACGGAAGATAAGCATAACCGTGTGGATGACGCGCCCTACGGCGGCGGCACAGGTATGATAATGCAGACTCAGCCCATCTACGACTGCTTCATGTCGCTTTGCGATGAGCTCGGCAAGCGCCCGCATCTTATCTATATGTCTCCGCAGGGCAAGACCCTGACCCAGGAGAGGGTCAAGGAGCTGTCGCAGCTCGATAATGTTGCGCTGCTGTGCGGCCACTATGAGGGCGTTGACCAAAGGGTCATCGACGAGATCGTTGATGAAGAAATTTCCATAGGCGATTATGTTCTCACCGGCGGCGAGCTGCCCGCGCTGATACTTGCGGACGCCATATCCCGTATGCTGCCCGGTGTGCTTGCCAACGAGGACGCTTTCACTCTTGAGAGCCACTACGGCAGCCTGCTTGAGTATCCGCAGTATACACGGCCGTTTGAGTGGCACGGTGAGAAGGTACCCGAAGTGCTTATTTCGGGGCATCACGCCAATATAGCAAAGTGGCAGCGGGAGCAAAGCCTCAAACGGACTTTGGAGCGCCGCCCCGATATGCTCGAGCGTGCGGAGCTGACCGCCAAGGATAAGGAATATATCCGAAAACTGAAGAATGAATAAAAATAAGACCTCTGCAATTGCTTGCAGAGGTCACTTTATTTATACACTTGCAAATGTATCAATAAAATTATGCGTTCTCTTTCTTCTTGAGCAGAACAAGGAGAGCCGCTGCTGCGCCGAGCGCTGCGAAAACGCCGATGGGGGCTGCGACGGAGCCGGTGTCGGGGATGTTGTTATCCTTCTTGGTCCAGCTTGCGTCGAAAGTGAGGTCGTTTGCGGGCATCTTGTCGGGAGCTGCCGGAGTCCAACCTGCGAAATCATAGCCTTCCTTGGTGGGTTCCTTCTCGGGGACGGGGATGCTCTTGCCCTCAAGAACCTTGTAGGTCTTATAGACCTCGCCGTCCACCTTGTAAGTAACGGTGTGGGTCTTCTTAATGAGGGAAGAAACGCCGATGATGGCGATAACGCCGCCGACGATGGCAACGCCGGTGATGATGGCGGTGTTGATGCCTGCGATACCTGCGATGACTGCGCCCGCGATAGCGGTGCCGCCGACTACGTAGGTGATGAATTCCTTGTCAAGCTCAAACTGAGCCTCGAATACGAGATCCTCGGTGCCCATTGCTTCGGGAGCCTCGGGAGCCCAGCCGGTGAACTTATAGCCGAATTTCTTAGGCTCTTCTGTGGGCTTGGGGATGGGATCGCCTTCCTTAACGGAGAATTCCTCAACGGTCTTGCCGTCAACGACATACTTAACATTGCCGTCCTTGAGCCACTTTGCGGTGAAGGTGATGTCCTCTGCGGGTACGTTGGTGTAGCTGTGAGCGTTGATGCCCTCGGCGTCAAACCAGCCGGCGAAGGTGTAGCCTTCCTTGGCGGGGTCGGCGGGGATGGTAGCGTTCATCGAGGAGCCGTAGGGAACGGTCTTGGAGCTGACCTCAGCGCCGTCGGAAACGTACTTAACGGTCACTTGCTTGAGCTCCCAGGTAGCATAGGCGGTGATGTTCTCGGTGCCCATGGTCTCGGGGAGAGCTGTGAACTGATCGCCGTCCTGACCCGTTACCCAGCCCTTAAAGACGGAGCCTTCCTTGGTGGGAGCTTCGGGAGGCACGATGGGATCGCCCTCGTTGTAAGTCTGAGTTGCATATGCAGTGGTGTCTTCGCTGCTGAGATAGTAGGTTACGGTGCCGCCGGCCGCAAATGCACTAAGGGGCGTAACCGAAAGCAGGCATGCGAGAGCTACTGCGATAGCAAGCAGACTTCTGATGCTTTTTTTCATGATGTTTATCTCCTTTTCGTTTTTCTTACGCTCCCGTTCGTCACTTTTACCCCATACGGCGGCCGCAAAGCCGCTCAAAAAGTGATTTTAAGGAGCGCAAAGCGCCAGCACACAGCGCTTCATGAAATAAGTATTTAAAATGGCGGTTTTTGTTGCAAGGAAATTGTAAACAAATTATGAACACGGCCATACGAGTAAAAAACTGTCAAAACGGTAAAAAAAGGTTACAACGGTAACAAAAACTGTTTCAAAACTGTAATCGGATTGTAATTGGACTTTCGGCAGCATTGGACGTATAATAAAGACAAGAAGTGACACAGATCACATAAAAGGGGATAAAAAGATGATTGGTTTTTTCAAATTTTTATGGCTGATAATTGCAGTCATGGCAGCCGCTGCGAGCCTGCTCGCCGGCAGAGACGAAGACGATCTGACCGAGGTCACCGAATAATTGCAAGTGCACAAGGAAGAAGAGGCTGTAAACGCAGCCTCTTCTTTTTATGTGCGCCGTGCCCTCCAATGTGCGCCGAAAAATTGAAGTTGCTAATGTCTCCCTCGGGAGGGAGCCGACTTGACTGAAAGCCGGCAGTATAATCCACTCAAAAATCTCCGAGCTGCTCCGACTACACACCGAATCAAAAACCGCATTACATACAAACGACCCCGGCCTTTCATCCGAAAGACCGGGGTCACTTAAATATTGAAATTAAAGATTAAGGAAATCTCTCCTATAGACATCCTCAAGTTTGAATGCTTTAACGATCTCCACAAGGTCGGGGTCGGTGATGGTGTTGACCCTGGGCAGGTGAGCGGTCATCATATAGAGCTGAGCCGCTTTTTCGACCGTTTCAATGAGTCCGAATGCCTCGTCAAGATCCTTGCCGCAGCCGTAGATGCCGTGCTGACCCCAGACGACAAGGCGGAATTCCTTCATCTTCTCGGCGGTCGCAATGCCTATCTCGTTGGTGCCGCAGACCATCCAGGGCAGCACGCCGATGCCGTCGGGGAAGACGACCATGCACTCGGTGCACATCTCCCAAAGCGAATGGGTGAGCTTTTTTTCGTCAAGCTCGTGCACATAGGTCATGGCGAGCGTGTTGGTGGGGTGGCTGTGCATGATGACCCTGTTCTCAGGGTTCTTCTCAAGCCTTGAAATGTGGCTCATCAGGTGAGCGGGCAGCTCGGAGGTCGGTCTGCCGCCGTCGGAGTAGCCCCAAAGCAGCTCTGCGGTCGTGCCGTCCTCGGCGACCTTGATTATGCCGAGGTTGTTCTCGGGGTTGTCCTCGACGTTTTTGAAGTATTTACCCGTGCCGGTGACGATGAAGATCTTGCCGACAAGCACTTTCGCGTCGAAACCCATCGCTATCGAGCGAATCGGGGCGTTGATGTCAAGATACTCCGCCACCTCGTCGGGGTCGAGCATCATGCTGATGTTGCCGCCGTTTCTCTCGTCCCAGCCGAGGCGGTACATATTTGCGGTCGTTTTCATCATGCCCTTTACAAAGGGCGCGTCAAGAATGTTTTTCATTTTCTGTTCACCAAAACCTTTTTTTCATATTCTTTGATCTCGTCAAGATAATTCTTTTTAACTCCCTGTCTTTCGAGATATTCGTTCCAGATATCGCCGAAGGGCAGCGTTTTTATTTCTTCGCCGAGCGCCATGAGTGAGGTGAAGTCGGCGTTATCCTGCAATTCTTTCATCTTTGCGGACGGCTCAAGGAGGGCGTAGAGCAGGGCTTTCTGCACGTTGCGGACTCCCGTGACCCATGCGCTGATGCGGTTGATGGATGCGTCAAAATAGTCGGTCGCGATGAATACTCTGTCAAGCGCGTCGTTGCGGACTATTTCCTTGGCTATCTCGCGAGTCTCGTCGTCAAAGAGCACCACATGGTCGCTGTCCCAGCGCACGCCTCTCGTGATATGCAGCGCTATCCTGTCGTTGAACGCAAGCAGCGCCGAGACCTTGTCGGAGACAAGCTCGGTGGGGTGGTAGTGGCCGTTGTCCATCAGCGGCACTATGCCGTTCTTCGTCGCATAGCTCAGGCAGAATTCCGCCGAGCCGACGGTGTAGGATTCAAGGCCGATGCCGAATACCTTTGACTCGAGCGTAGCGAATACCTTTCTCTTATCGTAAGGAACGGCGAGGATCTCGTCAAGCGACTTTTTGAAGCGAAGGCGGGGCGAGAGCCTGTCTGCGGGGATATCCTTGTATCCGTCGGGTATCCAGATATTCATCACGCACGGGAAGCCAGTTTCGTTTGCAAAGTATTCGGATATCTCGACGCAGCGTTTGCCGTGCTCGACCCAGAAGCGGCGGACATCTTCGTCGGGGGAGGAGAGGGTGAGATTATCCCTGACCATCGGATGAGAGAAGAAGGTGGGGTTGAAGTCAATGCCGATGCCTCTTGCCTTGGCAAAATCGACCCATTTTTTGAAGTGCTCGGGCTTTATTGCGTCCCTGTCCGCCTTTTCGCCGTCGAATATGGCATAGCTGGCGTGCAGATTGAGCTTCTTTTTGCCTGGTATCAGCTCGAATGCCTTATCGATATCGGCCATAAGCTCGTCGGGCGTCCTTGCCTTGCCGGGGTAATTGCCGGTGGTCTGAATGCCGCCTGAGAGGGCGTCGGGGCTGTCGAATCCGCCGACGTCGTCACCCTGCCAGCAGTGGACCGAAACGGTTATGTCGGCGAGAGAAGCCAGCGCCGCCTCGGTGTCGACTCCGTATGCAGCGTAAACGGATTTTGAATCTTTGTATCTTTCCATTATAAAGTGCCTCCGTGTTTATTGATAAAGCAGGCTTAATGCAAATAAGGTCTGTGCGGGGAAATATGTAAAGAGCACGACCGCCTCGGGGCGGCGGATGTGCGGCTTGCCGAAAAGCTGGAGCGCAAGAAACGAATCCGAAGTGATGAACAGCGCCGAAGCCGCAAGGATAAATGCGCCGTAGATCGTGTTGCCGGCGGCTATAGAGGTCACGCCTCTGATAACGCCCGTGATGAATTCGGATATCAGTATGGCGGCATAGATATACATCAGCCGGTTTTTGCCCTCAAAGACTATCTTCTCGACCTTCATCATGACAAAGCCGAGGACGAGAATGACGAGAGTGAAGACCGCAACGAGAATTGCGTTCGGCTCAGGCACAGGCTGCACGAGGCGCGCGAAGGAGTAGATATAGAGCAGGTGACCCACTGCAAACGCCACAACACCGCAGGCAAAGTATTTGGCTTGCTTGTATTCGAGGCAGAAGTCGCCTATCAGCCCGAAAATCAGCGCCACGATGATATAGACGGAGTAATCCGTCACCTCTCCGTATGAAACGGCGGCGAACAGTGCCGTCAGCAGGA
>FR888241.1:23176-37786 GCA_000431775.1 Clostridium sp. CAG:413 | reverse complement strand
AGCAGGAAAAGCGACGAGCAGGTCATCTTGGCGGGCAGATAATTCTTACGGCAGGCGGGCAGAAACCACGACAGAGCGGTGGCAAGCGCAGAGAGGGCGGCAAAAAGCCATACGGCGGGGACTAAGTTCATCAGGTTGAGCCTCCTGTTTTTATCTATTTGCAAATTCGATTGCCTTGGCGGTCGCCAGTTTGTCGCATCGCTCATTTTCCGGGTGGCCGGCGTGACCCTTGACCCAAACTATATGATATTCATGCTTTCTTATCTCCGCAACAAGGGTCTGCCACAGGTCGGGGTTAAGCACGGGCTTTTTGTCGGCTTTTTTCCAGCCGTTTTTTATCCAGCCCCATATCCAGCCCTGGAGGAAGGGCTCGGCAACGTATTTTGAATCGGTGTAGATCGTGATGTCGCACTTCATTTTGAGCCTTTTGAGCGCCTCGATGACAGCGGTCAGCTCCATGCGGTTGTTAGTGGTTTCCTTTTCGCCGCCGCTCAGCTCCAGCTCGTGAGAGCCGTAGCGCAGTATCGAGCCCCAGCCGCCCGGGCCGGGGTTGCCGGAGCAGGCTCCGTCGGTGAAAATGTCGACTTTTTTCAGCTCGGGCATAATGCTTCTCCAATCCGCATAATTACAACTAATTATACCATTTTTCTTTCATTTTAACAAGAGAAATTTTGGTTATTCTATCCGAAATTTGCTCATAATATTTCTGATAACCAACGGAAAGGGAATGAGTCTATGAAAGCAGTTATCATGGCGGGCGGTGAGGGCAGCCGCCTGCGCCCGCTCACCTGCACCATACCGAAGCCGATGGCGCGGATATTCGGCCGCCCGATGATAGAGTATGTCTTTGAGCTGCTGCGCTGTCACGGCGTTGACGAGGCCGCGGTCACGCTCGGCTACCTGCCCCATGTCATCGAGGACGCCTACCGTGACGGCTACAAGAATCTGCGCCTGAGATTTGTGCGGGAGGATGAGCCGCTCGGCACGGCGGGAGGGGTCAGGAACGCCGCCCTCGGCTTTGACGAGCCGTTCATCGTCATCAGCGCGGACGCCCTGTGCGACTTCGATATCGGCAAGATAGTCGAGTATCACAAGGCGAGCGAGGCTAAGATAACGATAGCCGCCACTGAGGCGGAGGATCCGAGGGAATACGGGCTCATAAAGACCGATAAAAGCGGCAGGGTGCTCGGCTTCATTGAGAAGCCGTCGTGGCAGCAGGCGGTCAGCAGCCTTGCGAATACGGGCGTGTATGTCATAGACCCGTCCTGCCTTGACCTGATACCGAGGGGCAGGCCGTATGATTTCGCCAAGAATCTCTTCCCGCTCATGCTCGAGAGGGATATGCCGATATACTGCTATCACACGGCGGATTATTGGTGCGACGTGGGCAGCATAGAATCATATATGAAATGTCAGCGGGATATATTCGGCGGCAGTATGCGTATGCCGATAAGCCAGTCGGCTGACGGAGTTTATGCCGAGGAGGGCTTGCCAGAGGGCGATTATTCGCTGATACCGCCCGTATATATCGGCAGTAACACCGAGATAGGCGACGGCGCGGTGATAGGCCCGTATGCCGTGGTGGATAAGGACTGCACGATAGGGGCGAATTCAAAGATAAGATATTCTACCGTGCTCGAGAACTGCTGGCTTGCGGCGGATTCCTCCGTGACGGGCGCGCTCATCTGCTCCGGGGCGGCGCTCAAGAGGGGAGCGGCGATGTTTGAGAACAGCGTCGCGGGATCGGGCAGCGTGATAGGCGAGGACGCCTGCGTGCGCCAAAACGTGCTCATCTGGCCGGGTAAAATAGTCGGCGGCGGGGCAACGGTCAGCTCAAATGTCAAATACGGCAGCGTGAGGGGCAATAAACTCGGCGAGCGGGGGCTTGACGGCTCAAGCGGTGCGAGGCTGAACGCCCTTACCTGCGTGCGGCTCGGTGCGGCCGTCGGCGGCACTCATAACGGCAGGCGCACCGGCGTTGCCCACGACGGCACAAAGACGGGGGCGGCGATGAACGGCGCAGTGATCGCGGGTCTGCTCGGTTCGGGCGCCGCGGTGTGGGATTTCGGTGAATGCTTTGAAGCTCAGCTCGATTTCCTTGTAAATTTCTGCGGGCTTGGCGCGGGGCTTTTCATCACCGGCGGCGAGAACAGAGAGATAACCGTCTGCGGCGAGGGCGGGCTTTCGATAACCCGCTCGTTTGAACGCAGCATCGAATCGGCGCTCGCGAGGGACGAATTCCGAGAGATCGGCGAAAAGGATATGCACGAGGCCGCCGATATGACGGGCGTAAAACTGCTCTACAAGCAGGAGCTTATCAAGCAGGCGCCCTACGGCCTTGACGGCGTTGGGGTGACCTTTGAGTGCGAGAATTCGGCGATAAGCTCAATTATGAATGACGTGCTTGCGAAGCTCGGCGCCGAGCAGGGCGGTGATATCGTGCTGCGCTGCGGAGTCTCGGGCGCAAAGCTCTCGGCGTATTCGCCCGCAGCGGGGGAGACGGGCTACGATAAACTGCTTGCCGTCTGCTGCCTCGGGGAGCTTGAAAATGGGCGTGATATCGCCGTTGCTTATGACGCGCCGATGTTCCTCGACTCGCTTGCCGCCGAATACGGGCGCAAGATATACCGCTACCTCGGCACGCCCGCCGATAATTCCGACTCCGCTGCCAGGCGGCTTGCGGCGAAGCAGATATTCGTGCGCGACGGGCTTTTCCTCGCGGTCAAAATTCTTTCACTGATGAAAGAAAAGGAATGCTCCTTCGACCGACTGCTTGACGGTCTGCCTGAGAAAGCCATAGTCAGGAAACGGGTGCATATAGGCTTCTCCCCCGCCGAGCTTGCGGGCATCCTCGGCGGTGACGAGAGCGGCAGGAGCAATAATTTTGAGGGCATAAGGCTCACCCGCAGCGGCGGCAAGCTGCTCATCACCCCCGAGCGCAGCGGCGGCGGGGTCAGGATACTCGCCGAGGCGGATTCGGCGGAGACGGCAGCCGAGCTTTGCGCCGATATCGAAGAATTGCTTTCGTCCCGATCTGCCGCCGAGTGAAAAAGCACAGAAGAACAAACTGTAAATTGATATATTATATTAATAGTTAACCTTGACATTAAGCCTTTAAAACTGTATTATATAATGTGGGATACGAGTAGGGATAACCGAGCGGCTGCGGGGCTTGCAGCCGCTGAACATAAAAGATACATTCAACCATTCATACATTCAAATTTATAAAGAACAGGAGAACTCATGCAAAAAAAGAATTCATCTGCAACAAAAGAAAAAGTGCAGAATACACAAAAAACTCAAAAGACCTCAAAAACGCAGCAAAAGGTGGCTTCAAAGAGCCGTAAGCCCGCTCAGGCGGCGCAGACTGCGTCAAAGAGCCGCTCAAAGCCGAGAAACGGCTCGGCAAAGAAGCGCAGCAAGGGCGAGAGAGAGCTGCCGATAAAGATATCGTTCCTCGGCGGCCTCAACGAGGTCGGCAAGAATATGACCCTCTATGAATACAAGGACGATATGTTCCTTGTCGACTGCGGTTTGGCGTTCCCCGACTCCGATATGCCCGGCGTCGACCTGGTCATACCCGATTTTACCTATGTCGAGCGCAACGCAGATAAGATAAAGGGCATTGTTATCACCCACGGCCACGAGGATCATATCGGCGGCCTTGCTTACCTGCTCAAGACGGTCAATATCCCCGTTTACGGCACAAAGCTCACCATCGGCCTCATCCAAGGCAAGCTCAAGGAGCACGGGCTGCTCAGCAGCGCGAAGCTCCATGAGGTCGCCCCCGGCGACGTGATAAAGCTCGGCGCGTTCACCATTGAGATGATACATGTCAATCACTCGATACCCGACGCCATAGCCCTCGCCATCAAGTGCGACTGCGGCACGGTGGTTCAAACGGGTGACTTCAAGATAGACAGCACCCCCATCGACGGCGGTATGATAGACCTTGCGAGGTTTGCGGAGCTCGGCAGCGAGGGCGTCCTTTGCCTGCTGTCTGACTCGACCAATGCGGAGAGACCCGGTTATACCGAGAGCGAGCGCAAGGTCGGCGAATCCTTTGAGGTGCTGTTCAGGAGGGCGGGCAGGAGCCGCATAATCGTTGCGACCTTCGCCTCCAATATTCACCGAGTGCAGCAGATAATCAATGTTGCCAATTCTCTGGGCAGGAAGGTCGCCATAATGGGCAGAAGCCTTGAGAACGTGGTCAATATCAGCGCCCAGCTCGGTTATCTCGATATCCCCGATAACGTGCTGATAAGCGGCGAGCTTATCAACAGATACCCTGCGGAGAAGCTCGTTATCATCACCACGGGCAGCCAGGGCGAGCCGATGTCCGCTCTGACGAGGATGGCATTTTCCGACCACCGCAAGGTCGAGATCTGCCCCAATGATTATGTCATTATATCCGCAAATCCCATCCCCGGCAACGAAAAGACCGTCGGCAACGTCGTCAACGAGCTTATGAAGCTCGGCGCTCAGGTCATATATGAGAAGATGTATGACGTTCACGTTTCCGGTCACGCCTGCCAGGAGGAGCTTAAACTTATAATGGGTCTGGTGAAGCCCAAATTCTTCATCCCCGTCCACGGTGAGCAGAAGCATCTGCATAAGCACGCAATGCTGGCCGAGGCAATGGGCATCGGCAAGGAGAATATCTTTATCGCCGATAACGGTTACACCGCCGAGATAACGAATTCCTCTATCAAAGCGGGCAACCCCGTGCCTGCGGGCAAGGTGTTTGTCGACGGCTACGGAGTCGGCGACGTCGGCAGCGTGGTGCTGCGCGACAGGAAGCATCTCGGCCAGGACGGCATCATCGTCGTCACCGCTTCGATAGATTATGAAACGGGTCAGCTTATCGCGGGTCCCGAGGTCGTTTCCCGCGGCTTCGTCTATGTCAAGGAGGCCGAGGAGCTTATTGACAAGGCAAGGAAAGTTGCCGAGAAATCACTTGAAAATTGCTATTATGCCAATATAAACGATATAGGCACCATAAAAGGCAAGCTGAGGGACGCTGTTTCTCACTTTGTCTATGAGCAGACCAAGAGGAGCCCCATGGTGCTGCCGATTATTATGGAGGTATAAATGAGATTCAAAGGTTTTTGGTACGACAGCCTGCTGATCAGCCTTGCGGCGGTCTGTGCAGCGGCGTTCACCGTCGTCACATTTTTCATCGAGCCGAAGCTGGCGCTTGCGGAGTGTATAGCCGTGCTTGCTATAGTTGCGCTTATGTGCTTCAGAGTGCTCTCCGCCAAGAGCAGATATAAGAAATTCCTTCTTCAGGCGGCCAAAAGTCTTGACTATACCGATACCGAGGTGCTTGCCTCCCTGCCGTTCCCCGTTGCGGTGTGCGATGGCGACGGCTACATAAAGTGGGCGGGCGAGAGCTTCATCAGAGATATAGCGGGCGGCGAACTGACAGAGACCTCTCACATCGACGAATTCTCAAACGGAGTGGGGCTTCAGGCGCTCCTCAGCGAGGAGAAGACCGGCGTGTTCGTCGGCGGGCGGTATTACTCCGTCTATACCCTCAGCTATGAGAGCGGCGGCGAGAAATGCTGCATCCTCTATTATCTCGACTATACCGAGTTAAAGCAGACGGAGCTGGAATATCATATGTCACGCCCGTATGTGATACTGATAAAGACCGATAACCTCGGCGATTCGAGGACCGATTTCCGCGACAGTGAGCGTGCCGAGATGCGAAGCAGCATCGAAGCAATGCTCGACGAGTGGAGCGATTCCTACGGCAGCACGATAAACCGCATCAACGACGACCGCTATATGATAGTAACGGAGAGGCGCAATGTGGAGCGCATGACGCAGGATAGATTCTCCGTGCATGACAGCGTGCGGAATTTTGAATACAAAGGCCGCAGGGCGAATGTCACGCTCTCGATGGGCGTTGCGACGGGTGAGGATATCATCACCGCCGACAAGCTCGCCCGCAAGGCGCTGCGAATGGCGCTCAGCCGCGGCGGCGACCAGATAGCTATCTACAGCGAAAAAGAGAAAAACAGTTATGTCTATATAGGCGGCAAGGAGGAGGCGCAGGAGCGCCCGAACCGAGTCAGCAGCCGTATCATCGGCTCGTCGCTTGCCGAGCTTATCAGAGGCTCGGAGAATGTGGTGATAGTCGGCCACTCCTACACCGATTTCGACGCCGTGGGCGCAGCCGTCGGGCTTGCCTACGCCGCACGCAGCATGGATGTGCCTGCCTATGTGGCGACGGATACAAAAAAGACCCTTGCGGAGCCGCTCATTGAGAAGCTCGGCAGCGAGGGATTCTCGGATCTCTTCATCGGCGGCGACAGGGCTGCGGAGCTGCTCGGCAAAAAGAGCCTGCTCATCGTCGTTGATACCCATATACGCAGCTTTATCGAATTCCCGGAGCTGTATAATCAGGCAAAGCGGCGGGTCATTATCGACCACCACCGCCTGACCGAGCCGGATGACGGCAGCGCCGAGATATTCCACCATGACCCCGGCGCGTCCTCGGCGAGCGAAATGGTAGCCGATATGCTCGAGTATATCGTGCCCGATATCAATATCCCGAGGCCGGTGGCGGAGGCTCTGTTGGCTGGCATAATGCTCGACACCAAGTGCTTCGTTATCCGTGCGGGCGTGCGTACCTTTGAGGCCGCCGCTTATCTCAAGGGCAAGGGCGCGGATCTCGTCAGCGTCAAGCGCCTTTTCTCAAATTCAATGGATGTCAGTAGGCTTCGCAACAGAGCCGTTTCATCGGCGGAGAGCTTCGACGGCTGCGCCATATCGGCGATAGACTTCGACTCCCCCGACGTGAGGGTGATAGCGGCGCAGGCGGCGGATGAGCTGCTGAATGTCAGCGGGGTCAAGGCCTCGTTTGTTATGTTCAAGAGCGACGGTGCGGTCAATATCTCCGCCCGCAGCTTCGGCGATATCAACGTCCAGCTTATCATGGAGGCTCTCGGCGGCGGCGGTCATCAGACGATGGCGGCCTGCCGGCTCAAGGACTTCGAGATGCAGGACGCAAGGTCGGCGCTTAGAGCGGCGATCGAGGATTACAAGGCAAAAAACTCAAAGTAAGGAGAATGATAATATGAAGGTCGTGCTTTTACAGGATGTTAAAGGCTTAGGCAAGAAGGGCGAGCTGGTCAATACTTCTGACGGCTACGCAAGGAATTTCCTCTTCCCGAGGAAGCTCGCAATGGAGGCAAATTCACAGGCTATGAGCGAGCTTAAAAACAGAGAGGCCGCTGAGAAGCATCGTATTGATATGGAGATAGCGGCTGCCAAGGCCTCCGCCGAGAAGCTCGAGGGCAAGACCGTCAGACTCACCGCCAAGGCGGGCGCAAACGGCAAGCTCTTCGGCTCGGTAACTCCCAAGGATGTTGCGGCTGCGATAGCGCAGCAGTTCTCGATAGAGCTTGACAAGCGCAAGGTCGTTGTTGAGGATATCAAGGCCTTCGGCACCTACCCCGTAGAGGTCAAACTCTATAACGGCATATCGGCGGCGATGTTCGTCATGGTAGGGGAATAATTCAGACGGAGAAACCAAATGGAAGATAACAGCTTGCTTTCGCTTGAAAACATAACGATGCCTTTCAGCCTTGAGGCTGAGCAGGCGGTGCTCGGCAGCGTGCTCGTTGATCCGTCCTGCCTGTCGCAGGCGGCTGTCTACATAAGCCCCGAGTCGTTCTATCTGCCGCAGCATAACGCTATTTTTGCCGCGATGCTCATGCTCGACGGCATGGGCACCAAGATCGACCCGCTCGTCGTGCTCGATCAGCTCGTGCAGCAGGGGATATACGACAGCGCCGCGGGCAAGAATTATCTCTTTGAGCTGGCTCAGATGGTGCCCTCCACGGCGAATGTCGAGATGTACGCCAAGATAGTCCGTGAGAAGTTCTATATCAGGACTCTTATCAAGATATCGAGCGAGACTATCGAGAGCGCCGTGGCTCAGGAGGAGACGGCGGACGCCCTGCTCGACAATGCGGAGCAGAAGATATACAATATCCGCCAGGGCAAGACCACAAACGCCCCCTCAAAGCTCAAGGATATTATAGTAAATAATGTATACGATACGCTCAAGAAGATAACCGGCGAGGATAAGGAGCTTTACAAGGGCTACACCACCGGCTTCAGCGATCTTGATAAGGTGCTCACCGGTCTCAACCGCTCCGACCTGATAATCGTCGGCGCAAGACCGGCAATGGGCAAGACCTCCTTTGCGCTGAACATCGCAAGGAATGTCGCCGCTATAGGCAGGCGCAAGGTGCTTTTCTTCTCGCTCGAGATGACCAAGGAGCAGCTTGCGATGAGAGTGCTCGGCACCGAAGCGAGGGTCTCCAGCATGAAGATGAGGAACGGCAATATCTCCAAGGACGAGTGGATAAGGCTCGGCACGGCGACCTGCGCACTCAATGACTGCGAGCTTTATTTTGACGACACCTCGAGCATCACCGTGCCCGAGATGAAGGCTAAGATAAGGCGGCTCGGCGGCGTTGAATGCGTTATAATCGACTACCTCGGCCTTATCAAAGGCAGCACGAGGGCGGAGAACAGGGTCAATGAGGTCAGCGAGATAACCCGTAACCTCAAGATGATGGCAAAGGATCTGAGCATCCCCGTTGTCTGCTGCGCCCAGCTCTCGAGAGGCACCGAGGCCAGGGGCAAGTCCCATAAGCCTCAGCTTGCCGACCTGCGTGAATCCGGCTCTATCGAGCAGGACGCTGACATCGTTATGATGCTCTACCGCCCCGATTACTATAAGGGTGAGAATGACGAGCCCGCCGACATCCCCGAGGATCAGGATGGCGTGAATAAGGTGCAGGTGCTCGTGGTCAAAAACCGACACGGCGAAACAGGCACAGTCGAATTCGCATGGGACGGCGAGCATACGCTGTTCCTGCCTCTGGAGAAGAATTACGATGATAGATAAGGTTATCCGTACCGTTGAGAAATATCAAATGCTTCCCGAGGGCGGGAGGGTTATTGCGGCCCTCTCCGGCGGCAGCGATTCAATGGCTATGCTTACTGCGCTGCTGATGCTCAGGGAGCGTTATTCTTTCACTCTCGAGGCGGCTCACGTCAATCATTGCCTGCGCGGCGAGCAGGCGGATAGCGACGAGCGGTTCGTGCGTGATTTCTGCGAGAAGCAGGGGATAAAGCTCCATGTGCTGCGAGCCGACGTCGCCGCCGAGGCTAAGAAAAACGGCGAGGGGCTTGAGGAAGCGGGTAGACGGGTAAGATACGCCTTTTTTGACTCGCTCGGCGAGGACGCCGTCATCGCCACGGCGCATAACCTGAGCGATAAGGTCGAGACCTTCCTCTTTAATTTTGCAAGGGGCAGCGCCCTCAGAGGGCTTTGCTCCATTCCCGCGGTAAGAGGCAGGATAATCAGACCGATAATCGACTGCACCAAGGATGAGATTCTGCGGTTTTGCAAAGAGAATTCAATTGAATTTGTGACCGACGCTACGAATTCGGATATAAAATACTCACGCAACAGGATAAGGCATACGGTCATCCCGCAGCTAAAATCCGTGAATTCTGCGTTTGAGCGCTCAGCGGGCGGCTGTATGGAGCTGCTTGCCCAGGATGAAGAGCTGCTCACTCAAACGGCTCGTTCGCTGCTCGAATCCGCTCGGCGTGACGGCGGCTGCTCGGCTCAAGTGCTTGCCGAGGCTCATCCGTCGCTTGCCCGCAGGGCGCTTGCGATGACCCTCGAGGAGAATACGGGCGTCACTCCGGAGCGTGAGGCGGTCGAGAGGCTGCTCTCGCTGCTCAAAACGGGCGGCAGCGCTCAGATAAACGGCGGCGTTACCGTGCGTGTGAGGCACGGGCTGATAGAATTCCCCGCCGAGGAGCTGCCGGAGCTGCCGGAGCTTGAGCTTGCCGAGGGCGAATTTACTTTTGGCGGCGCTCGGGTCACGGCGCACATAATTCACAGGCGTGAAACAAATAATTTACAAAACCTTTCCAAACAGGTCTTGGAATATCGGCTCGATTATGATAAAATACAAGGAAAGCCGATTTTAAGAGGAAGGCGTGCGGGCGACAGGCTGAGCCTCAAGGCTCGGGGCTGCACCAAATCGCTCAAAAAGCTCTTCAACGAGCTTGCGATACCGCCCGAGGAGAGAAACGGCAGGATCGTGCTTGCCGACGGCGGCGGAGTCCTTTTTGCGGAGGGCATAGGCTGCGATTCAAGAGTTTGCGTTACAGACGGGACGGAGAATATCCTGCTCGTTACGATAAAAAGATGAATATGGGGTCAAATGAAAGGAAGGAACGGCAACCATGAATATTATCAACGATATCGAGAAGGTCTATTACAGCGAAGAGGAGCTTCACGCCATAGTCAAGCGCCTCGGCAAACAGATAAGCGAGGATTACAAGGATAAAAACCTGCTTATGGTCAGCATTCTTAAAGGCTCTGTTATCTTTATGGCGGATCTGATGAGGAGCATCACCGTGCCCTGTAAGATAGACTTCATGTGCACCTCCGCTTACGGCGCAAAGACTTCAAACACCGGCGCCGTCAAGATAGTCAAGGATCTTGACATCAATCTTGAGGGCTACGATGTGCTTATCGTCGAGGATATCCTTGACTCGGGCAAGACTCTCAGCTATGTCAAAGGTCTGCTTGAGGGCAGAAATCCCAGGAGCATTAAGATCTGCACCCTGCTCGACAAACCCGAGCGCAGAGTAGTCGATCTGATGGCGGATTACTCAGGCACTGAGGTGCCCGATGAATTCGTGGTCGGCTACGGCCTTGATTATGATGAAAAATACAGAAATCTTCCTTATATCGGCGTCCTCAAGGAGGAGATCTATAATAATTGACCCACGGAGTGGAAAGCTACTTAAAGGAGTGATAATTCCAATTGGCTAATAATAAGAACAATAAGAATGCAAAGCGCAGGCTGCTCGTGCTGCTGCCGTATCTGCTGATACCGGCTATGCTCCTTGCGGGGCTCTCCTACTATATCAGCGCCCAGTCGAGGGATAAGCTCGAGTATTATCAGCTTGTCGCGCTCTTTGACGAGGGCAAGGTCACGGAGTATAAGCTCAACCTGAGCAGCGGCGCACTGGTCTATAAGACCGTCGGCGACGATACCGAGAAGACCTTCACCGTGCCGAGCGTCAACCTCTTTGTGGAGGATATCCACGAGGGCGTTATCAAGTATAACCGTGAGCACCCCGATTCAATGATAAAGGCGGGCTATATCACAGGCTCTACGGGGCAGTGGATATATAATATCGTGCCGACGTTGCTGTTGCTTGCGGCGATGGGCGGGCTGACCTTCTTCATGTTCCGCCGAATGAATCAGACCATGACCAACGAGACCAACCGAACCATGAGCTTCGGTAAGGCGAGAGTCAAGCAGGTCAAGGATGAGAAGCGCAAGACCACCTTTGACGATGTGGCGGGCGCAGATGAGGAGAAGGAGGAGCTGGCGGAGATAGTCGAGTTCCTCAAGAATCCCGCACGCTTTGACGCACTCGGCGCAAGGATACCCAAGGGCGTGCTGCTCGTAGGCCCTCCGGGTACGGGTAAAACTCTGCTTGCAAGAGCCGTCGCGGGCGAGGCAAACGTGCCGTTCTTCTCGATCTCAGGCTCCGACTTCGTCGAGATGTATGTCGGCGTCGGCGCATCGAGAGTGCGCGACCTTTTTGACCAGGCAAAGAAGAATTCCCCCTCGATAATATTCATTGATGAAATAGACGCCGTCGGCCGCCCCCGAGGCGCCGGCCTGGGCGGGGGGGCGAGGCGCAGGCATGGGCGGCGGTCACGATGAGCGCGAGCAAACGCTCAACCAGCTGCTCGTTGAGATGGACGGCTTCGGCGCGAATGAGGGCGTTATAGTCATCGCCGCCACAAACCGCCCCGACATCCTTGACCCGGCGCTGCTAAGACCCGGCCGTTTCGACCGTCAGGTCACGGTTAATTATCCCGACACCAAGGGCAGGGTTGCTATCCTCAAGGTTCACGCCAAGGGTAAGCCCATCGCCCCGGACGTTGACTTCGAGAGCATCGCCCACGCCACCGTAGGCTTCACGGGCGCCGATCTTGAGAATCTGCTCAACGAAGCCGCCCTCCTCGCGGCCCGCACGGGCAAGAAGGCCATAACCATGGCTGAGATAGATGAGGCGGCGCTGAAAGTCGAGGTCGGCTCAGAGAAGAAGTCGCATAAGATGAACGAGAAGGCGAAGCGCCTGACCGCTTATCACGAGGCGGGTCACGCCGTGTCGAACTTCTACCTCGACCACGTCGATCCCGTGCATCAGATATCCATCATTCCAAGGGGTATGGCGGGCGGCTACACGCTCCACAGACCCACCGAGGATAAGAACTATACCTCAAAGAATGAGATGCTTGACAGCCTTGTAGGCTTGCTCGGCGGCAGAGTTGCCGAGGCGCTCGTTATCGGCGACGTCTCCACAGGCGCATCAAACGATATCGAGAGAGCGACCGAGATAGCCCGTAGCATGGTCACGAAATACGGCATGAGCGACAAGCTCGGCCCCATCGCTTTCGGCGATCAGAGCAACGAGGTCTTCCTCGGTAAGGACTTCAACCACGTCAGGAATTATTCCGAGAGCGTCGCTTCTCAGATTGACGAGGAGATCGAGCGCATAGTTAAGGACGCTTATTCCAGGACTAAGGAAATACTCAGCGAGCATATCGACAAGCTCCACGCAGTCGCGCAGGCTCTTCTTAAAGAGGAGAAGATCGACGGCAAGGAGTTCGAGGCTATTATGAAAGGCGAGCAACAGCCCGCCGAGGCTGAGCCTCATCCCGAGACCGCGCCCGAAGCCACAGAATAAGCTGTATAATCAATAAGGGAGCTGCAAGCCCGCAACGGCCGCAGCTCCCCTGTTTTTGATTTTTAACGGAAATATATATGCTTATTTGCATATAATAATATCGGCGAAGAAATTCGCTCATTTGAGCTGCGACCCCTTGACAAAGGCGGAATCCTTCTGCTATAATATAAACGCAGATAGGAAACTATCTCAAATGTTTGTTGCAACTCGATATGCAACTGAAATAAGATCGAGTTCAAATGTTTGTCGCTACTCGATATGCGACTAATTAAAAGGTCGAGTTCAAATGTTTGAGGCTCCATTCCGTAAAGAGTGGAGCCTTTCTTTTTAGGAGAGTTAAAATGGCTATGGAAGAGGGACATTTTTATTACATTGACGATCAGTATTTTATTGATTTTCCTGACAAAATGTTAATGCAAAATAAGGAAACGGTAAACGGCGACCCTCATGATCGCCCGTGCTTCTATGCTTTCAAAGATGAGGGAACGGGGCTTTATTGGATGATTCCTTTTTCATCACGGGTGAACAAATTCAAAGGATATTATAGTGCGAAAATTGCACGATACGGTAAGTGTGACACTATTACTTTCGGCAAAGTGTTGGGCTTTGAAAAGGCGTTTTTGATACAAAATATGTGCCCGATAACGGAAAAGTATATAAAAAACGAATATATTGATGTGCACGCTTCGGCACCGGTGAGGATTGACGGTCGTCTTGAGTCGGAGATCATAAGTAAGGCTAAAAGAGTTTTGGCTCTGCAGCGAAAAGGAATTAATCTTATTTTTCCCGATGTGTTAAAAATCGAGAAAGAATTACTTGCTGACGGCTAAAATACTTTACAAAACTGAGGTATACATAATGAGTTCGTTGGAAACAATGTCAGATTTCTTTACGGCTCGGGTAAGCGGCTATGATGAGCATATGCTTACCAATGTTGAGGGCTGCAAAGAGGGATATATTAAAATGGCGAGTCTTGTGCCGAAGTCAACTGAGAAGCTGCTTGATTTGGGCAGCGGAACGGGGCTGGAGCTTGACAGGATCTTTGAAATACTGCCCGATATAGAGGTTACGGCGATTGACCTGACTCAGGCTATGCTTGATGAGCTTGCCAAAAAGCATCCGAGTAAAAGAATGAATTTGATTTGCGGTGATTATTTTACCGTGGACTTCGGTTTGAATTGCTATGACTGCGCCATTTCTTTTCAAACTATGCACCATTTTTCGCATGAGCTAAAGAGCGGATTATATAGGAAAATATTCGATTCGCTGAAACACGGCGGCGTCTATATCGAGTGCGATTACATGGTGGAAAAGCAGGAAGAGGAGGACTTCTGGTTCTCCGAAAGTGCCCGTTTAAGGGCGGAGCAGGGAGTCCCTGACGGTGTGTTTTGCCACTATGACACGCCTTGCACCATGGCAAATCAAATAAAGATGATGCAATCCGCAGGCTTTGAAAATGTTGAAAAAGCATTCAGAATTGAGAATACAACCATGCTGATTGCCAGAAAGCTGTAACAAAACTCGTTCGGTCACTGTGACTGAACGAGTTTTGTTTTTAGGGTATAAAAAATGAACAATGAACAATACTTTGAACACAGATACCGCAATTGTCGTCTCTTGCAAATTCGATAAAGAGTATCTATATCCATTATACCGTTCATTATTCATTAATTAATGCCCTTGATCGCGCAAGCAAAGGCATTCTGGTGCCGGTGACCGGACTTGAACCGGTACGGTGTTGCCACCGAGGGATTTTAAGTCCCTTGCGTCTGCCGATTTCGCCACACCGGC
>FR888241.1:14292-23104 GCA_000431775.1 Clostridium sp. CAG:413 | reverse complement strand
CCGGCGACATAATTATAAGGGATTCAGAGGATTTTGTCAACACATATTAAGATAAATTAATATATTTAATGAGCAAAAAATGTCTGAAAATCACGAGTAGTGGTGAGCCTGCTCGAGCATCATGTCCTTGACTTTCATAAGTCTGGTCGTGGTGCTTCTTTCATTTTCGTCGAGCTTCATCGAGATATATTTGATGGTCTCCTCGTATTGCGGGATCATCACATGCTCAAGGGCGTTGACCCTGCGGCGGGTCTTCTCGATCTCGTCCGCCATCAGGCGGCAGGATTTCTCGATCTCGGCGAGGCGTATCATCTTCGGCATTATATCCGACAGCGCCTTTACCGCCGTGTCGAGGTCGCCCGAGGTCTCGGCAAAGCCGTAGGAATAGATGTCATTTTCGTCCGCAGTCTTGAAACGCACGTCAAAGACGGGGATCATAACGCTCATCACGTTTTTCTCGCCCACATCAAGGCTCATCTCCTGAGTGGGCAGCATGAGCGCCACGTCGAGCGCCTTGTCGCTCATCACGCAGCGGGCGACCGACATTGCGGCGTTCGCCTGCTTTATGCCATCCTCCACCTCGATACGGAGCTTTTTATTCTCACGAACAAGATCGAGGAAGCGGCGCATCAGCTCATCCCGCTTATCCTTGAGCAGCTTGTGGCCTCGGCGGGCGGTGACGAGCTTGCGCTTGAGGTTTGTCAGCTCCATTCTCGTGGGGTTGACGTTAAGAATTGCCAAGTGCTGTCACTCCTTTCACAAAACCGCGGCGGCTCATACCTTGCCGTAGTATTTGTCGAGCAGCTCGTCGCTGATACGCTTGAGCTCGCTCCTGGGCAGGATGGAGAGCAGCTTCCAGCCGATGTCGAGGGTCTCTTCAATGCTCCTGTTGGTGTCGAAGCCCTGGGAGACATAGACCTTCTCGAATTCGTCGGCGAATTTTGCATAGAGCTTGTCGATATCCGTCAGAGCTGCCTCGCCGAGGATGACCATCAGCTCCTTGGCGTCCTTACCTCTGGCGTAGGCGGAGAAGAGCTGGTTCATCGTGTTGGAGTGGTCGGCTCTGGTCTTGCCCTCGCCGATGCCCTTGTCCTTGAGTCGGGAGAGGGAGGGGAGCACGTCGATGGGCGGGTTGATGCCCTTGCGGAAAAGCTCACGGCTGAGGATTATCTGACCCTCGGTGATGTAGCCCGTAAGGTCGGGGATGGGGTGGGTCTTGTCGTCCTCGGGCATGGTGAGTATGGGTATCATCGTAATGCTGCCCTGCTTGCCTCTCTGCCTGCCCGCTCTCTCATAGATAGAGGCGAGGTCGGTATACATATAGCCGGGGTATCCGCGCCTGCCGGGCACTTCTTTCCTTGCGGCGGAGACTTCACGCAGGGCGTCTGCGTAGTTGGTGATATCGGTCAGGATGACGAGCACGTGCATACCCTTGTCAAAGGCAAGGTACTCTGCGGCGGTGAGCGCCATCTTGGGGGTAGCTATTCTCTCGATCGCGGGGTCGTTTGCGAGGTTTGAGAACATGACCGTCCTGTCGAGAGCGCCCGTGCTGCGGAAGCTCTGGACGAAGTAGTCGGATTCCTCGAAGGTGATGCCCATTGCGGCAAAGACAACGGCGAATTGCTCGTCGGTGCCCCTGACCTTTGCCTGCCTTGCTATCTGAGCGGCAAGGTTGGCGTGGGGCAGACCGGACATTGAGAATATCGGCAGCTTCTGACCTCTGACAAGGGTGTTGAGGCCGTCGATAGCGGACACGCCGGTCTGGATGAATTCCTGCGGATAGCTTCTTGCGGCGGGGTTCATCGGAACGCCGTTGACATCCGCGCGTTTCTCGGGGATTATCTCGGGGCCGCCGTCAATTGGTCTGCCGAGACCGTCGAAAACTCTGCCGAGCATGTCGAGCGAAAGCCCCAGCTCCATCTGTCTGCCGAGGAAGCGCACCTTGCTCTCGGCGAGATTGATGCCGGTCGAGCTTTCAAAGAGCTGCACAAGGGCATTCGTGCCGTCGACTTCAAGGACTCTGCAACGCCTTTTTTCGCCGTTTGCAAGCTCTATCTCGCCGAGCTCGTTATATGCGACGCCCTCGACCTCACGCACGAGCATAAGGGGGCCTGCGACCTCTTGTATCGTTCTGTATTCCTTGGGCATCAGAATTCCTCCTTGCTGTCCACAGCGTTCTTGAGCTGCTTTTTAAGGGCGGCCGATACGGCTGCGTATTCGTCGTCGATATTATCCTCATGGATATACTTGAATCTGCCTATCGACTCTCTGACAGGCAGCTTGACGATATCCTCGATATCCGCGCCCTTGCCGAGTGCGTCGAGCGATTCGTCATAGAATTCGGTGACGAGCTTCATCATATAATATTGCTTTTTGAGCGATGAATAGGTGTCCACCTCGTGGAACGCGAGCTGATGCAGGAAGTCCTCTCTGATTGAGCGGGCAGCCTCCATCTTGAGCCTGTCGGGGGCGGAGAGCGCGTCCATACCGACGAGCTTGACTATCTCGTCAAGGGCGGCTTCGTCCGAAAGGAGGCTCATAAGCCTGCCTCTGAGGGTCATCCATTCGTCGCTGACGTTTGCGTTGAACCATTTGCCGAGCGAATCGGCGTAGAGCGAGTAGCTGGTGAGCCAGTTGATGGCGGGGAAGTGGCGCTTGTAGGCGAGAGCCGAGTCAAGGCCCCAGAAGACCTTGACTATACGAAGGGTCGCCTGCGAAACGGGCTCCGAGATGTCGCCGCCGGGGGGCGAAACCGCACCGATAACGGAGAGAGCGCCCTCTCTGCCGTTTGTGCCAAGCGAAATAACTCGACCGGCTCTCTCGTAGAACTGTGCAAGGCGGCTGCCGAGGTAAGCGGGGTAGCCCTCCTCGCCGGGCATCTCTTCAAGCCTGCCGGACATTTCACGCAGAGCCTCCGCCCAACGTGAGGTGGAGTCCGCCATAAGAGCGACGGAGTAGCCCATGTCGCGGAAGTATTCGGCTATCGTGATGCCGGTGTATATTGAAGCCTCACGGGCTGCAACGGGCATATCGGAGGTGTTGGCTATCAGCACCGTGCGCTCCATGAGCGATTTGCCTGTGTGCGGGTCGATAAGCTCGGGGAATTCGTTAAGAACGTCGGTCATCTCGTTGCCGCGTTCGCCGCAGCCGATGTAGACGACGATATCCGCCTCAGCCCATTTCGCAAGCTGATGCTGGGTGACGGTCTTGCCGCTGCCGAACGGGCCGGGAATCGCGGCAACGCCGCCCTTGGCTATCGGGAAGAGTGCGTCGATAACTCTCTGACCCGTTACAAGGGGCACGTCGGGCGAGAGCTTCTTTGCATAGGGTCTGCCCTTTCTGACAGGCCACTTCTGCATGAGGGTGAATGTGTAATCTTCACCGTTATCCTTGGTGATAACGCCTACGGGGTCGGTGACGGTGAAATCCCCCTCGCTTATGCTCTTGACCGTGCCGGAGACGGCAGGGGGAACCATTATTTTGTGGTTGACTATATCGGTCTCCTTGACCGTGCCGAGCACGTCGCCGCCATTGACCCTGTCGCCCGCCTTGACGGTGGGAACAAAGTGCCAGCGGGCGTCTCTGCTCAGGGCGGGAACCTCTATACCCCTCGTCAGGCTGTTGCCCACGAGGTCGCGTATGACGTTCAGCGGGCGCTGGATACCGTCGAATATGCCCTTGATGAGGCCGGGGCCGAGCTCAACGCTCAGCGGCTCGTTAGTGGATTCGACGGGCTCGCCCGTGCCTATGCCCGAGGTCTCTTCATAGACCTGGATCGAGGCTCGGTCGCCGTGCATTTCTATTATTTCACCGATCAGACGGCTGTCGCTGACACGCACGACGTCAAACATATTGGCGTCTCTCATGCCGGAGGCAACGACGAGCGGACCGGAGATCTTAGTTATAACACCTTTACTCATATTTCTTGTGTGCCACGCCTTTCATTAGTTTATGACAGTATATCGGAGCCGACGGCCTTCTCGACGAATTTGCTGACGCTGTCAAGCCCGAGCCCCGTATTGCCCCTGACACCGGGCACGGGAACTATGGCGGGCAGCGGCCTTGAGGCGTAACGCTCGATCTCCTCGAGCATCCCCTCGGCGAGCTGCTCCGTTATATATATTACCCCGTAGCCGTTGTCGGCGAGCTTCCTCAGAGTGTGAGCGCCCTCGGCGGGGTCGGTGACGGGGAATATGCTGATGCCGAGCGAGGCGAAGCCGTAGATGCTGTCTTTATCGCCCATGGCGGCTATCTTATACATATATCTCCCTCACTCTCTCTGAAATTATCTCTGCGGGGACTCCGCTTGCCTTGGCGGAGAGGATTATTCTGACGTTTTTTGCCTCCGCCTGCTTTGCGTAGTAATAAGCTATCAGCGGGTCGGGGCCGAAGGTCGCGTATTTAGCGTTCTCAAGCCTTGAGACTATCTCGTTGTCGCACTGCTTCTCAAACGCCGTGAAGCTCTCGCCGAGGCTCTCGGCAAGGAAGCCGTAATCCGTCGCCGCGATATATTCGGCGGCTTTCTCGGGTGTTGAGCAGTGGCTCAGCAGCTCCTCAAAGTCGAGGCTGCTCTCGCAGGCGGCGTCAAGGGCGAAGTCCGCGCTCTTATTCATCTTTGCACAGCGCAGAGCGAGCTTGATATTTGCGGCGACCGCAAGCAGGTCGGCTATGCCCTCAAGCAGGGGGCTGCCCGCCTTTGCGGCGAAGCTGCGGCGAGCCTCAAGCGAGGCTTTGTCTATCGCAGTTTCCGCAAGCTGACCGCTCGAGAGCTTGGATACCGCCGTCATAGCCTTCTCGGCGCACGGGCGCAGATATTCGGGCAGCAGCTCAAGGTCGTTGTTCTTGATAGCTTCGGTAATAACGGCCGTGTCGGTAACGCAGGGATAAATGTAGTATGCTACGGGGTCAAGGTCGGAGAAAACGCATTTCACCGCTGCCTTGAGATTGGTGAAGTCGTTTGCAATGACGAGCGCCTCAAGCAGCTCGGCGTCGGGGGCGCATTCTTCGATCAGCTCCCATGCGCCGCTCAGATCCTTCTCCGCAATGTCGAAGCTCTCGCCTTTTTCGGGGACGGCAAAGCCCTTGTCGGCAAGCAGTCTGACTGCCGCCTCATAGCTCTCCGCCTCAATGAGCTGATCAATATCGGCTCGTGTGAGCAGCTTCGTTTCGTTGGCTCTTATCCTCGCCACGGCGTAGGCGTATTCGGTTTCGTGCATATTCTTCACCGCCTAAAATATCATTTCGCCGATCTGAGCCTTCAGCTCCTCGGCGCTTGACTCGATAACGGCCTCAAAGGTGCAGTTGACCTCGATATCGCCGTAGACGAGCATGATGCCGCTCTCAATGCGGGCCGCTTCCTTTGAAAGGGTGCAGGTCGAGCCTTTTGCGCTCAGAGCGGAGCAAAGACGCGCCTCAAAATCGGCGGGCAGCCTTGCGAGATCCTCCGAGCCGAGGTATGCGGTGCATTCGCCCTTCATGGCGCTCTCGGAGGCGAGCTTGATGACCGAGGCAAAGTATTGATCCTCGGGCAGAGCTTTAACGGCCGCGAGCAGCTTATTGAGAGTCTCGTTGACCGCCTCGACCTTTGCGGCGAGCAGCGTCTGCCTCTCCTGCTGAGTGATGCCGGATTTCGCAACGGCGATTATCTGCTCGCTCTCCTTTTCGGCGGCGGCGATAATTGCGTCGGCATTCTTTTGGCCGTCCTCACGGGCAGCGGCGATTATCTTATCGCACTCGGCTGCCGCTGCGGCCTCGGCGGAATCGCATCTTGCTTTCCCGTCGGAGTTTATTTTTGAAACAATTTTTTCTAAACCTGTCATCGGGAGTTCATCCTCTCGCTTAATCAAACATCAAGGCCGGAAACGCTTATGATTGAAAGCAGGGAAACAAGCAGGGCAAGCACGGCGTAGGTCTCGACCATGACGGCGAGAGTGATCGCCTTACCGCTCTGGTCGGGCTTTTTGGCAACGATGCTAACGCCCGCCGCTGCGGCTTTGCCCTGAGCTATTGCCGAGAAGTAGCCGACAATGGCGATGGGCAGGCAGGCTGCGAAATAGAGCAGGCCTCTTGCAAGCGAGATAGGCTCATAGGAGCCGCCGATGATGCCGACCTGGAGAAGAACAAGGATGGCTGCAAGGAAGCCGTAAAGGCCCTGGGTGCCGGGGAGTATCTGGAGAATAAGGACTTTACCGAATTTTGAGGGATCCTCGGTGATGACGCCTGCGCCTGCCTGACCGACGAGGCCGACGCCCTTAGCCGAACCCATGCCTGCGAAAATGGCTGCGAAAGCAGCGCCTACGAGTGCAAAAACTATACCGAGATTATTCATTGACTTTTTCCTCCTTGAGAGAAATATATTTTGTATTTGTGCCGAACGGGGCGAAGGCTCTGCCGCCGCCCTCATAGAATTTTGAATACAGCTCAACGTATTGGAGCCTGTTGGTGTGGACATAGGTGCCTATCATGTTGATAGCGATATTCACCGTGTGGCCGAAGATAAAGACAAAGAAGAGCAGAATGCCCTTTGCAACGGGATTCGACGGGATAGTGCCGAGCATATTGACGACCTGGGCGATAACGCCTGTGCAAAGGCTCAGGGCGAGCAGCCTTGAGTATGAAAGCACGTCGCCGAGGTAGCCCGAGCCGACATTATAAAGACCGTAAAGGCCGCCGCCGAGCTTGCCGAGCAGCTTCTTTGACGAGCGCCCGGAGGTCAGCACTACAAGCGCTGCGCCTGCAATGGCAAGGTATTTGCCGACTGTGAGCACCGTCTGCGGGAAGCCGCCGGCCACCATGTTGGCGCATATCGGGGCTATGCCCGTTACGAGCAGATAGATGGGCACGGTGTCGCAAAGCGCGTCGAGCTTCTTGCCCTCTTTCCAAAGCATTACCAGCCTGACGGCGAGGCCGAGGAAGAGGTGGCATATGCCGAAGAGGAATGAGAACAGCAGCAGCGTCATGGGATTGTTGCCCGAGAGGGGATCCATCCATATGGCGATGTCTGCGGTAGTCAGGTTTTTTCCGAAGAAGTTGTTGGCGATAACGGGGATTATATCGCCGAACCAGCCGCCGAACATTGCGCCCCAAAATACGGTAGAGATGCCGCAGTAAAAATACAGATCCATCGTCTTACGCATTTTGTCGCTGAGCTTGAATTTTTTCTTGGCTATCGTTGTGAAAATGACCATCAGCAGGCCGTAGCCGGCGTCCGAGAGCATTAATCCGAAGAAGAAATAATAGAAAAATGCCATTACCGGGCTGGGGTCCGGGTCGTCCTTGGACGGGAGCGCGTACATTTCGGTTATCGCTTCCATCGGGGCGTTGAATCTGTTGTTTTCAAGCAAGACCGGGATATCCGCATCCTCCGGCGGCTCCGTGACGGAGACCGCAACGGTGAATTTCTTCTCGAGCTTTGCCACGAGCTTGTCAACGTTTTTCTCGGCCACATAGCCGTCGATGACTATCACGCTCTCGCTGGCGCAAATGCTGCCCAGAGCCTCATATTTGTCGGTCCTTATCGAGAAATAGTCCCGTGCGAATTCGATATCGCTGCGCCTGTCGCCGAGTGAGGCGATATATTCGCCGCTCTGCTTTATCTGCTCGCGGAGCTTTTCGATCTCCGCGGCATAGCGTTCGTAACGAACCCTCGGCGGGTGCTTGGTCGGGTCGGTCGGGTAAGCGAAGCCGAGGCCTCGCAGCGCGTTGAACACTTCCTCGGAGCTGCTCTTATTGCATACAGCAAAGATGCAGCTTCTTTCCTTTGAATGCGATATCACCTCGCACTCAAAGCCGCATTCGGGGTCGAGGACTTCGGCGAGGGCGATATCAAGGCTCTGAGCCGTGTAGTCCTCGGGCAGGGTGCCTATAAACGCCGCCGTGGTCTGAGTGCCGCTGAATTTCATCGGCACGTCGAGGCCGAGCCAAGGCTCAAGACCCTCGCGCAGAGCGCCGTAACGGGCGATAGCCGCTTTTGCCTCCGCAATGCCCTTCTCGCTGTCGCATATCTTGTAGCAGAGGGAGAGCAGCTCATCAGCCTGATCGGATTTACCGAGATACTCGGATACGGTCATCTCGCGAAGCTCGGGGATAAACGACTCGACCAGCCCCTTCTTTGCGGGGGCGTAGCGGTTGAGGATGTCGAGGGCGGTCTGAGCGCAGTCACGGTATTTTGTGAGCTGAGCCGCAGTCCTGCCGGATTCGAGCGAGGTCAGCCCCTCCTGCTCCTCATGCGAGTGAAGCTCGATGACCGAGCGGAGCTGGAGCATATCGACTATCTCCTTGCTTTGCTCGAGCGGTGCAACGATTTCGAGATACTTCATTTTGAGTTTTGCCAAGAAAACACCTCCTATCGTTAAAGATTAATTGATTATTGCCTGAGTCAGATGAAACGGGATAAAAGAGTTTTGACCGCGCCGTCGCTCTTGCCGAGAGCGTCGGCCTTGAGACGGGCTGCCTCGGCTGCTGCATTTTTTGAGGCTTCCTCCTGCAATTTTGCAGCTTCGGCTTCGGCATGGGCCTTGATCTCTTTTGCCTTTGCGAGGGCTTCGTCCTTCATTTCTCTTTGGATGGATCTTGCCTTTTCGTGGGCTTCGGCTTTGAGCAAGTCGCATTTTTGAACGGACTCCGCATAGGAGTCCGCTGCGGCTTTTTCCGCGCTGAGCACTGCGTTTATAACCTCGGAGGCCATGTTTCTTTCACCTTCTTTATATTTTTAATTAGATTAAATTATAGAGTATTTTTTTGAGAATTTCAATAGACTTTTTGACAAAAAAGACTGTTTTAAAAATTTTAGTTGCGGCAGTATTGGCACTTT
>FR888241.1:0-14280 GCA_000431775.1 Clostridium sp. CAG:413 | reverse complement strand
GGCAGTATTGCCAATTTGCTTTTAAAAGAGTACAATATCATTTGTAAATGCTCAAAATTACGCAAAGTGGATTTTGAGCCGTGAGTGAAAGGAGATAAATATGAAAGTCGGAGATATAGAACTTGCAGAATCAAACATTTTCCCTGAGTGGGATGATGTGGTGAAATTTGTCGTTTCAAAGGCGCCGCTGCTGCTCGGCGCGGTCATAATAGTGGTCGTCGGCTTCGTGCTGTCAAACCTCGTGGGCAAGCTGGTGGTCAAGGGCATGAGGGCAAGATGCCTCGACCCGTCGATACATACCTTTATCAAGACCATCGTCGTGCTGCTGCTTAAATTTGCGGTCATTTTGTCGGCACTTTCGACGATGAATGTGGACGTCAATTCGTTCATAGCCGCCATAGGCGCCGCCGGCATCACCGCCGGCCTCGGCTTGCAGGCGAGCGTCAGCCAATTCGCCAGCGGTATTCAGATACTCATCAACCACCCGTTCAAGAGCGGTGATTATATCGACCTCGGCACGGTCAGCGGCAAGGTGCACGAGATTAAAATGATGTATACCGAGCTTATAACTGTTGATAATAAACGAGTTATAGTGCCGAATTCACATATAACCGGCAGCAACATAATCAACTATAATTCCGAGAGCAAGCGCAGGATAGACCTTGTTTTCGGTATATCCTACGACGCCGATATCGCCAAAGCAAAGGAAGTTATAGCCCAAACGGTGCGTAAAAACGAGCTTATCCTGACCGAACCCGAGCCGATAATCGCTGTGAGCGCTCAGGCGGCAAGCTCGGTGAATATTTCCTGCCTCGTCTGGTGTCATACCGACGATTATTGGAACGTATTTTATTATATGCAGGAAGCGGTCAAGCTCGCATTCGACGAGAATAAAATCGCAATTCCCTATGACCAGCTCGACGTACACATTTCAAAAGATTTGACCGAGGAGTGATCCCGTGACAAGGCTGCTTATCAAACTTTTTATCAGGGACAGTGAAAATACCGGCAGCGAAGCCGTCAGAATGCGTTACGGAGTACTCAGCGGGGCGGTCGGCATAGCGCTGAACGCTTTGCTGTCTCTCTTCAAGCTGATATTCGGCTCCGCGGCGCACAGTATAGCTGTGGTCGCCGACGGCGTCAACAATCTCTTTGACGCGGTTTCGTCCATCATCAGCCTTATCGGCTTCAAGATATCGGGCAAGCCCGCCGACAAGGAGCATCCCTTCGGCCACGGCCGTATGGAATACGTCTCGGCGCTGACGCTCGCTTTCTTTATCCTGATAACCGGCGTTGAGCTTATCAAAGGCTCCGTTGACAAATTCACAAATCCCGAGCCGACCGTGTTCAGCGTGCCCGCGGCGGTCACCCTTGCGGTATCCATCGCCGCGAAGCTTTGGCTTGCGCTCTTTAACCGCTCGATAGGCAGGCGGATAGATTCCGTCGCTGTCAACGCCGTATTCGCAGACAGCATAGGTGATATCGCCGCCACCTCGTGCTCGCTCATCGCCCTTATCGCCTCGGGCTTCACATCGCTGCCCGTTGACGCGGTTATGGGTATCATCGTCGCCTGCTTCGTTATTTTCACGGGCATCGGCATAATCCGTGACACGATGGGGCCGCTGCTCGGCGAGCCTCCTGGCAAAGAGACCGTCGACAAGCTGCAAAAGCTCGTGCTCTCACACGACGGGATAATCGGCATTCACGATATTGTGCTCAACAGCTACGGCCATTCAAGGGTGATCGGTTCGCTTCACGCCGAGGTGCCCGCCGACGCAGACCTGCTGACCGCTCACGATATGATAGACCTTATCGAGCGCGAGGTGCGGGAGAAGCTCGGCATCGAGCTTTCCATTCACATGGATCCTATTATGGTCAATGATGAGGAGACCGACAGATTCAGGGCGCTCGTGACCGAGACGGTTAAAGAGATAGAATCGGACGCGACTATCCACGACTTCAGAGTGGTGGACGGCCCGACCCACACCAATCTTATATTTGACGTCGTTTTGCCCTATAGATCAAAGCTCAGCGAGGAGCAGTTCAGGGCGGAGGTCGAGAAACGTGTCAGGCAGAGGAACGGCAAATGCTTCTGCGTTATCAATATCGACCGCAGCTATGTGCTGTAACGGTTGCATCAATCTCGGCAAAATAACCAAAATATAATGTTTTATTTTATACAAATTTTCACCGCCTTTTTTCGATATTCCCTTTTCAAATTCTCCAAAATATTGTAGAATAGTTTTATAATAAGATTTGGAGGGAACCGCAATGGCTGAATACGAAGATTTTAAATCCATTCCCGTCGGCAAGCTCGGCATAATTCCTCTGCCCGGCTGCGAGATGCTTGCAAGCAAGATAGACTACTATCTTGTCAAGTGGAGAAGAGAATGGAAAAACGAGCATAAGGAGTCTATCCAGTTTGACGGATATCAGAGAGATTCCTACATCATCAACGCCTCCTTCCCGAGATTCGGTACGGGCGAGGGTAAATGCGTTATCAAGGAGACTATAAGAGGCTTTGACCTCTTCATCCTCTGTGATCCGTTCAATTACGGCGTCGTGTATAAGATGTACGGCAAGAATCACCCGATGAGCCCTGACGACCACTACGCCAACCTCAAGAGGGCTATAAGCGCCGTGGCGGGCAAGGCAAGGAAGATAACCGTCATCATGCCCATGCTCTATGAGGGCAGGCAGCACAGACGCCTGAGCAGAGAATCCCTCGACTGCGCCGATATGCTCCGTGAGCTTTGCCTCAATTACGGTGCGGATAATTTCATCACCTTTGACGCGCACGATCCCAGAGTCCAGAATGCGGTTCCTCAGAGCGGCTTTGAGAATGTGCAGCCCGTTTATCAGATGATAAAGGCGATGTGCAAAAATATCACAGACCTCAACATTGACAGTGACCACATGATGGTCATTTCACCCGATGAGGGCGGCATGGGCAGATGTATCTACTTCTCCTCCGTGCTCGGCGTTGACCTCGGTATGTTCTATAAGCGCCGCGACTACTCCACCATTATTGACGGCAGGAATCCTATAGTGGCGCATGAATTCCTCGGCGACAATGTCGAGGGCAAGGATGTTATCATCATCGACGATATGATATCCTCGGGCGACTCCATGATAGAGGTCGCCACAAGGCTCAAGGAGCTCAAGGCAAACAGGATCTTCATCTGCGCCTCCTTCGGCCTATTCTGCAACGGTCTCAAGACCTTTGACAAGGCTTATGCCGACGGCCTCATCAGCAAGGTTTTCACCACAAATCTTATTTATTCTACCCCCGAGCTGCTGGCGAGAGAGTGGTATGTGAGCGTTGATATGTCCAAGTATTGCGCTTATATAATCGACACGCTCAACCACGACGAATCGGTCAGCAAGCTGCTCGATCCCAAGGACAGGATCAATAACATACTTATCAAATACGGCTTTAAAAAGGCCGAGGAATAATTGCATTCAAGGCTGCATCATTGTCTCCGACGGAGTGTTGATGCAGCCTTTCGGAGATTTAATATGCCTAATATGTCGGGATTCATATGCCCCGTGTGCGGCGGCGGGCTTGCGGACTGCGGCTCGCTCCTGCGCTGCGAGGGCAACCACTGCTTCGACAAGTCAAAATTCGGCTACGTCAATCTGCTGCTCTCACAAAGCTCGGGTGCTAAACGCCACGGCGACGACCGCGTAATGGTCAGGTCGAGGCGTGATTTCCTCAATGCGGGGTATTATTCCTTCCTGCGTGACGAGGTCTGCGCCGTATGCAGGGAATTGCTGCCGCCCGACGCCGTTATCCTTGACGCGGGCTGCGGCGAGGGCTATTACACGGCGGGCGTCAAAGCGGCGCTGCCGTCGGCTCAGGTGCTCGGGGTCGATATCTCAAAGGACGCCCTCGAGTATTTCTCAAAGCGCAAATGCGGCGCGGAGACCGCCGTTGCGGGTGTGTTTTCGCTGCCCGTTGCGAGCGGCGAATGCGACTGCGTGCTCAATATTTTTTCACCCGAGGCGGATGATGAATTCCGAAGGGTTCTGAAAGACGGCGGAGTGCTGATCAGAGTTATCCCCGCCGAGGATCACCTTTTTTCGCTAAAGCAGCTTGTCTATGACAAGCCCTACAGGAACGAAATGCCGGAGCCGCAGCTTGACGGCTTTGAGCTTGTCGATGAGCGCAGGATATCCGCCGAATTGGAGCTTGCCGATAATGCCGCCGTGCTTGCGCTGTTTAAAATGACCCCGTATTATTACAAAACCGGCAGAGCCGATCAGCAGAAGCTCGACGGGGTCGACCGCCTTGTGACGCAGGCGGAGTTTTGCGTCAGAGTTTACCGAAAGGAAGAACACCATGCATAAGAAACTTGCCCCGACCCCGCCCATGGGGTGGAACAGTTGGGATTGCTACGGAGCTTCGGTCAATGAGGAGCAACTGCTCGGCAACGCCGAATACATGGCAAAATATCTTAAAGAATACGGTTGGGAATACGTCGTCTGCGATATCCAGTGGTCGGAGCCGACGGCTGACGGCTTCGATTATCACAATTTTGCGCCGCTGTGCATGGATGAATATTCCCGCCTGATACCCTCGGTCGAGCGCTTCCCGTCCTCGGCGGGCGGCAAGGGATTCAAACAGATAGCCGATAAAATTCACGCCCTCGGGCTGAAATTCGGCATTCATATAATGCGTGGCATCCCGAGGCAGGCCGTCCATGCGGGCACGGCGATAAAATGCGAGAGGCTGACCGCAAGGGATATAGCGCAGCAGTTCTCCGTCTGCCCGTGGAACACCGATATGTACGGCGTTGACCCGCACAAGAGGGGAGCGCAGGAGTATTACGATTCGCTCTTAGAGCTTTATGCCTCGTGGGGCGTCGATTTCATCAAGTGCGACGATATCGCCAACACCGAATTTAAGCCCAATGACCCGTATTCCGCGCGGGGCGAGATAGAGATGCTCCGCAAGGCCATCGACCGCTGCGGCAGGGATATGGTGCTGAGCCTTTCGCCGGGACCCGCCCCCGTCAGCGAGCATGGGCACCTTGCCGCGAACGCCAATATGTGGCGCATGACGGGCGATTTCTGGGATAATTGGGACAGGCTTCACGATATGTTTGACCGCTGCCTTGCGTGGCAGGACTATGTGCAGACAGGCGCATACCCCGACTGCGATATGCTGCCCATCGGCAGGCTCGCCGTGGCGGGCGGCAGAGGCAACACCGAGCGATACACAAGATTCACTCACGACGAGCAGATAACGATGATGACCCTTTGGAGCATCTTCCGCTCGCCGCTTATGATAGGCGCGGAGATGCGCCTAAATGACGAATTCACCCTCTCGCTGCTGACGAATTCGGAGCTTATAGATATGCTCAAAAATTCGCATTCCGCGCGGCAGCTCCGCCGTGACGAGACGCAGGGCAGAGGAGAGATTATTTGGGCCGCAAAGGGCGAAGAATGCAAATACATAGCCCTTTTCAATACTGACGAAGCCGAGCGGGAGATATCGTTTGATATCACCGATATCGCCGTCGGCGGCAGAGAATACAAGGCTCGCGACCTTTGGGCGCACGAAGAGTATCCGCTTGACGGCGGCGAATTAAAGGCAAAAGTTAACGCCCACGGCGCGAGATTATTTAAGATAATGTGAGGTAAAATATATGGAAAGACAGCCGAATTACAGACTTGCCGCAAAGAAGCCCGACCATATCATGGTCAGCATCTCGGGCGACGCCAAGACCTCGATGACGATCACATGGCGTGCGAGCGCCGAGGTGACCGAGGGCTATGTCGAGTTCAGCGAAAAAGGCGGAGAAAAAAAGAGAGTTCAGGCGATAACAAATGAATTCAAGAGCGACGTCAGCGTCAGCAGACTTTTTTGGGCGAAGCTCGAGGGTCTGAAGCCCGGCACCCGTTATTATTACACCTGCGGCAGCGCCGAGGAGCGCAGCGAGGAGTATTATTTCGACACAGAGGAGGAGAATTTGACCAAGTTCAAATTCATCGCCATCTCGGATCATCAGAAGGATAACGACCATTATAACCCCGATTATTCCGCCCTCAATAAATTCCTCAAGAACGTGCTCAAGAAGCACCCCGACGTTAAATTCATCCTCACCGCGGGCGATAACACCAACTGCGGCCAGCATGAGATACAGTGGAACGCCATGTACGAAGGCATGGAGGGCGTTATGGAGCACCTGCCCTATATGATGTGCTGCGGCAACCACGATAACAGGGGCTTCAAGCAGTATTTCCCCACCGAGCAGGGCAGATACTATGCCGAGCCTGCGGAATTCTTCAACGCCGAGCTTGCCTATTCCTATCCGCTCAACGGCCCCGAGGGCTGGCGCCCCGAGAACTATTCCTTTGACTACGGCAACGTCCATTTTGCGATCATGGGCGTCAACGAGCCCGAACTTGTCAACGATTGGCTGATAAAGGATCTCGACGCCTCCGATAAGACGTGGAAATTCGGAGCATACCATTTCCCGATATATTACAGCGGCTCAAATCTTGCGAATGACGACGCTTACCCGATGATGCGCGAGGGCATGGAGAAGCTCGATGTGCTTTTCTCGGGTCACGAGCATAATTTCTCAAGAAGCTATCCGATACGCAATGAGGAGCTTTTTGACCGCCCGTCACAGGGCACTGTCCATTATGAGCTGGGCAACGGTCACATGAATCCTCCCGGCACCAAGACCTGCGATAAGATATGGCATTGCTCATATTATCCGCAGGAGGAATTCAACTGCATGTATGCCCTTATCGAGATCGACGGCGATAAAGCCACGTTTATCTCCGAGCTTGACGACGGCAGAGTGGTCGACGAATGCTGCATTGATAAGGCCAAGGACGAGATAAGACCCTACAGGGTCGCTCCCGTATTCGGCCCCGGCAGGACGAGGACCATGTTCAAGGGCGTTGACCTCGGTCTCTGCGCCGCTTCGCTCCCGCCCGTGTGCATCGACGGCGTGTGGTATGCCCCCTTTGCTACCCTCATCGGCTTCATCGGCGGCGAGGTCGCAAGGAAGCCCGGCAGAGTGGAGCTTTCGGTCTACGGCAGGAGCGCCGCCTTTAACGAGGGCAGCAGCAAAGCCGAAACGCCGAACGGCGAGGTCGAGATGGGCAATAAAGTATTTCGAGGCAACGAGGGTCAGCTCTATGTGCCCCTTGACGCAGCTTGCAAGATATTCGGTATGAAGTGGGCTTACGCGGCAAGGAATAATTTCATCACCATTGAGCATGTGAGCGAGGCTCACCCCGTGCCCGTCCAGCCGTAAAATATCAAAGAACCGAAAGAGGTCATGATATGTTTGATTATTTCAGAGTAGCCTGCGCCGTCCCCGACGTTGAGGTGGCGGATGTGGAGCTGAATACGCAGCGCACCGTGGATTATATCCGCAGCGCCGCCGATAAGAATGTCGATCTGCTTGTTTTCCCCGAGCTGGGGCTGACCGGCTACACCTGCGCCGATCTATTCGCTCAGCGCACCCTCGGTGACGGGGTCAAGTCGGCGCTTGACACGCTTGCCGCGGAGAGCGCCAAATGCGGCGTTGCCTTCGCGGTCGGCGCCCCCGTCGTGATGAGCGGCTCGCTTTATAACTGCGCCGTCATTTTCTTCGGCGGCAGGGTCGTGGGCGTTGTGCCCAAGACCTTTATCCCGAATTACGGCGAATTCTATGAGAAGAGATGGTTTGACTCTGCGGACGGCGCTCCCGAGTCGATAACTTCGGCCGAGCTCGGTATAAGCGGCGAGAGCTACACCGTACCGGTCGGCAGCTCCGTGTTTGACCTCGGCGGCGTTAAGGTCGGCTTCGAGATCTGCGAGGATCTCTGGGCGCCCCTGCCCCCGAGCACTCTGCTCTGTCTTGCGGGCGCGGAGGTCATAGCCAATCTCTCCGCCAGCAATGAAGTTATTGCAAAGCGTGAATACCGCCGTCAGATAGTTATTCAGCAGTCGGCGGGCAGCATCTGCGCCTATGCCTACTGCTCGGCAGGCAGCCTTGAATCGACCACCGACCTTGTTTTCTCGGGTCATTCGCTTATCGCCGAGAACGGCAAGCTCCTTTGCGAGCAGGAGAAGCCCCTGACGAGCGATTATATATTGATAACCGATGTCGACATTGAGCGCATCCGCAGCGACAGAGCCAAAAAGAGCAGCTTCACCGATTGCAGGAAGCGCTACGGCGACCCCGCCATACAGACCGTTAGAGTCCCCAAGGCGGAGTCCGCTTCTGACGGCTCATACTATAAGATAGGCAAGCTGCCCTTTGTGCCCGACACCGAGAAGCACCGCACCGAGAGATGCCTTGCCATATTTGAAATGCAGGTCGCAGGTCTCAAGAAACGCCTTATCAAGACGAATTGCCGCCCCGTTATCGGTATTTCGGGCGGGCTTGACTCGACCCTTGCGCTGCTCGTGAGCGTGCAGGCGGTCAAGGAGCTAGGCAGACCCGCTTCCGACGTGGTAGGCGTCACTATGCCCTGCTTCGGCACGACGGACAGAACCTATAACAACGCCATTTCGCTTATGGAATCTCTCGGCGTCACCGTTGAGGAGATAAATATAAAAGCTGCCTGTATGCAGCATTTCGCCGATATAGGCCACGACCCCGAGCAGTTTGACCTGACCTATGAGAATTCTCAGGCTCGTGAGCGCACGCAGGTGCTCATGGATCTTGCGGGCAAGGTCGGCGGCATAGTCATCGGCACGGGCGACCTGAGCGAATCCGCCCTCGGCTGGTGCACCTACAACGGCGACCACATGAGCATGTACGGCGTAAACGCCACTATCCCCAAGACGCTGATACGCTGGATGATAGAGAGCCTTATCAAGGGCGGCACCTTTGAGAGCAGCTCCGATGCGCTCAGGGATATCGCCGACACCCCAATAAGCCCCGAGCTGCTGCCGCCCGACGCGAGCGGCAAGATAGCGCAGCAGACCGAGAGCATAGTCGGCCCCTATGCGCTGCATGACTTTTTCCTTTATTATATGCTCCGCTACGGCTTCTCGCCAGCCAAGATATATTTCCTCGCCTGCAAGGCGTTTAAGGACGATTTCGACGGCGAAACGATCAAGAAATGGCTCGTCACATTCTGCCGCCGCTTCTTCAGCCAGCAGTTCAAGCGTAACTGCGTACCCGACGGAGTCAAGGTCGGCAGCATCGCCCTTTCGCCCCGCGGCGACTGGCGTATGCCCGGCGACGCCTCCGCAGCCGCATGGCTCGCCGAAGCGGAAAGACTGTGAGGGCGTAATTTTTCAATTCCGACTTCCGCACAAGACGGAAAAATCAAAGAACGCAATTTCTCTGTGCCGCTGTGCCGAAAACGGGCACGGCGGTGTATTATTTACAATTTGTTCATAATTTCCGTAAAGGATTCGACCGAAACGGCTTGTATTTATTAATTGAAGGGGTGATTAAATGGATACCATCAGAGAAAACGCCTGTAGGAGGGAGAAAGAGATCCTCTCGCCGAGGGCGGCGTTTGCCGCCGAGAGCAAGGGTCGGCTTCGCCCCGAGGAGGAGTGCCCTATCCGCACCGTTTTCCAGCGCGACAGGGATAGGATCATCCATTGCAGCTCTTTCAGACGGCTGAAACATAAAACTCAGGTTTTCCTTTCACCCGAGGGCGATTACTACCGCACAAGACTGACTCATACTCTTGAAGTGGCTCAGATCGCAAGGACTATTTCGGGCGCTCTGCTGCTCAACGGCGACCTGACCGAGGCTATCGCGCTCGGCCATGATCTCGGTCATACCCCGTTCGGCCATGCGGGCGAGCGTGCGCTGAATGCTGTCTGCCCCAACGGTTTCAGGCATTATCAACAGAGCCTGCGTGTGGTGGATAAGATCGAAAAAGAGGGCAGGGGGCTGAATCTCACCTTTGAGGTCCGCAACGGCATCGAGCGCCACACAAGCGGCGAGCAGGCGGCGACCCTTGAGGGACGTGTTGTCCGCCTTGCCGACAGGATCGCCTACATAAATCACGATATTGACGACGCTACAATCGCCGGCATAATGTGCGAGGAGGATATCCCGCTTGCCATTCGCAACGAGCTGGGGCATTCAAAGAGCGCAAGGATAAACACCCTTGTTATCAGCTGCATCGAGCACAGCGGAGACGATATCGTCCTTGAGAAGGGCGTTGCCGAGGTCTTTGACGAGCTGCATGAATTTATGTTTGCCAAGGTCTACACCAACCCCGCCTGCAAGGGCGAGGAAAAGAAGGCAATAGAGATGATACAGCGCCTTTACTTCTATTACTCAGAGAATCCCGAGCAGATGCCCGAGCAGTTCGTAGCCATTGCGAAGCGTGACGGAGTGCCGACCGCGGCGTGCGACTTCATTGCCGGCATGACCGACAGATACGCCGTTAAGGTTTTTACCGAATTGTTTGTGCCCAAGGCGTGGAGCAAGCTCGGAGACGCATTCTGATATGAAAAAGAGAATTAAATATATCTCCGTCGTTGCCGCGGCGCTGCTTCTTGCGGCTGCAATATCCGTCAGCTCGTTTGCAAATTGGTATGACGATGTCAGCGGCGGTACATATAAAGAAATAAAAGGAAAGGGCTTCGTTGCGGATACCTTTTGCGGCGTTGACGCCCTGTATAACGAAAATGACAGCTATTACCAGTGCAACGAGCTGATAATGCGATTTTACCGTGAAGCATTCGGGCTTGAGGTGCTCGCCTATGCGAATACAGGGCTTGTCATGCTCACCGAGGGCTATGCTTTTGAGCCGACCTCCGAGCCTAAGAAAGGCGACGTGGTCTATTGCACGGCTGCTATGCGAGGCTCCTCAAGCGACCACTGGGCAATAGTCAAGGATTACTCCGACGGCAAGCTCGCTCTGTTTGAGCAGAATGTGGTCTGGGAGGGCAAGGCGGGCGTCGGCAGGCGGCTGAAATACCCATCGGATTCATACTATTTATATACTCCCGTCGGTCTCGGCGGCAATGCCGACCCCGTGCCGAGAGGCGTTTCTCAGACAGTGACCGAGAAGCCGACGACCACCGCCGCGCCGACTACGGCAAAGGCGACAACGGCAAAACCGACGACCGTGAAGCAAACCACCGTCAAAGCGACGGTCAAGGCGACCGCGACCATGACAACGGCGTTATCGACCTCCGCGGCGACGACCGCTACTACGGCTTTATCAGAGACGACGACGGAATTCATCTCCGTGCCGTCGACCGCTGCGGTGTCCACTACCCATGCGTGCACGGCACCCGTTACCTCCGCAGAGGCAAAGAACGCCTCCGACGGATATGCGGCGAAGCTCCTGCCCCTTTGTGCGGGTCTTGCGGCGGTCATGATAATTGTGATATTGATAATCAAAAACAAACGAAAGTGAAATAAAATGCTGAGCCGTTAGGGAAGCGAGGTGGGCTTATGGCTATCAGCGAGCGATTTATCCAGGAGCTGCAAGAGCGGGTCGATATCGAGGAAGTGATATCCTCCCACATAACTCTGCGGCGGCGGGGCAAGACCCTTGTGGGTCTGTGTCTGTTCAAGACCCTTGTGGGTCTGTGTCCGTTCCATAACGAAAAGACACCGTCGTTCACGGTGTATCCCGATACAAATTCATTCTATTGCTTCGGCTGCGGCGCGGGCGGCGACGTCATCAGCTTCATCCGCAGGATAGATAACCTCGACTATGTTGAGGCGGTCAAGACCGTCGCTCAGATGGCGGGGATGTCCATGCCCGAGGACGGCTACGACGATACGCTTGCCAAGCGGCGAATGCGTCTGCTTGCGGCGAACCGAGAGGCAGCGAGATTTTTCAACACCTGCCTTATGGATGAGAAAAACCGCCCTGCGCTCGACTATTTTCTGCGCCGTGCGCTCACTACCGCCACGATCAGGCACTTCGGCCTCGGCTATGCGCCCAACAGCTGGCACGCCCTGACGGAGCACCTTCGCTCCAAGGGCTTCACCTATGAGGAAATGGTGCTCGCTAACCTCGTCAGGCGCTCGGATAAGAACGGCAAGGCGAATTATTACGATAATTTCCGCAACCGAGTGATGTTCCCGATAATCGACCTTAGGGGCAACGTGATAGCCTTCGGCGGCAGAGTCATGGATGACTCGAAGCCCAAGTATATCAACACCTCCGACACTCCGGTATATAAAAAGAGCAACGGCGTTTTCGCCTTGAATTTCGCCAAGAATGCCAACGAAAACAAGCTGCTGCTCGTCGAGGGATATATGGATGTCATAGCCCTGCATCAGGCGGGCTTTACCAATGCAATAGCCTGCCTCGGCACGGCTTTCACAAGCGAGCAGGCGAATCTGCTCTCCCGCTACGCAGAGGAAATAATCATCTGCTACGACAACGACGGCGCGGGCAGGGAGGCTACGCAGCGCGCGCTTAATGTGCTCGGCAAGACGGGGCTGAAGCTCCGCGTCGTCACCATGAGCGGCGGCAAGGACGCCGACGAGATAATCCGCACCCACGGCAAGGAGCGCTTCGCCGAGCTGCTCGGCATGGCCGCCAACAAGACGGAATACCGCCTGCTTCAGGAGCGGAACAAATACAATCTCAATACCGACGACGGCAAATTGCGATTCTTGACCGCCGCAGCCCAAATACTCGCCGAGTGCAGCGCTATCGAGTGCGATATCTACGCCACCAGGCTGTCAAATGAGCTTGGCGTGTCGGCGGAAAGCATCAACGCTCAGATTCGCTCTGTCAAGACAAGGCAGCGGCGCAGCGATGAGTCAAAAAGGCTCAAGGAGAGCGAGGCGCTGATAGAGCGTAGCTTCGCCGATAAAAATAATCCGCAGCGAGCCGCCAATATACGGGCCGCCAAAGCGGAGGAAACGCTGATAGCTTCGCTTATGCGCAACCCCGATTTTTATCCGAAGCTCAAAGATAAATTCTCCGCCGATGATTTCGTGACCGACTTCAACAAGCGGATAATGCGCTGTCTTGCGGACAAGCTCGACAAGGGCTTTATCCCCGAGCTAAGCCTTTTCGCAAGGGAATTTACCCCGGAGGAGATGGGCAGCGTTACGAGGATATATATGAGCTCTGCGGAGCTGAATAATACGCTCAGAGAGTGCGAGGATTGCATATCCGTGCTGCAAAATGCGGCTGAGAGCAAGCCTACCGATGTTTCCTCCCTCAGCGCGGAGGAATATTTGAAGCTGTTTAATAAAAAATAATTATACATAGGATGTGAGTTTTAATGGAAGGAACAGAGAAGAAAACGCCGTTCAAGGCGCTTGTGGAGAAAGGTAAAGCCACAGGTAAGCTGACCACTCAGGATATCGACGCCGCCATGATCGAGATGAATCTCGACGTTGAGGAGCTTGATAAGCTCTATGAAACACTCGAGGCAAATAACATTGAAGTTGTGGACGATATCTCAAGCGACGCTATCGAGAATTTTGACGTGGATATCCCGAAGTCGCTCGATATCGGTGCGGGCGACGATAAGGGAGCGAATGTGGACGACCCCGTTAAGGTGTATCTCAAGGAGATAGGCCGGGTGCCGCTGCTCACCCCCGAGGAGGAGATCGAGCTTGCTATCAGAATAGCCGATGACGACAAAAAAGCGAAGCAGCGCCTTGCGGAGGCCAACCTGCGCCTTGTCGTCAGCATCGCCAAGAGGTATGTGGGCAGGGGAATGCACTTCCTTGACCTCATTCAGGAGGGCAACCTCGGCCTTATCAAGGCGGTCGATAAATTCGATTACACCAAGGGCTTCAAATTCTCGACCTACGCCACATGGTGGATAAGGCAGGCGATAACCAGAGCCATTGCCGACCAGGCGAGGACGATCCGTATCCCCGTGCATATGGTTGAGACCATCAATAAAGTCAAAAAGACCAACAGCCAGCTGCTCCATGAGAACGGCAGAGATCCCACCGCCGAGGAGATAGCCCAGAGGCTTGATATGCCCGTTGAGAAGGTCAGGGAGATCCTGCGCGTCGCTCAGGAGCCCGTTTCGCTTGAAACGCCCATCGGCGAGGAGGAGGACAGCCACCTCGGCGACTTCATCCCCGACGATGATGCCCCCGCACCGGCGGACGCCGCATCGATGATGCTTCTTAAAGAGCAGCTCAACGACGTTCTCAAGACCCTGACCCCGAGAGAGGCTCAGGTGCTCCGTCTGCGCTTCGGTCTTGAGGGCGGCCACCCGCACACCCTCGAAGAGGTCGGCGCAATATTCAATGTCACCCGTGAGAGGATCCGTCAGATAGAAGCGAAAGCACTCAGAAAGCTCCGCCACCCCAGCAGGAGCAAAAAGCTCAAGGATTTTGTCGATTGACGAGC
>FR888240.1:81923-83268 GCA_000431775.1 Clostridium sp. CAG:413 | reverse complement strand
GTTTTTTGTTCTTACACCATATATTACTACAAATATTGTTAGAATTCAACTTTTATTATGTTTTTTTCGATTATTAAATCAAATATTTGCTTTGCCGAATTGTCTTACAGATATGTTATATTACAAAAACGATAAGAAAGCTCACTACGTAAGTTGTGAGAGTGTCAAGAAAAATCTAACGAAGCGACCAATTTGTCAATTTCTGATAAATCAAACTCCGAATTTCCTTTCTTCATTACGTTAATCTCAATTTTTGAACCGTTAAGCTCCCAAAAATACAGAACCACCGTTACATTGACTTTTTCTTCATCTAAAAGGCTGAAAGAAAACCGTTTGGCGCTTGAATTGTTAATCTGGATCTTTTCAATGTCTGTTATAGATTCTGTAACACCAGAGTATTGTGCATAGACTTTGTTGATATATTCAGCTAACTCTGCAACTGTCTGAGTCTTATCGATTATCATAATTTGCAGCTCACCATCATCACTTATGAAAACCGGATCGCCGCTGCTCGATGTTAACGATAAATCATCGGGAACTTTGACATTAAACGAAGATAAGGCTACATTCCCGTTGTCAACGATTGAATAGTGTTGAGATGTTGTATCCGATAAAACATCATCATTTTTCGAATTTGAAGAAGTCACCCTGCATGAGCAAAGCAAAAGTGAAAAAGTTAAAATCAAAAGAGCTGCTTTTAACGCCTTCATTATTTTATCCTCCACCTATCTTTCGCCCCACACAAGATGTCTCATGTGGGGCGAAAAACATTCATCATCCATTATCCATTTTTAATCAACCCGAAAATGAAATTCTTCACGATCAAGATAACTTTTTTGAAGAATGAGATGATCGCTCTGAACAGCCTAATAAGCAGGCATTCTTTCTTCAGGTTTTCGGTAGCTTCGAGCACTTGGCGGGTATATTCATCGACCTTATCCTGCTGAGTAATGTCGAGCGAATAGTCAATGCCGTCGACGATCTCTTGCAGGGCGGCGACGCTCTCCGGAGTGTAAGCCGAGAGATCTGCCGGGATGGCGGCAAGTGCGTTTTTGAGGGCGGTATAATCCGCCGGCTTCAGCACCAGCGCCTTGACCGCAACGTCAATATCCTTTGCCCATTTATCGACCTGCTCCTGCTTGGTTATGTCAAGATCTCTGTCGATTGAAGCGAGAAGTGCGTCGAGCTCCGCTCTGCTCTCATCCGTGTAAATCGTAAGGTCGCCGGGCACGGCTTTAAGCGCCGCGTCGAGCTCTGCATAATCGGCGGATCTCAGCTGAAGCGCCGCTATAGCGTCAAGAATAGCTTTGGTCTGAGCGTCTATCGTTTTCTGCTCAAGAGCGGT
>FR888240.1:17326-81865 GCA_000431775.1 Clostridium sp. CAG:413 | reverse complement strand
GCCACCGATTCAGCAGTATAGATCGTGAGTATTGCCGGTACGGAAGCGACCGCAGCATTGTATTCGGAATAATCAGCGGGGTTATATATGACGCTGCTGACATTTGAATTAACCGAGTTGACGAATTCGCCGTCATGGTCGGTTATAACACAGAAATAGCCCTTGTATCTGTCGCAATTGGCGAGCGTAAGCTCTTTATCGGTCTGCCCATCGAGCTTTACCGAATTCTCTGTCGTGCCGTCAACGCTGCCGTACCACTGATAGGTGACATTGAAGCCCCATGCGTCAACTGCAAGCTTACCGTCATCCTGCCGTATTTCGGCGGGCAGATCCTGCTTTACCACCGGGAACGGGATAAATTCGGTCCTGTAATAGCGGTATTCTTGGGCCGACCTTGTCTCGATATAGCTTCCTTTTGTGCCGTAGATTTTGATATTAACAGGCCCTTTCCATACTTTGCCTTCACCATACAACTCCTCAAACTCAACATATGTAGCGCTTGCGGGTATTACCACCGTGCAGTCATTGGTGAAGGCTGTCCAACATTTCTCCAGCGCGCCGAAATAGACGAATTCGAGATTGCAGCGCGACAAAGCGCCATAGCCGACCGTTTTTACCTTCGGCAAATATAAGTATTTCAATGGGGTGCAAGACCGAAGCGCCCGGTTGCCTATTGACTCGACGCTTTCAAGATTCACTTTTTCAAGATTGTAACAATCATCAAGAGCAAGCTCTGGAAGCGTTTTCAGTTTGGGCGCACTGAAAACGCGTAGACTTCCAAGCCTCTGAAAATGTCCGCTTGTTTTATTCCAACCGGTTCCGCTCAAAGTCACTACTTCGGGCAGATACAATTCCTCTAAAAATTCGCAATATCTGAACGCGTTGCTGTATTTTGAAGGTTTATCTATTGTTCCAAAGCTTTGAAGTGATGAAAGAGTCACCTTTTCAAGATAACTGTTTTTAAATGCCTCTATTCCAAAGCCGGTCAGTTTATCAAGTTTCAGCTCTTTTATTCCTTTAACACTTTCAAAAGCGAGGTCGTAGATCAACTCAACATCAAAAGAATTGAAGCCTGAAAATTTCTCGCATTTTTGGAATGCACTGGCTTTTATAACTTTAACTTTCGGTGCGTCAAAAGCCGTGAAAGCCTTGCAATTCAAAAACGCACTTGCTCCGACGGTCTCAGCGCCTTTTGCGGCGACATACTCAATAGCAGTGTTTGAGTTAAAGGCATTATCCTTTATTTCAACGACTGTATCCGGCAGTATTATCTCTTTGAAAGCAGCGCCGCTTTCGCTGTTGAATGCGTTCTCGCCGACAGAGGTAACTGTGACACCGCCGACGGTCTCGGGGACGATAACAGAGCTTTTTGTTCCGGCGTATCCCGTCAAATCTCCGCTCTCCGAAACGGTGAACTCGGATTCATTGGCGTAACTGAATACCTGCACTTTGATATTATCGGTACCGCTGCTGAGGATTTTTGGGTCATCGGAATATGTTCTCCACTTTAAATCACATGTTTCGGTAACTGTGAACGGTTCGGCATACAGGGTTCCGTCAAACTCTGTAGGGAGGGAGTTGTCGGTGGTATAATATACCTTTGTATTAGGGGTGGCAGTGAATTCCACCGTAACACTGTCCTGATATATTCTGCTTTTAATGTTTATCTCTGCGTTAGGAACATGCTCTGTGTTCACCGCCTGCAGAATATTCAGCATTCCGCTTCCGCATTTAATCGTCGGGCACGGAGCGTCGATCGGGACTGCGTTGTCTTTAAGTCTTTTCTCGATCTGTGCCGGAGTCAGATCCGGCTCCATTCCGATCAGGGTCGCTGCGCTTGCCACGACAAACGGTGCTGCCATCGAAGTGCCTGACATCAGACCGTATCCATTATCGTTATATGTACTGTATATATCATCTCCGGGAGCGATGATATCAAGCGAACTGCCAAAGTTTGAATAGTCGGTCGGCAGCAGATCTCTGCCGGCTGCCCCCACCGCAATTACTTCATTAATTGAGGCCGGCGAAAGAGACACAAAAGGCACATTTTCATTACCGACAGACGCGACAACCGTCAAACCGCTGTTGTAAGCGTTGAGCAAGGTTTCTGTGAAGATATCGGAATTATAGTAAGTGAAACTGCAGTTGATAACATCCATGCCGTCGGCGGCAGCCTTGTCAATAGCCGGTATGATAATAGACACACTCGAATTGCCTTCGGAGTCAAACACTTTGTAACTTCTGAGTTTAACCGAAGAGGGAGAATTATCCACAATTATACCTGCGACATGTGTCCCGTGCGAATCGTGGTCATCGGTCATACCGGTATCGTCGCCGGATGCGCTGAAATTCAATCCTTCGTCTATTAATCTGCCTTTCAGAAACTCATGATTATTGTCAATCCCGCTGTCGAGGACGCCGACCTTGACTTCCGCAAGCTCAACGGAGTTGTCGGTCAGATATTTTAATACCTCATCGCTTCCGATCACCTCAGATCCCCATGACAGATGGCCGTTCTCGTGGGTCTCGGGTGCAGAAGGCTCGGATGTATCCAAAGTTACAATACGGTCAGGCTCAACATATTCAACCTTGTCAAGCGCTGAGTAATATTCAAAAGCTTCCGCTGCGTCATTGGCGGACTCAAACTGTAAGACCCACAGATCGCGGTAGCCCGAAATGACCGAAGCGGCATTCAGAGTGTCAATTTCCTCATCCGATTTGACGATCAAACGCATGGTTTCAAATTCAGACAAATCCTCTCCCGCCTCAACAGAATAGGTTTGAATAGCTGAATTGTTATCGGGCTTATATTCAGCCACCATCTTCCGGATCTGCTTCGAGAATTCGTCGATATCCATAGTGTCGCTTTCGGTGCCGAAAGAGCTGAAGCTGATCAGCGACAAAGAGCTTAACGCTATCAATAATGCTATTAAACAACTGAGAATTTTTTTCATAAGTTCACCTCATTTAATCACCGATTAGTTTTAATAGCACTATCGGCAAATTTTCCAACAAAAGATTCTTTGGTTGGGGCAACGGTTTCCCATTGCCCCGTTTGCAAATCATTTTACATAGTACACGTTTTTACTGCGTTCGTGGTAATCGCAGTCAATATCAAGTTTTTTGACTCTGTATATATACACATACGGCGAGGGATCATATTGCAGCTCAACTATACCGACAAACTGCTTAGGGATGAAAAGAAATCTGCGGTTTTTGGTTTGCGAGAGGCTGTATTTAATGCTCCTCAGCTCATGCCCGCAGGTCACGATATAGGTGTAATGTGAAAAATCAAAGCTCAAATCGCTCGCCTCTGCGCCGTATTCGGTCAGCTTCTCAAGGGTGAAAAATCCGCTGTATTTTTCATCTCTCAGCGAGAACCACGCGAGCTCGGAATCCGGGATATCTTTGACCGCTATGCGCTCCACAGGCTCAAACGGCAGATTAAATTTTACATTGTATAGGGCCACACAAGAAACTGAAAGTAAAACAACAAGCAGAAACAGAATTGCGAATTTTAACAATTTTTCCATATTAGAGCCTCCATGTTTTCCCTATTGAATTCGCATAAACTTTCATTTTACCTCTAAACTCATCACAGTAGAAATCGGCCCAATATGCATTTTTCTCTTTAGTCAATGGTTTGCGTTGAAAAATCTGATACCAACTTCTGTAATAAACATTTCCGTTCACTACCGCTCTAACCCGTGAACCAAACACCAAAGTTGATACCGCACCAGCTGCGCTCTCTCGACTGCTATTGTTTGTTCCTCCATGGCAAGAGTACAAATATACCTTACCTGAAATATTTAACTTTTTCAGCCTTTTTATTCTTCCGACAGACATACTCTCGTTATTAAAATATAGCTTTCCTGCTCCACCGTGAAAATATAGATGTATATCTTTTACGCTATAGCTCGATAAAGTGTTCCATTCTTTCTCAAAATCTGAAACTTTTTCGACATAGCGTGTGAGACAGTTTTTATTACTATACGCATAGCGTTTCATCCAATTGGCCTGTTCAATAAAATCGCTACCACGCTTACTATAGACGATGAAAACATTTTTCTGAGAAGCCAATCCGCTCGGATCTGTAAAGTTTACCGGGTTGTTCAAGCAATATAAGTAGAGGTTTGCGCTTAGGACATCAGTCTGAGCGCTTTGTGCTGTTTCGGTTAAATCAAGGCTGATAAAGCGTCCCCATTTGGGATTATAATATCTTGATTTAAGCAGATACATATCTGCATCCATATCATAGAAATAACCTCTATATGTCAGCATATTATTGCCGGAAACAATTAAGCCTGCAAGCATCAACGAAAAGTCTGATGTTGAAAAGCTCATATCAACATTACCCCAAGCATCATATTTATAACGCACAAAGGTATTGCTTGTATTGCCGCCGATAATTCTTTCAATATCTCCCTGCATGTTTTTCACATAGTAAAAAACACAAACTGTGTCAAAAACGCCTTCCCCTTTGGTTATAAACCCATACGGTTCGCCCTTTGAGTCGTAGAGATATTTAAGAGTAAAATTAGTGTTTGTATACTGATATATGAGTTTGCCATCTTTCCAGACAAAATCCGTTCTTGAAGCAAAGGTTTCGGTTTCATTACCGTTGTCATCAGTCCCGAGATTATAATATGTCTTTGATGTGCAATTGCCCTCACTATCGTATGTATAATAGATTTTTTGATTTTCCTTTTTGAGTGAAATCAGCTGCCTGCCCCTCCACTCAAGTGTTTTTCCATCACAACTTGTAGGATTCCCGAGACTATCATATGTAATAACGGAATCGCCGAACGAGGTCAGCTTATCTTTCCAAACGGAGTCATACGACAATCCAATATTGTCAACGATGTTTTCGGGTTCCTCCAAGGTATATGCATATGTTTTTTTGGCGGACAGATTTCCGCCCGCATCGTATTCGAAAACATATGTCTTGTTAAGAGGCTGATTGTCCTCTCGGACAAGCTGATTGGCAGCATTGTAGGCATACCTATATCGCAAAGACTGGTTTTCGCCGGATACACTATAAATATGAGTTATATTGCCGCAGTCATCATATTCATATCTATACTCGTTGTTATCACTCCAACCGGATGATGAATTCTCGTCAACGATTTCAGAAATATGATTCTTGAAGCCGGAGACCCGCGAAAATGCTGAACTCTCTGTGTCGTCATAATAATAGAACATTTCACTTTTGGCGATGCTATTACCCTGTAGGTCTTTTTCGATTATTACGCTGCTTGAAGACATTGTGTCACTATTTTCATCTTTTGTTATCGAGGTATTAGCAGGAGTGTTTATTTTTCTCCCGAAATAGTCGGTAGCATTAGCGGTGACAAACTGTCTCTTATGATAACTAACGTTATTAGAGGTTACTGTTATTCCGGTCTGACCGTAATAGTTATTGGTAGGTTCACTTTCCGAAAACGTTACATCGGCAAATATGTCGTATGTAATTCCGTCAACGGTTTTTCTGCAGTACTTTACGGTGTTAGGATCGGAAGTCCTGTAAACATAAGCCTCATATGTCGTTGTAGTGTTATCAGCATTTATTACGATATAGTTATATCTGGTCGTGATATCACTCAATGTGTCGATAACCGTTTTTATATTACCGCTCGAGTCATACTCATATTCATAAGCCTTCGTTTCTCCGTCATCGAATGAAATCCAATTGATAAGATTGTTAGCATATGAATAGGTGATGGTATCTCCGTTGGCATATGTAATTTTATTAAGATTCTGCGAATGCGTATTGTCTGAGTATTCGTAATTAACAAGCAGAGATTTACTTCCGCCTTCCGCAGGTTGACCGACACATACTTTTGTACAGTTTCCGAAAGAATCATATTCAAAATAGTAAGTAAAACCATTGTGCGTGATCTCAGAAATTCTGTCATTTGTATAGCCGTAGTTTGTGGTATAAACCACACTATCGGATGACAAATTGTCAACGGCTCTTGAAACCGCTTTAAGAGCGCCCATTGAGTCGTATGCATAATTTGTGCTGCCGTTGCTGTCACTAACCGATGTCAGAAGCCCGGTCGCATTGTCATATGAATAATTTGTCGTCTGTCCATTCTCATCAACAACAGACGTGATATGTGTACCGGAATCATCATAATTAAAGTTAGTGATCATGCTCTTGATTCCATCGGTTTTAGTTAAGCTGGTTATATTTCCGTTAATGTCGGAAATATGATAGCTCGTATTTGCATTACAGCTCACACAGGAACAAACGGTTCCTTCTTCAACAATACATTCGCAAGGGCATATGCCAAGCTCATACTTGCAAAGATCACCGCAGTTGCACGAGTCTCCTTGTGTTGCATCGCTGTCATACACTAAGCTCAAAGAGATATCATCAAAATAAAACTCACCACTTTGATGTGACAGAACACATTTGACGACCAAGGATTCCAATGAATTCTCAGCATTGCCCATGTCAATTCTAAATGCAGATAAGCGAGACTGCCACTCTCCGTACAGAGAATTGTCAAAAGCGACAGAGCAAATCTCTCTCATTCCCGAAGTCGAATAAACACCATAAACTTTTATTCCGAAAAATCTGCTGCTTTCCGGAATCGTTCCTGAGCAATACCCTTCTCCGCCAATTGCCAGAATGTCACCGGTCGATATATTTTCGACGCTTGATATATCAATTGTCTGTTCCGCATAATACTCGTTATTTTCATTTCCATCTTTTATTCGCATACAGTATGGCGTTTCATTGGGTCTTTTATCGCGAAACACTACGGCACTGGATGCATCCCAATTTGCGGCTTTTTTGGGATTAAATCCTACACGGCTTTCAAAGCTTGAATTCAGCACAAGGTTAACGCCATCTGATTGGGGTATTTCATAGGCGCTCTGATCTGAATTAATGCTGTAACAATAATAGAACTTGCTACCGTCTTTATCGACGTATGCAACTCGTTGCAAGTTGGTGTTATAAAATGATGTACCCTTCGCAGTTCTTCGAGCGTCCTTATCCCACCATGAAGTTCCCCTTTCGTGTGAAAAAGGCGCTTCAAAACTCACGTCTTCAACCACCGTGTTGCCGTTAGTTTTAACACCCTTTTTTACTCCGTTTGTCATGGAAACTTCCGTGCTATTCGAAGACTGACTATTCTCTGACACTTCATTTTTTAAACCGTAGGTCAATTCAACTTTCTGATTGTCAATATTAACGGAGCTCGTCAGCCAACCTAAACTGTTATATCCAAAGCGTACACTTTTATCATCCGGAAATTTAACAGAAGTCAGTAGAAGCATGTTTTCATCAGATAATCCGCTGTTATTGGGCTGATCCACCAGTTCTTGCATTGTATTCTTAAGGTCTGCCAAATTGCTGTAAATAAATTCAATGTCCTGAGTTTTTCCTCCCAAAACAACATCCGAATTATTTGAATCGACCAAAACGATTCTATTCAAACTATCTATACCGTTAGTCTTATGCGGAGCATACTCAAACACATACTTCTGACCCGCGCCGTCTTTAATATATGAAATGAGTTGTCCGGCAGTATAACCTATTTCTATTTTGTTTCCGTATTTGTTGATTATTTTGCTCGCATTTGCAACTCGACCCTGCCCCTTATTAAACTCGTATTTCAATTCATCTTCTGATGACACGATAAGGTTATTTGAAAAATCAGGATCTGCGTCAAAACTTTTTAGCGAGTCGACCCATAAAACGAAACTGTTTGTTGGCTCCGTCCATTTAACTCTGCCCAAACTATCTTTCTGTTGAGGGTTTGTTGCTTGGAAAACAATAGTGCTTCCGTCAAAATTATCCCACACGAACGCTGTGTTTTTGTATTCAAGCGTCCCCAAGTAGTTAATACCCCAGTTATATCCATATTGGATAGGTGTATTATAGAAATTTCGGCTGTACATCATTTTTATGGCCACCGGCAAAATTTCGCTCTCAGACGAAAAGAGGTCAAACTTTAACGACGGCAAATGCGTAAATTCATTTATGAATATTTCACCCGCTCTGCCGTTATTGATCGATGTATACTCAAAGCTTTCATCGAATGTTTCGATGTCTTTATATTGGATTACCAAAAACTGATTAAGAAAAGTAGCATCGGCTCCATCCATAGTCATAAAAACGACGCCGTAATTATCTTCAATACCGTTTTCCCAGCAATAATACAAATCTGTTATGTCCCAACTATATGTGCCGGAACCATTAATTGTATTGTAACCGTATTTTCGGTCGGCGAAAGAATCACTTATACTGTATAGTGCATCGGCAGCGCCATTCCAAGGTAATAAATTCCGGTGTATTTCTATACCTCCGACTCCCGTCTTAGCATTATCATTGCAGTTTACCTTTATCTGTACAGAAATAATTCCTCGCATTTTCCCGACATAGGAATCAATACCTTTAGGAACGGCAATTATCGCTCTCTCTGAGTTAACTTTGTTTTCGTTAGAGGCAACCATGTAATCCGGGTCTGTCAGGCTTACCTCTAACGGATAAACTGAAAAACTGCTTTTAGTTTCGGTACTGATATTCGAGGTTATTGAAGATACTGCATCAACATTAGAAATTGATTGAGCTGCCGCAGTCATACCGTTCGTAGCATCATTGATCGTAGTCGGTTCATTAAAATTGCCCGACATTGGTTCGTCCCAAGTGCCGTTGCTGTATCTATGAATCGGCGTGTTGGATATTATTTCGCAGTACGAGCCATTTGAAAGTTTGTAGACTTTCGTGAATTCATCTCTTTCATCAACAATTTCATAAAGGATTTCAGGTTCGGTTCCAAGAGTGTTTTCGGACAAGTTGGTTATGGAGTCCTTGTAGGCAACTTCGCTTTGAATCGCAAAAGATGAAAAAGGAACAATTTGCATTACAAGCAATACGGAAATCAAAAAACACACCACTTTAGTTTTATTTGAGCGTTCCATCGTATCTTTCCTTTCCTGATTTAGTTGTTCATAATGTAGTTTTGAATTTGTTCGTGTAATCTCCTTTGTGATAGTAACTTAACTTTGCGTTATTTTACTCTTCTTTTAATCGGCCGTCCTTTCAAATCAGATATGGTGAATGCAACTAATTTAAAATATTGTGCATCTATCGTTGCTTTTTAACTAAAGCCTCCCTTCAATCTATCCACCTATAAGTTATAACGTAACAGATATCAATAATTGGACAAAATATAATAATATTTTTTAGTTATGTCATTATATGTTTTACTGTTATGAAGAAGGAAAGTGTACGATGTATCTGTTATGCTATTGTATGTTATATATATCTGTTAGCTTTCTGTACTCTCTCTGCTTGTTTTGAGAGATGTTAACAGTAGTGATACAGTTGATTAAACAGTTTTGATTTGTTTTGCATCTATCTGCATTCTGTTTGCTTATGTCTGTATTTGTTTGTCTTGTTTGTGTTTCTCAGCAGCTAACTGAAACGCTGCCTCAAAACCCAAACCCCAAGGAACGTTAGGCTTTGGGAGTGAAGCTGGGAATGCCCCATAGTGCAACAGCGTTTTTCAAAAAAGGGCGCACTGCCCCCTTTTGGGTTTACTGTTACACTTTGAACATTCCGAACTAAAAGAATCAAACCCCTGAGGTATCAGGAAGATCGTTCAGCAGGTAACGGGATACGAGTCCTCGCCTCTCCAATAGCTGCCCTGAAGAGCTGTAATCAACGATTACAAGAGAACAAGCGCCCGGCATAAGCCACAGCCCAAGGAACCGGTAAAAGCGATTTACGCGGTTCAACCACTCCGCACCTTTTATTTTGTTTGCCTGACCTCCGCTGTTGCCGGAGGAAGAGTAGGTGCCAACTCTCTGACGTCCGTCAATCACAGTTACCCATTGCAATTGACGTGCCACCCCAATTTGTCCGCAGCGGCTGAGGCTCACCGAGAGTTCTTGTTTACTGAGAGGGAACTACCGCTTCTAAGACCTCTCCCTCTGTCATTGCGCCGAGCAACAACAGAATGTCAGGGCTATATTCGATTTTGCAGCGCAACAATCTGCAATGCCGCACAGTATCGCTGCATGAGGTTTTCTTGATAAACCGGTCCGCAGACCCAAAACATTCTGAACAACAATTGCGCCATCTGTATACGGCGGCTTTCCAAACGCCCGGTCGTTATGTGGAAACATAAGACTTTTATCCCCGACGGATTTATCCGAAGTGGCGTTTTTCGGTGGCTGTTTTCACCTGTGACGATCATGATTTGAAATCGTCCGTTTGTTGTAGCGTTCACTGTGCAGCGGAAGCGTTTGACAGGAACTCCATGTTCTTGTCTCGCACTTGACGGAAAAAGTATTTGACACTCCCACAGCTTACGCAGTGGGATTCTTGAGTGAGGTCGGCTGTTAAGCCGCAACGACAATACATTTCTGCTGCCTTCAACCTCAAGCTAAGGGTATGTCATTACCCCGTCCTACGGCAGAACGTATAGTTCCGTAGGCAGGCAAACTGTTACCGCTTGCCTCAGTTGGCGTTGCAAATGTTCATTGCACCAACGATGTCTCTGTGCAACAGAGCAGTTACACAGAGCACAGATTGTTTTAACGACTTTTGCTTGTCGGCAAAGAAAATATGTAAGATTGAAATTAAAAATCAAGCGGTTTGGGGTTTTAATGCTCATCCGGCATTAATTTCAAGTGATTTGCCGTGCATCCCCAAAGAACTACCGAAAGGACCTCGATTGCTTCATTCCTTCTGCGATAATATGTTCTGTCTTCATATACAAAGCCTTTTGCGGCTAAACACGAAATGATCTGAGCAAGAGAAAGCTTCGATTTGTACAGAAACGAATAATAGAGTACATAGTAATACTCTTCGCCTCTCTCGTGCTTGTCCTTTATTTTTTCTAAAGCCAAATGAAGTACCGATAACATCCGCACCGACATTTCCGCGCTTTTAGCAAGCGACTCAATTCGGCGGTCATATCTCTGCTCTACGCCCGCACCGTAAAGAGCGTCGAGATAATCTCCGACGGGCATAAAGTACCGCTGTTCAACATCCTGTTTCAATTCAGCGCCGGCGATCTCTATGCTCCATTTTATCTCACGATAGTTTTTGAGCAGTTCAAGTGTGTTTTTATCAAGGGCTTCTTCTTTTGTCTTAGGTCCGTAGGCGTTCTTTTTCATTTATGGGACTCCTTTCTCATTTCAGTCATATTGATTAATGGTCATAATAACTCTGCCTGAGTAGTCTTTGTCATTTTCACGGTTCGCCGATAATTCAAACTCGCCCATGTCGTTAACAAAGATATTAAGCTTGTCCTTCTCATAAGGAATACTGCTATCAACATAAATGATTGAATTTTCGACTATGCCGTCATTGACGTGCCTTCTGCTCTCACTGACGATGAGACAGTACAAACAATCAAATTTATATGCATAACCATCGCATCCGACAACTCCTTCCCTTATACACGGCTCATGCCGTCCTGATAACATCACCCTGTTCATTATTTATCCTCCTTATATAATTTTTTTAATTACCCTATTGACTTTTTGCACAAGTTGGTATAAAATATAGCCATCAAATGCACAATTTACTTGTGCGTTATCCAGATTATACACAATTAATTTGTGCTTGTCAAGCCAATAAAACGGACTTTGCTCAATTTATTTGTGCATTTTGCTCGCATTTATCGTCCCAAGGGAGGTTTTACCAATGACGTTCGGTGAAAAATTACGTTTGTATCGAACTGAACAAAACATGACGCAGGCCGAGCTTGCCGAGAAATCCGGTGTAGGCAGAAACACCATTAACAATTACGAACACGGGAAGACATATCCGAAGAACAGACAGGTATATTCCGATCTCGCCAGAGTGTTGAAGGTCGATGTCTGTGAGCTCAAGAACGAGGGCGAAGATTTCGTTTTCGAAGCAAAAGCGAAATACGGTACAAGAGGAGCAGCTCAGGCCGAAAGTCTCATAAGAGACGCACATGCGCTTTTCGCGGGCGGTGAGCTTTCAGACGCCGACAAAGAAGGTGTTATGCTCGCCTTACAGGAGGCTTACTGGCTCTGCAAAAAAGAGAATTCAGAGAAATTCGGACGCAAGAATAAAGAACAAGGATGATATAGACATGACGGTTTTTTGCTGTTCAGAAACAGATTGCAATTGTGAAGTCATCGAACGAATATTGCAGCTTTCCTCCAAAGCAGCTTTATGGATAAGCTCCGAATCAAGAGAGATGTTTGACAATTATCCGTCCGATCACTTAAATATTTCAGATGAGTATATGTCCGAAGCTGCTAAAGATGATTTTTGCTTCACTACGTCAATTGACGATATTTGCAAACACGAAGATCGGATCGAAATGGTTATTCTTTACAGATACAAGGGCGAGGCGGATTATTCCGAGAATCTTCGCAACCGGTTTCTCATAAAATCCGACTCGTTTGAGAGCGGGCGAAGAGAACTTATTAAGGAAGAATTCTTTGTCAGGAGATAAGTTGGGGTATATAGAAATAAGGAGGTGGCGGCATTGATTGATTCTGTTGGGATATACAGAAAAGCAGAGGAGCTTATCGATCGATGCGATACAAGGGACGCTGCTCAGATCGCAAGAGAAATCGGTATTAAGGTCTTATATCATGATTTTGACACTTTGCTGGGTCTCTACACATATCGTTGGAGAAATCGAATAATCATTCTCAACGACGGTCTGAGTTATCATACCGAGCAACTCGTGACAGCGCACGAGATAGGTCACGACAGGCTGCACAGAGCATTGGCTCAAAACAATGAGTTTAAGGAATTCGGTCTTTTGAACATCAAAGATATCACAGAATACGAAGCCAATGCATTTGCCGCTCATTTGCTATTGAGCAACGATGAAGTCCTTAATCTCATCAGACAGGTCAATGACCTGAGCAAGGCAGCTCAGTTGCTGTGCGTTAATCCGAACTTACTCCTCATTAAGGTACGGGAAATGAACAAGCTCGGATATGAGATTCCTTTATCAGTAGAATACGACAGAGACTTTTTTAACAACATGCCGGAATTCATTTAATTGAACCGTTTCAGAGAGCAGTCAGTTTCGGCTGCTCTTTTTTGTTTCCGTCTTCACATTGCACATTTGCAGTCGCAGATCCGTTGCAGGTGCAAAATTGCAGTTTTGCAGGAAGTGAAAATTGCAGTTGTCTCCGCCCGCGCTCCCCTTCTTTTCTTTCTGACACTGTTTTCCGTTTTCCTGTTTTCCGTCCCTAGACCCACTGTATCACTATGTTTGGTATTATCATCCTTTTCGGTTATATATCTCAGCATATTTGGTATCACTCATTTCCACATTATCAATCACATCAATTTCTCAGGTATATTTGGTATTTTATCTCTCAGACATCTCATTTCTCAGCTTTATGGTATTTATACAAGCAAGGCAAACAAGCAAGGCAAAACGGTATTCGGAACAATGCTCAGGCTACTGCGTTTCATTTATATATTCGAGCTTCTTCCTTCGTAAACTGAACCATGCGCATATCACGAGCAAAGCAAAAATTAAGTTCACGGCATATACGGAGAAATGGTTAACTATCGGATATCAATCGCAGCGCATTTATCAGTCGATCTCGTATCCCAATTCTCAGCTTTATGGTATTTGACAAAACACGCATATCAAATTCCCTATTCGACATATTTTTCCCTCTATTGATAGTATATGGTTGCTCACATCATAAAATCACAGATTTGAATCTTTTTTTAGTTTTTTTTGAATTTGTTTATCGCGGAACAATATAGTTTTCCATACAGAAGAACGGCGCGTTCCGGCACACTGATATTTGCATCTGAATTTTCAACCTATTCCTCAACTTATTCGTCAGAAGGTCACGACCGTCTCACTTTTGTTTTACTGATGTTTCTGAATGGAAATTGGGAGACACTATACAGAAAGATTTATACGAGAACCGTTATTCAGAAAGCGGGACATTGAGGAACATAAAATGATCAGTTTTATATGTCGGAGCAAAAGTCGCAGTTCAGACTTGCGACTTATTAAGAGAGGTTTTATCGTTTATTCAGAAGGTGGAGTGATGTCAGGACATTGTACGATGTCTAATAGGAAAACATCGTTGTTTTCCGTTTGTTTCTCTTTTCTCTTTTCATACCCTCTTTTTGATTTCCTTTTGATGGATTACCGGGCGTTAGTAAGCAATCACGACTGTGGCTTTCAGAAGGCGCGTAGACACTCCTTATCGTTTCCCATATCTGTCTTTCAAAAAAATCGACTTCATCTCTTTTTACATTCCGCTCATTTTCACATATAGAAAGATGAATATATGAGAGGATGATAAACGATATATGGACGGGCTATATTCAAAGTCGTTCATGCGCTTTTTCTATTCGAAACTTCTGTCATGCGTTTCTTTTTTTGTTTCGTTTTCCTCTCCGTTATTCTGACTTCATTTATTATTCTGACGGATTTTTGTGTGAGATTTTTTGTTGGAAAACAGTTTGATTGATTTTGGTTGTTCAGAGAGAGATTTTGATGGGAGTGATTGTGTGGAGGTTTGGATTGGTCTGTTTATCGTGATGTTGTAGGTCAAATTTGGATTGTTGCATTCGGTTTTGAGGTGGGTCTTTCTTTTTCTTCATTGTTTGCGAGTTTTTCCGTTTGATGTTCTGGTATTGTTCTGTTTATTGTCGCGTGAGCGTGTTCAGCTGATGATTTTGTGATTCTGAACGTCTGAATATGTTCTCGCAAAGGGACCGTTTAATGTTCGTTCTGTTAATACAGATGAGCGAAAAGATTGATAAACGGATATGTTTCGTTAGGCAGTTCGGATGACCGTTTGATTTCTTTTTGTGTCCTGTATGGAAAACGCCGAGAGGGCGTTTTGTCTGTTATGTTGTCATATGACGATATGTTGTCATTACAGGTTATGACGACCGTTTTCGGAGAGAAAAAAATTGTGTCAAAAAGTTTCATCATTTCTTTTCTTTGTTAGCATCAAGAGATAACCCTCAAAACGTTCCCGCCCATCTTACATACTTTACTCGACTAAACCAACAAAGGAGTGATGGTATGTTTGAAAACAAAACGAATTATGCAGTCGTAAAATTTGCCAAGCTGAAAACGACCGGCGAAATGGCAGCTTCGGCTGCACACAATTTCCGCAAAGAACAACCCGACAATGCGGATCCTGCAAAAGCGTATTTGAATGAAGAGTTGATCAAACTGGAAAGTCAAGATTATATTGACGCTTACAAGAACAAGCTCGCCGAGCAAAATATCCAGCCCAAAAAGGGGTGCATCAAGGCGCTCGAAGTTATGATGACATTTACCGGAAAGCAAAGCGAAGTTGATCTTGAAGAGTGGAAGAAACGAAGCGTAGAATGGGTAAGGAACTACTTCGGCAAAGACAATGTCATATCGGCTATTTATCACGGAGACGAATCGTCGCCGCATATTCATGCGGTCGTTGTTCCGATTGTTGACGGGCGCTTGTATGCATCCGAATATATTAACGGACGCGAACGCTGCGTGGCCATGCAGACGTCTTATGCGGAATCAGTTAAAAAGTTGGGACTTGAAAGAGGAATGGAAAGTACTCCTGTATCTTACAAGACCATGCAGCAGCTTAGAAATGCGACACAAAAGGTCGCACAGGAAAACCTTCCGGCTCCGACAAAAGGAGAGAATCTTGAAGACTATTATGCAAGGGCCAACGAACATTACAAATCAGAGCGCCTTGCTAACTACAGGAAACAAACCGATATTATGAGACAGGCCGAGAAGTCTGTTGAAGAATATAAGCGCATAGCCGAGTCAGCCGAAAAGAGTAAAAATCAGATGGGCGAGACGCTTCAGCTGCAAAGCAAAGAGATGCAGAAGGTGCTGTCCGGACAGGGGCAGATAATAGAATCTCTTCAACGAACACTTAATGACAGATTGGTCGAGCACGGCATGTCAAATAACGATTACATTAATCTAAGCAACCTCAACAAAGTTGTTTCAGCCTTCAAGCAAAAGCTGTTGGGCGAAGAGAACGACATAAAGCAAAAGGAAATGTTTACGATTATGAATGAAGCTCTTGCCGCCTATGAAAAAGTTCAGAGAGAACGCGGCGGACGCATGGATAACAGAGAGAACGGCTTAGAAATCGAAAATGTAACCATTGAAGAAAAGTAAATTGTACTGCAAAACGAAGAAGCGACTGCAACCTCATTTCAGAGGGCAGTCGCTTTTGTTATTTCCGTTATTTGCCTTTTCTTTGCTTACTGAGGAATTTCCAATAAGCTTCGTTTATCGACAGAACAAATTGCTCTTTTCGTTTATCAGAGATATTGGTATTTGATATAAATGATGTAGCGTCATAGAGAAGCAAAGAGGTTTTAGTTTCTTCGCTTATGCGGTCGTCAGTTGACAACGCACAATCCTTTTTGTCTTGAGCCAGATATGACACATCAACATCAAGAGCCTTTGCCAAGGCTTCCAAAGCCTTTCGGTTTTTAGGAACTTTTCCATATGTCTCGTAATTGATTATCGTTCTTATCGATATTCCCGTAAGCTCTGAAAGAGCCTTTTGAGTGAGTCCTTTTCGCGCTCGGAGCGCTTTAATCTTATCATTTAATTCCAAGAAATCAACCTCCATTGTGAGAAAGATTTAATTAGAAGCAGAGTCTCAATTGCACATTTAAGAAGCAATCTGCAAATAATATCGAATTGTTTTTTGCACCTTTAAGTGAAAAATCTGCAATTAGTGAAACGAAAAGTTTGAATTAAGCAATTTTGCAGAGTTATCTCTGTATTTTGATAATTTCATTCTACCATCATTTAACAAAGTCACAGTTAGCGGATTTGCGTCAAAAACAGCCTGTTAGCGTTTATTGCGAGTAGGAACGCGCCGAAGCATCAAAGCGCTTTTTTGACGGCTTGTAGGCTAAAAGAAAGCCCCTACGGTTTGCGCCGCAAGGGCTTTTGTCGGTATCAGTATTTTACAAGACCAAAACCGATTTGTTTTGTGAGCGTTTCGGTATTAAAGGCTACAAGTCGTGATGCTCCACCACCTGCAACTGTGGCAAAGACTATACGACCTTCAGCGGTTATACCTTTCGGCTTACCGGTTATTTGACTTATCTCGTTGTAGTTGTTATAAAGCACAACATAGATTTCGTCTCCGATAAGGACACAGTCACCTGTGCTGAGGCCTTTGACCTGTTCTTCGGAAGTAATAGGTGTGGCATTATTGTTGCTGTATATCCACTTAACGGCATCGTTGTCTGAGATGGAATCCGGGACATGACCCCAACCCGGCAGTTTACCAAAACCGGACTGATAGAGCGTTTCGGCATAATCAACACAGCCTCTCGGTCCCGAATCATAATCATCGTTTCCGATGCGATCAAGTATCTTCTCGGCCATTTCTCCCCTACCGTGCAGTTCTTGAGCTTTGCTTATAAGCAGCGCTTTGTCCTTATCGGTAATTGTGCCTTCGAAAGAGCCGGGAAAGTCTATATCGTACAGTTCCTTCCAATTGTCATCCATCATAGCTACAGCCCTACCTACACTTCCGGCGTCAACATACATTGTAGAAGTGATTCCGTCTTCAGTTTTTTCAACAGTTTCGATGTTTCCATCATCGCCGTAGCTATACCAGCCTTCGAATTTATTTGTTTTTCCGAACTTTTTGTATACGCCTGCAAGATGACCGATATCAAAATTGCCATAAGTTAACACACCGGAAGCGTCCAATGTACCGGCATCGTTTGTATCCTGCCATTCGCAAGTTTCAAATTGGATAAAGTACTGTTTCACAAGCTCATCCATGGTAGTGATATCTTTATTGCTATCTTCGTATGGACTCTTTCCATCCTTAAACATCCAGAAGAACCGCAAGGTATCAACTGTAAGGTTAGACGCAATTTCGATATTGTCGATACCTTCCAATTTCATTTTCACTTCTTTTTTGATCGCATCAGAATCGGGCAACGGCAGCGTTGCGTCAATGTTTTGGAAAGCGGGAACACTATTATAAAGCGTAACAAACGGAAGTATAGGCTCTTGGATTTCCAATTGGTACTCCACGTCATCCTTATCCTTAAATGTTTTGATTTCGGTTGTAACAGATTTCGGCATACCGAGTTTAGTAAGTCCGTTTTCATCATCAAGAAACAGCGTTACCATTGAAATATCGAGATCAACATGACCGGTGCAATAATGGAAGCTGTGACCGTCACAGTAGCCCTTGCATGTATTAAAGGTCAGCGTGATAGTATGACCTTTACATCCGTAATAATATTTCGTATGTCCATAACATTCATAGCCCGGTTCAAAAGGAGAGTAATTAAAATAGCAATTATCGCAGGACGCAAACGGTTTCTTGTGTCCGCCACATCCGTACCATCCCGTTGTGCCATTTAATGTAACATATGGATAATAGTATGGATTCGTACATCCTGCGTCGCGGCATTTTTGTTCGGTATCGTAAAAGCTGTATAGGCAATAATAGTTAACTTCTTCTTTTGAATGATAAGACGTTCCCGACCCAACAATTTGCGAATTGCTGCATGGGGTTTCGGAATAACCCGTATGGTATTCTGTTACTATTGTCGTTTCGGTTCCGGAGCATTTGGAAGTACAGTCGCAACAGCCCTTACAATAAAAGACCGTTTTCGAACCGTTCGTACCATAAGGCACCGAAACTCTTCCGCTACTCTTCCGAAACTGTTCCGATACTCTTGCAGCCTTGACTTCTTAAAGATGCTTCGGCGTTATAAATCGCACCTTTTCCGCCGTGATAGGTTACGGTGTGTTCGTTGCAGCCTTTTACATTGTAAGGCTCAATCGTCTCCCCATTGCCCACCTTTACGGATTTCGTGACATAGCTGTCACCCTGTTTTTCATAAACCGTAGCACCGGAATCATTACACCTGTAAGTATAAACATTACCATGACACGGCTCTTGCGGATTTGTTGGATCGCAGCGGTACAGATACTTGCCGTCAGGATTTCCGTAGATCTCTCTCGGCTCATACGCAACGGCGTGAGAGTAGTTCCATAGCTTCTCTACATAGGACTTAAACAATCCCTTAGCTTGATAGTTTTCCCACATCCAACTGCTCGCAACTGACATTATATCTTTGGCATTACTCTTCAAGCCGACCACGTTTCCGTCTCCGTCATAGTAAGAGTAATGTATACCAGTCTGTATTCCATTTATCTTATGTCCGAGATTTACAATATTGCCGTACTTATTCGCATTCGGGTCAAACCAATTGTTGAGTTCTCCTTTGACCTTTTCACTTTCAAGGACGCTCTTGATGGCAGTGTTAGAGGTTTCGCCCCAGCTTTCATCATAACTGTCTGCGTCACACATTACTTCGGTGTAGATTTTCAGTGCCGAATCCAAACCTAAACAAAGATCGACCCTATCTCTGGTAAGAGATACTCTCGGATCCAAATCAAGATCATCCTGCGTATCCTCTTCATTTTCCGTTTCGCCCTGAGTCCAAACAGTGCTCTGGATATTTGTAAGCACCAAATTGACAACGGCGATTGACCCTTCGAGGAGTGAGATAGCGATCAATGCTATTACCACCCATTTAACGATCGGGATGAGTAATTTCTCTATGGCTTTTTGCTTTAATCTGTTTAGTGCATCAAACGGAGCAGTCAGCAATCGGAACGGTTTTGCTATAATGTTTTCAATCTTTTTAAGTCTTCCGAAGGTGTTTGAAAGCTTAGAAGTAAAGCGCTTGCCTTTGTCCGCGACTTTCCCTATTTTTTTATTGACCTTATTGATTCCGGGAACGCGTTTATTGATTTTGTTGCCGAGTTTATTTCGGAGGTTTCTCATTCGCTGCAACTCGGCATTTCGTTTTGAAGTCTTTGCGGTGCGCTTAACGGCTTTTTCCCGCAGCCTCTCCGCTTTTTTTGTCCTTCTCCAATTCGTGAACTTATTATTCGTGAATTTATTATACACCTTTTGGTTTAGCTTTCCGAGCGGAGTTTTACGCCAAATTTTTTGAAGAGTAGCCCTGTACATTCTTCGCACCGAATAGAAGATGCTTTTATTAAGGGCTATCGTAAATTGAGCGTAGGATTTAGCCAATCGAGCGTATTCCACTGGCAGGAGGACGGCGTTGAAACCTGACATGAATTCAGTTGAGGAAAACGCACGTCTTACTATTATTGATGCTCTCGAAAAGCTTCTTCTCTTCGCTGCCTTTTTTTCGGTTTTGTTTTTCAGGATCATTTTTCCAGTCGTATACGCTTTAGCAAGCTCTTGCACCTGAACGGGTATATTGCCGCCGACATTTCGAGCCAAGTCTTTAATTTGCTTAGTGCTTAGACTGGACAATCTATTTCCGTTGAGTAATTTGCTGAAAGCGACAGATGCAGAGACGTCATCCAAGTCCCTGAGCAAAGCTCGCACATCTTTGGACTTATTGAGATTATAGTCGTTTCGAGGGAGAACGATGTTTTTCCTTTTTAAATTGTCCGCAATGTTGAAAGCGGACATGTCCGATATTCTATGGCTCTTGACTTTAAGAGCCGCCAGCAACATTTTCCTTTGTTCTGCAGTCAGTTTTTCTCCGTCAAACTTACCCTGTTTTAGAACTTGTTTCATTCTATAAGTTGAGAAACGAGTAATATCTTTACCGTTAAACAGCTCTTTGGAAGATGCGCTTATGTTTTTATTCAAGCGCCGAATCTCTATGCCGGCCGCTCTTCTTGAATCGTGACCGCTTAATCCACTAAACTCGCCGTATCCGAGCGCTTGTAAATCTTCAACCAACAGATCTCGTCTCAGGTCCTCTTCAAAGTCAAACCGTCTCCGTTTAACCTGCGAAATCATGGTTAAATCGCCAACGACATTAATTGGGGAATTATATCCGAGCAAAGCCTTAGCACCGGTCGTGAAGTAATCTCTGCTCTGTGTAAGTCCCGACATTCTTCCGAGCTGTCTAACTACGCTTCTCATTCCCGATGCCGCTATTCTGTTTTGATTCTTTTCAAGTTCCTTTTGGCGTAAGCCCTTTTCGATAACAGGCTTTTCGTCTTCTTTGAGTTGTTCGGCGGTATCCTGATTTTTTTCTTTCGTCAGCTCTAACACTGCCGAATACATATCCGCAGGTGTTTTCGGAGAGTTCAGCGCATCAAAGAGCGTTTCGTTGCCACGTGCAACAGCCATAGCGTTGCGGGCAAAAATCGAATTGTTTCCTTGCTTTTCCGCAAGTCTTATGATCTCTTTTTGAGCATTTGTAAGAACTGTCGCCTGATGTCTTTGCTGCACCGTGTCGGCATCAAGCCGAATATGTACTCTTCTGTCTTCTCCGGTTACGGTTCTGACGCCCGGCATGGCTGACATTATCCTACTGTTTGCCTGTGCTATCTGTCTTTCAATACCAAAAGTCTGTGCAGGCTTAAATGCTGTCGCATCGTCTTTCAAGCTGCCTATAACAGCTACGTTTACCCTATGCCCACCGTCCATATATGAAAGGCGGAATCCCTTTTCGGTTGGGATAAGTACCGTTTTATCAGCAGCACCCTTTTGGGTCGCGGTTATAATTGTGGATTTAGGACTCACCAAGCGTCCGTCATTGACTTTTTCTTTGCGAAAAATGCTACGGTCAAGCGCGCTATCTACGGCTCTTTTGTAATCATCAAATGAAACTGCTCTGCTTTCGCCTATTACTATTTTTTTCGCACCGAATTTTTCAAATTTGCTTATGATATTTGGATTAACATATGAAATACCTTTAGGAACATTAGCTGTTTCGCCGCTTATCAGTTCGTTTATCCTGCCATCGGGAACCGCTCCCAATGCAAACAGCATTTTCTCTTCATTAATAGGCGCGTTTCCATTGGCGTTGATATACATAGAATACAACGAAGCCCCTTCGAGTGCTGCGTTTTCGGTAAGTTGCTTTGCTTCGCCTTTATTGTTCAAAAGCGTTGCTTGAACCGACCTGCCGCCGTCGTCTTGCTCTACTGCTTCTAAAGAAATACGGTCGCCGTTCTTTAGAGGGAGTTCAATGTTTTGATTTTCCGCCGCGTCTACAAGAGCATAGAAACCGTTTTCAGACAGCATTCCGTTTTTGAGAATACTGTTTACAAGACGCTTTTCCGCAGAAGATGTGTCTCTTTCGGTATCAGTAAGATTTCCGATATGAAGCGATGCGATGTCACCGGTAGCAACAGCTGTTTTAACCGCTGTGGAAACACCCGTGGCTATCGCGGCAGAAAAGTCACGCTTTCGAGTATATGACTCCTCTGTTTTGAGAGAGCCTAAAGCTTCTTGTTTGGTTTTCCGTCCATTATAATAGTTTTCAGTTCTGACATTGTATCTTTCTTTGAATGCGTCCGTTATCTCGTCTTTGCGGGTCAATCTTTCGATGTTTTTGTAATCACCAAGGTACACAGACTCCGGCACTTCGGCGTTGATATTCGCGATCTTACTACGATACTCGGATATCGTCTGTGTTTGTCTATCTGCGTCAATAGATGCCACGCCTTCTCTTTGGAGTTTGTCAATTAAACTTGAGCTAACGCAGTCCACCCCTTTGGGAGCGTGAAAAGTTTCTCCGCGAGTTGCAGACAACAGCTCGTTTGTTGTGACAGCTCCAATCGCATATAAGACGCGTTTTTCATCAGCAACTTTATCGGGTTCTTTGTTATACGATTCAAGTCTTTCGACATTCATTCCCGCCGCGTAAGCGGAATAGACGTCGCCAAATTTCACGGCGTTTTCTTCAGTTGTTACGGAGGAATAAAGCAATTGCGATTTTGGAGATGAATAGTCCTTATCATCGGGCGAATATAGAGTTACCTTAAAATCATTTTTTCCTTCATCGTTTTTTACAGCTTCAAACGCCAGAAGATTACCGTTTTGCAGCGGCAAATCGACTCTGCCACCATCGCTTTTAACCACTTCGGCAATGTGATTTATGGATGTTTCGGATAACACCGTATTTTCTGCGATCTCCGAGACCCGGACCTTTTCTGCAAAATCTTTACGTTCACTCTCAGAAGCCGCATTCGATATGTATGTAGCCGGTTCACTTTTAGAGAGCTCTTTTGCGATGTGCTCATCGCTTCCTAAATATGCAGAAGCAACTATCGCATTTTCATTGACTTTGGCATTATTAAATTCATCAAGCTTAACTTTACCGCTCTCCGTTGAAAAGCTCTTGATCCCTTTACGCTCAAATTCTGATATTATTGAAGGATTAACAAACTCCACATTGTTCGGAACAACAACCGAAGTATAGTCTTTTTCCGATTCGGAGCCATTGATGGGGGCAAAGGTTTGGCTTTGCGGAACTACACCGACTGCGTACAAAACCTTGTTATCTATCGTTTCCTGCTCTTTGTCCTGATAACCCGACTTTAAGCTGTCAACGCCCATGCTTTCCGCATACGTCTCTGTTATGGCAGCAAAGTCACGCCTGCTGTCATCAGGCTGCGAAGAATACAGCACCTCTTTCCTAACAGCAGCAGAGTCGTTTTCGGCTTTAATAACGCTGACGGTATAGTCGTTCGTTTTGCTCATAGATTCAACTTGAAGATATGAGCCGTCTTTCATCGGAACCTTAATTTCTGTACTGTGGCTCCTTGCATAGTTTATAATTTCATTGATACCGCTCTGTGAAAGAACATTCGCTGTTGCGATCTCCGAGATTTTCGCCTTGGTTGCGAAGTCGTCAACTCTTTCTTCGGATGACTGATATGGACGAGACGAGTAGTCGTCAGAATCGGTTGGCGTTTTTTCACGAGCCGGTTCGTTTGCACCGGAATTGTATCCGGTAAAAGTTATATGGCCCTGTTCATCTTTCAACGGTGCGTGAGTTTCCGGTGACGGAGAATGGTCAACGGTATACGGAACACTTTCATATCGACTTCGGTCCTCTTCCTCGAATCGAAGTCTCTCTTCGCGCCTTTTTGCTTCTTCTGCGTTGTATTTTGCGAATGCGTCATAATGTTCTTCTTTTTCTGGCGTTTTAACAGTATTGTTGAGGCTATCAACCGAGCTGTCCTTTGGCGGCATTACATCATTATAGTCGCTGTTATTTTCATATGGAGCGTCTATATGATAATCAGATCTGCTTGTCGTCTCCTTACTGTGCTCAACCCTCTTTTTCTTCGGCTTTCTGTCGTTATCAACAGCAAAATCTTCCTCAAAGAATTCTTCTTCTCCAATATCGTTTTCTTTGACTTCATCGTCATTCTCTTGAGCCAACTCTTCGTCCGGTTCGGCGTCATTGTTAATAAGACTAAGCTCATCCTCTTCAAACTCGGCAAGCTCCTCGTCTCTTTCCATTTCCGCAAAGGCTCGTTTTATGTCTTCAATATTATCGAGCGTATCCGGGTTGAACAGAAACCTGTCGTTTATACGATAGCTGTCAATGTACCCGCCTTTAGCAAGTCTCTCTATAGCGCCTTCCGAAACATCTGTTATACCTCTCGCAACTAAGAGTTGATACATTTCGGAAGGAGTGTAATACGCTTTTGTGTCATTATACTGGAGCAGGATCCGTTCAAATGTCTTTTCGTCTTCAATGAAATATTCATCATAAAGATCGTTACCGAAACTGTCAGTGCTTTGTGGTATCAAAAAGCCCCTGCCACACATCAATTCTACATCTTTATCCGTGATGGGATAGTGTTTCTGTGCAGCAAGTTCTTTAAGTTGCGTTATAGATTTTAACGACATAATCTTCTCTCCTTTCAAAAAAATAAGGCTCCGTCAGAAGACGAAGCCTTAGATCATTCTTCTTTGAATCTCTTCCTCAATATTACGAAAATAGCAACACCGATAAGAATGATAGCGGAAATAATTACGAGAATGATCTTACTGCTTTTTTCGAGTATGTTAGGCTCGTCTCCTGTACGTTCTTCGGTTAGTTCTGTATATGCGAACGAAGAAGTTGATAAATTTGTAAAGGACTCCGAACCGTCTGGTTCGACCGTAACGCTGTTGCTGCTACTATCACTTCCGCTTGATTCATCTGGCTCGACAGCAAACGGATTGTGAAATGTTGTTATTTCGGAAGTTTCTGTTGCACTCACAGTAGTTTCGGAATGAACGATTAAGGAATTGGTAATGGGGACAATAAGTGAGTCTGTTCCGGTTATAGTAAATTCCGGCTTCGTATTGATCAAGACTACATCCGGTCTGTCTTGCAAAGCGATCTCGGTTATAAGATAATCGCCTGTCGGCATAACAAATTTGTCCGAAAAGTGATTGTAGCCATACAGCTTAAATGAATAAGACTCTCCTGATGTTACCCGATACACCCTCAGTATTACAGTGTCATATTCCGTAAGTTCCATTTGCGGTTCACACACAATAGTAAGCAGATACCTTTCCTCCGCCTTCGTGGTGGAGATTTCGTTTGTAGTGGTGTTTTCTGCTGCAACAGCGGGAAAAAGTGAACATGTTATCAAGGCGGCAACAAGAAAAAATGTTATGATAGTTTTCTTATTCATTCTCGTCTTCGTCTTCTTCATCATAATCCTCATCATCGTTTCCTGAGTAGTCAAATGGGTCAGAGCCATTGCTGAAATCGTATTTATCATCGGTAAACGCTGCATTTCTTTCTTCTAATTCGCTTTCGAAATCATCGGCGTTTTCTCTGCGATATAATTCCTCGATTTCGCTTATTTCAGCATTTTCTTGCGCCTGCATCATAAGTCTCTCATATTCACCGTCATTAAGGTCTGTTCTGATAAACTGTATATCTTCAGGGAGATGGACGATTCTGAGAGTGCGAGCGGGATCGCCCACAATATCAGGCTCAAGTGACCAAAAAATCGGATAAAGCGCATTTATCGTATATTGGCCCTCAAGTTCCATAGGGATAATGCTGATAAACGCTACCGTTTCATACCCGTCTTCGGTAGAATCGGCAGTGTCATAATAGCGTTCGAGCGCTCTGTAAGACAGCGATAAGTCTGAATTCCCGGAACCGGGAAATTTAAGATTAATATACGAAAAACTGCCTATTGTCTTTATATCGACAATCGCGTCAATGGTTGATATTTCCATTATTGTTTCCGGCTCTTTTGATGTATCATTAACATCGAATTTTTGTACGCCGATTATAACTATTGATTTCGCATTTCCCGCCTCGTCTGTTCCGCAGGCTGCTTCCTTTATTTCTTTAATTGTTATATCTAACATTAGCTTCACTCCTTTTCCTTAAAAACAGAGGAGCGGAAACCGCTCCTCTTGCGGTTAAATCATTGAGGAACGTTATGTTGGTCATTTGCCTTGTTTGCCAACGCGGCATCGTCCAACTTTGTGGTCATCGCGGCATATGTTTTAGTATTCGTCGGGTATTTGTCGATAAACGGAACAATGGACTTGCCCGTATAAATCAGTCCCTGACCTGTATCTGCATTTGTTATGTAGGACAGTTGTGCAGGACTTATGTTAAACATCTTAGCGAGTTCCTGTTTATCAGTCGGTGCTTGATTCAGCATCATCACAAATTGGCAGTTGGCTATAATGCTTCGTGCTTCCTTGCTGACCAACATATCTTCGACATTTTGGGTGATGCCCGTAGGAACACCGCCCCACTTACGTGTTCGCTTAAAGATTTCCTGTAAAAACTTAGCGGAGCTGTCCGTTTGTGTTAACAGATAGAATTCGTCAATGTAAAACCATGTTCGCTTATTGTATTTTTGTTTATTAGAGATAGTCCTGTTCCAGATATCATTGAGACATATTTGAAGTCCCATCTCTTTCATTCCCGAACCGACATCTTTTATATCGTAAACGACAAACCTCTTTTTAACATCAACATTGGTGGTGTGCGCGAATGTATCCAAAGATCCGGTTGCGTACCGTTCGAGGGCAAGCGCGATCTGTTTAGCTTCCGGTTCTGGTTGGCGCAGCAAGACATCATACAAAAGTCTTAATGTCGGCATATGCTTCAAGTCGCAAGAGCCTTTCTCCGGGTGTTGATTCAGCCAATTAAGATATGGTTGATATATCTGTCTCACGCAACGGTCTATGATAGAATTCTGAGATTGCGACAGGCCATACTTTCCGCCCAGAATCGTCTCGCAAAGCGAACATATGAAATCCGCTTTAAGAGTTACGGGGTCATCGTCGTTTGCATAGTTAAGGTCCATGTCCATTGGGTTTAAATATACCTTGGAGCCGGCGGCGATCCTTACTACCTCTCCGCCAAAAAGTTCTGCGAGCGGAGCATATTCCCTTTCGGGGTCAACTATGTACACATCATCGTTTGTGTTGAGCAATACGCTGATTATCTCACGCTTTGCCGAAAAGCTCTTACCACTACCCGGCGTACCGAGTATTATGCCGTTTGCGTTTTGCGACTTTGTACGGTCAAATAAAATGAGATTATGAGAAACGGCATTAAGGCCGTAATATATTCCGCCGTTTTGTGAAAGTTCCTGAGCGGAAAACGGGATAAACAGCGATGCTGTCTCAGTCGTGAGAAGTCTTTTTGTTTCGAGCTTATTAACTCCTAAAGGCAGCGAAGCGTTAAAACCAACTTCCTGCTGCATATTGAGTTTAGCAAGACGGACCATATGCTTTTGGCTTACTGTCAGTATTTGTGTGAGCTGTTCCTTTAGCATCTCGATGTCGTCCGCAAAATGCGTTAAAACAAAAGTCACGTAGAACATCTTTTGATTTCTTGATGTCATATCACTGAGGGTCTTGTCGGCCTCATCTTTTGCCCTTAACAATTCCGGAGATATAAGATCTGCCGAATATCCGGATTTTGACGCTCTTTTTTGTTTATCAATAACATTGGAGTTTATGTTGACAATTTGACGCTTAATAAGACTCATAGCCTTATCTTGGCGCATCGAATTAAAATGCACCGTTGTAAGCAAATTAAAAGGCAAATCATTGAGCTCAGACATAAAATCTGTTGACAAAAACGAAGGCAAACCCTGCAAAAAAAGTGTTTGGGCATATGTTTCTCCCAACAGCGTATTATCGTTATTAAAACGGATAACGGTAGGAGCAATGGCATCTTTAGTGGTCAACCCTTGCTTTTTCAGCTCTTCGACATCAAAGCTGCTTACGGTTTTTCCCTTGATAACCTTTTGCTGCGCAAGGGGCTCTGAGGCGTTTGGATTATAGATATCGTAAAGCACACTGAGTCTTTCGGTAAGATTAAGAGGCGACGTTTCACTTCCGTTGATTCTTTTTATAGCGGCTGAGATCTCTGCGTCCCGATGCACAAAGGTGTTGACTGCATCGTCATAATCCTTCGCTTCAATAGTAAGAGTCAAATATCTTTCCTTTGTGATGTTGTTTTTGCCTTCCGACATCTTTTCAAGCAGTATCTCATTAGATTCCTGACGGTACTCGTCTAATCCGTCATATTTGTTCTCCATGAGCACCTCTTGCTCAAACTTCTCCCTAACAACCGAACGATTAAACACCGTAACTTCAATCTTTTCGTTGTGATCGAACATATTAAGCATATCGCCGTATTTAAGGAATATGTCATCCTGATCGTTTTGAGAGGCTATTTTAAAATTCACATCATCAATAAAATAGCTTTTTGAGAATATTCCCTGCTCTATCTCTATGATTCCGTTATCGTAGGCGGCTCTGTATGGTATTGTACTCTGTGAAGTCTTGGGCACTTTGCCGCCACTCTGCGGTTGCTTGCCGGTTTTATTCGTATTTCCGTTTTTACTGCCGAAAACGAAAGACAAAAAGTTCTTATTTGGTTCTGCCATTGCTTATCCGGCTCCTTTCCGTTTTTTACTTTTACTTTTTTTAGTATTCTGTTGAGATTCTTTAGCGAGTTTTGCTTTCTCTTCCGCATCGATCATCTTGTCAAATCGGTCATAAACATTGTCAATCTTATACAAACGCTTTGCTGGCGCTAATATGAGCGATACAAAAACTGATTTGGCAAATTTTTCAAAGTGCATACCGTAAGGCTTATACCATCCGATAAGGGCAAATGGTATTGCGATTATCATAGGCACTAACAACCTAAGAGGTGTATCTTCGCCAAATGCGGAGGAAACAGCAAAAAAGGAAGAGATGCAGCCCACCGCTAATCCTACGACACAAATAGTCTGCCTTGTTGTAAAAGGCCCGATGAGTTTTGATTCGTATTTACTTATATCCTGAGGTATTTCTATTTCAATCATTTGTTTCATCCTTTCTCAATCATGCGCCGACAATATCATTGACAAGCTGTTGTGATTTCATCATTGCGCCGATCATGGTAAATCCAATAACCAGCTGCGAAACTACTCCGAGATTTCCGGCAATACCGAAACCGTCATCTCCCGCTGTTATTAACGCCATCATGTTCGTTCCGGCAATCATAATTGCAAGCAGCACCGCACCTTGCAGGCACACTGCGAAGAACTTTTTGATATATCGCATTCCGGGTGAATTGATTCCATGTGTGAAGGCGTCCGAAATACCGATCGGGATAAACGCAAACCGGACTCCCGCTTCAATGATTCGCCCAAACACTTGCACGAACATCATAAGGAGACAAAAGATCATGGCTATTCCGGGAACAATTAGCTCCAAAAAAATAGTTAAAGTTCCCGTCCAAAAGCTCGTTTTAATACGGTCAAAAAAGTCGTTTAATATTTCAACGCTCGGTCCGTTTTCGGCGGAGGCAACGCTTAACTGATTAACAAAATCATTGCCGACTTGCATGAGCGCCTTGGCTAAATCCGCGCCGTTATCAACAACAATAATAGCGACCACCAGCTTGATGCACCAACGTATCAGAACTTCAGGCGTCATTTGATCCATTTGAGCCTTTTCAATCAGATCGAGCATTACCCACATTACAGCGAGGCCCATTCCGACCGCAGCCATGCTTTCGTAGATCGTGTTAAATACATTCATATATTCCGCGTTTGGGTCGAGCGTCAAAGCGCCACCGTTTTCAACAATTTGCGGCAACGCTCCGTACACATAGTATGCCATACTAAACACAAGCCAGCGAAACCCTTGAGTTTTTGTGCCGGATAGATCCGATTTTTTCCAAGTTGTGCTTCCAAGTGTGAACGATTCATCTCTTGTTTCAGCAAAAGCCGGAACAACAAGTATTATCGCTGAAATTATCAGCAAAACGAAAATCAGTTTTTTTATACAGTTATTTCTGAACGCGGCATATCTTTGCATTTCCAAAGATGTCAGCGGACGAGGCGGCGACTTGCCGATAGCAAGCGTCATGACTTGGCCCCCTTTCAGTAGTTATTGTATATATGAATTTCTCAATGAAAGATTATTTAAGGAGAAAGGGAGGCAGCGTTAACGAAGCCTCCCTTTTGCGGAAAGAACTGATTAGAAAATGCCTTCGCCGATGGTGAATCCTGTGCCCGCACTTTTAAGTACGCCGCCAAGGATTGTCTTAAACGCGATAAGTACGATGGATACGATCATCATCATCATTGCTCTCGATTTAGAATCGGCATCGTCATTCTTAAATGCTAAGAACAGCATACCAACCGACCATGCGAGAAGCAGCACACCAATGCCGAGAAAGATATCGCATATGATGCCGAGAACCTTGCTTATCAGATCCTTAGCGGTAGTGCTGCCGGCAGGGGCAGCAAACGCCATAGGGATAAACGGCATGAGCGCAGCAGCGGAAGTACCGGCAGCGGCAATGAACTTCTCTTTCTTTCCGGGATTTGCAAAACGACTAATCATTGTGTTCATGTAGCCTTTCTCCTTTCCTGATTTTTTGAAAGTGTTTTAACTTTCGAATAAAGTATGTAAGATTTGCTTTGCGTTTTCGATGTTAATCGAACGCCCAGTTTTTCATACTCTCTTTAACCTCTTCGGGAGACACTTCAGCTATATTCTCGGCAAGCGATGAGCGCTCTGTACGTTTGTCGTTAATGACAGGATTGGGCTTATTGTTGTTTTGAAGCTTGTCAGATTCCGTCTTTGTTGTTTCAATTGCCCTTTCGATGTTTTCTCTTGCAACGGCAGATGTAACCCGCTTGATGACTGTTTTCTCCGCCGCTCTACTTATTTCGGGAGCAACATTCAGGTTGTATGTTTCAACAAACGAGAATCTGTCGAACAATGCTTCGGCGTTTTGGACATTAAATGTGTTAACGAAGACGGAGAACGGTATCGGTTCACTGTAGAGCTTGTCTTTCTTCAAGATGCTCTCATTTGAACGCTTTGCTATCCTGCGCTTTGTTTCTTCAGCTCTCAATAACGCTTCGGCTGAGTTAGGCGGTTTATTATTGTTGAGTGTATTAACGTACTCGTTTTTCGGATCGGCATCTCCTGTAAATTTATAGTTGGGATGTTTAGGATAGTCGTATTTAGGAGTCATAAACGGATCAAGCGACCTGATTTTTATGACGCACATCTTGTTGTCAATGTTTCCGAGTTCGTCTGGATTGAGCAATTTTCGCTGTGAGCGATTCCAGCTCTGTGAAGAGTTGTTTGATTTGCCTCTTGAACGCGATGAGTTTCTGACGGTGATCGTAGTGATTCCTAAGATGTTACTCAAATATTCCAACGTTGAGTATTCGTGTCCGCCCAAAAACAGAATGGAATCGCAGTTTCCGATAATAGTTTCCCAATCCTCGTACAATGGTTTTAACTGCGCAATGTTCTGAATGATGACTGCGCAGCTTATACCGTATTTACGCATGGTCGCAAGTTTTTTGGTAAAAGCCGGTATCTGTCCTATGTTTACAAATTCATCAAGGAGGAAACGAATATCTCTTTCCAACATTGATGTACCTTGTGTCTGTGCTCTCACATTCCCCTCGTGATAGAGCGTTTCAAACAGTTGAGAATACAGCATCGAAACGAGGAAGTTGTAAGTATCCGAAGCCTGAGGCGTTATAACGAAGAGAGCTTTTTTGCCCGTGCTCATTGACGCAAGGTCGATTGTGTCAACGCTTGTAAGGGCCGATATTTGAGGTAAGTTAAAGACCGTAAGCCGTACCGCACAAGAAATCAATATGCTTTTCAGGGTTTTGCCCGCGCCCATCTTAAACGTCATATATTGTTTATATGCTATAGAGTCTGGATCCTGCAGTCTGACTCTCTCAAACAGGTCGTCGAGTCGAGAGTGTTTATCGGGATTGTTTTCATCGATTTCAGCGGCTCTCAGCAATCTCATAACTTGGTGAAAGTTCTGTTCTTCTTTTGGTCTGTATTTTACAAGATAAAAACATAGAGCCTGTAGAAGTGCTGTTTCTGACTTTACCCAAAACTGATCTCCGCCTTTGGTATTAGGCGGCGTAGTGTTGGTTATGAGACAGTCGATCATTGTTAGAACGCCTTCATCGTCCCTAATATAGTTGAACGGATTGTAGCAATAACTTTTAGCCATCTCGACAAGGTTAAATATCTTTATTTCATATCCTTGCGATTCAAGAAACTTTCCTGTGCTTATAAGCAATTCGCCCGCCGGGTCGGTAATAACATAATTACTGTTTGCCTGCAATATGTTCGGCTTAACATAAAAGCGAGATTTACCGGAACCTGAGCCACCTATAACAAGCACGTTGTTGTTAAAACGAGTTGTTCTTGTATCCATATTAAGAAACACATCTTGTGACAAAATGGCATTATTCGGGCCGTTGTGTTCTTTGCTTCCTTTTGGATCACTGTATTTTTTGTTAAAATCGTCCATATCGGTATACCACTTTGCGGACCCGCTTTCTTTTCCCGGCATCATACCTTTTGTTTTTTCTTTATCCGATTTAACGAACAGGAAAACAAACAGCGCTGCCGCTCCTATAATTCCGATAGCTTGAACGGTATACTGAGACAAAGGAAAAATATCCAAAGGATTTTGAGTCATATGGGAAAATGCATTGATCAATCCGGCAAACACTCCCGCATCCGAGTGCTGATATGCGTATCTGCCCGCGTGACAAGCGTAAAATAGAGCAAATATGATGCCGACTAATCCGAAGACATAATACAGATTTTTATCAACTTTTTTAGTGGGCACTTATATTCACTCCTTCTCTTCGGGATTTCTGATGTCGATATCCTGCGAGTCTCTTTCCTCTTCGATAGAGATTTCGTATTCTCTTTCGGTTTCTCTGATCGTTTTTTCAAGCGCAGCTGCATTATCTCTATACTCTGTCAGTGCCTCATTGACCATTTCTTTCGGAAGGTTTCGCAAGTGTTCGATAGCAACAATTGTCGATTCTTTTTCCGGTATATCAGTTTTTGATATCGCAGCTCTAAGAGCTCCTGATGTTAGGTCGGCAACATTTCTGATTTGATAATCACAGGCGTTAGCGGCACTTACGACCCGCATAGCCAAATCCGATACATAGGCTTTGCCTTCGTCTTTCTGTTCAAGCGTTGTAAGATTTGCGACAACCGTCATCAGTCTTTCGTCTGGGTCTTGGGAAAACTCATTTTTTGAAAGTATCGTTGGATTTTCAAAAGACGACATTTCTTCACACAGCTCTGTAAACTTCTGAGAATCGCTCATTTTCCCTTCAACAGCTTTTGCAATTTTGGGAATACCGTTGTTTTGATTTATGACGTTGTAGCCTTTTGAAGTTACCTCGATATATGAATTCCGTCTTGCCGGACTGCATATATAAAAGGTTTCATTGTTCACAACTTTTTTAGCGGCTTCTTCGGCTGACTTTTCAAGCATTGTGTAGTGTCTATCGGTCGCATCCGCTCCGTCTTTTGTTTTGTAAATTGCAACATCGCGCAGAGCCTTTACAATTTTCGACTTGTCACTTGAAAGAACTTTTACTCGGTATGAGACTTCTTTAGCCGAAGCGTCATTGGATTTTTCAACCGCAATGTTAATTGAATTCTTGCCTGCTGCGAACTCAAACCTTTTTGTATCGGCGAAAGTAAGATTGGTAAATTCAAATATTTTCGAATTCCCTCTTGCATCGCACATTTTTTGCAATGTCTCCCCGCTTACAACCGGTGATGCACCCAAAGCCATTTCCATGTTTTTAAGCGCGGCAGTCATCTTGTCCTCATCAAGCGAAGAGTACAGAACCGCCGTCAATCCGCTCTCATTGCTAACCAACCTGATGCAGCCGACATTGTGTTCCGCCATTGCGACCGAAAACTCAGCCGGCGTGTAGTTTTTAAGCAGTCTGACACTTATATGATCGTCAAAATGAATTCCATCATCAGCAAAACGAACGCAAGAACGCCCCATGAGGTTCTCTATAGCTTTGATGTCAGGTCTTTCTTTGAAAACTTCTTCTCGAAGCCTCTCTTCCTGTTTCACCCGCACATTTTCCTCGTGTTGTACCAATGCAGCAGTCATCATTTTCAGTGCGGCGGTCATAAATCTCGCGGCCTGAGTCAATTGCATCACCTTGCGGCCGTTCCATTGATTCGATATAGCCACTGTAAACTCCCCCTTTTTTGTTTCTTTTCTGAAAGTATGTAAGATTGCATATAAAAAAGGACCCGCACTAAGCGAGTCCTTCTGTTAGATAAAGCTTTCCGTCTCTTTAATTCTCGGCAAAGAAATATCAAAGTATCTTTCTTCTTTTTCAATACCAATAAACCGCCTGCCGTTTTTAATTGCAGATACTCCCGTGGTTCCGCTGCCCATAAACGGATCCAACACGCATTCATTTGGCTTGGTCGAAGCGAGAACGATTCTTTCTAAAAGCCATTCGGGTTTTTGAGTTTCGTGTTTTCCGTATTTCTTTTCGGAAGCCTTTGGAGCCGTTCCAACCCAGACATCCTTCATTTGTTTCCCGCCGTTAAGCTCCTTCATCAATTGGTAGTTGAAATACGGTTTTGCGCTCTTTTTCTTTGCCCAGATAACAGTTTCCGTAGAATGAGTGAAGCACTTGCAGGCAAGATTGGGAGGAGGATTTGGCTTTTGCCAAGTTATGTTGTTTATAATTTCATACCCTTCCTGTTCAAGTGCGACACCAATCGAATATATATTATGAAATGTACCGGTTATCCAGATTGTGCCGTCAGGTTTAAGCACTTCGTAGCAAAGAGCGAGCCATTTTCTATTAAAGAGGTGTATACCCTCTGCCGACATCGGTTTGTCCCAATCCCCTTTGTCAACAGAAACCATCTTTCCGTTTTTGCACGATATTCCGCCGTCGCTCAGAAAATACGGAGGATCGGCAAATATAACATCTACACTTCCGGCTTCCATTTTCGATAACACCTCAAAGGCGTCACCGCAAACAAGTTCAGAAACAGATGATCTGTATACGGTTCTCGGAGTACTCACACAATCACCTTCTTTCGAGTTAATCGAAAAAAGTATGTAAGATCATGCCCATAAAACGCAAAAAGCCCTTTGCGCAGGTATTCCCGCGCAAAGGGCGAACTATATTTAGAAAACCGTTTCTGTACAGATAATCAGTTGGCAAACAGCTGCACAAAATAGTCTATATTATTCTCATCTCTGTAATGACCCATACCGCTTTTGACCCATTTACCGTTTATCATGTTCTGACCGTGTCCTTTTTTTGAGGTAATCCAGCCATCAAGCATTCTTTCTGTGGTTGCTTCCTTACCGATAGCAATGTTTTCGCTGATACTGACGAATGAATAACCGTATTCATCTGCAATCTCATAAAAGCCGGCTCCATCAGGTCTTTCGTGTCCTCTCACCTCAACCTGCTCTTTTGCTCTTATATACGCAAGCGCTGCTAATTCGTCGTCCCATTCAACAGGCTTTACTCCGTTCTTCTCCCTGTGTTCATTTACCGCATTAAAGAGATCGATCGCCTGCGCATCTGCTTTGTAATTTGGAAGTTTTTTGAGTTTTCGAGTAGTACGTTCTGTGGTTGATATGACAGAATAAGAAGTAGTCTCTTTGAAAGTTTTTGTAGTGCTTTTTGATGAGCGTTCTTTTGTAGTGCCGAAAGTTGTTTCCAAATATGATTTCGTTGACGCAACAATATCCGCTATAGCTGTGGTTGTTTCGACTTCCGTTGTTGTTTCTTCTTCCGTTATGCTTTCTTCCGTGACCGAAGAGACTGATGCGGCAGTTATCTCGGCACTTACAGTTTCTTTAGCTTCGGCAACTCTACACGCTGAGAGTCCGGACAAAACGGCAAGAATACCAATTATTGCAAAAATTTTTTTCATACGATTTGCTCCTTTGACCAGAATATTTAGCACTCACACGGTTTACAGCGCAGGCTTTTCTTGAAAAAAATATGTAAGAATTTTAATCGCGTAAAAGTTTCTGCACAACGAAAATGAAACACTTTTCTTATAGTATATGCCGATTGTTAAGATTGTCAATTGTTTTTAATGGAGTTAGCTTGCATCTCGTGTTATAGCCTTGATATAATAAAGAAAAACCGCCTGTCAATACAGACAGACGGCTTTTGAGGGTTATGCGCTTATGTTGTCGTCTTTTCGTTTCACAGCTATAATAGCGGCACTTGCGATAATCACAAGAGTAAGAGCTACTACAACACCTTTTGATGAACCCGTGCTGGGTATCGTATCGTCCGAAACAGCTTCAGGGTATTCCGAATAGAAGAACTCATCATCAACATTACTTTCAGTCTCAAAATCATCTGCTACCGATTCGGAGACTTTCACAGCAACTGTCACCTTTGCGCTCTCATCATCGAGCGTTTTAATTACTGTTGCTTCTGTTACTTCCGGCACAAACATAACAGGAGTTCTATTTACTGTTGCCGCCTCTGTTTTCTTAACTGTCGTGGCGACGATGCGAGTTGTCGCTTCTGTTGTTGCATCAATGTGAGTTGTTGCCTCTGTTGTAGTAGTTTGCGACGGAGCCTCTGTTGAAGCAGCCGTTTCGGTAACGGTTATCTCAGGAACAGTGGTCTCGGTAACGGTAGTGCGTTCTGTTGTGGTTTCGGTTGTGGTTTCTTCGGCGTCGGGATCTTCTGTGGTCATTTTATCATCACCATACGTGTAATACGCCGGTCCATCAGCCTCATAAAAACACTTTTCTCTGTGTTTTTCCCATTTCTTCGCATTGGTAAAGACGCTGCCGCATGCAGGACAACGATAATTGTTTTCCATCTGCGGGGCTTTTGCTGCAAAAGCAGGAACAGCTATCAATATGATTGCGAGTAAGGACAGAGCGATTGCGATGATTTTTTGATTGAGACGTTTTTTCATGTTTTAAGGATCCTTTCTTTCCTGTGATGTGCGCACATCACATTTTTGTTTTCCTTCTTTGTTCGTATTGATATTTACGAACTTCATTGTTGACTCCTTTCTGAAAACACGAAACAAGACACATAACTTAATGCTCCTATTGTCGTATAATCAATGTAAGTATGTAAGATAGTTGCCAATGGTAAAATACAAATCAATCAAATGAAAGAGAATTTATAATTTTCTATTGAAAAACAAAGCAATCGATGTTATACTGTAAATATGTGGATTAGGAGGTAGTATTATGGGGCTTGTAGCATTAAAATGTCCGTCATGCGGAGCAGTGTTAGAAAAAAGTGATGACAGAGATACATATTTCTGCGAATACTGCGGCTCAAAGATGATGGTCGATAAGGTATATCACGAGGTATCTGGCACAATAACAATTGACGGCATCGCCGGTGTTGACGCTATGCTCGACAGAGCGGCTATACTTATAGACCACGGCGAATATCAAAAGGCCTCATCTCTTTATGAGCGGGTGTTAGAAATATCTCCAAGATGTGCAAGAGCTTATTGGGGAAAGATGCATTGTCATTTCTGGATTAAGGACCCGCTAAAGCTCTCCGAACAGTTGATAGATATCACCGAAGATATTAATTATCAAACTGCCGTTAAATTCGCCGAAGGCGAAGAAAAAGCGCATTATATTGAAATCGGCAAGAAAGAAAAGGAAGCATGTGCCCAAGCAATCGCCAAGTTGAAAAGGCGAAAAAGAATACTGAGAGTTATCCTTTACTCCGCTCTTGCAATTGAAATTGCATGTGTAGCTTTATTCTCATACGTTGATATGAATCCGCAATTCTATAACAAAAATTGTGATTTCATTGAAGTGTTCTTCTTCTTTGCGAGTCTTGCTGCGTTTATATCTGAGCGCTTTTTGGTTTATACAAAAGACGCTTTAGGCGATATTGTGCTTGACAAGGCAAAATATGTTTTAGGTGCAACCAGTATCCTTTCTGCTCTTTTTATTATCATTAATTTGTTTTTTTAATCTATTTATTCACAAAAAACAGCCAAGGGATCAAGCAGATCTCTTGGCTGTTTTCATTATTTGAAGCTGAACGAAACCTTGCCAGCCTTATCCATCGTAAGCTTTGCAGAAAATTCTTTTCCTGTTTTCTTACTCTTAAAGCCCTTTATTTCCTTCGTTTCACCTTTGGTTATTAATGTTTCGATTTGTTTATCCGTCAGTTTTTTATCGCAAATATTCCGGTTAATACCGAATTTGCATCCTGCTTTATAGTTTGAGCATCCATAACCCCACGGAGTCTTTCTGACTGCATTTCCACATACGGGACATTTCAAATCACTTTTTTCCAGAACAGAAGGAGCGCGAAAATCTCCTTTCATCTCGTTTCGGATTATGTCGCACCATTTTTTCGTCAGGCTCTCGATATCCTTAACGAAAGCATCAGGATCTTCCTTTTTTCTTTCTATGTCACTGAGCTTACTTTCCCACATTGCTGTTAAGTGAGCGGATTTGATTTCTTCGAGCGGCAATCCGTCAATAAGGGCAATCCCTTTTGGTGTGGGCATTATGGACTTTTTAGAATTCTCGATATACCCTCTCTTGTACAATGTCTCTATAATGGACGCTCTGGTGGATTCCCGACCGATGCCTTCAACGCCGAGTTCGGCAAGACTTTTGCAATCCATGGCGTCAGCATCTTTGTCGGCGGCTACCATTGCTTTAATGAGATCACCTTGCGTATATCTTTTAGGCGGTTCGGTCTTTTTCTCAACAACTTCATAAGAACCTTTAACCTTATCCCCTTCACTAAGAACGGGGATATTCTTATCTTTTGGCACTCCACTCACTTCCATCCAGCCCTTTTCTATTACAGCGGAGCCTCTGGTTACAAAGTCATTACCGCTGTCTGAAGTAATTATCTTTACCTTTTCGACTTTTGCAGGAGGATAGATCGTCATTATGAGCGAACGACAAATCATGTCATAAATATTGCGTTCACTTTCGGTAAGTTTTTCTGGAACAACATGAGTCGGAACAATAGCGAAGTGGCTCTCGATCTTAGCGTCATTAAAATACTTCTTATTGTATGTTTTAGGTCTGCCGATGATGAAAGGGCCGTATTCGGGAAGGACCGATATTGCAGTCAATGCCCTATCGGCTGCGGCCTTATAGTCTTCTGGTAAATAGGCACTATTTGTTCTCGGATATGTTGTATACCCCTTTTCATATAGAGACTGTGCAATTTCAAGAGTCTGATTTGCCGAATATCCGAATTTAGAGTTAGCCTCTATCTGTAATATACTTAAGCTGTATAAAGACGGAGCATCGACTTTCTTTATTTCACTTTTTATATCGGTAACGGTTCCACGACCTGACAACTCTTTTAGGAAAAGCTCGGCGTCTTTTTCCGAATCGAATTTTGTATCGTTTGTTCCGATATAGGTTTGACCGTCGGGTGTCGTGAATGTCGCTTTTGGCACATAATATGTTTTGCTCACAAAGTCTCGTATAGATTTCTCGCGTTGAACGATCATCGCAAGTGTAGGCGTTTGGACCCTGCCAACACTCACAACGGAATTAGCGTTCGAATGCAGTGTTGCTGCGACTGTGCAATTAATACCGATAAGCCAGTCGGCGATAGCCCTGCATCTGCCGGCGCTTTCGCCGGGTTTCGCGTCCGCCGAATCTTTGAGGTTATTGAAAGCATGGTCGAACTCTTCTTCAGTCATAGAATGATAATATGCTCTTTTATACGGCGTCTTACATTCGGCCTTTTCGTAAATATATGAAAATATAGCCTCACCTTCACGGTCCCAGTCAGTAGCATTAATAATCAAATCACTCTTATTAAATAATCCTTTAATAACAGCGAACTGTTTTGCCGTGTTCGGCAGGCCCTTAAGTCTGTAATGCTTCGGAATAAAAGGCAAATCTACGTTTTTCCATTGTTTGTAATCTTCGTCATAGTCGGTCAGAGCACACAAAGAAAACAGATGTCCGTAACTATGAGTTACGGCGCAGTCCTGCCCCTTAAATTTTATCGGTATGTAACCGTTTTTAGTTTGAATAGACATAACTGCTTTTTCGTATTTTGAAAGCTGACTGAAAGTAACCACCGTTCCATCGGAAAGTTTAATACCATCTAATGCGGCGGCAATTTTTCTTGCCATGTCAGGTTTTTCAACAAGTATTGTAATCATTCGTCTGCCTCCTTCACGAACCCGTTAACTACATTCATTAAATAGCGTCTGGATTCTTTTTCGTACTCGGTTTTTGGCTTTTTTTGCAGCAGCCAAACAGCAAAGCGGATATTATTTTTAATATCAGGTTCAATATGTTCTTTTACATCATCAATACAATAAAAGATATCATCCGGTTTCCAAGGGTATGCGGATACTTCCTCTTCGACTGCGTCAAGCTCATCATAAGTAATGAAGTTCTTTTTCGTAAAATCACGCTCCAATTCTGATTTTTTCGCACAATGCGCTTTTCCTGCAATTATCAACGGCAGTAATAATAGATTGGTTAATGCATCCTTTTTGTGCAACGATCAATATTCGTTGCTTTGCTCTTGTTATCGCAGTATATATCAAATTTCTGCGCAGCATAACTGATGGCTGCGCTGGCAAAGCGATAATGACGGTGTCGTACTCTGAGCCTTGCGATTTATGGATCGTGCAGGCGTAAGCGAGCTCCATATCCTGTACGCATTTCTTAGGAATAGCGATTTCCTCCTTGAGAAATTTTACATAGACATTTTCTTCATCCGCATCATCGATTATTCCGACATCGCCGTTGAAGTATCCTATATCATAGTTGTTGTGCGTAGTCATTATCTTATCTTTTAGTCTGAATTTGCTATTTGCATGAGCGGTTACGGTTTTTCTGTCATTGATGATATTTTGTATGCTTTTGTTCAGCGAATAGATTCCTGCCTGCCCTTTTCTTGTTGAGGAGAGAACCTGTATGTCATACGGATGATTGGTGTCATATATATTAATGAATTCCTTTGTAACTACACGCTTTATTTCCTCTTCACTGTCGCATTCGATTATTTGGAAACTCACATCTGTGTTCAAATCAATCTCTCCTGCATTAACCTTGAGCGCATTATCAATAATCGTTGACTTATCCTTTTGCCTGAAATTTGTGTCAAGTTGTACTGTCTCTATTTTCTGTGAAGCAATAAGCTCATGCAGCACATTACCGGCTCCAACCGAAGGTAGCTGGTCAATGTCACCGCAGAAAATCACAAGCGAAGAGCTCTTGAGCGATTTAAGCAACAATGCCATAAGTGATGTATCTACCATAGACGCTTCGTCTATTATTATAAGATCCGCAGGGTAATCCGTATCATACGCCGAATCAAGCATATCATTTCCGTATGGTAAAATATTAAGCGACCGATGTATGGTTCCGGCTTCACGGCCTGTTATTTCGCTTATTCTCTGTGCCGCACGTCCAGTAGGAGCCATTATCCCGATTGAGTTATCCGGATACACTGCCGTATAGGCGTATATCAGCCCATTAATAACGGTTGATTTCCCTGTCCCCGGACCACCCGTTATAATTTTTATGCCGCTTGATTCGAGAAATTTGAAGCATGATTTCTGAGTATCACTGTATTTAATTCCCAATTTGTTTTCCGCAATAGTGGCAGCGCACTCACTTTCAATGTTTAAATTGGTGCGACAACGCTGTAGCCTTTTAACATTATCGGCAACGCTCTTTTCATCAAAAAAAGCTCTTTTAAGATAATAGCGAATATCTGGAATATCCGTCATATCGTTATTAAGTTTGACCTCAGATACTATTTTCTTCATTTCGCCGAGTGCCGCCACGATAAGACCGCAAGATATGGGATTTCCGGGAAAAGCCGAAAGATTTTTTGCTGTGTACTCCACTCCCCTAAATACCCTCTCAAGCGGAACGTACATATCCCCGCCCGAATAATAGCATCGTTTTATAACATTTAGTATCAGAGCCTTTATCCTTGTTATATCATCGTACTTTATGCCGTTCTCCTTTGCTATGCAGTCACAAATTTGGAAAGGTAAATCGACAAAGTCCCCTATTTCGTATGGTTTAGCTTTGAGATATTCCAACGCATTAACCCCGTAGGCGTCAAAAAGATTCTCGGCTTGAGAAAAGTTTCCGCCGTAAACGGTTATATAATCGAGTATTTCCTTTTGGAATTTCGAATGACAAACCAAGTCGATAAGTGAATCTACTTTCTCTTCGGTCATTCCTTTTATTTTCAGTAGTTTTTCTCTGGCGTCCTCCTGTTGAACATAAGTAAATATGTCGGGGCCGCTTACGGCAACGATTCTTGCAGCCGTAGTTTCCGCGATCCCGCAAAAGAGCTTTGAACTAAGATACTCTATTGTTACCGACTCACTGTCGGAAAACGGCTCGGCTTTCTCAACAACGAAAGTGGAGCCGTAATCATCATGCAGTATCTTTCCCGAAAGTCTCATAGGAGTACAAAGTAGTGCGGACTGCATGTTCCCTTTACAAGTCACTTCTGTCAGCGGATTATCAATAATAGGTTTGCTTAATCTAAACTTAAAAATTGTAAATCCATCAACTTCGTTTCGGAAGATCGTTTTAGTGTATGTACCGAAAATCTCCATACTCGCCCTCCCTTCGTTTAAAAAGTATGTAAGGTTTTAGGTGCGCTATCTGTTTCTGAACAGAAATTAAGCCTCTTCTTCGCCGAACATTTTTTCGTAATCTTCATCGCTAATAATGTTGACAGTTTTGCACAGATTAGCCGTTCGCAAGTATTCAGCGATATCCGCAAGAACGATATTCGCTTCGCGGGCACTGTAGTTGCGCTCATCGAACCATTCGTCCACCATCCGCGGAGCAAGGTAGGTCACTCTGTCGATCGGTATGTCGAATACCACACTCCTGTTTCCGCGTGAATAGGAAATGCCGTTTCTTACTACGCAAACATTTCCGCTATACTCATATTTCTCTTTCATATACCCCCTGATTTCATTTTTAATTGAATTTTTCACTTTGCTTTTCCTCATATTCCGAACGATAAATATCGCTGACAGAATAAGCAGAATCAAAGATACTATTATTGTAAGCCCGCTTTCTTGCCAAACAGACGAAAATATATCGGAAATCTCGTCCTGCGAAATAGAGACATCGCGCATCGACTCGCTCAGTACTGTTGTAATATCCATTATGTATACCTCTCAAATAATCACAAATTGAAATGACGGATATTTGTTCATAAGCAGCTTCCATTTGAGGGTAAAGTCCTTTGTGAGTCTGTATCTCCCTGTATTGTTATCAAAGGGCTTCACATCTTCTACGATATAATTTCCGTTGTGAAGGTAAAAGAAATCAGCCTTGTATGTTATCTTGCCTATCTTGTGTTCACCCTGTAAGTCGCGGTATGTGAATTCGCCTTGGATAAGCATTGTTTTTTGCCGCTCAAGCTCTGATATCTCTCCGCTCTTTTCCAGAAGTTTCAGCTGCATCCATCTGTCGTATTCTTTCATCGAATCAAATATGTTAATAACCGATCCGTGTTCGCTTAAGCCCTTCGTTTCCGAGACCAGCCCATCGGCATATTCGTACAGTTTAACATTTCTGTATTTGTTCGTTCTCGGTACCTTTCCCATAGCTAACGAATAGGATTTGACAAGGCTGGGGTCTTTTTCAACGAGCTTTCGAAAGTCCTTTTCGCTCATAAACATTTTTATTCTTCACCGTCCCTGTCAGCTTTTGCCAAAGGGCAAAACACGACCATATCCTCTAAGTCTACCACCGGCTTATTTTTATCGGTGGCAACAAATGACCAATCTTCCTCAGTAAACCAATATTTAGTTTCATTTCCTTCCTCATCGGAAAGGACGAGATATTTCGGGCGCACGATCAACTTGTCGTGAAACGGGTAGTTTTCAAGAGATATGTCTTTTACAGTTTTGCCGTATATGCATTTGTGGAAGTTCATTTCGGGAGTTATTACCGGAGGAATTAAAAGATTTCTCCAAGAATCAAAAGAAAAAATCTTAAATGTTTGCAGAGCGATTGCGAAACCGCCGATAATGAGTGTGAGTATTTTAACTGTAACGCGCATACCGTAGCTTTCTATTGCTCCTGCACAGATGAATGCAAAAATGGTAAAAGCAAGAGCGATCATCGCTGGAAGAAACACAGTAAACCAAAATCTCTTTTGCTCCTCTTTTGTTACATGGAATTTACCGATATCGGTACGAGCTTCGATTTCTTCCAGTTCTTTTGTCAATCGCTCTTTGTCCCAATTAATAAATTCAATAAGTTCAGTCATTATATCTTCCTTTCCTATTCACTATCCGATAAAAAGTAGCACGAGACACTCCAAGCTCTGCGGCGATCATATCCGCACTCGTTCCCCTCTTGTACTTCTGCACGGCATTTTTAATTGTTTTCTTTCTTTTGATTATGGCATCGTTTTTCGCAATAGCGCTCAGTGCTTCTTCTCTGTTGATTTTGTATTTACGACAAAGCTGAGTCAGGCTCTTAGCTGACAACGAGTAATCGTTGACGAAGCTCGCAAGAGTTTCATCCCGAAAAGGAAAATTCTCTTTTTCTGTATCGCTCATTATCTTCTGTATAGTAGCTACATTCAGGCGATAACGTCTTGCGATTTCTTCAATTTCTTCTTTGTTTTCGGACATCTCTTTTATTATCGCATTACGTTTATTCTCAGGTATCTTATTAGTTTCTCTGAAAGGTATGTTGTTTTTTATAAGGATCTTCTGAAGCGTTGCGGAGCTTACATGATATCTTTCGCATATCTCAGATACCGGAATATCTTTGTCATTGTATTCGCAAATGATCGTTCCTATATTGATTGGTTCAGCCGAAGAAAATCTTACTGCTTTTTTAGGCTGCATAAGAGGCACTGAACGGTTTTTGAGAATTTGGTATACCCGTGATACACTCAGTCCATTATCCTCCGCTATCCTTTCGACCTTTATCCCGTTACAATATTGTTTAACAACATTCTTACCTCTCCAGTCACGGATGGCGTTATTGATCTGTTTTTGAGATAGCTTGTATTTTCGAGCGAGCTCTGTTGTGGCTTCACCATTCAGAAAATCCGCGTATATATCAGCATACTCTGTGCGCAAGCTTTTCGTTTTGGTTCTTGGTTTAAGGCCCGCTTCGGCAATTATTTTGCTTACGGTCTTCGACGATACGGCGTATTTGTCGCAAATACTGCGTATCGTAACCGTGGGATTTTGATAATCTTTAATAATATCGGCTTTATTCTTCTGCGTCATCATAGCTTATGTCAGGTCTTTCAACGGGAGGAACGGTGTTGAAGCCGATCGTTACCGCAATGTGGTCGGAAAATCTGTCTTGTGAAAGAACAACGCCGTGACTCTTCGGAGTAACGCTCTCGTTAACATATTTGCTTTGATGTCCGTCATCCTTGACGCATGCCGTAAAGAACATCGGTATATCATTGGCGGAGCAAATATCGATCACTTTTCGGATAAGGGGTTTGACCATCTGGTATGCTTCCGTCTTGTCAAATGCGTGAATTGTGTTTTCGTTCTCAATCATTACTCTTACCTCTTTCATCAAATTTGTTTGTTTCAGCATACAGTCTATACGGAGCTTCAATCGGAGGAAACGTGTTGCGAAAGACATTCTTGATAAGATTGTTTCTTCGTCCTCTTGTAATGCTTTTGACCCATTTCGCAATATCTTCGTCATCGGGCAAATCGAGCATAATGTGCAGCTGCACGACACTTGGCAGCTTTGACACTGCCTGACACTCACCGGATGGGATTTCATTCCGCACCATCTCATTTCGAACATGAGCTTTGAGTGCGGCCTTCATTTGCGACTTGAAGTTAAAATCTGAATTTTGTTTATACAAAAACAACAGATCCAAATCATGCCGCTTATAGAGTCTCACTGTCAGCTTCAAGAATAATCACCTCACTTGTTTTGTAGAAAGTATGTAAGATTTTATAGTGATTTCCGTTCGAATTACACCCAATTTGGGTATGGGAAAGCCACCCTGATTTTGCAGGGTGGCTGAGATCATTTGCTCCGGGATTGAGACTATTCTGCGCTTTCTTCAATTTCCGATGTATTCTTTTTGGGCCTTACCTCATAGAAGTTTCGTACAGTACAGTCTTCGGTGTATTTTATTGTACCATCTTTTCTAATGTACTTTTTGGTATCGATTGAACCGAGCAGAACACATGGCGAATTTAACGGCAAACTGCAAAATTCATCGACCTTTTTTTCGTCGTCATCCTTAAAGACGACCGTTATGTAGTGGACTCGGTTCGTGTAAAAAGTAATTCGTGCGGAGGCAAAATGCTTATTGATCCTGTTGATCCTGAGAATTCTGCAATAAAATCTAAACGAGTTGACGGAATGATATCTTTCATCTGCCGGGTCAACTCTGCTGATATGATTTACAGCAATGGTTCTGAGCGACTGGTTCTTGATTTTTTCATCCCGTTTATTTGACTGAATCGTGCAGTTGACCAGAACATGATCTCCGACTTGGATTTTATCCGCCTGTGCTTTTGTTTTGTCAAAGCAAACAGCTTTAGGGAAGCTATAGGTAGTCCTGTCTCCGTCTTTTCTTTCAGTCTTAATAGTCATAATAGTGACTTTTTCTGCCGGGTATGTGCTTACCACCTCTCCAACAAGGCGAGCTGAGTTTTTAACTTTATAATACATAATCTTACTCCTTACTTAATTATTTGATGTTTGTTCCCGGAGCATTTTGGTGTCCGCCAAAGAAAGTATGTAAGATTAGACATAAAAAAGAGACTCGCTGCTGAAAGCGAGGCTTGAGACTATGATAAATTAGTTCCGGCAACGACCAGCAATGAATATTCGACAGAGAGCTCATTGAGCAGCTCCTTGGTTTTTGAAGCGTTTACGCTGTCAAGCTCGTTGTAATCATCGATCAGCATAATGCTGCATCCTGAAAGAATATTGCAAAGATGTTGCACGAGTATTGTCGTTACAAACTGTTCGCCGGTAGAAAGCGAGTCGAAGCCGACATAAGACTTATCTGCGGCAGATCTCACCAAAACGGTCAGTCCGTTTCCTGCAACAAAGGTCACGCCGTACCCTACTGCATCAGCAAAAGGCTTAATACTGTCATTGAATATATCGCAGTAATAATCGACGATTGCAGCGTTAACAGCTCCTTTAGGCGCAAACTTTTTGACAAGCTCATTATAGATATTGTGCAGTCTTAATGTATTTTCGTATTCCGCTTTACGAGCTTTGTGTGTTTCATATTTGCGGATCATTTCTTTTTCGGCGAGAAGAGACTCTTTAGCGGGAACATCCGTCTTAGGCGGAACATCCGGTTCAACAGGCGCATCACCAAGCATCTTTTTGGCTCGTGCCAAAGAAAGAATAAGACTTTCTTTTCGCTGTATGGCTTTTTCCGCAATCGATATCTCCTGTTCTCTTGAGTTCAAGCGATTGAGTTCTATTTCGGCTGATGCAATTATGTCGTTCTGACCGTCGATCGCTCGAATACTATCCGCAATCGACTGTTCGAATTCTTGCTTTGCTGCCGTTTTGTCGGTGGTGCATATCAACTTTGCGGATATCGGGCAGACATTCGTATTAAGATTTGCCAATGTCTTTTTGAAAACCTCAATGTTTTTCCGCAATGTTCTGATTGTTCCCTCCGCTGTCGCTTTAGCGGTAAGCGCCTCCTGTTTTTTCTTTGCTATTTCAAGTTTCTCAAGAGGATCGAAGTCCGCAGTAGCAATACTGGCGATTCCACTTTCAAGAGAGCTTATTTCCGACAACTTTGTATTGTATGCTGCGAGCTGAGTTTGAAAGCGCTTGTACATTTCAGCATAAATCTTTGCAGCGCACTCAGAAGCAATAATGGCGTTAAGTTCCTTATCAACATCCTCTTCGGTTCTTGCGGGCTTCGCTGTCGGATTTGTCAGTTCAGCTGCCGTAAATGTGTTGAGCTTTGCTTTTAATACTGCTCTTTGTTCGTAAAGCCTATTGTACAAGGCTTCACATTCCGGCAGACCGAAGGAATGCGGCAGCAGCTTGTTCAGCATCTCTTTTTCCTGTTCAGAAAACTGTATTAATCCGAAGAGCTTTTCTCTGGAAAAGCTTTCCTCCACGAATCCCAGCAGATATTTGCTCAGTGTTCCCGAAAACATTTCCCTAAACACATCTGAAGAGGTATTAATATTGAGCGTCTCCTCGTTGATATCGAGAAGGGAACATATTAACCTCTGTGCGAGTTTAGCGGTTGTCGTCTTTTCGTTTACTGTAACCTTGGTCGTTTTTTCTCTATAAAAATCTCTGCGAACCACGGTGCTGTCCGAATCATCAAACACTATGCTTACATATCCGCAATCTGTTCCTTCACGAAGGATTGGTTCTCTGGTCGGGGTTTTACCGGTGAGAGCGTAACGGATCGCCTCCAAAAACGAGGTTTTTCCGTAACCATTATTGCCACTTATATATTTGGGCATTAAATCAAAAGTTTCTGACATTCGGTCGATTCCCTTGAAATTAACAATTTCAATTTCTCTTACATTTGCCATAAGAATACCTCCTTGATAAAGAGCCATGCATTTCTGCATGGCTCCTGTTGAAACTATGATTTTTAGCGAACATACTCAAAAGTTGAGAAATTGCGAACCGCGAAGGATTCCCTATCGTTACCGTTCTTATCCTTATACTTTCTCGGCGCTCCGGTCAAAGCCCAGAAGCAGACCTTGTGTTCTCCCTCGACAGGAGTGAGTTCGAGTTCTGCCTTTTCGCCAAGATCAACGGGATGCTCTTCGTCCGAGCCGTAGAAGCAGGTGAGGGAATACCAGTCGGTATTGTCCTTTGTCTTTACGGGCATGGAAACGCTTACGCACTTTTCGCGCTTGGTAACACTTGCTGCAACGCCGATGAATACGTTAATTCTTGTCGTGTATATTTCATCGGAGTCTTTTTTCTTGCGTTCAACGACAAGGCTGTATCTGCCGTTAAATTTAAAGTTTTCAACAAAACCGTTCACGACAAAGAGGCTAATGAACATTCCTTCTTTGAGATGGCATTTTTTGAGCTGTTCGGCAGCTCTTTCGACCAGCGGGAAAGCATTCACAGCTTCTTCGTCCTTGATTTTGATACTCTTATCGTCGTAAGCAACGATAGTTCCAAGATAAAGAGTTCCCTTTTTAGATTCGATTTTCATAATTTTTGTTTCCTTTCTTTATTTAAAAAATTAATTTAAGCGACAAATGAGATTTCCGAAGCGGCTTCGGCAGATTTAACTTCCGAAGAATACGGAGCATAGGCGGCTTTACCGCAAAGATTTGCGAAAGTCTCCATATAGCTCTGAGGTATGCCCTTGACTCTTTCGGGAAGCGTCATTACGGCAAGTGCAAAATCGTAAGCCGTAATAATGTGATTTTCACCGTTTGCGATAGCCTTCTGCATTTCAACCGAAAATGACTGGACCAAAAGCTCTGTGATTCGATTAACATGGTTTCTGCGTCTTTCTTTGTCATCATCCGCTTTGATTTTGAACGCTGAAGCAAGATTGATGTACTTGAACACTTCCTTAGCGCAGTCTGTCAGCACTTTTTCGGCATAAGGTACGCCGTTGATTTTCACATCATCGCTGTCAAGTATAACCACATCAAACAGCTCACACAGGCGCTCCGGGAGTTTAGCGTACTCGTCAAATATGTTTTCCTTGACTCTCTTGACGAAGTCCTCAGTACTCCATTTTCCGATATGTTTGTTTTTAACGATATTGTGTTCGGACACGGTGTTTTTGACTCGCCATGTCTCCTTCGCACAAACGCAGGAATATCCTGTCCCTGATGTCACAAGTCTAACTCCGGCCTCAATGTTTTCATCAAGTCCGCAAAGTTCTTTGAATTCTTTTGTTGCAGCAGGAAATTCGATATCTATTTCTGCGAAATCGTGATCGACATACCAGCGTTTACATACCACCTCGCCCATGTCCGAATCAAGGATAGCATTGAACACGGTTTCAAGCTCTGTTAACGGGACCGGGCAGTACTTATCGGAACGGACAGCCATTACTTTGGTAAAAGCGGCTGTATCATCACCTTCGGTACGGCTAACAAGTGTCACTTGGCGCTTTTCAGGTGTCTGTGCTATAAGTTCTGCAATATAAGCGTCCCTGCGAGGAGACTGCTTTTCGATTGCAGAGCCTGACAGCCCAAGTGTGTTCATCAGTTCACGCAGAGCCTTTTCTCTGCAGAGCTTTTCCCTACCAAGACCACCTTCCCAAAGCAGGCATCCTCTCTGCTTCACAAGTTCTGCGTAAAGCATATCGAGACATGCAGCAGTAAATTTGTTCTGCGAGAGACGTTTGCCGCAAGGCTTTGGTGTTGTAAAGCATTTAAACGAGATCGAGTCCTCTTCGTGATTGTACGGCGAACAAAAGACTATATCCTTAATAAAGGTTTTGTCAAATGTCGTAACCGCATCGAGAGCCTTGAGAATTTTGAAGAAATCCTCAACATTGGTTCCCGTTTTTACCCAAGAATCCGATAAATACCCTACACCAAGGATGTCACGCGTTGTCTTGGCGATGGACGGAGTAATTTTGGCTGTCGTTGTCATTGTAGATTTCCTCCTTAATTTCTTTGAATTTTTGTTTGACAACATTTTGTGACAAATTTTTTGAGCACCAGTCAAGGCGTTCGCAGAACTCGTCATCATCTCCGCTACGTGCATATGTTTTACACATGTCGGCGATTAGCGCTCTTTCTTTCGGCAAGAGCATTCCCTTGCGCGTAAATTCCTGCATTACTGCAAGCACTTTAAGGGAAAAATGTTTATTTATCATAGTCAACCCTCCTTTTGTCAACTACATCACCGTAAGTATGTAAGATTGAGATACCACAAAACAACGATAATTAATCTTACATACTTTGAGTGCTAAAGAGACGATTTGGAGTTAAGTCCATATCGAGCTCAACAATAAAAGGAGGAAAAGAAATGTTACTCAAATCACAACCCTACGGAAAAGAGTTCGAAGTCGCCGTTTGCCCGAAAATCGAAGGTGAAGCCTTTGATGTTATCTCTCACAAGTCTCTGCAAGATATCCACGACCTTGCAATGAGAGGCATGTTTGAAAGCGAGATTACAGTTATCAAAGACAACGCCAATCACGCCCTCGTTAAATGCGTCATTACAGATGTCAAAAGCGGCTTTAGAGTTGAAGAAATCGGGGAAAAAACAAAAAGTCCCGCCGATACTCAGATTGGGAAGGAATTTCCCGTGACTTCTGCGGCTACAAGAGCTTTTGACCGGGCAATGATTCGTATGCTTGGATTTGACGGCAAGTTTTACTCAGACGCAGAGATACCCAGAGCATATGAAGTCGCCGAAAAAGCCGATGAGTTATCTACGGTCCTTTCCGATGATGAACCTGTTGACATGATGAATGTCGAAACAGATGATTCTGCTGAGTTTTGCGCAATTGAAGATCCTGAGATTATCCCGGATGACACTCCGGTTGTTACTGAGGAGCCGATTGCGGAGGTGATTCCTGAGATCGCTGATGAAACCGTTTCGGTCATTGCGGATCCCGGTGAATATGTTCTTAGCTCCGGCAAAAAGAAAGGGCAGACGCTTAATGAAGTTTATGCTGATAAAAACGGTAAGTCATGGCTTGATTTTTGCTTGGGCGGACAGTATGTTAAGTCGGAAGTAAAAGATGCCATAGTTGCCTTTTACGCTAATAGGGGCCTTACTGTTGATGACGGAGACGCCAAATTTATCGCTACTGCCAAAGAGTATTACAACGCCAACATAAGTCGTTTCGCAAAGTGAGGAGGAATTTGATGGTTAAAAACGGATACCGAAGTATCAAAACGCAAAACGATTTCCTTTCTCTGAAGGAAGGGAATACGGTTATTGTGTACGATACAGAAACAACAGGTCTCGCCTGTGAAAAGGGCGACCGAATCCTTGAGCTGTCCGCAGAAAAATTCATTGTCGGGACAGACTACGAGTTGAATCTTATTGATAGCGTTCAGCTCTTTATCAATCCGCAATTTCCAATCCCGCCTGCTTCTACGGAAGTTCATGGCATCACCGATGAATTTATTGCAGACAAGCCGATCGAAGACGATGTTATCGATGAAGTGTTCGAGTGGTTTCCCGACGGCGTTATCGTTTGCGGTCACAATGTGCCGTTCGACAATCGCTTTCTGACCGATATGTTTGAAAGGCATGGCAGAACATTCAGACCGGGACTTGTGCTTGACACCCTTCAGGCGGCAAGAGACTTGGTTGATTCAAAATCTGTACCGAACCATAAACTCGGAACTATCGCAAAACTGTATGGCGCAGATGAAGGTATGACCTTTCACACAGCAAAAGATGACGTACATGTTTGCGGAAAGCTCCTTCAGATTTTCTTGGACGAATACAAAGAAAAGGCTGAATTAGCCAAACCTCAAACGCTTCGCCCCAAAACAGGCGAGGAAATGCTCGCAAGCATCAATTGTAGAAAGTCAGAGCTTCCGAAAAGAGTGCCTTATATCAAGGGCATGTGCCTGCATATGTACCATCACGCCAATAATAACAGACTGTATTTCTATACCGACTGCGGCAGCATTTGGTGGGATCGTTACAACAAATGTTGGGGTCATGCGCCTGATAAAATGAAAGTTCCCTTTGAGAGTATCGACATGGAAGCGTTCATCAAGAATGCGCTCTGGCTTGCAAGCGTAAAGGATGAGACAGAATTATCCCGTGTTAATCCGGGAAAAGAAACTGTATGGTTTAACGGAAAGCCTTGGGCTGCAACTTGAGGACGTAAAAAAAAGAGAGACTCACGCATTAGCGTGGGTCTCTTTCTTATGTGTGCTGACCGACAACTACTCCGAGAACATTCTTCTCCTTGATGGCTCCGAAGACTCGGCTGTCGCTACTATTGTTCCTGTTGTCACCGAGCACAAAGTACTCTCCTTCTTTAAGAACGACCGACTCTTTGGCAAACCCGTATTTGTCTATATCAATTTGAGTATTAACGCTGTCTTTGATTGGTTCTCCGTTGATATATATCACATTTTCTATTATCTGCACGGTCTCACCGGGACACCCGATAACTCTTTTCACTAAATATTTACCTTCGTTTTTGAAAACGACAATATCATATCTCTCAATGTCCGCTCTTAAATCGACAAGCAAAACATTTCCGTTTGATAGAGTCGGTTCCATCGAATCGCCGACCACAACAGAAAATCTGAAAAAGAACAAATTTACAACGACAATAAGAACTATAATAACAGGAACAAACCAGTAGTTTTTAATTATACTTTTCAATGACGAGTCACCGCTTTCGGATTCAATATCGACACAAAATATTTTTCATCATCCGTTTGATCGATAATTTCGCATTTTATATACTTGCTGACGTAGAATTTTTCGCCTATGATTTTACCCCATTCGGCATCTTGCGAGCGCTTCACATATATCTTGGATATAGCGTTAAGGATTCTCTCGAAATCAGTGCTTGTAATCTGATTTCCGCATACGGGGCATTTGTACGATAACACTTTTTCTCCTGTCACAAACTGCATTTCTACACGCTCGGGCAAATGTTTCGCACAGCAAGGTGTTGTATTTCTCCATAAATTAAGTACCATTTGTTTCACTCCTATATTTTGTTTTTTCGATGAAAGTATGTAAGATTATAAAAAGAAAAGCCCCCGCTTATATAAGCGGAGGCAACAGAAAAGAGTTCAATCTGTACTTCTAACCAAACTTTTGCGATATCGGTAAGTAAATGACGCAGTCGCATATTCGTCCCAACATGCTTTGATTTTTGAAATCGTGCAGAACCACTCATCAAGTGACATCCAAGTTGTCACCATTTTGGTGTCGTGAGCTTTTGACATCATTATCTGAGTTGTGTTGTCAGGTTTCCTATCGACAGGTGCCCAAAAATTCTTGATAACGATTTGTATGGGCATCCTGTTTGTAGCGTGATATGACACGCTGATTTCGTAGCATTCATTTTCACCGTCATCGTTTTTGGTCGAAAAGTATTTAGCCGGCGGCGCATACAAAAACACAGGCTTAGAATACTTTTCAAAGTATTCTTTAGCAATTGGCGCAGCTATCACTCCCGGCAGCGCAAACAGTTCTTTTTTCGCTTCCGAGAGCAATATGACATCCGAGCCAGCTTTTTTAGCAGCCGCAAGCGCCTTATCGAGGCAAAGCGTCACATTAGAGTTTTTAAGAGATGTTGCGATTGTGTTCTTAACGGCTTCCTGCGTAGCTTGGGCAGCGGAAATAGGCGCAAGACGTACATCCTTATATATTTGCTCGCTTAACACCCACAAACCTACCACTTGGTCAGCAGGGAGATTTGCTCTTACGGAAGTCGTTGTTCCATCAATCGGTTTTTTATTCATCTTGACAATGAAGCGGTCCAGATTTGATGATTCCAACGACTTTCCTGTTTTAAGATAATCGTTTGTGAAATACGGCTGCATGGTATGTTCCACTGCAAGCAAAATCACATCGCCGCTTCGCAAGCGCAAAGCGGTTTTCGCGATTTGAGAAGTCGGTAAGTATTCCTTTTCGTTAGCCATTATTTAACTCCTTTCAACTGCTCTGGACATGAGCTTTTCGCGCAGTCCTGATACATTTTCCTTCTTTTCAGCAGGCATAAAATCAATGACCTCTATTTGATAATAAGCTACACCGTTAAAGTAGTTTTTGCCGAGTTTCCCGACTAAATCGATCTTTATCGGTTGGTTTAATTCAAGGAACTTTTCGGCAAGGTCAAATGCAACAAAGTCAATGTTTTTGCCGTACAGTTTAATATGCTGCTGGTGGTTTCCCATAAGCTTATACAATTTGCCGTCCTTGGGCAGAAGCTGTACATTGCGAACAAGATAAACGGGCTCCGGGTTGTTTTCACCGTATGGAGCACAGATTGCGAGAGAAGACAATTGCTTTTCGACGCACTCTTTTAGTTTATCCGGAGCAATTTCGATATCATAATAAATGACATCGACATCTTCGGTCTTGACCGCAAATTGCGAAGACATTTTTCGGAATTCATCAAGGTTGGAATACGGCATGCTGACGCCGGCAGCGGCTTTATGACCTCCGTATTTTCCGAGCAATTCCTTACAATTGTCAAGGATCTCCTTGAGGTTATTGTCTCCGTAGGAACGCCCTGAGCCTTTGATAATGACATCGCCGTTATCTGTGTAATTCTCAGTTGGCGTAAACACAAAACACGGAACTCGATATTTTTCAGCAAGCCTTCCGGCAATAATTCCGATTATACCTTCGTGAAAATCGCCGAGAACGCATAACGGGTTATCGTTTTGCATGTTTAGACGTTCAATAATTTCCTCTGCTTCATATACGGCCTCTTCGGTCATCAGCTTTCGCTGTTCATTTATGACGAAGAGCTTTTCCGCTATTTGGGAAGCTGTCTCATCGGTTTCTGACATTAAAAGCTTCATTGAATCTTCCGCTCCTGCATCAAAAAGCCGACCGGAGGCATTAAGCGCCGGACAGATTTTGTAACCACAGTCCTTTTCGTCCACATCAACAATTTCAAACAGTTCCATAAGAGCTTTTAACCCTTTATTGATATCTGCCTGTTTCAAAAACTGAGCGATTACAAAGTTTTCGTTTTTCAACGGGACTACATCGGCCACAGTAGCTATTGCCGCCAGCACATACAGCTCATTGTTAAGCTCCGTATTATCTTTATCAAGTTCGAGCATAAGTTTGAGAGCTATTCCGGCACCACAATATCCTGTGAACACGCACTGTCTTGCTACCGCATTGGGATCAATCAGAACATCAGCTTTCGGTAATTCGCCGGAATCTGCACGAAGATGATGGTCTGTTACTATGACGGTCATCTTTTTCTTTTTGGCGAGTTTGACGGCGTCAAACGCTACAATGCCGTTATCAACAGTGAGCAACAGCGAGTGTTCGGGTATCTCCTCAACGATTTTAGGAGACAAACCGTAACCTTCAGTCTGACGCTTTGGCAATCTCGGCGTAATGGTGCTTTCGGAACCAACTTTTTTTGCATATGCTGTCAGTCCTTTATACGCAATTGTTGTGCCGCAGATCCCATCAACATCGTAATCTCCGACAATGTGTATATGTTGGTTTTCCGAAACGGCTTTTTTAATAAGTTCGATGGCTTTTTCAGCGCCCTTGATGCAGTTGATCGCGGGTTCGAGGTAAGCCAATCTGTCTCTCATTAAACTGTCTATGTCGGCGTACTGATTTCTTTTTTCATACTTCATTCTTGTTTTCCTCCTTTCTGTAGACACTCCAAATGTCATACAATATCAATGTAAGTATGTAAGACGAGCGTATGTGAAAAAAGCAAAAGACAGGCACATCGCCTGTCTTTGTAAATATTAATTATCAAGGTCTTCAAAAGATGAGAGTTTTCTTAAAGCATCCTGATCGTGTTCCTCGAAAGAGTTATATTCGTCAAGCTCTTTTTCGATTTCTTCGATGTTTTCAATTGAGCCGGTCTGAGGCGGTTCTTCATCTGCAAATAACTCTTTGTAGCTTTTTTCAATTCGTGCTTTTTCCTCTGCCTGTAATTCTTCGCGGGTGCGGCAGTTTCGCACATATTCGCTTGCATACGGCACAACTTCGAGAGACCAGTCGTTCCATTTGTACGGATGACCGCAACATTCGCAGACTGTTTCGCGAGGAAATTTGCGAGTTTGTATCCAACCATCTAAAAATAGGTACGAACCTTTTCTGAGAACCAACGCATCATTCTCCCCTATACCGCCAAAGGATTTGACCCACGGAAAATCGGTTTTTGTTTCCAAAGCATCTTCGGCTATTCGGTATTTCCTTCGAACCGCCAACTGATATGATGTTATTTTGACTTTGTTTTTTCGGTACAGCTCCGGCTCTCGGCAAACGACTCCTATAAGTGTTACATTATTCGATATTTCGCAGAGTCGCCTAAGCGCCTCATAAGCTTCGTCTTTGTCATACCCATTGCTCTCTCGAACATAACAATGTATCGGGGTCACATATGCTGCATTGCCCGGCTGTGCGTTTTTATGTTTGCATTCGGGACAAGTAGTTACTTTATTGATGTCTTTTGTGGTCAAAGCACCCTTCACTTCAACAATATCTCCGATGCTCCATGACGCTATTTCCTTGCACATTTCCGGATTCTGCGTGTATATCAAAGGCTCATCATATTTAATTCTGCTTGTTCTGACTCCAAATTTTCGCAAGCCTCTCAGCGTTACGATTCTGCCCATGGCAAAAACATACTCACCGGTCGCATCATTTTTTACGACCTTAGGTAATTCTCTGACCCATCCGCATATAAAAACATTATTATGTTTCAAACTACTTCAGCTCCTAACATTCTTCTTTCACAAGACTCAAATTTGTATCTCTTGAAAAGTATGTAAGATTTGATTATTTTTTCATGCTTTTGGAATCAACGGAAAAAGAGCCGCCTAAAAGGCGACTCTTAAAACAATGTTTTTACCACGAAAAATCGGCGGATGTTATGTCGGCACTGACGATATAGTCGGTTTTTATGTAGCGGCCTTCGTCCGCTAAGAATACGACTAATTTATCGCCATTTTGATCGCAATAAGGCAAAACCTTCGATTGGCCGTCTTCCCAAGCTTTTAATGAAGGGACCGATATCGCAACGGATTTGGGTTCTTCAACGAACGGCTGCACATCTTTAACGCACAGAAATACTTCATCGCGATCTCTATCATACCTCTGATCGCCTTTAACCACTAAAATAGCCTCAGATTTAATATTGCACCCGCAGCTTTCATAGTCCTTGCTAAAGCATGCACAGGATATTTTCCCTGTTTTGTCCTCGATATCGAAGTATGCGAACTCTTTGCCATCGGCTTTTTTGTGACGAATCTGTATATTGGTCGCATACGCCAAAATCGTATTGTCATACTTTTTGAGGTTGCTGATGCTGTTTAGCTTAAGGTTTTGAGGTACGGTTATTACATCAAGTGGATGCTCAGAGATAAAATGTCCAAGCACTTCTTGCTCGTCCCTTAAGCGCTGCCATTTATCTTCGCGAACAGGCTCGTAACGGTTTTCGAGCTTTTCTTTGTAACTCTCGATTGACTCGGTCAGCTTTTTACGTCTTACGGGATCTGCTTCGGCTTCGAGCTCGTCCTGCTTCTTACGTATTTTTGTAACCATGTCAGCAATAAAATCACAGGACTCCAGCAATTCCTTGCGATTATCATGTAATCCATCAAAGCAACCGGCCTTTATCATGTTTTTTGTGACATTTTTAGACATGCGAGTACGCATCAAGAAATTCTCGAACGATAAATATTTGCCATTATCGTTTCGCTCTTGAACTATCTTTTCAGCTGCTTTTTTTATTCCGGCAATCGAGCTTAATCCATAGACTATTTTATTTGATGATAGTGCAAAACCGCTATATGCTTTGTTAACATCAGGAACAGAGAAATCGATACCCATTGAAAGAAACTCATTGAGAACGGACTCGAATTTATCTGTAGCAGGATAATTGAGCGAACCAACGGCATAAGCCTCCGGATAATGCAGTTTAAGGTATGCCGTGACATAAGCTACCCAAGCATATGCGGTAGAATGGCTTTTATTAAAAGCGTACTCGGAAAACTTAACGAGCTCCATCCAAAAGTCCTCTGCTTTCTTACGCTCTGCGCCATGATCCACAAGTCCGTCAATAAACTTATCCTTGTACTTAATAAACTTATCCGTTTTCTTTTTTGACATGTAACGCCTTATTATATCCGCTTCACCGAGCGTAAAGCCTGCAAATCGCGAGAAGATGGCCATCAATTGTTCCTGATAAACCGGTTTTCCGTAAGTTTCACTGAGCACTTCTGCCATTTCCGGAATGACATATTCGGGTTCTTTTTCACCGTTTTTCACCGCAGTGATTTCGTCGATGTACTGTAAAGGACCCGGACGAAACACTGCATTGAGTAATATCAGGTCTTCGAACTTATCAGGACGGAAACCTAAAAGAACTTTTTTCATGCCATCCGACTCAAACTGAAAGACGCTATTGGTTTTTGCTGTCTGGAATACCTTCTTGAACACTGCCGATTCGATAGGTATATCGTGCATTGATATCTTTTTATTATACACTTTTTGGATCGTTCTTTCACAATCCGTAATAACAGAAAGATTTCTCAATCCGAGAGCGTCCATCTTTAAGCATCCGAGAGCTTCAACGCGATTCTTGTCGCATTGACATGACATTGTACCTTCCACACAAATAAGCGGCAAATGATCTGATATGTCGGGTGTGTCGGATATGACGACTCCGGCGGCATGCGTACCTATATTGCTGAGTTTTCCTTCAAGCAGCTTGGCAAAGCGGAAAATCTCAAGAGCATCCGGGTTGTATGATTCGCCGGCTGCTTTTCCGTATGTGTCATTGACCAAACCTTCAATATCAGATAGAGACATTTTTTCTGTGATCATCTTTGACATTGCGTCAGTTATCTCATAGAATTTCCTTCCGTCATTGACTTTCTGCGAATACGCTCTGCCTGCTGCTTTTATGGCGTTCTTCGACAAGAAATAATTTCTCGTCATGATCTGACAGACAGCATTTTTGCCGTATTTGTGCCTTATATAGTCAATAACATACTGACGTATATCGATGGCTATATCCGAATCTATATCGGGCATGGTTACTCTTTCAGGATTCAGAAAGCGCTCAAACAGCAAGTCGTATTTAAGAGGATCAATATCTGTTATGCCTATGAGGTAGCACACTAAACTTCCCGCACCGGAGCCTCTTCCGGGTCCTGCACCTTCGCCTACTCCGTCCTTAGCAAGTTTCTCAAGCAAGGTCAGGTTGAATGGATCTGCAAGAAATTCGGGATTGTTAATGTCAATTTTTCCAACGAGTCTCGCATAGGTCAGGAAATCTTCAACAACACAAAGATAATCGGAGAAACCCAATTTTTCAATTACGGAAAGTTCGTATTGGACTCGTTCTTCATATGTTGTCGTCCACTCTGAAATTTTCTTCTTTCCTTGTTCAACAAGATTTCTCAGTCGTGTCTTTGCGCCTTCAGGACAATCAAATTTGGGATAGTGTGTTTCCGAACGGAATTCAACATCACATTTTTCGAAGATATTGCCTATGTTTGCGATAGCTTCACGAACGATATGGCTTGGTAATATTTTAGCAAGCCACTCAGACAATTCTTCGTCACTTTTCATATAGAGTTCCCAATCGGAATCTTCAATGCCGGTCCACCAATATTTCTGTGCGAAATTTACGGCTCTGCCTTCTGCATCTTCCCGATATACACAATGTATATCGTTAGACGCTACTATCGGTACGCCCTGAGCTTCAGCCAAATCTGCTAAGATGGGCATGATTTTAGCTTCATTCGGTATGCCGTGATATTGTAGTTCGATGTAAAAATTATCAGCACCGAAAAGCTCTTGATATTCTTGTAGTTTAACATAACAATCATCAAGCATCTGCTCTTCTGATTTTTTTCGACATTCGATTTCTTCAATCTCTGATTGCAAAGCACAGTATTTGGCGTGTGACGCTTCGATATCCCTTTTTCTTTTGCGTTGTTCAGTGAGCTGCTTTTGTTTGGTCTTTAAGGTCAACTCCAGCTTCGGTAACTCTTCTTGGCACTTACGGGATTCTTCTTCCTCTTCTTTTATACGAGCAAGTTCCGCCTCATCATTTTTCTGAGTCGCCCTTTTGATACGCTGAATATACTTTTTGGCAGCGATCGTTTTCTTTTCTGCCTTGTTCGACTTAAGCTGTTCAAATTCCTGTTCAATCTTTTCGTAGTTGTCGAGGAATTGCTTGTACAATGGGCTATTGGGATCGCTTTCCTTATTTTTCTTTTTTAAGAGCTGTTCTTGTTCTTTTTCAAGATTTTCGTTACTCAAAAAAGCGCTTGCGAGCACTCCTGCAACACAGGCCGATGTAGCTATCACATTGTCGTAACCGATAGAACCTTTCCCAAACCATTTTTTCAGGATTTCGGCATTTGCGATAGGTTTACCTCCGATGATGTTGTAGTTGCTTTCCGTCACAGCTTTTGATATTGCCCGAAAGCCCTGCTCGTTTTTAGGTAATACTATCAAATGCTCTCTTTGACCGTTATTACCAACATAAAACTCAACTCCGACTATGCCTTTTATCCCAGCCGAATTACAGGCATCAAGGAAATCCCATGTACCTATTAAAGTGCCGTGATCAGTCAAAGCCATAGCTGGCGCACCCATTTCTTTTGCACGAGCAACGAGCTCTTCGACACTCGCAACGGAATCGGTTAATGAGTTTTCGCTATGAGTATGAATAGAACCACTAAACATTGTTTTACCTCCTTTTTTCTTTTAGATATCAACGAAAGTATGTAAGAACACGAGGGATGCAAAAAAGGTCCGCTTATTCAGCGGACCTATTCGAAAATCAGCTTCCCAGAGAAAATGTATATGCTTTGCTGAGTCCTGCGTAAGTGGTGAGGTCGATCCCCCATCTCAGTCGGAAGCGCTTTATGGCTTCCCGTACTTTGTCACGAGTAGTATGTAGTTCACGAGCCGTCATTGATACATTCATGTTACACTTTATCAAGGCAGAAATAAGTTCGGTTTCGCTGACACTGTAATACATATGAACTTCTTTGATCCGACCGTTTTTGTAACTGTTCACAGATGCTTTTAAGACGGCAAGCGAATCGACTGATAAGTCTGACAGCTTAATGGGGTTTTCTCTGTTCTTTATAACACTCACTCTTGATTTATTAAGATTATTGATTGGTCCCGATAGCAATGTTGATAAATTGTTTATCTCGCTGTCACTCATGTCGTACAGTTCTTTCGGTCTGCCGGAAGAATTAATTATAAAAGATACTGACATTTACCACCCTCACTTAAAACATAAACTTCTTTTGACACTCCCACAGCTTACGCAGTAGGCTTTCTTATCGTTCTTTTCTGTAATTAGGGGAAAATGCCCCTATATCCGCCGAGCGTCTCTTGAAATCATCCATAATCTCTCGATGATTCTTTTCCTTAAAACGAACGTATTCTTTGATAATTTCGATTTGTTTTTCTGAGACATTATGCTGCTTCATTTCCGTGTGCCAAGGATTTTCATCTCGCGATTTCAAGCGCACCCCTTGCTTGGATAAATTCGCCAACCTTTCTGTTAATTTTGGATGCGAAAAATGGAGAGCCAGTGCTTCTTCAACGGCATCGCCAGAGTACGTTCCTTTCTTTTGCATATGTTCAGAAAACTCTTTATACAACTCGCCTATAATAATCACCTCTTTTGTTTCGTTTCATAGAAAGTATGTAAGAATGCAGCGGAAAAAGCGGGGTGATTATTCGGCACATAAAATATGTAAGATATTAAATGGGATGGTTATTTCTGTACAAGATTGTATTTTAAAAAAACAAAAGTGCCCCTTATCATTGGAAAGTATCCGATGATAAGAAGCACCGTTTTGATTGGTCATACTTTATTAAGCGCAAAAAACAGCAGATTGCAGCCACTTGTTCCTCGCGATATTTTCTTTGTCGTGAATGTAGAATTTTTTCGTAATGGCGTCAGTCGAATGCCCTAAATAAACCGCAACAGAATCCGAGTCTAACCCTGCTTTGATTAAATATGTAGCAAACGAATGACGCAAAGAGTGAACGCCGGTCCTGCCATTTACTTGAAAATCGCACCTATTAAGAATTGAACCGAAAGTTTTATAAATTCTGCCGGGAGAAACCGGGTTGTGATTTTCAGTGGAAACGACATATTCCGAACCATCGCTTTTATTCCGCATCCTGATTAAGGCGTCTTTGGCATAAGGATGCAGCACGATAGTACGCTCTCCGCTCTTTGACTTCGGCATATTTTGTATCCTGAGACTGTAATCAACAGTACCGTTCTCTTGCACAACGCCCTGAGATATCGTTTTGCCGATGTGAATAGTGTTGTTTACGAGATCGACGTCATCCCATGTAAGAGCAAGCAGCTCCCCTACTCTGAGCCCGCTGTAAGCTAAAACCACAATGGCATTGGCGTATTTCAAAGTACCATCATCTGAACATTGCATCGAAGCGAGCCGTATTCGCTCCATTTCCGCCGGTGTAAAGCACTTTATATGTTCGCCGGTGTCTACTCTTACCCTTGGCTGTTCAACGCCGTCTAAGGGGCTATACGAGCTTCCTGTAACGGTCTTATAAAAAGCAAAACATTTTGACAACAGCAAATAAGCTTTTTTCACCGTTGATTCGGATAATCCTGTATCCACTAATTTATTAATGCAGTCGATAATATCAAAAGTGCTTATATCTTTCATCAGCATATCGCCCAATTGCGGTGACAGGTTTTTCTTAAAGGTTGTAACATATCTAAGGTAAGTGCTGTCTTTAACTTTTCTCTTGCAGACTTTTTCAAGATAATCGGCGCAGAACTCATTGAAAGATACATTTTTGCAGTCAGAAGCTTCATTTTTGTTTATCCGCTCTATATCCTCGTTGGTTTGCTGTATGAACTCATCACCGTTGGCAAAGGCATCTCTTCTGGTAACGCCCCTGATGTACTTTTTATGCTGCTCATCGTTTTCATCGAGATATCGCACCTCCAGATACCAATAGCGATTTCCGTATTTATTTTTCTTCGCATAGACAGATCCCTTGCCGAGTATCTGTTTGATCATCAACAATCACCTTCTATAGACATATCTCTTTAGTTGTGATTGTATTCTTATTACTTGACATCTTACATACCAAAGCTCCGACAATCTTCTGACAAAAGTTCGTCAAAATTTACGAACTCATCAAAAATGCGAATTCAAAAAAGGGACCATTGATACTCCCACAGCTCACGCAGTGGACTTTCTTATCGCCTTTTCTGTAAAAAAAGACTGAAATAAAAAGAAACTTGACGAATGCATAAAAATGGTATATAATGAATACACCGTTTGACGTTTGAAGTTGTGTGCAAAAAAAGTTCGGCAAAGTTCGCAAAACAGCCTAAAATTCGGCAAAAATTCGGTAGTTTTGGTGCTAATTTAGAATTTTGCTTGACTGCTGCAAAATTTCGTTCAGGCAAAAGAAAAACCCCGAAAGCCTTGATATACAAGGATTTCGGAGCTTTCACTCTGGAGGTGCCACCCAGATTTGAACTGGGGAATCGAGGTTTTGCAGACCTCTGCCTTACCACTTGGCTATGGCACCGCACTATTAAATTATGCGCGGTAAACAAAAATGATACCAAAAAAATGGAGCGGATGACGAGGCTCGAACTCGCTACCTCCACCTTGGCAAGGTGGCGCTCTACCAGATGAGCTACATCCGCAAAGTTGGTGCCTCCGGCCGGAGTCGAACCAGCGACACGTGGATTTTCAGTCCACTGCTCTACCAACTGAGCTACAGAGGCAAAAGATGCAGTCTGCATAATCTGACTATGCCGA
>FR888240.1:12528-17178 GCA_000431775.1 Clostridium sp. CAG:413 | reverse complement strand
CTTGTAAGGCAGATGCTCTCCCAGCTGAGCTATGCTCCCAAAAATCGCCGCCTGCGTGTCAAGCGGCGAGACTTATGATACTACACTTGCGAAGAATTGTCAAGCCTTTTTTTAAACTTTTTTCAATTTTTTTGCAAGTCGTTTTTATGACTTTTCCCCCGCCAATTCGAGTATCTCGGCGGGCGTAAAATGATATTTTTTGTCGCAAAAATGGCAGCAGACCTCGGTGCCGTCCTCCTTCGCCATCTCCTTCAGCTCATCTTTGCCGAGGCTTACGAGCGCCTTCGCCACCCTCTCCTTGGAGCAGGTGCAGCGATACTCGGGGCTTGCCTCGTCAAGCAGCTCAAGGTTGAATTTGCTGAGCACGCTCCTGCAAATATCCTCGGGAGTCATGCCTGAGGTCAGCATCTGAGTGACCGAGGTGATGCCCTTTATGCATTCCTCAACCTTATCTATCGTATCGTCCATGGCGGTCGGGAGCAGCTGGATTATAAATCCGCCCGCGGCCTTGATCGTGAGATCGGGGTTGACGAGCACACCTAGGGCGCAGACCGTCGGGGTCTGCTCACTCAGGGCAAAATAGCTCGTGATATCCTCGGCTATCTCGCCCGAGACAATAGGCACTTGGCCGATATAAGGGTCTTTGAGACCGAGGTCTTTCATCACGGTGAGGCTGCCGTCCCTGCCGACCGCGCCGGCAACATTGAGCTTGCCTTTTGCATTCAGCGGTATCTCCACCACGGGGTTCGCAACATAGCCTCTGACATTGCCGCTGCTGTCGGAAACGGCAATCAGAGTGCCCGCAGGGCCGTCGCCGCTCAGGCGCAGGGTGAGGCTGTCATCCTCCCCTTTCAGCACCGCGCCCATCATTGAAGCGGCGGTCAGGAGCCTGCCGAGGGCTGCTGAGGTTACGGCGGAGGTCTTGTGTATCTGCTCCGCACGGGCTACGATGTCGGTCGTATCGGCCGCAATAACGGTCAGGTCGCCCTCTGCGGATATCATTCTGACGAGTTTACTCATAGAAATCACTTCTTCTTTGCTAAAAATACTGCTTTTTCGCTGCCCGGGCGGACGGGGTCGAGGGTCATGTCGTCAAACACGCCCATCACCTCAAAGCCCGCCTGCTCGAGCCAGCGGGATATATCCTCAAGCAGATAAGAGCGCTCGGTTATATATTCGCTGCTGCGGTAGTATGCGCCGTCCTCTTCTTCAAAAAAGTCGAGCGTGATATCAACGCTGCCGTCGGATTCGTTATATGAATTCTGCCACACGCAATAGAGACTGTCAAGGTCATAGACAAAGGCGTTGTCGGCAAGGACGTTTTTATGCTTATACGGCGTATTGACGTCAAAGGCAAACGCGCCGCCGGGAACCATAAAGAGGGAGACCCGCTCGAAGGTGCGCTTCACCATTTCGGCATCGTCAAGATGATTGACGCCGTCGAGCACGCAGAGAGCGAAATCGACCGTGCCGTAAAGGTCAAGCTCGTCCATGGACTGATTGAGCAGCAGCAGCGAAACGCCGCTCTCGGCAGCCTTGTGCCGCGCCTCATTGAGCATACCGACGCTTATATCCACACCGATCACGTCATATCCCTTTTTCGCCGCCTCTATAGAGATGCCGCCCGTGCCGCAGCCGAGGTCGAGCAATATCCCCTTCTCCTTGCGGCACATCGAAAGAAGCCCGCAAAAATATTCCGCGCGCTTCTCATGCTCAACATTATCCGTCAGGCTGTCGTAAAAGCGGGAGAAAACATCGTAGGACATTACTCTTCCATCCTTTTGAATATTTCATCGTAACCGTTACAGCCGTATTGAAGCGAGCGGTTGACGCGGCTGATGGTGGCGGTGCTGGCGCCCGTGGCGGCGACGATATCGCTGTAGACCATCTTTTGCCTGAGCATTTTTGCCACCGCGATGCGCTGAGAGAGCGCCTTTATCTCGGTAACGGTGCAGAGATCCTCAAAGAAATCGTAGCATTCGTCGACCGTATTGAGCTTGAGAATTGCCTTAAACAGGTAGTCAACGTTTTCGTCTCTTAATTTATCGCTCAAAATATATCTTCCTTTCGCTGCGCTTTTGCGCTTTACTATTTTAACATACAAGCGCAAAAAAGTAAACCGTATTTTAAAGAAAAAAGCCTCGGGAATCTCGAGGCAGGAACGCAAAAGAATTATTTAATCTTTTTGCCGTCGACAAACGCTTGACCGACAACGTCGCCGAGGCAGATATAAGTGCTGTGGACGCCGTCATAGGTTATCGCTTCGAGCTTTGAGTGGTCTATCTTGCCGCCCTCGTCAAGGATGCTCTCATCGGCGCAGACATTGACTATCTCGCCGATAACATTGCCGTCCTCGTTGAATTTGAGCAGCTTGCACTCGAGGGTCATGGGCAGCTCGCTGATAACGGGGGCATCGACAAATTCGCTCTTGACGGTATGGAAACCCGCTCTCTCGAGCTTGTCGGGCGTATCATTGGCGGAGACTATGCCGAGATAATCGCATTCGACGACGGTCTTTGCCGTTGCGAAGCTGACGGTGAATGCCTCTTTGAGCTTGATATTTTTGACTGTCTTGTGGCTGTGTGAAAGGCAGAGCATAATCTGACCGCCGTCATATACTCCGCCCCAAGCGGCGTTCATCACGTCGGGCACGCCGTTCTCGTCATAAGTGCCTATCATAAACACGGGCATGGGATAGACCCAGGTCTGTTTACCGAAATTTTTTCTCATATTTATCCTCCTTTTCGCCGTCGGCGTTTTATATCTATATTATACCCGCATTGCGGCAAATCGTCAAGCAAAAAGGAGGTGCGCCGCAGCCAGAGTAGTGAGGGCTGCGGCGCCGGAGGCAATTCATCAGTCGTCGCTCTTGGCGCCGCTGACGATGTTGTAGTAAGCGTTTGAAGTTATACGGTATATCAGCGTATAGAGCAGTGCAAAGGCCGCGAAGCTGATAAGAGTGGTGAGCACAAAGAGCATGACATTGTGCAGGGCAAAGAGGGTGAGCAGTCGGCGGATTATCGGGAACGCGAAGGCAAGATGCATCCCCGCAAAGGCAAGGGGCAGGAAGAATACGGTGAGCAGCTGTGAATTGATGCTGCGGCGTATCTCATACTTTGTCATGCCGACCTTTTGCATTATCTCGAATCTCGACTGATCCTCATAGCCCTCGGATATCTGCTTGTAGTAGATGATGAGGACCGCCGCAAAGGTGAACACAAGGCTGAGCAGGATACCGATGTAGAAAAGTCCGCCGTATGAGCCGTAAAAATCATCGGCATCCTCGGCTCTGGACTCAATTGAAACGGATTTATATTTTGCATTCCCGTCGATGTTGTCCGCAAAGCGGTCGATAAGCTCCTCCGTGAGCTTTATCTGACTTTCGTTATCAATGCCGGTGTCGAATTCATATATCCACTTGTAGCCGATGAGCTTTTTTTCGGTCTCGGGGAAGCTCGACTCGATGTCGGAGAGCTTCGGCAGGATTACGGTGATACTCGGCACCATATTTGCTTCCTGCTCGCCGATGACATGGAGTCTGCCTTCCTTTGATTCTCTGACGGAGAAGTTTTTGCCGTCGTTAAAGGATATGACATTCTCGTCATAGCTGCATCTGTAGGTAAGAAGCATCACTTCACCGGGAGCGAGCTGCAAATTATCGCCGGTATTCTCGTTATAAAAATCGACATCAAAGAACCATATGTCACGGATATCGTTGTATGAATAATTGCCGATCTTGTTGCTATTGTGGTCACAGACCATATCCGTACCGACGGGCAGAGCGGATACATAGGCGTAGGGAGCTTGATTTATATTTGAGGGCTTTGCTCCGAATTCAACGGAGTTCTTGTTGAGATAATCCCTGATTATAGAAATGTTGCTCTCGTCGAGCTGCTCGGGTTCCTCGACCGTCGCTGTGACGCATATCTCCCTCGGGTAGCGGCTGGTAAGCGAATCCTCGGCGCCGAAATACAGACATGAGGAGGACGAGATCATAACAAGCACCATTGTTGCGAGCACGCAGATCGAGGCGAGGCCCGCACCGTTGCGCTTCATACGGTAGACCATTGAGGACACCGAAACAAAGTGGTTTGATCTGTAGTAATAATCCTTGTTTTTCTGGAGCAGGCGGCAGAAAAGCACAGAGCCGGATATCATAAGGAGATAAGTAGCGACTATGACCATGACGACCGCCACAAAGAACCATACAAGAGCCTCTATTGGGTTATCAATGCTGACCGCAAGGTAATATGCGGCGCCGAGGAGGATAACTCCGAGCACGCCGAGCAGCCAATTCGCCTTAGGTGCTTTTTCACCCGAGTTTTCGCTCTTTATGAGGTCGACCGCACTTGAATGCTTAACTCTGATCAGAGCATTGAAATAAAGCAGCACAAATATCAGGGCAAATATGCCGACAGTCATCAGCACGCTCGAAAAATCTATCGAAAACGAGTAGTCGGCGCTGCCGTTCATTATGAAGAACAGACCTATTTCGGCGAGCTTTGAGAGGGCGATGCCGAAGAAAAGGCCGCAGACAAGCGAAATGCCGAGGATTATAAGGCATTCCCACAGGAGAATGACGGCAATGTTATTCTTGCCCATTCCGAGAATATTGAAGAGGCCGAATTCCTTCTTCCTGCGGCGAAGCAG
>FR888240.1:8627-12521 GCA_000431775.1 Clostridium sp. CAG:413 | reverse complement strand
CCTGCGGCGAAGCAGGAATGAATTCGTATAGAAAAGAAAGATGACCGCGAATATCGCTATTACAAGTGAGCCGAGGCGCATCATAACCCTTATCGTCTCGCCGCCCGGGAGCTGCAAGATCGCTTTGCTCAGGCCGAGGAAGGTGATGATGTATTCCATTGCCACCATGCCGATGCAGGTGAGGATGAACGGAAGATACAGCCGCTTATTCTTTCTTATACCGTCGGCGGCGAGCTTCGGATAGAATCCTTTTTTCATTTTGCTTCACCGCCCGTCGCAAGCATAGTCAGTGAATCGGAGATCTTCTGATACATCTGCTCATCGGTGGAGTTTCCTCTGTATATCTGGTGGAAAACCTCGCCGTCCTTGATGAACAGCACTCTGCCGGCAACGCTTGCGGCCTTGACCGAGTGGGTGACCATGATTATGGTCTGACCGCTGCAATTAAGCTCCGCAAACAGGCGCAGCAGCTCGTCGGTGGCTCTTGAGTCAAGCGCACCCGTCGGTTCGTCGGCGAGTATCAACCTGGGATTCGTGATTATCGCTCTTGCGACGGCAGCCCTCTGCTTCTGACCGCCCGAAATCTCATAAGGATATTTCTTAAGCAGGTCGGTTATCATCAGCCTTGAGGCGACCGCTCTGAGACGTTCGTTCATCTCTTTATATGACTTGCCCGCAAGCACAAGGGGCAGATAGATGTTATCCTCGAGTGTGAAGGTGTCGAGCAGATTAAAATCCTGGAAAACAAAGCCGAGATTATCTCTGCGGAATGCGGCGACATCGCCCTCCTTTATCTCGCCGAGCTCCCTGCCGTCAAGCTGAACGCTGCCGGCGGTCGGCGTATCGAGAGCGGCAAGGATATTCAGCAATGTAGTCTTGCCCGAGCCGGACTCGCCCATGACAGCGACGAATTCGCCCTGCTCAACGCTGAAGTTGACGTTTCTCAGCGCCTCGACCTGATTGCTGCCGAGTCTAGATGAATAAACCTTTTTAAGACCTTGAACTTTAAGAATGCTCATTGGTGTTTCCTCCCTTTTGTTTCTGACAATATTCTATCAGAAACGGGAAACGTAACGCCATAGAATCGCCTTACATTTCCCGAGGTAAATCTTACGCTTTTGTAAGAATTATTCTTTTTTCATCTCATATTGCTCAAGGTCAAGGCGTATCACCGTGCCCTTGTCAAGCTCGGATTCGGCGCTGATGCCTACCCCGAGGTTATCGCATACGCGGCGGCAGAGATAGAGACCGATGCCGCTCGCTTTTTTATCACTCCTGCCGTTATAGCCTGTGTAGCCGTTCTCAAATATCCTCGGCAGATCCTCGGGCGCAATGCCTATGCCCGTGTCCTCAATGCAGAGGATCTTCGGCCGCTCAAGATATATCTTCACGCTGCCGTTTTTGGTGTATTTGAGCGCATTCGAGAGTATCTGCTCAATGACGAACGACAGCCATTTCTCGTCCGTCACGATTTGAAGCTCAGTCGGCTCGTATTCGAGCCTTATGCGTTTGTCTATAAATTCCGATGAAAACCGTCTGACGCAGCCCTTGATGATATCGTCGGCCGAGCATTTTCTGAACACATAGTCGTGCGACGGCGAATCAAGGCGTATAAACGCCAGCACCATATCGACATATTGCTCTATCCTGAAAAGATCGGAGGACAAACGGCGTGAGAACGGGGAATCCTCCCCTTGCAGAGTTAGCCGCATTGCGGCTATAGGCGTTTTGATCTGATGTGCCCACACGGTGTAATACTCGACCGTATCCCTGTAGCGGATGTCATTCAGATTCTCAAGGTCGGCAAGCTCCTTTTTGAGATTGCCGATTATCTCCTGATAATCATGCTCTATGATATCGCCGCCGTCCGGCAGCTCGGTTATCATGGCGGCGGTCAGCTCCTTGACGGTGCAGAGCTGTTTATGCCTGCGCCAAACGGAAGCAAAGTCAAAAGCCACAAACACCGCGCCGAGTATGGCGCAGAGCACCGCTGGATAGATAACCGCCCCGAGCGGCAGACGGTATAATCCGAAAATTATTGCAAATATGACGCAAAACAGCGCGAATGCAACAAGCACCTTGACCCGCTGTTTAAGATAAGCGGCAAAAAGCCTCATACTCTCCCCTCACTCGGTAATATAACCGACTCCGAATTTAGTGGCGATAAAGCCGTCAAGCCCCGCGGCGGCGAGCTTCTTCCTGAGCCTGTTGACGTTGACGGTCAGCGTATTCTCATCGACAAAAGAATCCGTCTCCCACAGCCGCTCCATCAGCCTCTCACGGCTGACGACCTTGCCCTTATTCTCGATAAGGCAGTGCAGGATCCTGTATTCATTCTTTGTCAGCGGTATCTTCTCGCCCTGATAGGTCAGAGAATTATCGCCCGTGTCGAGGAAAGCGCCTCGGTGCTCAAGCACGGGAGCGCTCTCGGCAAAGTCATATGTACGCCGCAGCAGCGCCTGGATCTTGGCGATGAGCACGTTCATATCAAAGGGTTTTGCGATAAAATCGTCGGCGCCCATATTCATGGCCATGACGATATTCATATTATCCGCCGCGGAGGAAATGAAGATTATCGGCACGCTGGAAAGCCGACGTATCTCGGAGCACCAATGAAAGCCGTTAAAGAACGGCAGGGTGATATCGAGCAGGACTATGTGCGGGCGAAACTCCGCAAATTCGCTTGTGACGGCTCTGAAATTCTCGACCGTGCGGGTCTCATAGCCCCATGCGGCCGCCTGACGGGCTATAGCCTCGGCAATGCCGGGGTCATCCTCCACTATAAAAATTTTATACATTATATATAATTCTCCGTTCGGTCATTTGCAGCCGAAAATGCTGCATTTATAAGCGCAGCCCGTCGGTGTAGCGGCGCAGCCGCCCAAAGCGGTCTCACGCAGCTCGGGCGCAAGCCTCTTGCCGACTTTATACATAGCCTCCGCCATTTCGGAGAAGGGCACGACCGCCTTTATGCCGCTGAGCACGCTCTCGGCGCTCGTGAGGGCGTTCGCCGCACCCGCCGCATTTCTCGACTGGCAGGGCGCCTCAACAAGCCCGGCTATCGGGTCGCAGACAAGACCGAGCATATTTGACAGCGCTATCGACGCAGCGTCAAGGCTCTGCTGCGGAGAGCCGCGCGTTGGGGGGGGGTCCGGCAGAACTTGGCACGGGCGGGGGCGGCAGCCATAGCCGAGGCCGAGCCGACCTCCGCCTGGCAGCCCGCCTCCGCGCCTGCGACGGAAGCGTTACGCATCAGCAGGCAGCCTATCGCCCCTGCGGTAAAAAGTCCGTTGAGGACAGTCGCTTCATCAAGCCCGAATTCCTCCTCGAGCGCAAAAAGCACGGCGGGAAGCACTCCGGACGAGCCGGCTGTCGGCGCGGCGACGATAACGCCCATCGAGGCGTTAACCTCGGGCACGGCCTGCGAATATATCAGCGCCTTTGTGAGCACCGAGCCGCAGATTGACCTGCCAGCCGCCGCGTGAGCGCTCAGCTTCGCAGCCTCGCCGCCTATCATGCCGCCCCTCGACGGCAATATCTCGCTCATCGGCTTATGAGCCGAGTCACGCATAATGTCGAGAGCTTTTTTCATTTTTTCCTCAACCGTCTGCGGGTCAAGCTCGCCCTCCGTGGATTCACGGCGGCGCATTACATCCGCAATGGTAATATTTTCGCTGCCGCAAAGCGCAAGCAGCTCTTCGGCGGTCGTAAATTCCATACCGTTACCTCCTGATAAGCATTATATCGTCCACGAGCGAGGTCGCCCGTATCTTTTCGACCGCTTCGGCGGTTATCTCTTCGTCGGATTCGACTATAGTATAAGCCCTGCCGCCCTTTTTCTCACGGTAGACGCGCAGGAAAGCTATATTCACGTTATTATCGTTGAGCGCCGCT
>FR888240.1:0-8596 GCA_000431775.1 Clostridium sp. CAG:413 | reverse complement strand
CAGCCACAACGCCTGGGTGATCCTCATAAACGGCTATCAAAGCGTGATATTCGCCTGTGAACTGCACCTTCACTCCGTTGATTCGGGTCAGCATGACCTTGCCGCCGCCGAGGGATTCGCCCCTGACGGTGAGCCGTCTGCCGCCCTCGCCCGTCATAACTATATCAACGGTGTTCGGGTGGATATCAGTTTCGTTTGTGTTCTCTTCAAACGAATACTCTATCCCCGCCTTATCGGCATATTCAAATGAGTCACGGATACGCACGTCATCCGTCGCAAAGCCCATTATGCCGCCGAGCAGCGCCCTGTCGGTGCCGTGGCCGTTATAGGTCGCTGCAAAAGAACCGTAGAGGATGAATTTAACGCTCTTTATCCGCTCGCCGAGCATTTTGCCCGCAAGCAGGGCGATAGAGGCTGCTCCCGCGGTATGAGAGCTTGAGGGGCCGACCATATTCGGGCCGATAACGTCAAAAACGCTGATAAAAGCCATTTCACAATTCTCCCAGTATTAATATGATTTCATTATAATTTATGTTCCCCCGAATGTCAACAAAATTAAAGCCGCATATAATGGCCGTGAAGGAGGTGCTACCCATGCCGAGTATTTATTTAAGCCCGTCCACACAGGAATATAACACGACCGTTTTGGGCAACAGCGAGGAATACTATATGAACCTCATCGCCGACGCCATGGAGCCTTATCTCGCCGCAAGCGGAATACGCTTCGGCAGGAACGACCCTGCAATGACGGCTCTCGACTCCGCAAGGCAGGCAAACGAGGGCGGCTATGACTTCTATCTCGCTTTGCATTCAAACGCGGCGCCCGACCCGTACGCCGGCACCGTCAGGGGTGCGGAGATATATTACTACCCAGGCAGCCGCGAGGGTCAGCGGGCGGCGACGATATTCGCAAACAACTACAAGGAGATCTATCCCCTGCCCGACAGGATAAAGATACTGCCCCTTGGCACTTTTATCGAGCTTAACAAGACAAATATGCCCGCCATCCTCTTTGAGCTTGCGTATCACGACAACCTGCTTGACGCTTCGTGGCTCTCGCGCAATATAAATGAGATCGCACGCAATCTCGCCATCTCGGTCGCCGACTATTTCGGGGTCGAATTCGTCGATGTGCGCTACTTCGGCCAGGCGGTCATATCCACCGACGGCGGAGCGGTAAACGTGCGCGAAAAGCCGGACATCAAATCCCCCATCGTCGCAGCCCTGCCTGACGGCACGGTCGTCAAGGTCTTTGAACGGGTAAACGACTGGTTCCTTATTGAGGACGGCTCGACCGCCGGATTCGTCAACGCCGAGTTCATCCGTCAATTGTAGGATTGATAAAAATTACTCCGAAAACCACAATATCTTTGGGTATTATGCAGAATTAGCCCAAAATATAAAAAATGTCTTGATTTTTAACCGAATGTTAATTATAATTGAATTGTATTTTTCAAGCGTCATTTTTTGTATTTTTCGGTGAGGATGTGATTGCGATGGAGCTTCTGGAGCAGAGAATTGCCGAGCAGGGCAAGGTCATTGGCTCGGACATTATAAAAGTCGATATGTTCCTCAACCATCAGATAGACGTGGGATTGCTGTGCGAGATCGGCAAGGAATTCCGCAGGCTTTTTGCAGCCTCAAACATAAATAAAATAGTTACGATAGAAGCCTCAGGCATAGGAATAGCGTGTATAACTGCACAATATTTTTCTGTGCCTGTTGTTTTTGCCAAAAAAGGCGCTCACAGGAATGTGGGCAACAATCTCTACACCGCCGAGGTCCACTCCTTCACCAAGGGCGTGACCACCACCATCGGCATATCAAAGGATTACCTCAATGAGGGCGACCGTGTGCTCATCATCGACGACTTCATGGCAAACGGCCAGGCCGTCAACGGGCTGATAGACATTATCACTCAGGCGGGCGCTTCGGTCGAGGGCATAGGCATCGTGGTCGAGAAGGGCTTCCAGCCCGGCGGCGACGAGCTTCGCAAAAAGGGATATCATCTCGAATCTCTGGCAGTTATTAAGTCCATTGATGACGGTAAGATCATCTTTGGATAATATAAAAATTTTTGGAGGTAAACAAAAATGAAGAAGTTCGCAAAGATCCTCGCAATTCTTATGGCTCTCGCCCTTGTTTTCAGCTTCGCAGCTTGCGGCGGCAAGGATGACGGCAATAAGGATAACTCCACCAGCGCTCCCGCAGCAGACGTAACCAAGTCGGCAAGTGAGCTCACGGTCGGTTTCATCTTCCTTCACGATGAGAACTCGACCTATGACCTCAACTTCATCAACGCAGCTGAAGCAGCTTGCAAGGCTACCGGCGCAAAGATCATCAAGAAGACCAACGTCCCCGAGAACAGCGCTTGCTACGAAGCAGCGGCAGACCTCGTTGACAGCGGCTGCGACATCGTCTTCGCCGACAGCTTCGGCCATGAGGACTTCATCATCCAGGCAGCTAAGGAATTCCCTAACGTCCAGTTCTGCCACGCAACCGGCACCAAGGCTCACACCGAGAATCTTGCTAACTACCACAACGCATTTGCTTCCATTTATCAGGGCCGTTACCTTGCAGGTATCGCAGCAGGCATGAAGCTCAACGAAATGATCGCTGCCGGTCAGTTCAAGGCTGAAAAAGCCAAGATCGGCTATGTCGGCGCCTTCACCTATGCAGAGGTTATCTCCGGCTATACTTCATTCTATCTCGGCGCAAAGTCAGTTTGCCCCACCGCTACCATGGAAGTTATCTTCACCGGCAGCTGGTATGACGAGGCTGCTGAAAAGGAAGCTGCCAACAAGCTCATCGCCAACGACTGCAAGCTCATCAGCCAGCACGCTGACTCCATGGGCGCTCCCACCGCTTGCGAGACCAAGGGTATCCCCAACGTTTCCTACAACGGCAGCACTCTTGCAGCTTGCCCCAAGACCTTCATCGTTTCCTCCAGAATCGACTGGACTCCCTACATGACCTACATGATCGAGTGCGTTGCTAACGGCAAGGCTATCGACGTCGACTGGTGCGGCGGCATCACCGAAGGCTCCGTCGTTCTCACCGACATCAACGAAGCAGTCGCGGCTAAGGGCACCGCAGAAGCCATCAAGGCAGCTGAAGAAGAGATGAAGGCCGGCACTCTCCATGTATTCGACACCGCTAAGGACAACTACATCACCGTTAAGGGCGAGAAGCTCAGCTCCTATATGGCAGACGTCGACACCGACGCTGACTACACCGCTGACACCGAGGCTGTTTCCGACGGTTACTTCCACGAGTCCGAGTACCGTTCGGCTCCGTACTTCAACGTACAGATCGACGGCATCACTCTCCTCAACAGCAAGTTCTAATTCCATATAACATTACGGGCGGAGCATGATCTGCTCCGCCCGAATAAATTTAATATTTACCGTTTTAATTTTGAAAAGCCGATTATCACGCCTAAAGCTAATCGGCTTTTGAGATTTAAAAGTAGGAGGAACCAAAGTGGGCACAAACGCTGCAATTGAACTCAAAAACATAACCAAGACCTTTGGGCACGTCGTTGCCAATAAAGACGTCTGCCTGACCGTTAACCGTGGCGAAATCCTCTCAATCCTCGGCGAAAACGGCAGCGGTAAGACCACGCTGATGAATATGATATCCGGCATTTATTTCCCCGACCACGGCCAAATATTCATCAACGGCGAGGAGGTAGTCATCCGCTCCCCCAAGGACGCCTTTGACTACAAGATAGGCATGATACATCAGCATTTCAAGCTCGTCGACGTATTCTCGGCGGCTGAGAATATCGTGCTCGGTCTCGACGAAAAAGAGGGCTATAACCTCAAGCGCTCCTGCGCCAAGATAAAGGCCATCAGCGAGCAGTACGGCTTTGAGATTGACCCCAACAAAAAAATATATGAAATGTCCGTCTCCGAGAAGCAGACCGTTGAGATAATCAAGGTGCTTTACAGAGGCGCGGATATACTTATTCTGGACGAGCCGACCGCCGTGCTCACCCCGCAGGAGACGCGCAAGCTCTTCGCCATCCTGCGCCGTATGCGCGACGACGGCAAGGCGATAATCATCATCACTCACAAGCTCCACGAAGTGCTTGCCCTCTCCGACAGGGTATCCGTCCTGCGTAAGGGCGAATACATCGGCACGGTCAAGACCTCCGAAACCAACGAATCCCAGCTCACCGAGATGATGGTCGGCAAAAAGATAAGCCTCAACATCGAGCGCAGCGAGCCGCAGAACCCTGAAGCACGCCTTGAGGTCAAGGATCTGAGCTGCGTCAACCGTGAGGGCACAAAGCTGCTGAGCGACGTCACCTTCACCGCTTACTCCGGTGAAATCCTCGGCATCGCGGGCATTGCGGGTAGCGGTCAGCGTGAGCTGCTCGAATCCATAGCGGGTCTCCAGCCCGTCAAGGAGGGCAACATCCTCTACAACAACCCCAAGAACGGCAAGATAGACAACCTGCGTGACAAGACCCCGCTCCAGATAAGAGAGTTGGGAGTCCGTCTCTCATTCGTACCCGAGGACAGGCTCGGTATGGGTCTTGTGGGCAACATGGATATCGTTGACAACATGATGCTCCGCAGCTACCGCAAGGGCAAGACCTTCCTGCTTGAGCGCAAGCAGCCCAAGGATCTGGCTCAGAAGATAATCAACGACCTCGAGGTCGTCACCCCCGGCGCAAGCACCCCTGTCAGACGCCTTTCGGGCGGCAACGTCCAAAAAGTGCTCGTCGGCAGAGAGATTGCGGCCTCCCCGACCGTATTCATGGCGGCTTACCCCGTCAGAGGCCTTGACATCAACTCCTCCTACCTTATATATAATCTTCTCAATAAGCAGAAAGAAAGCGGCGTCGCCGTTATATTCGTCGGCGAGGATCTGGACGTGCTGCTTGAGCTGTGCGACAGGATCCTTGTCATCAACTCAGGCAAAGTGACAGGCATTGTCGACGCCCGCACCGCCACCAAAGAAGAAGTCGGACTTCTTATGACCAAAAATGACGGAGGTGAGAACCATGAGCAAGCCGAATAAGCAGCATCACGAGCCGCTCTTCCACATTGCAAAGCGTGCGGCCATCCCCTTCTGGCAGTCATGGATAATCAGAATTCTCTCTATTTTAGCCGCGCTGATAGTCTGCGCCGTCGTCACCGTGCTGCTCACGGGCGAGAATCCCTTCGCTGTCTACGCCACCATGTTTGAGGGCGCATTCGGCACAAAGAGAAGAATTTGGGCGCTCATGCAGAATCTCGCAATGCTCCTTTGTGTTTCGCTCGCCGTTACTCCGGCTTTCAAGATGAAATTCTGGAATATCGGCGCCGAGGGTCAGGCGCTCGTCGGCGGCCTTGCCACCGCGGCGTGCATGATACTCTTCGGCGACCAGCTCCCCTCATATTTCCTCATCCCGCTGATGATAATCACCAGCATTGCGGCGGGCGCTGTTTGGGCGTTTATCCCCGCTTTCTTCAAGGCGAAGTGGAACACTAACGAGACTCTCTTCACCCTTATGATGAACTACATTGCAATGCAGATAGTTTCATTCTTCTGCTACAAGTGGTCAAACCCCAAGGGCTCGGGTCACATCGGCGTCATCAACGCTTCCACCAATGCGGGCTGGTTCCCCAAGATCGGCGGTCAGGCTTATCTGCTTAACATAATCATCGTCGCAGTGCTGACGGTCGTTATGTATATCTATCTCAAATACAGCAAGCACGGCTACGAGATCTCCGTTGTCGGCGAGAGTGAAAATACCGCAAGATACATCGGCATCAACGTCAAAAAGGTCATAATGAGAACGATGCTTCTCTCCGGCGCAATATGCGGCCTGAGCGGTCTGCTCCTCGTTGCGGGCACCGACCACACCGTCACCAGAGACACCATAGCGGGCAGAGGCTTCACCGCAATAATGGTTTCATGGCTTGCAAAATTCAACCCTATCTATATGGTGCTGACCTCCTTCCTGCTCGTGTTCCTTGAGAAGGGCGCCGACGAGATCTCGACCAGATTCGGCCTCAACGGCTCCTTCTCCGAGATCCTGACAGGTATCATCATATTCTTCATCATCGGCAGCGAATTCTTTATCAATTACACCATCAAGTTCCGTGAGTCCAAAAAGGAGGCGAGCAAATAATGATAGTTGCATTCATTCAGCGTGCAGTCATGCAGGGCATCCCCCTTTTGTTCGGCTCAACGGGCGAGATCATCACCGAGAAGGGCGGCAACCTTAACCTCGGTATCCCCGGCATCATGTATGTCGGCGGCATCTCGGGCGTTATCGGAGCCTTTGTCTACGAGAGCTCGGCGGCGGAGATTAATCCGTTTCTCTCAGTGCTGATCCCCCTGCTTTCGTCAATGTTCGGCTCTCTTGTGATGGGTCTTATCTATTGCGTGCTCACCGTAACCCTCAGGGCAAATCAGAATGTCACCGGCCTTGCGCTGACCACCTTCGGCGTCGGCTTCGGCAACTTCTTCGGCGGCTCGCTCATCAAGATCACGGGCAGCGAGCTCCCCTCGATAGCCCTCACCGCAACGAGCAACAACTTCAAGACCGAGCTTCCCTTTGCGACCAAGCTCGGCTGGTTCGGCGAGGTGTTCCTCTCCTACAGCTTCCTTGCCTACGCCGCGATCATAATCGCCCTTGTCGCTGCCTATTTCTTCTCCCGCACCAAGTCGGGTCTCCAGCTCCGCGCAGTCGGCGAGAACCCCGCAACAGCTGACGCGGCTGGTATAAACGTGAGCAAATACAAGTATCTCTCCACCTGCATCGGCAGCGTAATAGCGGGTCTCGGCGGCCTCTATTACGTCATGGATTATGCCTGCGGCGTATGGTCAAACGACGGCTTCGGCGACAGAGGCTGGCTCGCCATCGCCCTTGTCATATTCGCCGTGTGGCGCCCGAATATCGGCATACTCGGCTCGATACTTTTCGGCGGACTTTTCATCATCCACAACTATATCCCGAACCTCGCATTCGAGACCCAGGAGCTGCTGAAGATGACACCGTATGTTGTCACCATCGTCGTGCTCGTGGTGATAAGCATGAGGCAGAAGAGGGAGAATCAGCCCCCCGCAAGCCTCGGTCTCTCGTATTTCAGAGAGGACAGATAACCTTTTCGGCGCAGTCAGGCATCGGTCCGGCTGCGCCTTTTCATTTGTAATATTCCCCCGCCGTTTGTCATAGTATCTAATGATATAGCGAACGGGAGGGCTGATATTGAAAGGTTTAGTTGAGCAGCGGGCCGTGGAATTGGCCGAATATATCGTCGCAAACCGCACCACCGTCAGAGCCGCCGCAAAGAAATTCGGCGTGAGCAAATCAACGGTACATATGGATATAACCGAGCGTCTTCGGAAACTGAATCCGCCGCTGTACTCCGAGGTACGCACGGTGCTCGATATCAACAAGGCGGAGCGTCACATCAGGGGCGGCATGGCGACAAAAGAAAAATATTCTAAATAATTGCCGCAGATTCTGTTGAATTCATATAAAATGTGTGTTAAAATTAACAGGAATGGGGCAACCCTTATCTTATTGAAAGGAACGATAAAATGAAGCAACTCAAAATTGGCATCATCGGCGCAGGCCGCATCGGCTCGCTTCACGCAAAGTCGATCACCTACAACGTGCCGACCGCTACGGTCGTCGGTATCACCGATGTTTTCAGAGCGAACGCCGAAAAAGTCGCTGCCGAGCTAAATATCCCCGTCATTTATGACGACTATAAGCAGATGCTCGCCGACCCCAACGTCGAAGCAGTGCTCATCTGCTCCTCGACCGACACGCACGCCGATATCGCTATCGAGGCTGCCGAGGCAGGCAAGCACATCTTCTGCGAGAAGCCGGTTGACCTGACCCCCGAGAAGGTCAACGCAGTTATCGCCGCCGTCAAGAAGGCGGGCGTCAAGCTGCAGGTCGGTTTCAACCGCCGCTTTGACCACAACTTTGCAAACGTCAGAGCTATGGTCGCCGACGGCAAGATCGGCGACGTCCACATCGTCAAAATCACCTCGAGGGATCCCGCTCCCCCGCCGGCAGAGTATTCGGCAGTCAGCGGCGGTATGTTCCTCGATATGACCATCCATGATTTCGATATGGCTCGTTTCCTTGCGGGCAGCGAAGTCACCGAGGTCTATGCGAATGCGACCTGCCTTGTTGACCCGGCTATCGGCGCGGCGGGCGACGTTGACACTGCGGTTATCAGCCTTAAATTCGCAAACGGTGCAGTCGGCGTTATTGATAACAGCAGACGTGCCGCTTACGGCTACGACCAGAGAGTCGAGGTATTCGGCAGCAAGGGCGCGGCTGTCGCCTCCAACGACACGCCGACCAACGTCGTCTTTATGGGCGACGAGGGCGTAGTTGCCGACAAGCCCCTGTATTTCTTCCTTGAGAGATATATGCAGTCTTTCAGAGATGAGATGCTTCAGTTCGTCGAGGCAGTGCTCGAGGATAAAGCCACCCCCACCACCGGTGAGGACGGCCTAAACTCCATCCTTGTTGCGCTTGCGGCGAAGAAATCAGTCGCAGAGGGCAGACCCGTTCAGCTCTCCGAGATGAAATAATTTTAAAAAACGGCAGGCTGTTGTGTAACGCAACAGC
>FR888239.1:33357-38625 GCA_000431775.1 Clostridium sp. CAG:413 | reverse complement strand
ACCTCCACAACTTCCGATTTGTCTGCCCCTTAAAGTCCAAGTCCTTCAACCCACGCCGCAAGCTCCTGATGCCCGACGCTGCCCTTGAAAACTTTGCCGTCCATCAGCTTTGCGCCTTTGCAGCTCGGCGCAAACCGTTCATAACTTCGCTTCTTGCCATACTCCCCTTCTATTTCAAAAAATCACTTCGGTAATCTATCCGGCGAAGGTCATGCCCCGTCTCTGCCAAATGTGCAATTTTCAAGGCGACCAAGTTGATATCCGTATTCATCGCCTGCGCGATCTGCGCCGATGTGTACCCACGGTCATAGATATACTCAAGCACCTCATCGGAATTGAGCAATATATCTGCCGCAACGATGTTTGCCTCATATTCGGGGGTAGAATTCATTTGGTAGAGCACAAATTCCTGCAGTCCGTCGCCTTTTGCAAGCGTGCGGTGCAGCCTGTCGTGGCCGATCTCATGAGCGCATACAATGCGCTTTGTCTGCGGGCTTAAATCCTTATTCAAGAAAATAAAACGATTCTTCTTAATAACGCGATACATTCCTTTGAGCCGGCCGAAATTCTCGCAATCATCCAAAACAATAATCCCCAGCTCTTTTGCTATCTGAAAAGGATCTCGTGTGCCGCAGCGCCGCACAAGATTGCTGCCAACCTTTGATAACTGTTCGGCATTCATCGCGTCACCTCCATTCGCGGATAATCATTATCCATTATAAAAATCATACTGTACCAAAATACGGACTTATTTCTCTATCCGCTCTTTCCGATATTTTTTCGGCGTATACTTCCTGTTGTTTTCCTTTGCGATCCAATAGGCTCTGGTAAGCGCCTGCATTGCGCCGTCAAGCGCGTCCTCGCTGAGTTTGCCGCCCGCGAACATGCCGGTGACTTCACTCACCAGCTCATCTATCTCACGCGCCGCTTTTGCGCCGCCCTGTTCCTGCGCCGTGAGTACAAGCATTCCGCCGTTACCGAGAAGGTACTCCGGCGTCGTATTCAGAGCTTCGGCAAGTTTTTTTACAATATCGTATTTTGTCGGTTTTCGAGTGCCAAGCTCATAATTTTGAATCGTCCTCGCCGTAACGGAGACTTTTTCGGCGAGAGCAGCCTGCGTCATATTCGCCTCTGCCCGCTTTTCTTTAAGCCTTTCTTTAAATCCCATAAGGCATCTCCTTCTTTGGCTTTTCACAAACACGAACAAAACTTTCGTCATTCGTATTGACACGAACGCTTTGTTCTGCTATATTAAGTCTGCACGAACGTCTTGTTCGTTAACACTATACCACACGAACGAAATGTGTGTCAATAGCTTTGAGAAAATTAACGCAAAAAAGGCGGCTTTTTATGAATGGAGGTAGCTTATGGACTGCTCAAAATGCAGAAAAGCGTATGTTTCGGTAAATCTCGACGTCGATGAAGAGGGCGTAATTCGTCCACGGCTCATACGCTGGAATAACGGTCTGATTTTTCAAATCGATCAAATTCTATATAAATGCCGTGCATCATCCAAAAAGGTGGGCGGTGGCGGCATCCGTTACACAGTCATGATCCGGGGAAAGGAGTCATTCCTTTTCCATGAAGGCGACAAGTGGTTTGTTGAAGCAAAGGAGAACGCCTGATGAGCTTAATTCAAGAGCAAAGTTAAAAAATCGCGGCATCTGCTATTAAAGATTTCGGCAAGTTCGGCTTTTTGTATAGTGTCCGCATGGCTTGCGCCGAGCCGAACGATCGGCTTGCAATTTTTTCGCCCGGGCGGATGGTCGTATGCCATACCACCTGTTTCATTGAAATGTTGTCGGGTTTATTTGTAAACTTTTCAATGAGACTATTGATTTTCTCCTCACATCGGCGTATAATATCCATTGAAAAGTAGCACGATAATACCAGAAAGTTTTCAATGGAGGTTGAGCTATGGAAATAAAACGAGATCGCTATTTGAAGAAAATCATCTCCTTTATGTGGGATGGTCAGGTGAAGGTGATCACCGGCATCCGCAGATGCGGCAAGTCCTATCTGCTTCGCAATCTGTTCAAGAGTTACCTTCTCGGTGAGGGTGTTGCCGAAGACCACATTCTGTCCTTTGAGCTGGATTTGACCCGTGATATTCGCTATCGCAATCCGTTGGAGCTTGCGGCTCATGTCCGTGAGATCGTGGAACACAGCGCAGACCGATATTATCTCTTCGTAGACGAGATTCAGATGTCCGACGAGGTTCCGAATCCTTACAATCCGGACGGGAAGAAAATCACCTTCTACGATGCGCTCAACGATTTGAAATCCTTGTCCAACTTGGACATTTATGTGACCGGCAGCAACTCCAAAATGCTGTCCTCTGACATACTGACTGAGTTCAGAGGACGGAGCGATGAGATCCGTGTGCATCCGCTTTCCTTTGCCGAATACTACTCGGCTGTCGGCGGCGATAAGCAGGACGCCTTTGACGAATTTGCTTTCTATGGTGGTATGCCGCTGATCCTGTCCCGCCCCACAGACGCCGCGAAAATGTCTTATCTGAAGTCTCTGTTTTCAGAGGTCTATCTGAAAGACATTGTAGAGCGAAAGAAAATCAAGCGTGAGGATGTGCTGTCCGCTATTCTTGATCTGCTGTGTTCGTCTATCGGCTCTCTAACCAATCCGACAAAGGTTGCAGCCACTATCAATACCGTGCAGAAGCGCAGCGGTGAGAATGTCGTTTCCTTGAACACCGTAAAAGCCTATATGGACCACTTGTCGGATTCCTTTCTCTTCACCGAATGCAAGCGCTGGGATGTCAAGGGCAAAAGCTATTTTGACTATCCCAACAAATACTACTGTGAGGATATCGGACTGAGAAATGCCCGTATCGGCTTCCGCCAGCAGGAAATGACGCATATCATGGAAAACATCATTTTTAATGAGCTGATGATCCGTGAATGCTCCGTTGACGTCGGCATCGTCTATGGCAATGAGAAAAATGCCAAAGGAAAGTTCACTCCGGTTGCGCGGGAAATCGACTTCATTGCAGCCTCCGGCGGCAAGAAGGCCTATATTCAGTCCGCCTACGCATTGGGAACAGAGGAAAAGACGATCACTGAGAACAAGCCATTTGCGCTGACCGGCGATTCCTTCCCGAAGGTTATTGTGCGTCATGATATTCGCAAACGTTGGTATGATGACAATGGGATCCTCAACATCGGCGTTATCGACTTCCTGCTGGATGACACGCTTGTCTGAATCCTCTCAAAACAAAACTGTTCACCGTGATCAGCTCACAGTGGGCAGTTTTTGTTAGAGAAAAACTTATCGTTGCAGTGGCATATTGATCCGATCATGCAATGAGTGAAACTATGTACTGCACCTTCATTTCATGCCCCGTGCAGGACCTCAATTTGCGGGTAAACTCAAACATTCGTCCGGGACACATCTTCTTGACCATCTGACCGCCGACAGAACCGGCTTCCTTGGAAGAAAGATCGCCGTTGTAGCCCTGCTTGAGGTTCACGCCGACCTCTCTGGCAGCTTCCATCTTGAACTTATCAAGAGCCTCTCGAGCCTGAGGTACGACTGCGTTGTTCTTAGACATTTCGTTTCCACTCCTTTGCTGTCAATTATGCGTTTGCTTTATTATTTTTGCTTCCTCTCCCCGCAATATGAATGACAATTTTTCGACTTAATGGAAGTTTTAAGCTGTTGAAAATCCTATCTTTATTGTAACAAAACTACGTCCTGTTAATAATTGCGAGAATTCGTAAATTAAAACTGTTTACCGAATCCGAGTTTATATGTCGTTTTCTTTATTGTTTTCACATTTCCGTCTCTCGCTCCGTCCTTGCTCCGTAAAGCCTTCTCCCTCATCAGAGAGAGGCTAATGCCGTTTTCACCTCTGTGCTTTTTACACGGGCGGAGATGCTCATCCCTGTGATGACAATTACATATTGTCATTATTTTACAGAAATGCCGAGAGCGGCGATGTTTTCTTGTCAGGCATTAAATCAATGTCTGTCCGTACACAAAATGTTTACAAAATCCATTAAAAATCATATGAACCGATTTCGGTTTCAGTTGTCTTACATAGCCGGGCAATGCAAAACATACCGATATTTTCAATTGACTTTCATACTGCAATGTTATATAATTTTATCATATTGTCGAATTATGTAACAGCGGATGTGAGGGAATGGACAACAAAAAAGATCTGGTAGTGTCTCTGTTTACCGACTATTGCGGCGGAAACAAGGACGCCTTCGCTCAGCTTTATACCGAGACGCTTGACTACACCTATCGTATAGTCAGGCTTTTTATCGCCTCCGAGCAGGACGCCGAGGATATGGTGCAGAATGTGTATCTCAAAGTACTCGAAAAAGCGGATACGCTGAAAAACCCCAACTGCTTCTATACCTGGCTGCGCCGAGTGACGGAGAATGAGTGTAAAAACCATCTGAAAAAGCACAAGCCGGTGCTTTGGTCAGGCACGCAGGGGGATTTTGACAGCAGCATCAACAGCGAGCGTGCTATAGTCTCAACGGAGGTAAGCGTTGAGACGGATGAAGTGAATAAAATGCTGTTTGAAGCGATCGAGACCCTGCCGCAGGAGAAGCGTGTATGCCTACAGCTTTATTATTTTGAGGGTGCGGATATCGCCGAGATAGCTTCTGCGCTCGGCATACCTCAAGGCACGGTCAAAACAAGGCTGTTTGTCTCAAGGAAAAAGCTCGAAAAAGAGCTTAAAAAGAGCGGCGTCGGCAAAGACGTTTTCTACTCTGTCGGCATCATACCGCTCATCGCCTCGGCGTTTGCATGGCACTCGTCAAAGGTGCATGCCCCCGCAGCATTGGCTTCAAAGGCCTCCGCGATAGCCTCGGGTGCAGCCGCTCCGACGGCGGCAGCGGCAGGCGTTACCGTCGCAAGCGCAGCGGGTGTCACCGCAGGGGTCGTGCTGCCCAAAATAGCGGCCGTAGTCACAGCGGCGGCAGTTGCAACGGGCGGCGGCGCAGCGGTCAAAACATATGTGGAGCATAAAAAAGACGCTCTCGTTATTGAAAGCACGGCGGACGAATCCTTCCCCCGCTCGGAGTATGTTGCAGCGGTTTCGATTGCGGCGGATACCACAAACACCGTCACCTCCGAGACATCCTCTGCGGCGACTTCATCCGCTGCTCCATCGACCGTCAGGGCAACGGCTGTAAATGCCCCGACCGAAACCGTGCCTGTTGTTATTTCTCCCTCCGCGTCGGCAACGGTGAGAGCCACGACCACGGCAAAGCCTACTACGACAAAAAAGAA
>FR888239.1:25418-33306 GCA_000431775.1 Clostridium sp. CAG:413 | reverse complement strand
CGCCCGCAAAGGCCACAAAGGCTACGGAAAAAGCAGCCGAAAAAACCACCGCCGAGCAAACGACCAAAGAATCGGACGAGAAGAATTACTCGCTCTCGGGCGGCACGATAACCTCATACAGCGGCAGCGCTTCGACCGTCACGATACCGCGGAGCGTGTCAGGCACGGCGGTTACGGCGATAGGGCGGCAGGCATTTATGAATAACACCGCCGTGACCTCGGTCACAATGCCGTCGGGCATTACAAGCATCGGGCTTCAGGCGTTCAGCGGCTGCTCGTCGCTCTCATCCGTCTCCATGCCGTCAACGCTCAAAAGCATAGGCATGGCCGCATTCTACGGCTGCACTTCACTGAGAAATGTCAGCATACCGTCAGGCACTCAGAGCATCGGCGACGAAGCCTTTGCGGGCTGCTCTGAGCTAAAGACTATCACCATCCCCGACTCCGTCACCTCGATAGCCGACGACGCATTTGACGGCTGCGACGGCTTGACGATAGTCTGCTCGGACGGTTCGGCGGCGCATGAATTCGCCGTCGGCAAGAGCATAAACACACGGACCGCATAAAATACGGAGGTTGAATATGAGAAAGAGGATAATTTCACTTGCGCTTGCACTTATCGTGCTTGCTTCTGCTGCTTCATTCATTCCCTTTAAGGCAAAAGCCGAGATAAATTACTCCTGCGGCGAGAATGCCGTCTGGAGCCTTGACACGGAGACAAAGACCCTGACCATAAGCGGCACGGGCGCCGTAACCGGGCTTCAGATCCGCGTAGCTCCGTGGTCGGATTACTCAAGCTATATCCACAACGTCGTAGTTGAGGAGGGCATCACAAGCGTCAAATGCTACCTGCTCAACTGCACGGCTGCAAGAACGGTGTCGTTCCCCTCAACGCTCAAGGAGCTGTCCTTCACGGCGTTCTACGGCACTTATTCGCTCACCGATATAAATTTCCCTAACGGCTGCAGCATTGAGGAATATACCAACGGCGGCAATGCGACCACCAATAACCTCCAGACCTGCCCGTGGTACACTTCGCAGCCCGACGGCCCGATATACTTTCAGGATGTGCTCTACTGCATCAAGGGCACAAAAAATTCCTTCACCGATATCACGGTCAAGGACGGCACGGACTACATATTCCCCTATTCGTTCTATGGCTGCAATTCGCTAAAGTCGGTCACGCTGCCGGACTCCGTGACCCGCATAGGCTACAGCGCTTTCAGAGGCTGCGCCGCTCTCGGGTCTGTCAAATTTTCCTCCTCGCTCGAGTGGATCGACAAGGAAGCGTTTTTGAATTGCTCTGCCCTCGCCGAGCTTGATATGCCCGAGAGCGTTTATGCAATAGGCGTTGATGCTTTCACGGGCACCGCCTGGTATGATTCGCAGCCCGACGGACTTATCTACACAGGCAATGTCGCTTACAAATACAAAGGAACTATGAATCCGGATGAGCAGATCACATTGCGCGACGGCACCCTCGGCATAGCGGGCAACGCCTTTTATAACTGCAATATTATGAGGAAGCTCACCGTGCCCGACAGCCTTATCTATATCGGCACAAACGCTCTGAATAACACCCGCCTACTCACCGAATTCAGCGTGCCCGACGGCTTCCTGTATTTTGACGAGCAAGCCCTCGGCAACACATATTTCACGGCATTTTATTTCCCCGCCTCGGTCAAAGCGGTCGGCAAGGGGCTGTTTGACTACAACTCAAAGATAGAGACCGTGACATACGACCCCGGCTTCAAGCTCGATGAAATATCCGACGCAATGTTCAAGATGAGCAAACTCAAGGGAGATTTTTATATTCCCGACGGAGTTAAGAGTGTCGGCTCCGAAGCTTTCGGCTGGTGCAGCTCGCTGACAAATGTCTACTTTCCGAGGAGCGTTGAGACCATTGCAAGCGACGCTTTCACACTCGGCAGCGGCAAAAATCTTTCCGACATCGTTATAAACTGCTACAAGGATTCCGCCGCTCACACCTTTGCCGTTGATAACGGCTTCAAATTCGTGCTGCTCGACGACACCGCCGAGGACATCGACTTTGCGGCTATTGATGCGATAATATCAAAGGTGAATTCGATAAACCGCAGCCTCTACACGGAGGACTCACTTGCAAGGCTTGACGCCGCTCTCAGCGCGGTCGACACTGACGCCTCGGGGTTGACTCAAAGCACCGTTGACGGCTGGGCAGAGGATATAAACAGAGCCATTGAGGGCTTACAGATGATGCCCGCCGACTATTATTCGGTGGATGAAGCTCTCGAAAAAGCCAAAGCGCTTGACCGCAGCCTTTACACCGCCGAAAGCCTCGCAAGGCTTGACGCGGCGCTCTCCGCAGTGACCGCCGACGCGCCGATAACCGAGCAGGCAAAGGTCAATTCATGGGCAAGGGGCATCAATTCGGCGCTGAAGGCACTCGAATATCTGCCCGCGGATTACTCCGCCGTCGAAGCCGCCGTTGCGGAGTATAACAAGCTTGAGCGTGAGTATTATTCATCGGTCACGCTGACGATCCTTGACCAGAGGGTCGCAGCGGTCAAATACGGCTTAAAGATCAATGAACAGTCAAGGGTAGATTCCTTTGCCGCCTCGATAAACGAAGCCCTTGCATCTCTTGAGGCCGTCTCCGTCACGCTCAGAAACGAGCCGCACGGAGTAATCGTCAGTGCAACGACAAAGGAGATCAAAAAAGCAACGCAGCTTTCGGTCGAAAGCCGTGACCCGAGCGACTTTGAAGGCTCAAATTTCGCCGTCGGCGGCTCAATAGTAAGCATGAATTTCTACGATATCAACCTCATTTACGGCGGTAACGTAGTCCAGCCGGACGGCACGGTATCGGTCAAGATCAGGGTGCCTGACGGAGTTAACCCCAAGAAATGCAAGGTCTATCACGTCTCCGACGATGCTGTTGACCCGCTCGTCAGATTCAAAAACACGATAGACGGCAATTATATAGCCTTTGAAACTGACCATTTCAGCCAATACGCCCTTATCGAGGTCGAGCCTTACGCCCTCTCGCTGAGCATCACTCAAATGCCGTATAAGACCGAGTATTACACGGGTGAGCCGCTGAATATGGCAGGTCTTGAAGTTACCGCCCGCATGAGCGACGGCACGGATAAGCTTCTGCAGGATTATGAAATAGTCATGCTCGACATGAACACCGTCGGCAAAAAGACGGTCAAGCTCTATTTCACGTTCGGCGAAGCAAAAAAGAGCGTCACCTTTGATATAAACGTCAGCCTGTCGCCCGATTTTGTGCGTGTAACAAGCGCCGAGATCATTGCCCCCACAGCCCTAAAATACGGCGAAAGCTCAAAGCTCGCCGTTAAGGTCAACGACGGTGCGGAGCGCTACTCAGTGGTTTGGAGCAGCTCTGATGAGAGCATAGCGACCGTCGACAAGGACGGCAATGTCACTGCCACCGGCAGAGGCACGGCAACGATAACAGCCGAGATAATCAACGCCGACGGAGCTACCGTCACGGCGACAAAAGAAATAAGCTGCACCATGACTCTGTGGCAGAGGATAGTCCGCTGGTTCAAAGGGCTTTTCGGCGCGGCAAGGCTGATGAAAGCAATTGAGCATTAAACGAACACGCCCTCGGGAGCAATAACGCTTCCGAGGGCATTTTTGTGTTTCGGCAAATTCCCCGACGACTAAAAAGCGTATTTTTTATACCTCCGAAAAAATTTCGGTAAAAGGCAAAAATAAACTTAAATATTAAATAATTATATTTGGAAATAATATTGCATTAAATTTCCGCATATGGTATTATTATTTTGCAAGCAAAAGCCGGTTGCGGGTTTATCCGCACTGAAAAAAATTCAAAACAGAGGAGAGATCAAACATGAGAAAAGCCCTGAAAAAGCTCCTTGCCGTCACGATGGCGTTCACACTGCTGTTTACAAGCGTCGCGGTGCTCGGCAATGTAGCGGCAGCCGCCAACATCGACTTCGTCTGGGAAAACGGCAAGCGAATCGGTATCAAGACCATCAAACTCAACGACTTAACCTATTTTGACCTCGACAACGGCAGATCGACCATCGACAACAACAAAATCTCAGTTATCGAACTCTACCGCAAGGTGCTCACCACAGAGTACGGCGGCAACTCCACCGCAAAGGCTTGGGCAAACATCGCCACCGCCATATTCAAGCAAGCCGGCACCGATCACGGCTTCAATGACGACGGCTGGAGTGCCGATTATGACATAGCGTTCACCCACGGCAACACAGACAAGCATGTCAATGTTGTTGATGCGCTCTCAAAGCCGGGCGTTATCTCCAAGGGCAACCCCGGCCTTTACGCCGACAACGTCAGGGGCACGGGCTTCGCTTATACCAACTCCCTCAAGAGTGTTCAGGACGCTCTGATCGGCTCGGTTACCGCCGCCTCCGGTAATCACAGACAGGTCAGTGCATCGGAAATCATTAGGAACAGCACCGGCAACGAGGATGGCTTTCCGCTCCTCAATGACGAGGCAAAGAGAGATGTCATTTATAATATCGTTACCTGTCACACCGGCAGTAGAAAAGCTAACAAATGGTATTACTCATCATTCGGCATAGCATACTATGACTTCGAGGTCGTTCCTTTTGCGAATAAAGATCTCGCTTATATCACCGCAGCCGAGGGCTACGACAGCATTGCGGACGCCGCAGCCGACAATGTGCCCGGCGTCACCTATAACGACACAGGCAAAGGCTCGGCATACACCAGCTACACCGAAAACAAGTCAAAGACAGAGAGCACCGTCGGCCTCTCATACACCGAGACCTCCTCAGTCTCCGTCTCAAACTCCATGGAGTCCTCAAAGAGCTATTCCTTCAGTGAGAGCATAGAGAGCCAGACGAAGTTTGAGACCACCCTGCCCCTTATCGGCAAGGCGGAAGAGACCATAGTGCTCAACTTCACCGCCGAGCAGGCGATATCCACCGCCTACGGCAAAGAGGAATCCGTTTCCTCCGAGGTATCGACCTCCACCACCTCCGAGACCACTCTGCCGCCGCACACTAAGCTCGGCGTCACTCAGAGATCGGGCTCCTCAGAGACTATCCTCGACTATCAGTGCCCCGTCAGCTTCACCTATAAGGTAGCAATCTTTGCGATCAACGGCGAAGCATACGCCGATGACGCAGCCATATCATCTTGGAATACTCTCGGCTACGACCAGGGCAGTATGTGCCTCGGCTTCGGCTCCGACAGCTCAGTCACCGGCCTGACCGCAGTTGACAACCTTTACAACAGAGCCGTCACATACATCGACCTGAGCGGTTATGAAACCACAGCGGGCAACACCTACGGCTTCTGGTACGCTCACGGTCAGAACAAGCCCTCCGTTCCCTATAACGAAGTGCCTTGGAAGGATATCATCGGCAACACCTCCACCAACGGCAACGGCAAAACCTGCAAGCAGAATGCCGTATTTCTTAAAGGCAACCGCCCGCTCTCGATGAGCGGCGCCACGATGACGATGCTCTCAAAGAGCGTCAACACCGATGTCAGCGGCATTCTCCCGCTCTATGATCTCGACTTCGTCCAGATAGACGGCGACGCCGTTCATACCCTTGCCCCCGGCGGCACTCTTGACCTGAGCAGGATAAACACCATGGGCTACAACTCCGAGGCAGTTGAATACTACGGCTATATCCCCGACGGCGGCGAATGGGTGCTTGCCGATGCAGACGGCAACGTGCTCGACTCCGTCGACGGCGCAGAGGTCGCTGAGGTCTCGAATTATCAGACCTTCACCGCTTCAAAGCCCGGCACATATTATGTTAAGTTCCTCATTGACGAGACACTCTATTCATCGGTAGACGATAATTCTATCAAGATCACCAACGCCGACCTCTCCTCCACCCCGATGCTCAGGGTCAACGTGACCGAAACGGGCAAGGATCACACCTGCTCCGCAGGCCCGTGGAAGCGCTCCGCGAGAGCCACCTGCACCGAGCACGGCGAAGAAGTCTGCTACTGCACCGTATGCGGCAGACTGATGGATGTCAGGGAGACCGACCTACTTGACCATGTACCGATGACTACCACCACCCCCGCCTCCTGCAAGCACGCGGGCGAAAAGGTGATAATCTGCGCCGTTTGTAAGAAAGAAATTTCAAGGCAGGAAACCCCCATCGAGCCTCACACCCCCGGCAAATGGGAAAAGATAAGCGACGCCACCTGCGAGCGCGACGGCGAAATGCAGCAGTATTGCTCAGTATGCGGCGAGCTGCTGAACAGCAAAGTGATACCCGCTCACGGCCACGCTGCGTATTGGAAGACCGTCGAAGAAGCTACCTGCGTTAAATACGGCAGGAAAGAATATGTATGCTCCATCTGCAGCGCCGTCCTCAAGACCGAGAGGATCGAGAAAGAAGAGCATGTCCCCGGCAAGTGGGAGATAACCAAGGACTGCACCTGCACAGAGCCCGGCCTCAAGCAGCAGACCTGCGCGCTTTGCGGCGCTCTGCTCGGCGAGCCTCAGGTTATTGAACCTCACGCACATCAGCTCGGCGCATGGATAGTTATCCGCGAGGCCGACTGCGAGCGTGACGGCGAAAAGATACAGGCCTGCACCGACTGCAAGGGCGTTATCAATTCCGAAACCATCCCTGCCCTCGGCCACAGCGCGGGCGTTTGGACCACCGTGCTTGAAGCGACCTGTGTGACCGACGGCGAGGAGCACCTGACATGCACCCGCTGCAACATCGTAATTGACAGCAGACGCATTGCTGCCCTCGGCCACAAGCCCGGACCTGCCGCAACCTGCGTTGACGATCAGATATGCCTCACCTGCGGCGAGGTGCTCGAAAAGGCGGACGGCAGGAGCCACACCTGGAGCGAATGGGCTACCAGTAAGGAAGCGGGCTTCTTCACCGAGAGACAGGAGAGAAGATTCTGCACATCCTGCAACAAGGAAGAATTCAGATATGTCAGCGGCACTGCGGGCTGCCATAAGTATTTCCCGCATGTCGACGGCGACGATTGCGGAGCCTGCGGTGCGCTTCACAATATCAACGCCTTCTTCAGAGGCATTGCAAAGACATTCGGATTCATCATCTTCGGCAATATCGGCACCAACATCCTCTTCCCCTGGCTCCATAAGCACTTCCATCATTGGTTCAACCCTAACAAATAAATCCGTATGACCCGCCGGGGCTGTCATAATACGACAGCCCCGGCTTTTGCTGTTATTTGCGCCGTCTCCTCAAGCTATCGCCGCATTCAAGCCGGTCTTATCAACCTGCCCTGACGCAGCAACAGCAGCAGCTCGGTATTCTGCTTTGCGGTGCCGATATACGGGTCTATCCCGTTCGCCTTTGCGATTATCCTGCGGTTATAAAACGACGCATTCACCCCGACGCTCACAAGCGCATCCGCAAGGCTGCCCGAATTGCCGCCGTACTTCGGATAGTATTTATTCTGCGAAGGGCTGCCGATTATAGGCGATCTGTCCGTCGCCCTGAGCACGCCGAGGAAGCCCTTATAATCGTGATAGACCTTCACGCATTTCTTCACTATCCAGTTCTGGTCAAACGAATAGAAATAGCTCGTAGTCCCCTCGCCCGTGCATATCGCCACATGGCCGTGGCCGCCGCCCTTGCTCGAATTCCACACGGCGATATCGCCCTTCATCGGTATGAAATCCACCGTGTTGGGTATGCGGACGAATTTGCCTTTCAGCTCCGGATAGCTGCTGAATTTCTCATAATAATTCTTCGCCGACGTTACGGAAAACATCGGTATGCCGAATACGTCGAGCAGATAAGCCTTTGACAGGTCAACACACTGCACACCCGCGGCGCCGTCGATATCCGTTTCCTTACCCTCGTATTTCTTCACAAAGCTGTCAAAATCCATTATATCTCCCCCGTTTCTC
>FR888239.1:24924-25307 GCA_000431775.1 Clostridium sp. CAG:413 | reverse complement strand
CGGTAGCCGCTCTCATCCCTAAGCACGGCGGCGTAATATGTGCCGTCGATGAGCAGGATATAGACGTTTTTATTCGGCTTCGCGGCATATTCAAACATCTCAATATCGGTTTTTTTATCAGTCGGCAGATACAGATAATCACCGTCGGTGTAAATGTAGGCAACGTGCCGACCCGCACAGTCGGCGGTCAAATCCTCGGGCAAACCGACCTTCTTGAGTATCTCTCCCTCGCCTGCGCTGCCGCAGATAATGTAATTCTCGCCGTTGAATACTACCGTCGGCGCAACGGCATGAGCGGGCTCATCGGGTTTATTCGGCAGATGTACCTGCGTAGGCTCGCCCGCGTCTTTGGTGCTTGCCGGCGGCTCAGGCTTTGTGGCTGT
>FR888239.1:23153-24769 GCA_000431775.1 Clostridium sp. CAG:413 | reverse complement strand
GCCGATCAGCAGCAGCGCAACGCAGGCGACGGCAGCTATCCACACGGGTCTGCGCGGCCTTTTTTTCGCGCCGCTCGATGCGGCGGCTTCGATATATTCATCATTGACATTCTCAAGCGCGTCAAGCAGTTTGCGGCTTTTCAAAGTGAAACACCTTCCTTTATCAAAAACTTTTTAAGCTCCTCTCGGGAACGATGCAGGCTCATTTTGACCTTGCTCTCGCTGAAGCCGAATTCGGCGGCGATATCCTTGACGGAGGACAGATACCAATAGCGGCGCATGAATATATTCCTCGCTTCGGGCTTCATACCCGCAAGAAAGTCATTCAGCAGCTGCGAGAGCAACGCTCCGTCGACGCTCTGCTCGGTATCGGAGGCGGAGGGGACGCACTCCTCCATCTCCTCGAGCGCCAGCGCATATTGCCCGCCGCCGCGTTTTTGCGCCCGCGCCCTTTCGCAGCGGTCGAGCGCCAGATTACGCACCATTCTGCCGAGAAAAGTCCGTAAATTCTCGGGCTTCTTAGGCGGGATCGAGTTCCAAGCCCTCATATATGCGTCGTTCACGCATTCCTCGGCGTCCTCGTCGCTTTGCAGGATATCATAGGCGATGCGGCGGCAATATCGCCCGTATTTCTCATCGGTCTGCCTGATCGCTGCCTCCGAGCGCTCGGCATAAAGCTCTAAAATGCACAAATCATCCATGGCTGTCTCCTTTCTGCTTCCGTCCCTCACCCTAATACACCGATTTCGGGAGCAAAGGTCACACAAAAAGCCTGATTTTTTTCAATTTACTTGAAAAATCGCGGAAAATATGCGATAATTTTATCATCAATCCGTGCGGAGGCTGTTATGATAAAGGTAATACTGTGGGATATCGACGGCACGCTGCTGAACTTCCTTGCCGCCGAAAAGAATGCGATAAGAACGTGCTTCTCTCAATTCGGCATCGGCGAATGCACCGACGAGATGATAGCCCGTTACTCTCAGATAAACAAAAAATACTGGAAAATGCTTGAAGCGGGCGAGATAGACAAGCCCGCCGTGCTGCACGGGCGTTTTGCGGAATTTTTCGCCTCAGAAGGCATTGAATTCAGCGATATCGACGCCCTCAACGCCGAGTATCAGCAGCGCCTCGGCGACACGATAGAATACTGTGACAACTCCTTTGAACTGGTCAAATCGCTAAAGAGCCGAGTGAAGCAATACGCTGTCACAAACGGCACCGCCGTGGCGCAGAGCAGGAAGCTGACCCGTTCGGGCTTCGGCGAGCTGCTGGACGGAGTTTTTATCTCAGACTCTGTCGGGTATGAGAAGCCGAGGAAAGAATTCTTTGACACCGTTTTCGCCGAGATAGGCAGCTATGACGGCGGCGAGGTGATGATAGTCGGCGACTCGCTCACGAGCGACATCAGGGGCGGCAACAACGCAGGCATCCTCTGCTGCTGGTACAATCCCGAGCATGACGAGCGCCCCGACGGACTGAGAATAGACTATGAGATAACGGATTTGAACGAAGTCAAGAATATAATATGAACGAACGGCCGCATTTCCGCTATGGTAATGCAGCCGTTTTTACATCTCGGCGATTATTCGCCAATAATCATATGAATAGTATTT
>FR888239.1:18330-23055 GCA_000431775.1 Clostridium sp. CAG:413 | reverse complement strand
TGCCCCACGCCGCCGCTTCAACAACGCTCGGGGCGTATTTATCCCGCAGTAGAGCGCTCTTTTTCTCCTGCATAAAGCTGAGGATTCGAGCCTCCTCACGCAGGAAATCGCGCACTCGGGCATAGTCGGCGACAAGCTCGTTCTTTTCCTTACGGCAGCCGTCGGCGAGGGAATAATACTCCGCCCGCAGCTTTATGCTCTCAAGGTCGGCAATATATTTTGACATTCTGAGCGCCAGCTCCCTGTCGCTCAGCTTCTCGAGCTTCACCATTCGTCCCTCTCATCCTCCAGCACTGCATGGGCGCAGCGGATGCCGTCAACGGCGGCGGAAACTATGCCGCCCGCATATCCCGCACCCTCGCCGCAGGGGTAAAGGCGGCGGATATTGGACTGATAAAGCTCGTCGCGCAAAATCCTGACAGGCGCGGAGCTGCGGGTCTCGGGCGCCGTAAGCACACCGTCGGGCAGCGCAAAGCCCTTGAGGCTCCTGTCCATTTTGACGATCGCCTGAGCCATGGTATCCGTGACCTTCTCGGGCAGCACCTTGCGGATGTCGCCGGGGGTAACGCCCGTAGCGCAGGTGGGCCTCACAAACGACAGCTTCTTCGACGGCGTATTATTTAAGAAATCGCCTATTGTCTGGCACGGGGCGCTGTAATCCCCGCCGCCGAGTTTGAAGGCGGTGCTCTCTATCTTCCTTTGCAGCTCGATGCCCGCAAGCGGATGATCGCTGCCGAAATTGCCCGGCTCAATGCCTACGAGCAGGGCGGAGTTTGAATTCTCGCCGTCACGGGCATATTCGCTCATGCCGTTGACGACCACATGACCCGCCTCCGAAGCAGCGGCGACGACAGTGCCGCCGGGGCACATACAGAACGTATATGCTCCCCTGCCGTGCTCGGGGTGGCAGGCGAGCTTATAATCGGCCGCGCCGAGGGCGGGATGCCCCGCAAACGAGCCGTATTGCGCCTTATCTATAAGCTCTCTCGGGTGCTCGATACGCACGCCGACAGAGAAAGGCTTCTGAATTATATCCGCGCCCTTATCATAAAGCATTTTGACGGTATCGCGGGCGGAATGCCCTATGCAGAGCAGCAGGGTATCGGTCTCGATATCCTCTGCGCTGCCGTCGTGCACGCAGGTGACGCCCTGCACAACGCCGTTTGCGATTATAATATCGGTCAATCGATATAGGTGTAAAGGGGGTTGTGACGCCCCCCTCCCCGCCGAGGGCAATTATCTCCTCACGGAAAGCCTTAACTACAGCGCCGAGACGGTCGGTGCCTATATGCGGCCTTGAGGAATAGCCTATCTCCTCGGGGGCTCCGTGTGCAATCAGCTCGTCGACCACCTTGCGGCAGAGCGGGTCTTTGATGCCCGTGGTGAGCTTGCCGTCGGAAAAAGTACCTGCGCCGCCCTCGCCGAATTGCACATTGCTCTCGGTGTCGAGCTTGCGCTGAGTCCAAAAAACATTGACCTTTTGCGTGCGGGTATCGACATCCGCACCGCGCTCAAGGACTATAGGTCTGAGTCCCGCTCTCGCAAGGGTAAGCGCAGCGAAAAAGCCCGCAGGGCCGAAGCCGGCAATAACGGGTCTGAGAGTGCTCTTGCGCCTGACAGGAGGCATGACGTACTTATACTCGGTATATGCCTCGACCTTGGAATTCCTTGAATGAGCGATTATAGCCGCCTCGTCGGAATCGACCTCGGCATAAACGTTGTAGACAAAGAATACGTTATCCTTTTTTCTTGAATCCACCGCTTTTTTGGCGATACGCAGAGAGGTTATACTCTCCTCCTTGCAGCGCAGCGCCTTTGCGGCGGCGGTGCGAAGTTCTTTTTCGTCGCTGTCAAGCGGCAGTTTTATTTCGCTAATTTTTATCATCAGATTATCTCCCGAATACCGATTCGCCGGCAAGCAGCCCGGAGGCCCATGCCCATTGCAGATTGAAGCCGCCGCAGCCGCCGTCAACATCAATTATCTCGCCCGCAAAATACAGCCCTTTAACAAGGCGCGACTGCATTGTGGCGGGGTCGATCTCGCCTACATTAACGCCGCCGCTCGTAACTTGGGAATCGTTGAACCCCTTAACGCCTGAAACGGCAACTGTATAGTCTTTCACTTTACACGCTATTGCGGTGCACTCGCCGTCCGTCAGCGTTTTTATCTTTCTGTCGCCCTTGTAAAGTATACACGCTTTACAAATTTGCACACCCAGTTGCTTCACAAGAATGCCCGAAAGCAGGTCGTCGAGCGTCCGCTCACCCCTGATATTCCTCAGATTTTCGATATATTCTATAAGAGCCTTCAAATCAAGCTCCGGAATGAAGTCAATATGCGTAAAGGCTTTTTGCTTGTCGGCTATGTGTGAGGCAAGCTCCATTGCCGCAATGCCGGAAATACCGCTGTCGGTGAAAAGTATTTCGCCTTGCGAGGAAGCACTTTTACCGCCCGATTCAAGCCGCAGAGACACGTTGGCAGCTCTTATCCCCTTGAGCGGGCGAACCTCGGCGGGGTCGGCAGCAACAAGCGGCACAAGCGCGGGTCTAAGCTCCGTCACCTTATGGTCAAGCATCTCGGCAAGCGCATAGCCGCTGCCGTCGGAGCCCTGTGACGGTGACGATCTGCCCCCGCAGGCAATCATGACCCTGTCGGCGGCAAACGAATTATTAATAATAAATTTCTGACCGTTCTTTTTGATTGAATTTATGGGCGTATCGCAGAGCACCTCGACTCCAAGCCGTTCGACCTCAAATCTCAGCGCGTCGAGCACCGACGAAGCGGCGTTGCTCCTTGGATACACCCTGCCCTCGCCGTCAGTGCGGCAACGTAGACCGAGCGTCGCGAAGAAATCCACCACTCTCTCGGGCGGGTACTTTTCCAACGCTGTCAGCGCAAACTCACGATTCTTATATTCATGCCCGAGGGCATGGATATTGGTCAGGTTACAGCGCCCGTTGCCCGTTGCGAGCAGCTTTTTGCCGACCCTCGGCAGCCTCTCGGCAACGGCAATGCGAGCCTCGGGAGCCAGCCGCTTAGCATTTATCGCAGCCGCAAGCCCCGAAGCGCACCCACCTATTATCATGAGGTCATAATTCTTCATATTTTATCCTTTATATATCTATCACTTGCGGCCGGACGCCGAGCATCGGAAGCAGCCTGTCAAATATATCGGCGGTTTTCAGCTTCAGGGTGGTGCTGTTGTTGCAAGGGTGGCAGCAGAAGTATTCGCCCCTCGGCGCTCTGCTGTCAACAGCAAGGCGCACACGGCGCTGCTTATCAAAAATCAGACTGAGTATACTCAGCGAACCGGGCTGAGTTGAGAGCAGCTCGGTCATACGCTCGCTTTTTGCAAAGGAAAGCCGCGATGTGCCGAGCTTCTTTGAGATATCCTTTGTCACGAACTGCTTATCGCCGCCCATCACAAGCAGGATAAATTCACTCTCGTTGCTCGGGCACAGCAGCAGGTTCTTATAGACCGTCGCGCCCGTGAGCTTCTCGACCCACGCGCATTGCTCGAGCGTGAAAGCCGGCTCATGCTCAAATAATTCATACTCTATCCCCGCTTTGTCAAGGAAGCGCAGAGTCTCTTTTTTAACATCAAAATCCATAATTATTGCCCGTAAAATGCGGAGGCGTAATCGGCGGCTATCATCTCGACCGTCTTAAGCTCGCCGCTGCTCCTGTCCTTATGCACAAGCACGCCGTCGCTGAAGGAATGCAGGCGCACGCAGGCATCCTCGCCCCTCGCGGTCGCCCAACTCTCGGCTGCGGAGCCCATGAAATCCGGGTCGGGATAAACGCTTTCGTCAATCGAATAGCTGCCCGTGTCAAGCTCGGCGCAGCAGAATGAGACGATATTGCCGTCCGAATCAAAGCTGACAAAGCACCTCGCCTTGCTGCTCTGAATGAGATAGACCCCGTCGGCAGTCCTCGCGAACTCAAGAAATTCGCTCATCTTGCCGCTCGAATCCTCGTCGGCGGTGAAAATGAAACGGAAAGCGTCGTTCTTCTTATCATACTCCGCGGAGTAGCTCTTTGTAAGCCCCTCGGAGACAAAACGCAGCATATATTCGCTGCCGCCCTTGGAGGTGAATTCAACATCCATCCCCGCGCTCTCGAGCTTATATTCCTCTTTGGCGCGCTCGTCGGTCATATCGCCGTCGAAGCGGTCGGTCAGCGATATTGCGCCGCACTGAAAGGGTTCAAAGGTGGTAAGAATATAATCGCTTTGCAGGAAATAATCGAAGCTGTTTTTTTGCCTTATCTCGGCATTGTGCTGCTCCTCAAGCACATTGACCTTCTCCTCGACCGCGGTCAGCACCGAATTATATCTTGAGCGGCAGCCGAGATAGGTCTTATCGCTGTTTGTAATATTGAGCATCCCCGCCGTCTTGACCGTGGTCTGTGTTTTACCACCCCCGCAGGAGCAGAGGCAGAGCATAAGCACGGCAAGGAGCAGGCAAATCAGTCTTTTCATATAACCGAACTCCGTTAATATAAAAATACAAAAAGAAACGGGGCTTCGCATCGGCAACACGAAGCCCGATCCATGTGTTTATTTCTCGCTGAGGAGCTTTGCAAGCTCATCCATGAAAGTATTGATATCCTTAAACTGCCTGTAAACGGAGGCAAAGCGGACATAGGCGACCTCGTCCAGCTCCTTGAGCCTGTCCATAGCCATTTCGCCTATCTTCACCGAGGTGACCTCACGGTCAAGCGAA
>FR888239.1:0-18289 GCA_000431775.1 Clostridium sp. CAG:413 | reverse complement strand
ATATAATCGACCGACTTCTCAATATCCTCAAGTGCCACGGGGCGCTTCTCGCACGCCCTGAGCATACCGTTGAAGAGCTTGTTGCGGTCAAAGACCTCTCTTGAGCGATCCTTTTTGACTACGATGACGGGCACGCTCTCGATGACCTCATAGGTGGTGAATCTCTTGCCGCAGTTGATGCATTCACGGCGGCGGCGGATGCGCTCGCCCTCATCGGTGGGGCGGGAATCTATAACCTTGCTCTCTTCGCAGGAACAAAACGGACATTTCATGGCAATAACACTCCTTTGAGCTTTGTCTTTTTTCAGTATATCAAAAATCTAACGGTTTTTCAAGGGCATATTTATAATTCGACCCATTGCTGGCAAAATTTTTGAATTGAAGCGCACCGCCGCCTTGAAGTATAATCATATCGGAGGTGTCACAATGAAAAAGATACTGTCAGAGCTTCACCGCCCCGCGAGGCGGATACTTATCATCGGCGGGCTGCTGACCGCAGCGGCGGTGGCTGCGTCCGCCTTCCTCTACTTCGGGGCAGGCAGGCTGCTCGACTACTACCCCTGCGTTGACATGAGTGAGAAGCTGCTCGCCGCTACGAGGCCGCTCGGGGTGCTCGTATGCGCGGGCACTCTCGGCTCGGAATACCTCTCAAAGCAGCGGGAGCACAACGCCGAATAAGCTCAAACTCCGCCCGATTTGTCAGACAATATTCAATAATGTCTAACAAACCGGGCACTTTTTATATGATTTTATCGGTTTCTTCAGACAAATGAAGTAATTGCATATTTACACTTTCTCGCCTAAAGTGCTATATTCATCCTATCAAAAAAATCCACGGAGGACAAAAGATGGCTTCTGAGCAAAACAGACTGGAATATTACGCAAAGGTCAACACCGTGCGCGACCTTATCGACCTTGCCGCCGAGAGATACGGCGACAAGCCCTTTATCAAATATCTTGAAGGAGACCGGATAACGGAGAAGAGCTTTAGCGAGCTGAGGTCAAACAGCCTTGCGCTGAGCCGCTACATCCGCTCGATCTGCCCCCGCAGGATGCATATAGCCGTCATAGGCAGGACCACCTATGAATATATCACCGCCCTGACGGGCACGCTCGTGAGCGGCAACGTCTTTGTGCCGTTTGCGCCCAATATCTCGGTCAATGAGGCGTGCGAGCTTTTTGCCGACGGCGACGTTGAAGCTCTGTTTTATGAGGCGGATTTTGACGAGAGAGCCAAGGAGATAGCCAAGAAATGCCCGCAGCTCAAGACGGTTGTAAATATGGGCGACGCCGAGCATTTCGCCTCGATCTATGCAGAATACGGCGAGGGCTCCGAATACGCCACTCTCTCAGAGGTCGAGCTTGACCCCGACGACTGCGCCGCCATAATCTACACCTCAGGCACAACGGGGGTACGCAAGGGAGTAATGCTCTCGTCAAGAAATCTGATATCAAACGTCACTTATACCGAGCTTGCGCTCGACCCTAACGACGTGATGCTCTCTGTGCTGCCGATGCATCATATATTCTGCATCTCCTGCGATTATTTCAAGCCCCTGCTTGACGGCATCACCGTATGCCTCAACGGTGAGATAAGCAATATCGGCAGGAGCCTTGCGACATTCAAGCCCACCACGATGAGAGCCGTGCCGATGATATGCGACACACTTATCAAAAAGGTGCATATGCTCCACAAGAAGTACCCCGAGTTGACCGACAGGCAGGCTGCCGAGCTGGTATTCGGCGAGAATTTCAAATGGATAGCCGTCGGCGGAGCGGCCCTCGGCAAGGGACTTGTAGCCGATTATGAGAAACACGGTATCATGCTGCGCCAGGGCTACGGCATGACCGAGGTCAGCCCGAAGATATCGACGGCGGATTTCGGCGACGAATGCAAGGACTCCAGCGGCAAGATACTGCGAAGCATCGGCGACGTGAGGATAGTTGACGGCGAAATACAGGTCAAGGGCAGCTCGGTGATGATGGGCTACTACAAAAAGCCCGAGGAAACTGCAAAAGTATTCACCGAGGACGGCTACCTCAAGACCGGCGACCTCGGCAGGATAACCTCGAGCGACCACATCTATGTCACGGGCAGGCTCAAGAATCTGATAATCCTCTCAAACGGCGAAAACGTATCGCCCGAGATGCTGGAGAATAAATTCGCCGATGAAAAGGTCATCAAAGAGATAGTGGTTTACGGCGATAAGGACAGGATAGTTGCCGAGATATTCCCCGACGCCGAATATGCATCCGCCGCCGGCATTGACGATATCAAGGGCTACCTTGAGGCGAAGGCACAGCAGCTCAACGATAGCGAGCCGGAGGAGCGCAGGATAGCCGAGATCCGCCTGCGTGACAAGCCGTTTGAGAAGACCACGACGGGCAAGATAAAACGCACCGCGGTTAAAATAGAGTATTAAAGCTATTATATTTTTATAAATCGGAGGAATACATATGTTGGAATATACCTTGCCCGACGGCAGGACGGTGGAATCCTATCCGCTCACCCCGGCGCAACAGCTCATGCTTTATCTTTCTATCCAATACGGCAACCATGTGCCGGTGCTGAATATCTGCACGGGCTACTATTTCCAAGGTGAATTTGACAGTAAAGTGATGAAGGAGGCCGTTCTTGAGGCGATCGACCGCTGCGACGTTATGCGCCTGCGCTTTGCGAAGCACCCTCTCTTTAAGGTCGTTCAATACCTTGCGGATGAAGCGGGCATTGAGGTCGAGGAAGAGGATCTCTCAAATATGCCGTGGGATGAGGCGCACGAATTCATCAAGGAGCGCGGGCATTCGCTCATCGACACATTTGCAGACGCACCTCTGCATCAGATAAAGATAATTCATCTTGAGAATGATTATAACGGCATTTATTTGAAGCTGCACCACCTCGGCTTTGACGGCTATTCGTCAAAAATGCTCATCAGCGACATAATGGCGATATACCTGAGCAAGAAATACGGCAAGCCCTATCCGAAACCGATGCGTTCGTATTTCGAGTGCCTTGATAAGGAATTCGCCTATGCCGAATCCGACCGCCACGACGAGGATATTGACTATTGGGTCAGCACGATAACCGACCGCCCCGAGGCGATATACACCGATTATGTTCGCCCGAGCAGGCTCATAGAGCAGAGAATCAGGGAGAATAAGCCCGACCTTCGTATCGCCTCCGTCCACGACGGCGACGACCCCTCCTCCAAAACTCTCAGATACAGCCTGAGCAAGGAGACATCTGATAAGATAATGTCCCTCTGCGCCGAAAAAGGCCTTTCCGTTCCCTGTGTAATGATGATGGGTCTGCGCTGCGCCCTCTCCTCCTTCAACGACAACGAGGAGGACGTTTCCTTCAAACTGATGGTCAACCGCAGAGCTACGCTGCTCGAAAAAAAATCCGGCGGCATGAGGATGCACTTCTTCTCAATGAGGAGCATCGTGAAGCCCGAGATGACCTTCCTTGAGGCGCTCAAGGTCATTGAGCAGGCGCAAAACGAGGTCTTTGAGCATTCAAACCTCAGCTCGCTTGAGGCTATCGCTGTCCGCCACAAGGCAATGGGCAACGAAACGCACGATGTTTATGAGAGCATGAGCTTCTCATACCAGCCCTATATGCCCGTGCCTTGCCTTGATGAAAAAATGCGTGACTCAAGTCGAGGTTTCTGGTATAACAACGATGCTTCAATGCAGAATCTTTATCTGACCGTCATGCATCGCAGCAACGACGCAGGGCTTGACTTCAACTACGAATACAGGACAAAAAACAACCCCATCAACGAGCTTGGCATATTCCACAACAAGCTGATAAAATCCATACTGCTCGGCACTCGGAACACGGGCATCACCGTCGGTGAGATTCTTGATGAAATAAAGGAAGACGAGGTAGATATATATGCTTGAGAAAATTGTCGATATCATCCTTAACTATGTTGAGCCCGACGATGAGATAACCCCCGACACCCGCATCAAGAGCGAGCTGGGAATGTCGTCGTTTGACCTTGTTTGCTTCGGCGACGATCTCTATGACGAATTCGGCGTTAAGATCGGGGCTGATGATTTCAGGAGATGCGACACCGTCGGCAAGCTCGCCGCATACATCGGGGCGAACTGCTGAGGTGAAGATAACATTCATAAACTCCGCCGAAATAAGCGACGAATTGCTCACCGAGTGGCTGCTCGAGGCGGACGAAAATAAGCAACGCGAGATAAACCGTATGCAGCAGGCGGATAAGCGAAGGCTGCGTATCGCCGCCGACCATCTTTGCCGCGCCGCAGCGGCCGAGGCTCTGGGTCTATCCCCCGCCGAGGTGAAATTCGGCAAAAACGAGCACGGCAAGCCGACGACGGACGGCATAGAATTCAACCTCAGCCACAGCGGAAATATCGCCGTATGCGCCGTATCGGGCAAGCCCGTCGGCATTGATATCGAAGCCCTGCGCGAGATACGCCCCGATGTGGCTAAGCGCTTTGCGTCGGCAGAGGAGCTTGAATACATCGGTAGCGACCCACGGCGGCTCTTTGAGATATGGACTCTGAAGGAGGCGTATTTCAAGTGCGTCGGCACGGGGATAGGCTCGGATATTAAGAGCGTCACATTCACCGTGAACGGCGACGATATCCGCTGCTCCGAGCCGGGCTTCACCTGCAAATTCATAAGCATTGCGGACGGCTATATCTGCTCCGTATGCGAAAAAGAAAGTTAAAACTCAATAATTATCTCTCCGAGGTCTGCAATAAAATGCCGGCCTCGGAGTTCTTTTATTACAAAACAGTTACAGTTTAAGAATACTATTGACACAGCGGCTCGAATATTGTATAATAAACACCGTTAGATATATATCGCTCGATATATATCAATGAATTCATGTTAATTCTCGCAGAGAGGATGATGAAATGGCGCCGAGAGTCAAATTCACGAGAGACGAGATGGTTCAGGCGGCTCTGAGCGTTGTTAAAGCCAAGGGCATATCCGCCCTCACCGCAAGGGCTATCGCCGACGAGCTGGGGGTATCGACTCAGCCGGTATTCACCTGCTTCAACACGATGGAGGAGGCAAAGAGAGAGGTCCGCGCCGCCGCCATGGCGCTGTATGACCGCTACACGGCGATAGGGCTCAGCATGAAGATACCGTTCTACGGCTTCGGAATGCAGCATATCAAATTCGCAAAGGAGGAGCCGGAGCTTTACAGGCTGCTGTTCCTCACCCCGACACATGACGGCAAAAACGGCGCGATCGAGTCAACGACCCATTCCTTCGAGCAGCTGAGGGAGCCGATAATGCGGATATATGACATGACCGCCGCCGAAGCCGAGCGGTATTTCCGCAATATGTGCCTTGTCGGCCACAGCATCGCAACGCTGATAGTCACGGGCGGCTGCCCCTACTCCGACGAGGAGATAAGCAACATAATCACCGGCTTCAGCGTCGCCATGTGCAGAGCCATCAAGCAGATACCCGGCTTCACAGAGAATAATTATGACCGCTTTAAGGTCTTTTCCGATGTCATTGAGGGCTACAGAAACGACGAAAATCACTAAACCGATTGGAGAATTATCATGCTTAAAATCGAACACCTTACAAAAACATTCGGCGAGAAAAAGGCCGTTGACGACCTCTCGCTGCACATCGCCCCGGGCGAGATCTACGGCTTCATCGGCCACAACGGCGCCGGCAAGACCACCACACTCAAATCCGTTGTGGGCATTCAGAAGTTTGACGAGGGCGAAATAACCGTATGCGGCACCTCCATCAAGGCCGACCCCCTCACCTGCAAAAAGCAGATAGCCTATATCCCCGATAACCCCGACCTGTATGAATACATGACGGGCATCAAGTATCTGAACTTCATCGCAGATATATTCGGCATTGGCTCGGCGGAGAGAATGGAGCGCATACACAAATACGCCGACATATTTGAGCTGACCGCCGACCTTGCTCAGCCGATAGCCTCCTATTCACACGGCATGAAGCAAAAACTCGCCATCATCTCGGCATGGATACACGAGCCGAGGCTCATCATCATGGATGAGCCGTTTGTCGGCCTAGACCCCAAGGCAGCCCACCTGCTCAAGGGCATGATGCGCGAGGTCTGTGACAACGGCGGCGCAATATTCTTCTCCACCCATGTGCTTGAGGTCGCCGAGAAGCTCTGCGACAAGGTTGCCATAATCAAGGCGGGCAAGCTCATCCGCTCCGGCACCATGGAGGAGGTCAAGGGCGACGATTCGCTCGAGGAAGTATTCCTTGAATTGGAGGGAGAATAATGCTCAAAACTCTGCTTCACAAGCAAATGACGGAGATATTCCGCAGCTATTTCTACGACGCAAAGAAAAATAAAAAGCGCTCAAAAGCATCGACGATTATGTTCTTCGCCATATACGTCATACTCATGGTCGGCGTGCTTGGCGGCATATTCACCTATCTGTCGATATCCATGTGCGAGCCCATGGTCATTGCGGGAGCGGGCTGGCTCTACTTCACGATAATGAGCCTTATCGCCATAGCCCTCGGCGCATTCGGCAGCGTATTCAACACCTACTCCGGGCTTTATCTCTCAAAGGATAACGACCTGCTGCTCTCAATGCCGATACCCGTGCGCTACATCATGATTTCCCGCCTGCTGGGCGTTTATCTGATCGGTCTTATGTATTCCGAGGTCGTGATGCTGCCCGCAATAATAGTCTATTGGGTCATCGCCGCCCCGGGCGCAGCCGCAGTGGTCTGCTCACTGGTGCTTGCGCTGCTCGTCTCGGTGATAGTCATGCTGCTCTCATGCCTGCTCGGCTGGGTGGTAGCCAAGGTAAGCCTCAAGCTCAAGAATAAGAGCTTTATCACCGTGCTTGTCTCGCTGTTGTTCTTCGGCGTATACTACTTTATATCCTTCAAGGCTCAGGATATTATCCAGAATCTTATCGTCAACGTCTCAACCTACGGTGCAAAGATTAAGGCTTCGGCATACCCGCTCTATTTCCTCGGCCGCATGGGCGAGGGTTATATAACGGCAGCCGTCGTCGTGACCGTCATAGTCGCTGTGCTCACGGCTCTGCTGTGGTTCCTGCTCTCACGCAGCTTCATCGGCATAGCCACATCGACCGCCAAAGTTACAAAGACGGTTTACAAAGAAAAAGCCGAAAAGGTCAAGAGCGTATCCTCCGCCCTCTTCGGCAAAGAGATGCGCCGCTTCACTGCCAGCCCGAGCTATATGCTCAACTGCGGCCTCGGCATTGTCTTCCTGTTCATCGGCGGCGTTGCGCTGCTCATCAAGGGCAATTATCTCGGCGAAGTGCTTAAAGCTGCGTTCGTCGAGCAGCCCGACACCGTGCCCGTGCTTCTGTGCGCCGCGATATGCGCCATGATCTCAGCGATAGACATCACAGCCCCCTCGATATCGCTCGAGGGCAAGTCGATATGGCTCGCACAGTCACTGCCTGTCAACGCTTGGCAGGTGCTCAAGGCGAAGCTCAAGGTGCAGATACTTCTCTCGGGCGTACCCGCCCTCTTCTGCACACTCTGCGGCGTTTTCACGCTGAAGATGACCCTTGCCGAATCACTCATAACTATTGCGATCATCGCAATATACACGCTCCTCGCCGCGGTATTCGGCCTCGTCCTCGGTCTTAAAATGCCGAATCTCACCTGGACAAACGAGATAACCCCGATAAAGCAGGGCGGCAGCGTTATGTTCGCCATGTTCGGCGGCTGGGCATACAGCGCAGTCATCGCACTCCCGTTTTTCTTCTTCGCATACCCCCTCGGCGCCGCAGCCTACCTCGGCTGCATAGCGGCGCTCAGCTTGATAATCTGCGCCGTACTCTTTGCATGGTGCAAAAAGAAAGGCGCTGAGATATTCTCAAATCTCAGCTGCAACTAATGAATTATGAAAGAATTTTTTGATATCAGCGGTATCCCCGCAGCGCTTTACGGCAAAAGATCCGATAAAGTATTCCTCTTTGTTCACGGTCAATTCGGCTGCAAGGAGGAGGCGGAGCGCTTCGCCGAGGTCGCAAATCCGCTCGGTTGGCAGGTGCTCGCTATCGACCTGCCCGAGCACGACGGCAGGCAGGACGGCGTAAAGCTGCTGCCTTGGGAGGTCGTACCCGAGCTGCAAAAAGTAATGCAATACGCAAAGGCGAATTGGCAGAGCATATCTCTCAGAGCCACCAGCATCGGCTCGTGGTTCTCTCTGCTCGCATTCAAGGGCGAGCGGCTCGAACGCCGCCTGCTCGTCTCTCCCCTGCTCGACATGGTCGATATGATAAGCGGCCTGATGCAGCTTGCGGGCGTGAGCGAGGAGAGCCTTGAGGCCGAGGAAGAGATACCGACCGAATTCGGTCAAACCCTCTCATGGGATTATCTCTGCTATGCCCGCAGCCACCCCGTTTCCGCCGAGGGCGTGACGGATATCCTCTACGGCAAATGCGACGAGACTATCCCCCGCAGGGTCATCGACGGCTTCATTGCCGCAAACCCCTGCACGCTGACCGTAATGCCGGGCGGCGAGCATTGGCTTCACACCCCGGAGCAGCTTGAATTCATGAAAAATTGGGAGCATGAGACGCTCTCACGCAATTAAACCGCTTACAGCGCTTCTTCACAAAAGAGGCGCTGTATTTTTTTGCAAAAAGGGCTTGACAAAAGTGTCGGTAGGCTGTAAACTATAATTGTCGGTAGGCTACCGACAGTCAGGAGACGATAATATGAACGAATTAAAGCTCGGCGCGGTTGACGAGAAATTCGCCGACATTGTCTGGAGCAACGCCCCGATATCCACGGGCGAGCTTGTCAAGCGCTGCGCCGCTCAGCTGAATTGGAAGCGCCCCACCGTCTACTCCGCACTCAGAAAATTCTGCGACAACGGCATATTCAAGACCGAGGACAGCACCGTCACCGTTTTGATAACCAAGGAGCAGCTCCACGGTATGCAGAGCGCAAAATTCGTGGACGAAGTATTTGGCGGCTCGCTGCCCGCTTTTATAGCGGCATTCTCAAGCCGCAAAAAGTTGACCGACAAAGAGATTGACACCATCCGGCGCATGATAGACGAGGCGAAGGAGGTGCGGTAATGGGCGGCTTTATGAATTCGCTTACCGAGGTATTCATCAAGGTGCTCGACATGAGCATGGCGGCAACATGGATGATGCTTGCCGTAGCGCTGCTGCGGGCGCTGCTCAAAAAAGCCCCGCGCTCGCTTATCTGCCTTATGTGGGCGCTGACCGCCGTGCGGCTGCTTTGCCCGCTCTCATTCAGGAGCATTTTCAGCCTTGTGCCAAGCTTCAGCCCGACCGATCGGGTGATTGCAAGGACCGCCGAGAGCGTTATTTCGCCCGCTGCCGTGCCGAGCCCGAGCCCGAGCCCAAGCCTGCCCGCCGTGACAAATGCGCCGCAAGCTGCCGCGTCAACGGTGAATTTGACCGAGATCCTCGCCGTGATATGGCTTGCAGGCGTTGTCGCAACTCTTATCTGCGCCGCTGTCAGCTACGTCAGGCTGCGTAAAAAGGTCGCAATGACCGCACCGCTCGAGGGCAACATCCTGCTTTGCGACTCGGTAAGCTCCCCTTTCATTCTCGGCGTTATCAGGCCGAAGATTTATCTGCCGTCTGATATGGACGGCGAAAAACGTGAGCTTGTGCTCGCCCATGAGAGAGCGCATCTCGCACGCAAAGACCACCTGCTGAAGCCCGCTGCCTTTGCCGCGCTTGCGCTGCATTGGTTCAACCCGCTCTGTTGGCTCTCATACGCCCTGCTTTGCCGTGACATTGAGATCGCATGCGACGAACGGGTGATAAAAGACCTCGGAAGCGATAAAAAATGCGCCTATTCGCAGGCACTGCTCGATTGCAGCGCCCCGAGGCGCACCGCAGCCGCCTGCCCGATAGCCTTCGGGGAGGTCGGAGTTAAAGAAAGGGTGAAAAATATTTTGAATTACAAGAAACCCGCATTTTGGCTCGTAATATCCGCAGTTGTCGTTTGCGTTGCAGCGGCTGTATGCCTGCTGACCGACCCCGCAGGGGTACGCCTTGACAAAATGACCGACTTTGCCGGCACGGACGGCGCCTTTGACGATATCTCGAGCATAACCGTCGCCTATGAAGGCAAGACCTTCACCGTCTCCGACGAAGCAGCCGTCAAATCGGCGACCGACGCTCTCAAAAAAATCAGGATACACAAAAGCCCCATCGACGGCTCCACCCCCGAGAACCGCCCGTCATATCTGACCGTCTGCATAAACCACGTCAACGGCACGGACACTCTCTTCTGCTTCGGCAAGGATCTCGCCGAAATGTATGAGTGCGGATACTTCAAGGAGTCCTACTCGCATAGGGTGGTTTCACCAAAAGAGGTGGAAAAATTCATCGACGCCCTTGCGGGCTGTGAGGTCACCGAGGGTGGGATTATATACGACAAGACCTATTACAGCGATACTGTCAACGACGGCAAGGTAAATTCAACACCGTCGTTCAAGCTTGATAAGGACGGCAAATTTGAGTTTTCACCCGGGTTTCTCAGCAGCTATCTCGGCATCGGCAGCTACCGCTTTGACGGCGTAAGGCTGACACTCAAAACGGATGACGGCAAATATATCATCGCTTTACGAGCCGAGGGCGCAGCCTTCCGCTACTACGCCGCCGACTCCTCACCCGAGGATGTCCTCAAGGACGGCACGGTATTCAACTGAACACAGCAAAATACCCCTTCGGAGCTTGAAACTCCGAGGGGGTACTGTATTATTATTTGCAGACAAGCTCGCCGTTCTCGGCGTCGACCGTGATGGTGGAGTCCGCGTCAATGTCGCCTGAGAGTATCTTGCGGGCGACGAGGGTTTCAAGGCTGCTTTGCAGATATCTGCGGAGCGGTCTTGCGCCGTAGACGGGATCGTAACCGCGGTCGATGATAAGCTCCTTGGCCTTGTCGGTGACCTCGAGGCCGAGGCTCCTGTCGGCGAGGCGCTTTCTGAGCTGAGCGAGCATGATATCAATAATGCCGTTCAGGTTATCCTTGGTAAGCGGGCGGAAGAATATCGTCTCGTCAAGCCTGTTGAGGAATTCGGGGCGGAAGCTGCGGCGCAGCTCCTCCATAACTCCCTTCCTTGCTTCCTCCGAGATATTGCCGTTCTCGTCAATGCCGTCGAGCAGATACTGGCTGCCGAGGTTAGAGGTCAGGATGATGATGGTATTCTTGAAGTCCACCGTCCTGCCCTGACTGTCGGTGATACGGCCGTCGTCAAGCACCTGGAGCAGGATATTGAATACATCGGGGTGAGCCTTCTCGATCTCATCAAAGAGGACGACCGAGTAGGGCTTGCGGCGCACAGCCTCGGTGAGCTGACCGCCCTCGTCATAGCCGACATATCCCGGAGGCGCACCGATAAGACGGGACACGGAGTATTTCTCCATATACTCGGTCATATCAATACGCACCATATTGTGTTCGTCGTCAAACAGGCAATCCGCCAGAGCCTTTGCAAGCTCCGTCTTGCCGACGCCCGTGGGGCCGAGGAAGAGGAAGCTGCCGATGGGTCTGTTGGGGTCTGAGATACCCGCGCGGGAGCGCAGGATGGCCTCGGTGACCTTCTGCACGGCTTCGTCCTGGCCGACAACTCTCTCATGGATGACCTTATCGAGATGCAGCAGCTTCTCACGCTCGCCCTCCATCAGCTTGGTAACGGGTATACCAGTCCATTTTGCGACGATGGCGGCTATCTCCTCCTCATCCACGGTGTCATGGACAAGGGTGTTTTCCTTGCGCTGCTCGCTGCGCTCCTCAGCCTCCGAGAGCTTCTTCTCGAGGGCGGGGAGGTCGTAATACTTGAGCTTTGCGGCCTTTTCGTATTCATAATGAAGCTGAGCCTGCTCGATGTCGGCGTGCATCTGCTCGATCTCCGACTTGATGCGCTTTACCTCGTCAACGCTCTGCTTCTCGGCATCCCAGCGGGATTTCATCTCGTTGTATTTATCCTTATTCTCCGCAAGCTCGGCGCCCAGCTTCTCAAGGCGCTCCTTGGAGAGCTTGTCGGTCTCCTTTTTAAGAGCCATTTCCTCGATCTCGAGCTGCATTATCCTCCTGCGGACATCGTCAAGCTCGGAGGGCATAGAATCGATCTCGGTGCGGATGGAGGCGCAGGCCTCATCCACAAGGTCAATAGCCTTATCGGGCAGGAAACGGTCGGTAATGTATCTGTCGGAGAGCGTAGCGGCGGCGACAAGCGCGCTGTCGTGGATACGCACGCCGTGATAGACTTCGTAGCGCTCCTTAAGACCTCTCAGTATCGAGATGGTATCCTCGACCGTAGGCTCATTGACCATAACGGGCTGGAAACGACGTTCAAGAGCGGCGTCCTTCTCGATATACTTCCTGTATTCGTCAAGAGTGGTGGCACCGATGCAGTGCAGCTCGCCTCTTGCAAGCATGGGCTTCAGGAGGTTGCCTGCGTCCATGCTGCCCTCGGTTTTACCCGCGCCGACTATAGTATGAAGTTCATCAATGAAGAGCAGGATCTTGCCCTCGGACTTCTTGATCTCCTCAAGGACGGCCTTCAGCCTCTCTTCAAACTCGCCTCTGTATTTAGCGCCGGCTATAAGAGCGCCCATATCAAGGCTGAATACGGTCTTATCCTTCAGTCCTTCAGGCACGTCTCCCCTGACTATCCTCTGGGCAAGCCCCTCGGCTATAGCGGTTTTACCTACGCCGGGCTCGCCTATCAGGACGGGGTTATTCTTAGTCTTTCTCGAAAGAATACGGATGACGTTTCTTATCTCGGTGTCACGGCCGATAACGGGGTCGAGCTCGTTATCGCGGGCACGCTTGACAAGGTCGGTGCCGTATTTTGCGAGGGCATCGTAAGTGCCCTCGGGGTTATCGCTCGTTACGGGGCCGCTCTTGACCTTGGAGAGAGCCTCGGTAAAAGCATTCTTTGTGATGCCGTGGGCGTTGAATATCTTCCTTATCTGCGGGGTCATGTCGGCGAATATGCCGAGCATCAGATGCTCAACTGAGACATATTCATCCTTCATGCTCTTTGCCGCTTTCTCGGCGGCGCGGATTATACGGTCGGTCTCGGCGGAGAGATACATATCGCCGCCCGAAACCTTGGGAAGAGTAGAAATATATGAATCCAGCTCAGCGAGGACAGCGTTGCTGTCAACGCCCATCTTGCCGAAGAGCGACGGGATAAGGCCGCCGTCCTGGTCAAGCAGAGAATAGAGCAGGTGCTCGGGCATGAGCGCCTGATTCTCGTTCTCGGACGCGATATTCTGAGCGTTCTGGATCGCTTCAATGGTTTTTTGAGTGAAGTTCTGAGTGTTCATTAAATCACCTGCTTAATTTAGTATAGGTTGCTTAAATAATAATGTTTTGGCGCGCGGCATACTCGCCGTAACGGCGGTCTATATCCGCTGCCGAATATCTGCCGGAGAGGTAGCCCTTCATCAGCTCGTCAAAAAGCTCGATATAGGCGGAGATAGCTCCCGCCAGCTCCTGCGGCGTGAAATCCTTGTGCGGCACGGCAAGGCTGCGGCAGAATTTGTTGTCATAGAGCGCATAATTGACGTTCACAACACCCCTGCGCGGCAGGTATTTCTGCTCCGTCTTGTGCCAAAGGCGGAAGAAATCGGTCATATCGCTGATAAGAGCAGCGCTCTGAGTGCGGAATATAACGGAAAGCTCGCCTATCGAACCCTCCCCGCTCTCATAAAGCTCCACCTCGTATTTGACGGTGGGGCGGTATTTATACTCAAGGCTGCTTTTGAGCGACATGGTGAGGTCATTCGGCGCAAAGAACGGCACAAGCTGCCCATATGGTGCCACGGCCTCGACAATGGCCTGAAAGACATCATTTATGCGCCTTTGCGGCGTAGTCATGCCGAGATACTCGGCGAGGATCTGGTTTATCAGATTTGAACGGTTCGTGCCCATTTGGTGAGCAAGCCGATCCGCCTCTCTCACGACCTCGTCGCTGAGCATCAGGCTGTATAAGGTCTTTTTCAAGAGTATCAGCTCCTTTTTTTGCTTTTCTGACTGTATCATACCACCATCTCAAACTTTTGTCAAGAGATTTATATAAATGTTCACACAAAGTTAATAAATTTCAATACAAGTTTTCAAAGATGCAAAAACACCCGCGCACACATGAAGTATGCACGGGCATAAACTTATTAAAACAGATTTAACCGTATATCCTGCGACTGTATTCGGCGTATTCGCCGCTTTTTATCTCATCCATCCATTCGGTGTTATCGAGATACCATTTGATAGTCTCGGCGATACCGACGTCGAACGAGGTCTCGGGCTGCCAGCCAAGCTCCGTTGATATCTTGGTCGGGTCAATGGCATAGCGCAGGTCGTGACCGGCTCTGTCCTTGACATGGGTTATCAGCGACTCCGGCTTTGAGAGAGCAGCAAGGATCGTCTTGACCACGTCTATATTGCGCTTCTCATTGTGGCCGCCGACATTGTATATCTCCCCCACTCTGCCCGAGTGGATGACCATATCTATCGCCTTGCAATGATCCTCAACATAAAGCCAGTCGCGCACATTGAGACCTTCGCCGTAGACGGGCAGGCTCTCATCCGCCTGAGCGCGGACTATCATGAGCGGTATCAGCTTCTCGGGGAACTGGTAGGGGCCGTAGTTGTTTGAGCAGCGGGTTATCGTCACGGGCAGGCCGTAGGTCCTGTGGAATGCGAGGGTCAGCAGGTCGGCGGACGCCTTTGAAGCCGAATACGGGCTTGAGGTGACAAGATTCATCGTCTCAGTGAAGAAGAGGTCAGGTCTGTCAAGCGGCAGATCACCGTAGACCTCGTCGGTGGAGACCTGGTGATAGCGTGAAACGCCGTGGCGTCTGCTCGCGTCGAGCAGGCACGCCGTGCCGGTGACGTTTGTCTCAAGGAATATAAACGGATTCTCGATCGACCTGTCAACATGGCTCTCGGCGGCAAAATTGACCACGATATCAAATTTCTCCTCGGCAAAGAGCTTGTCAACAAGCTCCCTGTCGGCAATATTGCCCTTGACGAACTTAAATTTCGGATTCTCCATAGCCTTATTAAGGCTCTTGAGATTGCCCGCATATGTGAGGGCGTCGAGGCAGACTATATCATAATCCGGATGCTTATCAAGCATATAATAGACGAAGTTGCAGCCTATGAAACCGGCGCCGCCCGTAACAAGAATTTTCAAATCATTCACCCTTTTCTTCATTATCAGTGATCGGCTCGGCCTCCTTGACCGAGACGGTCTTGCGGTATTCGACCTTATCGTACATTTTCCTGAACCTCACCCCTACGGCGTAGGTGGTGCTGCACTGCTCGCAGACGAAATTCGCCCTGAAGAACTGCCCGCGGAACTTCCACTCGGTGAGCTGGCGACAGGGTCTGCCGCAGGTCTCGCAGATATGCTCCATGCGTTTTTTATCCACAAGCGGATTATCAATATTCCTTATAACCTTTGCCTTATACAGCAGCTTTGAATAGAAATCGTCGTTGCACTCAATGACGTTTGCGGCAAAGAACGGCTCGTCATACATCGCCTTGAATATATCGGCGGTAAGCATACTGTCGCCGAGGGCACGGTGATGAATATAGACCTCGGGGTCAATGTCGAGGTTCTGCGCCGCGGCGAGAAGACCCGTCTGCTTGCTGCGGTCGCATTTGAACTTGGTCTGATAATATTTTTGCAGGTCGCAGTAATAGCTGAGGAACGGAATAGTCCTGATGCCGTTGAGGTACTTGTAATTATCTATCAGCACCCGTATGTCGCCGTCGCCCCATGTGAGCACCACCGTCTCGCTCGTGCCGACCCATTTGCGAAAGACGGAGAACGCCTTGGTGAACGGGACTCCCGTGCTGATATCGTCGTTTGTCAGGTGAGTCAGGCGCTTGACGCTGCCCCTGAGCTTCTTGCCTATCTGAGAGCGGATAATACATGAGAAGGTGTCCACCGTCTCAAGCTCGTCGTCGAGCTTCACCGCGCCTATTTCAATTATCTCGTTGATATAGCCGTCCGCCTTTTTGGCATAGGTATTATTCCACTCGAGATCCATTATAATATACTGCATCAAAACATTCCTTTTAGCGATTTTGAATGACTACATTATATAATACATTAAATATCGCCGGTTTGCAAGTGGTAATTGTCAGCGGCGGGGCAAATCTTCGTTTCAATGTAAAATCGACCGACTTTTAGGCATTCAAGAGCCCGACCGAGTGTAAAAAACAAATTATTCCGTATTTTTATGAAAAAACACTTGATTTTTTGCTCCGGCTCGTATATAATAATTGAGCATTTGATTGCAGATACGGAGAGTTGTCCGAGCTGGTCGAAGGAGCACGATTGGAAATCGTGTAACGGGCTATCACCTGTTCGAGGGTTCGAATCCCTTGCTCTCCGCCAGAAATAAAGCTGATACCGCATGGTGTCAGCTTTATTTTTTATGCAAGGGATTCGAAAGCCCGTTAAGAAAACGCTTCGGGGAAGCGTTTTTAGGGCGTGGGAACACTCCGTGATAAACCTGACCCGCAAGCGGCATAAGTCGATATCCGTGAACCACCTGACCGACTGCGCCCCTTGCTCTCCGCCATAAGTCCACCGTAATTTTGATAGAATTACGGTGGATTTTTTCTATGCCCGAAAACCGCTTAAAATAAGGCTTTTCGGTAGAAAAATTCGCAAAGATATGGTATAATATTTTTGAAATAAAACGAAAAATCGGAATTTAGGAGAGATATAATGAAAATAGCGAATGGAATGCAGTTTGTAAATGACGAAGCTGTCATTGGGAAATGGAATAATATCGGTTGGATTGAAAATACATATTGTACTTCGCTTATCGGATTAAATGAAAAAAGCGGTGAATATGATACAATATACTTTTTGCCGAACGGTGAACCGTACTGGATATTTGAAGGCTGGACAAAAGGCGTTCTTTTAATTCATTACGGCGGTAACGAGCCTATTCTTACATACAAATACGATATACAAGTAATTGACGGCAAGGAATATCTGTTTTTCAGACTAAAAAACAAAACCGAGATTTTTGTCAAGTTCAATTCAAAGCACTATACAAAAGCGACTCTCGGCAGGCACGATAACATTGAACTTCCGTTTGTTTATGATGAGCGTATAACAGGAAAATGGAAGTCTGTTGGTTTTGTTGATACAATGGAAAGCTTTTCACCAAACAATACTTGCGACGATCTTTATCTGAAAGAAATCTACTTCTTCTCTGACGGCAGATTGGAACAGACTACTATGGACGAGGTGTGGCACGATAAATGGACAAAAGGCTGCGTTATTAACATACATCGCACAACTGTTGCTGCTTATGAAATAAAAGCTATAAACGGTACAGAGTATTTATTTATGGAGTGGAAAATGGGAAACTATATCTATGGCGGTAAGGAACCCGATTTTTATGTGTTTGTCCGCACATAAGAACACAGATGTTTGACTCTTTCATTATTGTCAAGAGTTTCATTCTTTGATATAATCAATTTGATAAAATGAATTTTGCGGAGGTTACGGATATAAAAAGAGTGCATATATTAAACGGCAATGGTATAGGTTTGGAAAGCTTTGCCATCAGAAGTGTTCTTGAATATTTCGGGTACATTGTAACTATGTATAACATAGGCAGACCGCAGGATTACTTTGATGTATTCGGCGGGAAACATAATTTTAACTATGACTATTTAATTATCGGGTGTCACGGTGACGACGAAAAGATAATCGTTCCGATTTTAGGAGAGAATGTCTATTATCCGAATGAGTGCAGGAATAATATCGGTTATGAAGAATTACAAGGTTCGGTAAAAATCAAGGATAAAACCGTTATATGCACCGGATGCACCACAGGTGCGGGAGAACTATGTAAAGAGTTTAATCGAAATAACAATATCTTCGTTGCTCCGACGGATTACATCGAGGGCAACGGAAGTCTATTGTTTATTGTAAATCTTTTTTATCATTTGTCCAAAGGATCGAGTTTTAATGACAGTTTTGCCCGTGCAAGCAGTATCGACACTGAAACAAAACTGTATAAAATCTATTCTTAACAGTTTAGTTTATTGTAAGGATGGTGTGCTCCGGTATGCCTCGAATGACGGCTTGTCACCCGCTGCAAATCAAGAGCGGCACCCATCCGAACCGAAGCCGGCCCCCTTCCCCCATATGTCTGTCAGCTTTATTTCGGAATGGTGAGCAGCGAGGAAAGAAAAAGAATGCCGAAAGCAACGCTCGGAATCAATTCTTGATGTTTCTTTCAAACAATGGTTTTTGCAGATTTTTCA
>FR888238.1:46228-52891 GCA_000431775.1 Clostridium sp. CAG:413 | reverse complement strand
TACTTGAGGATACATTTGCCATAATTATTTGTCCTCCACGTCAAAGGGGAAATCCAGCCCCAGCTCATCAAAAAACGGTTTCAGTTCCGCATCAATATCCTTGATTTCAGATTGCAGCTTGCGAATCTCAGCGGCAACTTCATTCAGGTCAATCTCAGGTTCCGGCTCAAAGGTGTCAACATAGCGAGGGATATTCAGGTTGAAGCCGTTCTCTTCAATCTCCTGCATTGTTGCAACATGAGCGTATTTATTGACATCCTGACGGCGCTCGTAGGTCTCAACAATCTTGTCAATGTCGCACTCCCGAAGGATATTCTGGTTCTTTCCGGCTTCAAAGTCGCTGGAAGCGTCTATGAAAAGAATATTGTCAGAGTTACCATTGCGCTCTCTCTTGAGAACAAGAACGCAGACAGGGATACCCGTACCAAAGAACAGATTTGCAGGCAAACCGATTACCGCGTCCAGAACGTTTAATTTTTGAATGAGATGCTTGCGGATTACTTCCTCAGCAGCACCACGGAACAGAACGCCGTGAGGCAGCAGGACAACAGCTCGTCCATCTTCGTCCATGTGGTAAACCATGTGCTGAACAAAGGCAAAGTCAGCCTTGCTCTTCGGAGCAAGTTTGCCATACTCATTGAAACGCTCGTCCTCCATGAAGTGCATATCGGCAGACCAGTTTGCAGAATAAGGAGGATTGGCAACCTGAACACGGAACTTCATGTCCCCGAAGTAGTCATGCTCCAAGGTATCCCCGTTGTAGATGTTAAAGTTGCGATACGGGATTCCGCGCAGAATCATGTTCATTCTGGCGAGGTTATAAGTCGTGGAGGTCAATTCCTGTCCATAGTAGTTTCTCACGTTGGCATAGTTCTTGAGACGCAGCAGCAGTGAACCAGAGCCACAGGTGGGGTCGGCTGCATCCTTGACATCCGTGAGACCGAGGCAAGCTAGACGGCAAAGCAATTCGGCAGGACCGGAGGGCGTATAGAACTCACCAGCTTTTTTGCCAGCAGTTGCAGCAAACTGACCGATCAGATATTCATAGGCGTTACCAAGAACGTCAATTTTGGTGTCATCCACGCCGAAGTTGATTTCGTCCAGCGAAGCGATGATCTTTGCCATAACAGCACTTCTGTCTTTGACAGTATGACCGAGCTTTGAGGAATCGAGCTGCATATCAGAAAACAGTCCGTCGAAGTCTTCCTGAGAATCATTTCCGATTGTGGATTCCATCAGCGCATTGATTGCGCTTTGCAAGAACTCAATATCGAAGGAGCGGTTTTCTACCATCTTGACCATCTTGCGGAACAAATACTGCGGCTCGATGACATAGCCGAGATCGCGCAGAGCCTCTTCGATAACGGCGGTTTTGTACTCTTCATCCGCCCATGCCTCTTCATAACCGATACCGTCATCTTTGAGAAGATTTGCCATATACTTCTCTGTCCGGTCGGAAAGGTAGTAGTAGAAGATCATGCCCAAAATGTAGTTCTTGAACTCATACGCCTCCAGGTTCCCGCGCAAGGCATTTGCCATTGCCCATAGCTTATTGCAAAGCTCTTTCTGGTGAGTCTGAATCGAATTATCCATCTGTCTCTCTCCTTATTGGTATTTCTCTGTGTGCTGCCGGATGAAATCAACGATTCGATTTACAAGGGAGCGTTTCTTCAAAAGCGGCAAGGGCTTTTCAATCCTGTCTCGAATATTTCCTGCATCCATTGTACCGGAAAACTCATATTCCGAAATAATATCCGTCAGCATAGATGCGTCAATGTCCTCGGCCTTTGCAAAGGCAACAATCTCTTCGCGCTTTGCTTCGTTTTCAAAGTCGTTATAGGCTGCATCAATTTCATCCGCACTTTCCAAGCCGACAACAACACGATCCAAGAACGCTTGCAGGATTTCGACTTTCCGGAGCAACTGCGGGTTGTCGGTTCTACCCAGCTCATCCTTTATATTTTTAATATCATAATCCTTCTGCTTGGGATCGCCGAAATGGATGTTCCGGATTAGGTTCATAATGTATGCCACATTGATCCTGTCACTCTCCATCAATTCGATGCAGAAATCAACATCGTTCAAGACGGAGACAACCTCGCGGTCCGTTTTTTGCCTTGAGTAGAGCATGAGGTATTTGCTCTTGTAGTCCTGGTATTCCTGCTCGGACATGATAAGAGCATCCTGATCGAAACTGAACTCAATAAAGGTCTGCAACGATTGGAGATACTTTGTCAGCTCCCGGAAGGTCACGACGAACTTCTTTTGATCGTCATCGTTCTGCATCGTGTCCACGGACTCAGGGAACAGAGCAATTTCCTTGAGCTTCATCACCATTTCGTTGAACTTCTCCACGAAGTATTGATACCCCGGAACAACGATGCCGGAGGTATCTTGACTCTTAGAGAAGAGCGTCAGCGCGTCATCAGTACGTTTTTTGAGGTTGCGGTAGCAAATGATAATGCCAAAGGGTTTTGTTTCCTTCTCCACGCGGTTTGTTCGGGAATAGGCTTGCAGCAAATCATGATACTTCAAGTCCTTGTCCACATAAAGGACGGAGAGCTGCTTGCTGTCAAATCCGGTCAGGAACATATTCACGACAATGAGAATATCAAGCGACTTTGTTTTCTTTCCCTTTACTCGATCAGAGATGTCCTTGTGATAAGCCGAGAACGTATCTGTGGAGAAATTGGTTCCGTACATCTCATTGTAGTCCTTGATGATACGCTCCAACGAATCACGGCTATGCTCGTCCTTGCCCTCGGCATCCTCATTCTGCCCGTAGGAGAAGATACCGCTGATATTCAGGTCATGCTTGATCTTCTTGAAAATGTCGTAATACTTAACAAGGGCGTCAATAGAGGACACGGCAAAAATAGCCGTATACTGTCTATTTCGGGTTTTTGCCTTGTGGTTCTGGATGATGTGATTGGCGATCAGAGACATTCGCTCATCGGACATATAGAGTTCGCCTATATCAATCGCGTCTGCGAGTGTGGGGTCATCCCAGTCAAAATCGCCCTCCATTGTTTTTATGTATTCGATGTGGAAGCCCAGAACATTATTATCGAAGATGGCGTCTTTAATCAGATAATTGTGAAGGCACTCACCAAAGAGCATTTCCGTTGTTTGCGTAATTTTACCCTCGGTTTTACCGTTGACTTCAAAACGAGGCGTTCCCGTGAAACCGAAAAACTGTGCCTTTTTGAAATGCCGCACAATGTCCTTGTGCATATCCCCGAACTGACTGCGATGGCATTCGTCAATGATAAAGACAACCTTCTCGTCTTTGTATGCGTCCATTACTTTTTCGTACTGAGGGCGCTTTACGGCGTTTGCCATCTTCTGCATTGTGGTGACGATAAGCTGCCGGTTCTTATCCTTCATCTGGCGGACAAGGACATCTGTGCGATCTGTTACGTCAACGGAGCCAGCCTCAAACTTGTTAAACTCTTCGGTTGTCTGAGAATCCAAGTCTTTTCGGTCAACAAGGAAAATGACTTTTTTGATGTTCGGATTTGCTGCGAGGATTTGCGCAGTCTTAAAGGATGTCAATGTCTTGCCCGCACCGGTTGTGTGCCAAATATACGCATTCCGGTTTGTGAGCGTTGCCTGACGGATCAGCGCTTCTACGGCATAGACCTGATAGGGACGCATGACCATCAAAATCTTATCGGTATCGTTTAGGATGGTGTAGCGTGTCAGCATTTTGATGATGTGATCCCTCGCAAGGAAAGAAATCGAAAAATCCTTCAAATTGGTGATGCGGACGTTATTGAAATCAGTCCAGAAGAAAGCGAGGCTGTACATAAGGTCTCTGTCGGAATTGGCAAAATACTTTGTGTCAACACCGTTGGAAACAATGAAGAGCTGAATGAAATGATACAGCCCATTGTAGGAGTGCTTCTTATAACGCATAACTTGATTGACTGCCTCGCGGATGTCAATACCACGGCGCTTTAATTCTACTTGGATCAGGGGCAAACCGTTTACGAGAATCGTCACGTCGTAACGATTGACGTACTTACCGACAACAGTAGTCTGATGAGTTACTTGGAATATGTTCTTCGTGTGATCTTGGTCAAAAAAAGACAGATATACTTTGGTTCCATCTTCTCTTTCAAGTACAAACTTGTCTCTAAGAATTTTCGCACTTTGAAACACCGACTTTCCGAGCATCAAATTAAAAATTCGTTCCCATTCTTTGTCAGTGATTGGAGTGTCAAGTTTTGAAGCGTTGAAGGCTTCAAACTGTACTTTGAAGTTTGCAACTATTGCGTCATAGTTTGGTATGGACACAGTGCTGTATTCTTGCTTGTTAAGCTGTTCGATAAATTGCTGTTCAAGAGCGGCTTCGCTTTGGTAAGCCATATCTTCAACTCCTTTACTTGAGGATCATTTTTTACTCCAAGGCAATCTCTGATTTCGTTACTATATCGTAATGAAATTCGTATCCTATTTCTCAATTTCTTCAACTTTGCGTTACCTATTTAGCTCCCTTTCTTAATGCCCGCTTGCAGATCGCCTTTGACAGTCATATTGATGTTATCTATAATCTGCATTTTATCACCTTATCGAGACATCCGGTTGTCTCTTACTTTTATATAATAGCAAAAAAACTGTACCAAAAACAGGATTCAGCCGTTAGTTACTCGTACAGCTTCACAAATATCACCGATGTCACAGTTTAAATAATCGCAAATTCGCAACAAAACAGAAAGGGCAACATCTTCTCCTTTGTTGAGTTTACTCATTGTTCCTGCAGAAATTCCGACATCAGCTTTTAATTTCATTTTAGTTATATCTCTTTGAATAAGCATGACCCAGAGCTTTTTATAGCTAATCTTCATGGTATTACTCCTTATTTTTCACAGTTTCAGTAAATATAAATTATTATAGCATAAATCGTCAAAAAAATCAATATCTTATTCCATCTGTTTGTAGAAAAAATCCAAGAACTCGACATGAAATTGTCATATAGTCAGTTTAAATTCGTTTCTATCAGAGCACAGAGGACGCGGTATATAAGGCGTTGGGTGTTGAGCAACTGTGAGAATGAGATGTGCTGGCTGTAGTGAAATGGTTATGCTTTTGACAATTCAAAATCGGAAATCACATTGAGAATACCCCGCCGCCATTTACAATAGAAAAGCATTAACGATCGGAATGCGCCTGTGTAGGCCAAAAGCGGGAGAGGTGAGCCTCTCCCGCTTTTGCAAAACTTTTATCGAATGGATTCTTGATATCAATACCAAAGGAAACCGAGGAGCAGAATTCTGATGAGTATCTGCCACCATGCATATTTGACGGTTACGGTGCAGGTGTCGGATTTGCCAGAATCGGCTTCAATTGCGGTTATCGTTGCGCTGCCGGTCTTGAGTGCGGTGATGTTGCCGCTTGCGTCGACAGAGACAATGTCGGGGTTTGACGAGGTGTAAACAACCTCCTCATTGCTGGCGATTGCAACGCTTCCCGTTGCTTTATAATACATTGTGATATTCTTTTCGCCAAACGCAAATTTCCTGTTTTGCATCTCGGCGAGCTTAATATCATAAACGCCGTCGTTTTTGGATGATGCCGTTATTTCAACATTGCCTGCGACTCCGCTGCCGTCGCCGCTGATTTTGATGCTGCTGCAATCGGTGTTGAATTTAGCGGTGTTTGTGTCAACGACATTGCTGTAAACCGTCACGGAGCCGTTGCCGCTTGCGCCGTCAACAATAATTCCGTCGCCGCTGTAGGTCATCTTTACATCGCCGCTTGCCTGACCGTCAAACTCAAGCATATCGCACACGCTGTTGTTGAGCGAGAGGCTGCCGTTGAAGCTGATGTCGTTGCCCGATGCGTGTATGCCGTCATTCTCGGATATCACGACCTTGTCCGCTGTGGTTTCGACATTTGCAAATATGTTTTTGCTGGTCAGCGATACATTTAGATTCTTATCCGTTCCCTCAAATGTGAAGGTGTCGCTTTCTTTGACGTTTACGGTGATTATTTCGGGGGCGGGGCTGCCGTCGGCAGTCGATCTGACTATCATGCTTTTTGATAAGATCTCCATATCTCCGCCGAATTCGCCGTCCTTATATGTCAAGGTCTGACCCTTGCTGTTTTTGACGGTTACGGCGCCTGAAGAATTGATACTAACAAGTGTGCCCGAGCTCCTATTATATTTTTCGTCACTGAGCCTCATGTCATTATTCGGGCCGTCAATGTCGATCATATCAAAGTCGGAGAAGTCGGAGCAGCAGACGAGGCTTGATACATCCTCTTTCTTGTCGGGCAGTATCAGTGTGCATTTTTTGAGGTCGCTGCTGACATTGATATTGATATATTGACCCGGATATCTGTTGTCGTATGCGATTAGGGTGTGGCTGCCGTCAGCGGCGGCGCTGTAGCCGACGATTACTATCGCGTGTCCGTTGCTCAATTGCGGGCTTTTATATGAAAATAATATCAGCTTGTTGTTTTTGGCGTCATCGATCAAGCTGCGCATTTGGGCGCGCCCGCCATGGTCGCAGATATCGCTCGTTTGGTTGTTAAACACGAGAATGTGCTGAGAGAGCTGATAATAGTTTATGGCGCTTCTGACGGCCGCGCTCTTGTTGGGCGCAGCGACGGCGCTCATCGAGGCTGCCCCCGAGCCGTAACGCTTGTTGAAATCAA
>FR888238.1:35862-46188 GCA_000431775.1 Clostridium sp. CAG:413 | reverse complement strand
TAAATATAGCCGTCAACGACATTCCGAAGCATGAGCCGTACCATTCAACATTCTTTCTCTGATTCTGGAGCTTGTTGATTTGGGCGCTTGCGAAATCCTGATCCTCATAGATGTTGCGGACATAGTTGCAGAGCTTTTCAAAGTCGCTGTCAAGCATTTGATATCTGTGGTTTTCGTTGCGCTTAAAGAAATAGCGGGAATCATTGGGGAATGAATATATGTCCTTGATTGAGAGCAGATAGCTTTTCTCCCAAACTGCATAGAGCGTCAGGTAGCGCGTAGAGCTCACCGTGTCTTTCGGTGAATAGCTCTCGGGGTCTTTGGGTGAATACTGCGGCTTTGGGGCGCTGGGCGAGGTCGCCCAGCCGATGAATTCATAGCCGTCGCGGTGCGGGATCTGTGAGCTTATGGTGATGCGCCCGTTGAGCTCGTCCGTGCTTTGCTCGCCCGGCGCGCCGCTGCCGCCGTTGGCGTTATAAGTGATGGTGAAGCCGTCCTTTTTGGCAAAGTGTATTGTGGCGTTCAGCAAATATTCGTTTTGATTATAGATATTATCGATTTCGATTGTATCCCATTGTTGTTTTGAGCCTTCAAAATAAACATCTTTTAAGTTTTCACAATTGTAAAACGAGCTGTCTTCGATAGAATATATACTTTCGGGGATGGTAATGCTTTCAAGATTACGACAATTACAAAATGCGTCTGCATCAATACGATCTACACCGCTATTGATTGTCACACTTTTTAAGCCGGTGCAGTCTCTAAATGCGAGTGTAAAATCCCGCACTGAACCCGGTATGGTTATGCTTTCAAGAGATGAACAGTCATAAAAGACATCAAACTCCATATATTTTAGATTTTTTGGCAGAGTTACTGTTTCTAATTTGCTGCAGTCTTTAAATGCTTCCTGTCCGATAGACAGAAGACTATCAGGCATTGTTACTTTGGTCAGATACTCGCATTGAGAAAAAGCATTGTCGGCAATAAGTGATGTTCCCTCCTTGATTGTGCATGCTCCGGATATTGTTTCTTGAGCGTTGATCAAAGCATTATTCAGATAAAGCACTTTGCCGTCCCAATTTGCCGAATTAAGAAAATATGCTGTGTTCGCAAACGCATCTTCGCCTATAGAATTTATGTTATCCGGTATGATTATGTCTTTCAAGTTGGTGCAACCATAAAAAACCCTACTCCAAATCCGTTGAACTGTATCCGGTATGGTAATGCTTTTCAAATTTTTGCAACCCTCAAATGCAGAATGGGATAATCCTCTCACTCCGCTCGGAATTGTATATTCTGCGTCCTTTTTTCCTGCAGGATATGCTTCAATATACGAATACGAATCATCGCTGCTCCTTGAAAATAGTATTCCATCTTTGCAATAATATTTTGTGTTCTGCGGGTCAACCGCTATCTCTTCCAAACTGCTGCAGGAGTGAAACGGATTTATACCGAGTTCTGTTACGCTGCTTGGTATTATAACACTCTTTAGCCTGTTGCAACCGGAAAATGCGTCGGATTCAATTTTAGTGATACCGTTATGAAATATTATATTTTTAATTCCGCAGTTCTGAAAAGCTTGATAACCTATCACTGTCATTCCTTTTGGGATGGTGACGCTTTCTAACTTGCTGCAGCCGTCAAATGCACCCGACCTAATTTCGGTAACACCGTCAGGTATGATGATACTTGTCAGATTTTTGCAATCTTTGAAGGCGCTGTAATCAATTTTTGTAACACTATCCGGGAGAGTTGCATTTTTAATGCCGCAGTTCCGAAAAGCTTCATAACCTATCTCAGTCACCCCTTTTGGGATGGTGATGCTTTCTAACTTGTTACAGCCGTAGAATGCCGAGCGGCCAATTTCAGTAACGCTGTCAGGTATGACGATACTTGTCAGGTTTTCGCATCCATAGAAGGTATCATCTGATATTACAGTTATGCCGGAACCGATTTTTACGCTTACCAAACTGCTGCAAGAGTTAAATGCCGATTCGTCCAGACTTTTAACTCCATTCGGTATCGTTATGCTTTTCAAACTGCGGCAATATGCAAAGGCGTATCTTCCGATACTGGTAAGTCCGCTCCCAAGAGTGACATCCGAAAGATTGTCACAAGAAAAGAAGGCATTATCGCCGATGGTGGTAACGGTATCGGGAATAACTATGCTTGTAAGATTGCAGTCTTCAAAACATGATTCGCCTATATTGGTTAGGCTGCTTGGCAGTTCAATGCTGGTTACTTTACGATATTCAAATGCCTTCGTTGCGATCATTGTGGTTCCCTTTTTTATCGCATATGATTTTCCGTCCATATCCGTGTTTGTTGCAACAAGAGCATTGCCGATATAAAGTGCACCGTCCTCCCAATTTGACGCATTATTATAGTATGCGGTGTTATAAAATGCGCGATACCCTATGCTCGTTATTTCTGTAGGCAAAGTTATATTGGACAGATTGCTGCAGCCTTCAAAAGCTTCTTCACCTATGGTTTTTATTTCATTTCCCAATGATACACTTTTTAACCTGTAGCAGCTTTGGAATGCATATGTATAAATTGTTGTCACACTGTTAGGTATGGTTACGTTTGTCAGACTGTTGCAGTTCCAAAACGCCTGATAGCCTATGCATGTGACAGGTTTTCCGTCAATTTGAGAAGGTATCGTTATTGCTCCTTTTGCCGAACGGTCACATCCGGTTATTGTGACCGTGTTGTCCGTGAGCACCCTGTAAGTGTAAATATCATACGTCAGATCAGATTTTGCTGCTTGAACCTTGGTGCCGAAAAGCCCCTTGATATCCACCGGTTTTATGCCCTCGCCGCCGACGGCGAGAGCACCGAATACCATTATCATGCACAATAGCAATGATAATGCGCTTTTGAGTTTCCGTTTCATTTTTCTGCCTCCTGAATTCATTTTTGAGCCTTTCCTCAGGGCACACCTCGCCCTTATGAGAAACCCTCTCATGAATAAAGACAGAATTTCACAAAATCGGTTCACAGATTTGTAAAAAAAATTGTATTTTTCAAGTTTTTTTCGAAAAAAACCCGTTTGAAATTTCTAAACTCCAAAACCGAATGAAATTCGCCCCGGCTGTTCAGATTTTTATTGATTTGTCCGCAGCGGTATTGTATAATATTTAAACAGACCACAGAAAGGGGCAAAAGCATGAAAACTTTATTCAAAAACGGCACTGTATTCGACGGCAGCGGCGATGCTCCGTTTGTCGGCGACGTCCTTATTGAGGACAACAAAATTCTCAAGGTCGGCAAGTGCGACGAAGCGGCAGACGAGACGGTCGACGCAACCGGTCTTTATGTTTGCCCCGGCTTTATTGACGCCCATTCGCATAATGATTTCTTCTGCGACAGGGCAGACAGCGAGAAATTCTTCAGCCCGTTCATCAGGCAGGGCATCACCACCCAGATAACCGGCAATTGCAGCTTTTCGCCGTTCGGGACGGATGAAAATACACCCTACAGAGACAAGCTCGGCGGCGGCCTCTTTGAGTCGGAATTCACTGGCAGCCTCGCTTCTTTCCGCGAGAAGCTCACGGGCAGGCTCCATGTCAATATCGTGCCGCTCGTCGGTCACGGCTCTGTCCGCGCGGGCATCTGCGGCTATGACTCGACGCCGCTCACCCCGGAGCAGCTTAAAAATGAGATCGACCACGTTCATCAGGCGATGGAGGACGGCGCATTCGGCGGCTCGATGGGCTTCATGTATGAGCCGAACAGATACGCGACCAAGGAGGAGCTTTATGCCTTCGCGAGGGAGATAGCGAAATACGACGGAATTCTCACCGTCCATGCGAGAGCCTGCTCGGCGGTCAGCGCGGAATATCCGCTCATCACCAAGAAATCCCACCTCGAGATCGCACTCGACGAGATAGTTGATATCATGGAGCAAACGGGCGTTCGCACGGAGTACAGCCACCTTATCTTCACGGGCAAGAAATCGTGGAAAAAGCTCGATAAGATGCTGAATGTTTTCCACACCCTCAAAGCTCAGGGCAAGCCCATTGCATATGATAATTATGCATTCCATTACGGCGCGTCGGTCATCACTGTTGTGTTCCCCGAATGGTATGCGAAGCTCCCCAAGGAGCAGGCGAATTCACCGTTGAACCGCTTCAAGCTCAGCCTGACCATACTCATGTACCGCAAGGTGCTCGGCATCGACTGGGAGGATATGACCGTCGCGTATATCAGTGATGATCACCCCGAATACGAGGGCAAAACGGTCATTCAGCTCGCCGAAGAGGAGGGCGTAAAGCCACTGGATATGTATCTGAAGCTCGTTGAGCTCTCCGACCGCACGGGCAGGATCTATCTCGATAAATATTACAACGACACGATCGTGCGTACGCTCATGGAGGACGATATGTCGGTATTCATGACCGACGCATGGGTTGAGGAGAAGGGGAGGCAGAATATTGCGACCTTCCAGACCTTCCCGCAGTTCTTCCTGCTCGGCAGGCGCTGGAATATCGCCCCCGAGAAGATAGTCCGCAAAATGACGGGCGCAACCGCCGACCGCTACGGCATCAAAGAGCGCGGCTACCTCAAAGAAGGCTATAAGGCCGATATCAGCATCGTTGACCCCGCAAAGCTCAGCGTTGACGAATCCCGCCCCGACGCAGCCCCCAGCGGCATCCACAGCGTCTATATCAACGGTAAAGCCGTCCTGAAGAACGGCGAATATCTCGGCGGCACCAACGGCGAATTCATTCTGAAAAAGTAAACATAGTTAAAAGCGGTCACCGAAGGCGGCCGCTTTTTGTCAACGGAAAGGGAGATTATATGAAAGTTCTTATCATCAACGGCAGCCCGAGAGCGAACGGTAACACTTCCGTCGCCGTGCGTGAAGTCGAGAATGTTCTCAAAGCGGAGGGCGTTGAGGTCAAGACCGTGCAGATAGGCGGCAGGGATATTCGCGGCTGCATAGCCTGCGGCAGATGCTCAGAGCTCGGCAAATGTGCGATAGACGATACCGTCAACGAGCTCGCGGGCGAGTTCGAGAGCGCGGACGGTCTTATCGTCGCAAGCCCCGTTTATTATGCGTCGGCGAATGCTACGCTCATTGCATGCCTCGACAGGCTCTTCTACAGCACTCCTTTTGATAAGACGATGAAGGTCGGCGCAAGCATCGTCTGCGCCAGAAGAGGCGGCTGCTCGGCGACATTTGACGAGTTGAATAAATACTTCACTATTAGCAATATGCCGATAGCTTCGAGCCAATATTGGAACAGCATCCACGGCAGAGTCAAGGGCGAGGCGGAGCTTGACGAGGAGGGCAAGCAGACTATGCGAACTCTCGCAAGAAATATGACGTTCCTGATGAAGAGCATTGCTCTCGGTAGTGAGAAATACGGCCTGCCTGAAAAGGAACCGCGCGTCGCAACGAATTTCATCGGCTGAGCAAGCACCCAAAGCTGTTAGACTGTCTAACGTTTAACACATAAACGATTTAAAACTATAAGCGGGAGAGGCCTAACTCTCCCGCTTTTGCTGCTTTATCTGCCTATACGACGCATTCAGAATTCTCCGGATGAAAAAATTTTCAAATTATTTCAAAAGATATGCACTAACATGTTGAAATTTAGCAATGTTTGTGATAACATATGGTGTAAGAGCTAAAATATTACAATGAAAGAAAATGATATTAATGTTATCGCTGTATCTTAACATGATCGGCACGGAAGTTGAAAGAAAACGATTTGAGGAAGTTTATTATCAGCACAGGAAGCAGATGATCTTTGTTGCGAATGCCGTTGTGCATAATATGGATGACGCCGAAGACGTTGTCCAGGATGTCTTTTTTACGATCGCGTCGTCGCATATGGATATCCTAAACAAGATCGAGGACCCGACGGATCTGAAAAATTATATGCTCAAGGCGACCAAAAACAAGGCGATCAGCACGCTCCGACGGCAAAAGATACAGAAAGAATGCGAAAATAAGTTTATTGATTTCAATTTGGAGTTCAATGATTCGGTGTTCGTCGAGAGCGTTTGCGCCAAGGTCGAGTATGACGAGCTGCTCGACGCGATTCGCTCGCTCGACGATAAATATCGTGAGGTGCTTTATTATAAAATCGTGCTCGATCTGTCGGTCGAGCAAATTGCGAGGACGGTCGATCGTACCGAGAGCACGGTTTGTAAGCAGATATACAGGGGCAAAAAAATGCTTGCGGAGATGTTAAAGAGAGGAGAAATGGCAGAATGTCTATGACGAGAAGTGAATTCAATATGGCGTTCAGCACGGTGATAGCGGAGGAGTTTGCGGATGTTCCCGATGAATCCGAGATCGAGGTTGAGTTCAGCGATGAATTCAACAGGAAGATGCAGGAGCTTATCGACAGCATAGGAGCGAACAACGGTCAGAAGCCGAAGAACGACCGTAAATCGCGCCTGAATATCAAAGGGCTCATTGCGCTGGCGGCGACCTTGGCGCTCCTGCTTGCGGGGCTGGTGAGCGTCAATGCCACAGGGAATCCGATAGCGAATTTCATTGTCAAGACCTATGAGAACTTCAAAGAGATTCTGTTCGCGGGAGACGGCGCGGCAGAAATAGACCACGTTTATGCTTTCACAGAAGTGCCAGATGGGTTTACGGAAACGGAACGGGTGCTGAATGACGATATGAGCTTCGTGCGCTATGAGAATAGCGAGACCGGCGCTGTGATTGAGTTGTCGCAGACAACGATTAATGATAATTCATTTGTGCTGGATTATAAAAATGGAAACACTAAAACATTTCGTTTTGCCGATAAAGAAGTCAAAGTATACGATGGAGATTTTGGAACTTACTGTGCCTTTTGGCTTGAAGACACATATAATATGAAATTGACATATTTAGGAAGCGCGAAAAGTGAAGATTTGATAAAAATGATAAACATGGTAGATTAAAATTGGCAAAAGCTGTCGCTAATATAAATTCTTGAAAGTATTAGAATTCTTTTTGTCCTAATTTTTACGATTAAAGCGTTGTAGATGCTGAATGGGGGAGAAGAGGTGAAAAAATGCGGAAAAATGTTATAAAAAAAGTTGTTTGTATTGCCGTTGCTTTTGTGATGGCAATGTCGACTTTCTCGGCGTTTGCTGCGGCGCAGATGGTTGAACCCTATTTTAATAATACCGTTACAGCATCAAACAGAGCTTCAGTTTCTTCATCAGGCGAGTTAACAATAACTAATAGTTTTACTGCAGGAAAAAATGTCTTTAGCAAAGCTATTGTAACCACCTATGTTGAGAAAAAGGTTCTCGGTCTGTTTTGGAGCAGAGTGGATATTGGTCAGACAAATGACAAGTGGATCGATGTGATATACGAATGTCTGTATACAGGATTCCACTATTTTCAGCTGTCCGACAAAGGCACATACAGAGTGACGACCGAGTTTGTCGTGTATGGCTCCGGCGGCCCCGCCGATACCATCACAAGAACTGCAACCACCCAGTATAAATAACCCGTATTCACTGATCAATAAGGCACTTTTTGAAGCTCCCCCCATGCTCAAAAGTGCCTTTTGTTTTTAAATAATCGCCGGATAAGCTGTCAATTAGACTTTGACCCTGAATATGCGGCCTGCTTTGACGACAGCCTCCCCTATGCAATTGCCGAGCGGTTGTAAATTACCCTTCAATTTACTTGTAAAATCGAGACAAGAATGCTATAAAAAAATAAGCAAACGCAAGACAAAAGATGCGTGAAATTGTTGACTTCGATGTCGATAAAGTAAAAATGTGATCGACACATTAAAGCACCCGTAAGTGTTTCATACGGCGGGTTTTACGATTTGGATGTCAAAAGAGTCGGTGAAGTACAATGAAAATAGTTTGTTTTCATAATCCAAATGAGGAAAACGGATATTTAAGTAATTGGTATCCCAGTGAATTTACCGTGAACGATGTAGACTTTTCCTCAATGGAGCAATATATGATGTATAAAAAAGCTGTGTGCTTCGGAGACAAGGACACGGCAGTTAAAATACTTGCGACTGATGATGTTACCGAAACAAAAGCTCTTGGCAGGCTTGTCGCAAATTATAACTAGAGCTATTGGAACGGCGTTCGTCAAATAATTGTTTTTGAGGGATTGATCGCGAAATTCTCTCAGAATGAGGACTTGAAATCGCAGCTAAAGGCAACGGAAGATTGTATCTTGGCTGAATGTGCGGTCAAGGACAGAATATGGGGCATAGGGTTGTCAATGAATGATCCTGATAGACTTGAAAGGGACAAGTGGATTGGATAAAATCTACTTGGCTATGCTTTGATGATGGTGCGTGAACGGTTGTAATTATCCTTCCTTTGCGGACGATGTAAGGCAATTAAAAACTTCTAATGATAATAACCACGGCGCGGATCTGTTCCCGTCCGTGGTTATTTTTTGCTGTTGCCGAGCTGTAAGAAATGAACCCGAAAATGAGACGATTTCTGACCCTTAGAAAACGGTCGTCATAACCTGTAATGACAACATGTCGTCATATATGACAACTCGACAGGTCAGACACCTATTCTGCGTTTTCCATACAGAGCACAAAAAGACATTCCGGCGGATTTTCAAGTGCTCGTTGTAACCGCATGCAGAGATGATCTGTAACAACTAAACAACATTAAGATAGATATTATATATGCATTAATTTTCGCTTCTTAATGCTTTATATTGCCGAGTTTGCCTAGCACACGGCTTGAATTAAGAAAAGGTTTTTCACTATTCCAAAATTGTTAGAAAAGGCTTAATTGCAAGAAATCGCTCGGCATCTTCGTATACAGAATTCTAACGTAATCCTAAATCGTATCATCATATTTATGCTTTGAAAAACCTCGTTCCTGCTTATAATAATTTGATAAAAAGCGTTCTACAGATTCCGGGCTGCTTATCCCATCAAAGAGATTCTTCGAATCAATACATTTCCCTAGTGTTTGCGGAGTTAATTTTGAAAGAGTTGAAAAATCTTGCGTACATATAAACGGCGAAAGCTTTGCAATCACATATCCTACATTCATATCGATTTTATTTAAATTAATATTCAAACGATCCGTTTCAGGTACAGAGGCTTTGAAAAAATCTGCCGGGGTACGACACTCCAATATTTTTGATAACGAAACTGATGGCAGAAAGCAGCCACACGCATTTATTGTCCTGCTTATATCATTTAAAATGTACTTTTTTTCAGATTCTGCAACCAGCGAGAAGAAACTTGTTGTAAACATTCTGAATTGAGCATTGCTCAGCAGATTCCGATTTACACGATAATTAATGCCTTCCGTAACCGTCTGATCGTTGCCATATCTCTTCTTGTTATATTCTGTTTTGCCCCAATATCCATACAATGTGTTTTTGTTGCTGAGTATACTAGATTCCCAGGTTCCTTTATCACTGTTGAAATGCATTTCAGCTAATCTATGCTCAAATAGCTGAACGATTGGCCGGCCGAGAATAAAAGTTGCAGCAATATGTTTGCCAAATGTCCTGTGATAGCAGACACCTTTTATTTCATGAAAATCCAAGCGCCACCCATTACTGCTATCAACATAATAATGAGCACACTGAGGTAATTTCCACCTGCTTTTCCCCAAAAGCTGCTTTAATTCAGTCAGATGACTTTTTTCAGTTTTAGGAAACTGTGATTCCAATATATTTCGGAGAGTAAGGATTTCTTCTTCATAGCCTTTATCCAGACTGTAAAAAAAGAATTCATCCATCTTTCTGCGTGATGCTGCTGATGAAGCAAAATCAAGCGTACGTGCGCACACGTCATATGTATTCTTTAATATTTCTTTAATCTCTTCACCATACATTGTTTATGCCTCCCTAATATTACACAGTTATCCTTGCGACTTTTCCCCAAGGTGGGGCGACGTTTTTGTTATTTAACAACCACAAAACCGGAATACCGCCCGCAAGCTTTTCTCTTGGAAATGGGGCATAGCCATCCGTTAAAATGATAATACAGGCAGGCAATTTTCCTTGCATATGCTTTTGGACATATTCAAATATAATCTGAAAATCTGTTCCGCCCCCGCCGGCAGGTTTGATGATTTTGAACTCTTCTTCATTTGTAAATGGCTTAGGCGCAACAATCGCCGCATCAAAAAAGCCAAGCCAACCTTTGAGCTTGCCGTCAAACTGATCAATGGCTCCTTTTACCTCGGAATACGCCGCTGTTATCATATTGTCCGACATAGAACCAGAAGTATCTATCATAAACAGAATATCTTCGACCAAATCATCCTTATCATTGAAATCCGGAAGAAAAAACGGACTTTCATCAAATCTTCTGTCGGGCGGTGTAAAAGAATAATCGACGATTTCCTGCT
>FR888238.1:17119-35815 GCA_000431775.1 Clostridium sp. CAG:413 | reverse complement strand
TCCGCCAATCGGTTTGCGGTTTTTTTAATTCCTTAAAAAGCCGTTCGGCAAATAAAGGGAAAAGCCCTCTTTGATTAGATGGGTCTCTTATAGAAATGGCCTCACAAGCATCCTCAAACCGTTTTACCCACACATCGCGAAGTATTTCGTCATCTTCATCCATGCCCCAGCGAGTGTGATCGTCCCATACTGCCGCGGTTTTATTGTGTTCAGTTTGTTCTTTCTTTGCACGTCCTAATGCGCTGCCTCTTGCATCTCCGTAATTTTCATCATTGCTGCCGCTTTTACCCAGTATTCCTGTTATTGCCGATTTCAGTTTCGGTTTCCTGTTTTGAGGAAGCGGCGGGAGCATTTCGTATACCTGCTCTGCCGTGTATTCGTATCCCTCTTTACCATCAGGAGCAAGATGCACGGACTCGCCGTATTTCTTCAAGGTTATAGCTTTCAAATTCATTTTTTCAGACAGAAGTATGTTTGAGTTGACCACAATATCACAGGCTATATTAAACCTCTCGTTATCTCTGTCTCCTTGCCTCAAGCAGTGTTGCAAAACGACATGAAGTATCTCATGCATCATAATGAAGTCCAGTTCCGAGTCGCTGAGTTCGTCCAAAAAGTCCGGCCCAAAGAAAATCCTATGCCCGTCGGTCGCGGCTGTTTCACAGTTCTCATCAATAGAATAAATCATGTGCATCAAAAGCAAGCCGTAAAATCCGTTATTACACAGAATTCTCATTCGTGACAGTAAAAGACGCTTAATGTATTCTCTTTTCTTTTCATCTGACAGAACCATTCATTAAACTCCCTTTGCTCTGAAGCCATTTTGCGAACTCTGGTATCAGCATTAACCGTCTTTTGTAATCCTTATCTATGTACATATAGTCTTTTAACAGTATAGTGCTGAAATCCGGAGGCATTTTATCAGCATATCGGATTGAATTCGCAATTCTCACCATTTCATCCTTGTGACTTTTCGCATAAGCCGTCATAGATGCCGTTAGAGCGTACATAGCATCTGTATTTGTAGGTAATGCCGGCATCTTACCATCAAAAATATCTTTAATAGACGGGAGATTCCGGTATACCTTCGCCCATGTTCTAAATTCTACAGCTACGCCTGTCCCGACAATACCGGCAATCAATGAATACATTTTGTCGATATCATTGTCTATTCCATTAAGTATATTGCTCACCATTTCCCATGCACGCGGTGTCGGGAATGCAAGGTCATCATTTGAAGAATTAAAGCCCATAAGATGGTTCTGTCTGAAAGAGAGAAAGCCGATCACTTTGTCATTTACCCCAGATGTAATCGCCCATTGCTTCCAAGAACTAAAGCTTCCTTCGATTTCTATATGCATTAGTCTGTTTGCAAGTGCTTTCGGCATCTTGTATGCCACCGATTTATCTGTGGTACGGTTACCCGCTGCGATTACAATGCAGTTGTCGGGCAGTCTGTGCTCACCGACAACGCGGTCAAGAGTTATCTGATATGCTGCCGCCTGAACCGATTGCGGTGCGGCAGATATCTCATCAAGAAAGAGGATATTTACTATTTCATCGCTCGGATCCATTTGAAAAATCTGAGGTTTAAGCCAAACGGCAAGAGTCTTATCTGCATTTGAAGTCGGAATGCCTCTCAAATCGATGGGATTAAAAAGGAGCAGACGAACATCTGTCACCTTTACTGTTTTTCCGGTATCTCGTTCAATTCTCCTTGCTATCTGCCGTATTGCCTGCGATTTTCCGACACCGGGAGGTCCCCAGAGCATAACGGATGGCATTGTTTTGACAGGAAGTTTGTTTTGAATCACCGTGCTGTATACGTACGACAGCTTATCTACCGCTTTTCCAACAGTCATAGAAGGAATGTTCGTAAATTTCACATCGTTCATTTTTTGTTTACCCCCAGTTTCTTATCAAGCTTTTCAACTTCGGCACTGTATTTTTCTATTTGCTCGCTGTAATTCTCGTTCTTTGCAAGTTCCGCCTTCAGTTCAATCTCTTTTTCGATAAGATTAGATAAGCCAACTTTCAGCTTTTCAAGATGCTTGTCAAGTGTGTCGAGATAATTATCAATACGCAGAAGATTTCCAATTTCGGTGTCGCCGAGTTCAACATAATATTTGCCTTGCCGAGAGAGACAAATATACGGTTTTTCCCGTGCCATATTGGCAGGAAGCACAATATCAAAACCTCTGTAGTTCATCAACGTTTTTTCTCTTGTTTCAAGGGCATAGCCCCTGACGGCCGAGGTTATATACTCGCGAAGATTCTTACGGTTTTCTGCTTCCTCTTTCTTTAAACAGATTTCTGTAGCCGGAGGATTTCCCATTTTCCAATCACGATAATAAGAAAGATCTTCTTCGCATTTTGTTATTAAGATCCTCTGATGTTCGACCTTTCCCGGAAGCTCCAGAAGCTCTTTTCCATTTGTAATCTTGAATCAATGAACTTGCGCTGCAGAGTAAGATACCTTGTCAGTTCGTTGGCTGCTTCTACTCTTTTTTTTACAAGCGGATTTCCGACAGCCAAAGCCTTGACTTCGGCGTAATCCAGTATGGTGTCCTCGATGTCTGCGGCGCTACGAGTCGTAAGTGATCCGGAAAGCAGGCTTGAAATAAACCGTTGTTTTGTTTCAAGTAACTGCCATGAATATGCATCAAAGCTTCCTTCGGTGATATATCTGTAAATATACACCTGCGGGTTGGCGTTGCCTTGACGAAGAATACGTCCTTCACGTTGCGTCATATCTGCAGGTCTCCACGGAACATCAATGTGATGAAGAGCTATCAGCCTGTCTTGAATATTTACACCCAATCCGAGCTTAAAGGTTGATCCGATCAAAATACGGACGTCACCGTTACGTACCTTCATAAACAACTGCGCCCTTTTTGCTTCGGTTTCAGCGTCATGAATGTACGCAATCTGTGTCTCCGGAACACCGAGGTTTATAAGAACGGCTTTCAATTCGTCATAAATATTAAACCCGGATTTTGGTGTGGAAATGTCGCAAAAAATCAACTGTGTCGCTTTGTTTTGTGCGTTCCTAAAATAAATATCTGCCACATTTTCTGCACACCGCGCTACCTTGGATTGATATGTAAATGTTGCGTTGGGATCAACCAACCGTAAATCAAGTGCTGCTTTTCTGCCATCCGTTGTTATTTTCAGCATATTGTCATCCTCGCGGCGGACTCCGCCACTGCGCACATCATCGGCTCTCTGTGAAATATTATCGAGATACGCCGCAAAATCAGGCGTTTTGGATATGAGCGCATCCTTGTAGCCGCCATGCATCGGAATCCCGGCGGATTCGTCTACCCGATGAAAATCTGCAATGGAAGAAAGCAGTGAAGTAAGCTCAGGGAGGTTGTGAAACTTAGCAAAGCGTGTAGCCAGCCGATAGCTGCTCGTATCTACATCAATTTCAAATTCGGCGTTGCGCTCGGCAAACATTCCGATCCATGCGTCAAAGCTCTGCAAGTCTAGCATTGCAAGCTCGCCACTCTGTAAATACTGCTGCATGATATATGCATCGGTAATCGAGTTGGTAATCGGCGTGCCCGTGGCAAATATAACACCCTTTCCGCAGTTCTTCTTTTGAATCATATGGACCTTATCCATCATATCCTGGCATTTTTTTGATCCGTTTTCGCTAATGCCAAGAACGTTATTTGCCTTGGTTTCAAATGGGACGTTCTTGAAATTATGAGCTTCGTCAACAAAAAGACGCGTGATTCCAAGCTCATCAAAATAGACGGTATCGTACATATCGTCCATAGCTAAAGTCATCTCGAACAACGCTTTTTCAAGGGCTTCTTTCTTCTTTTTCAGTTTCGAAGTAGCCTTGCATTTCTGGGTGACAAGTTCGGACACCAGTTTCTTTTTCTCTTCCAGTTCCTCTATGTAGTAATCTTTTGATAGGGGAATCTGTTCAAAGCAACTGTAAGCAATAATTATCCCGTCAAAATCTTCATCCCGAATATACTCAAGCACTGCCTCGCGCTTGGCTGGAGTGAAATTCTTCGGATCAACGCAAAGGAGCTTTGCGTTCGGGTACATTGCAGTGAAAATGTTTTTCCACTGTCCGACAATGTTATTCGGTACAACATACATATTCTTTGTAGAAAGCCCCATCCTTTTCATTTCCTGACCGGCAGCAATCATGACATATGTTTTTCCCGCTCCGACATCATGCGCCAACAAGGTGTTAGGTGTAAAAATTATTCTTGCCACCGCATTTTTTTGATAAGGATACAGTTTGACCGAATCGGACATAGTGGGAAAATCCAAAAAAGACCCGTCAAAAATACGCCTGCGCACACAGCTAAAATTGTTTTCAAATATGGTTTCAAGACGCTTTTTCCGAGCGTCATCTGTCCACACCCATTTTTGAAACGCATTGATAAGTTTTTGCTGCTTTTCAATTGCGGCAACAGTCTCCATTTGGTTTATAATGCGCTTTTTACCGGATGAGTTCGAAGCACAGCTTACTTTCTCTTTAACCGAAATCGTTTTCATATTCAGGGTTTTCTCCAAAATATGCAATGCTTCAAGTCTTTCCGTTCCGTATTTCTGCCTTACACCTACACTGTGATTATATCTGGACTTGCAAGGGATTTCCCATGTTCCGGTTATTTCATCATGAACGGTTTTATATCTTTCCATGGTTTTTTCCCTATCGTCGTAAAAACAGGAATATCTAAACGGATCCCCGAATAAGTAAATTATAAAATCATCAATTATATCTGCCGGGATCCACGGCGAGCCAAGTGTTATGTATATATCCTTTGTAGCTACCGTCGGCGGAAGTACCTTTTCGATTGCTCCCAAATTGTCTGCAAAATAACCATCATACTTTTGGTTCGCTTCGTTTGCAGCATTCCATTTGCGCATAAGATTGCCGGAAAGGTATTCTTCGGCGGTTTCCCAACCTTGATAAAAGCATTCGTTCCACGTCAGCGGATTTTGATAAATAGACCCTTTCAAGGTTGAAATAACGGTCTTATAATCTGCCCCCGTCACAGAAGATATATATTCAATATTCACCTTGCCTAATGTGTTCAGACTCATAATCAGCGCATCCGGAATGCTTTCTACGTGAACCCCAAGTGTTCGTACATCGGAATTGAATATATTATTCCAGTCCAAAGGAAGATCCATACAGGTAACTTCGCGGATATGTGCTTCTTTTCTCTCTTTTTCTTCACGGGCTTTACGATCCGATTCTTCTTTTTCTCTGCGCCGACGTTCATTTTCCTCATGCTTTTCCGCGGTACGCTTAGCTGCACGGAGTTTACCTATAACCTCCCCAATTTCTTTTGAGGAACACTTGCTGTCAATATTCTCTGCTAGTTTCAGAATATCAAAAAGATTCAACTGCGCACTGTCACCCGAATGGCTTTTTTTAGACATGTACCGTCACACTCCGATCCTCTTTCGTTCACCAATTTAATTATATTGTACAGCGACGAATGCACCAAATTCGGAACATAAAGAAAGCAGACTGCGTTTTCACAGTCTGCTTTTCTGCTTGAATTCAAATGAGTTGTTAATCTAATTTGCTTGGTTTTCATCCGATGGATAGGGGGGGAGCATTGAAAGTGAGGGTGTATTTTATATAGAAAAACGGTTCGTTTTTCATAATTCAGCTCCATATTTGGAAAGATTCTATAGACGAAATTAAATCAGTTGCCTTAGCCCAAATCACTGAATAATCTGACTCCTCGTCGTTTTAACACTTATAAACCTTAACTACTGGGTTTCCGTAATCATACCTATGCTTAATTATAAAGAGACTTATCAATGTGCATCTGCTGAGCAGGAATCCAAAAGATTTTACACCAGTTTCGGATACCAAAAAGCCGTTTTTGAATCTTCAAACGAATCTGTTGCGACCGTTAATGAAAGTGGTATGATAACTGCGACAGGTCGTGGATCGGCTCGTGTTACCATTACATATATCAATGAAGCAACAGGAAAAGAACTAAAAGATGAATATGATGTCACCGTTACCTTTACCCGTTGGCAATGGATCATCTGGTATGTGTTCTTCGGCTTTTTATGGTATTGAGTTTTGATTAAATTATCCTTCAAAAATCTATTAGCGTTATAACATAACGCCATTACTGTTCACCCTTGCGCCGTTAATCACTCAATAATGTTTTGATTGCGTAGTGCAATGGATTAACCTGACCGGTAGTCACAGCGAAATGCATAATGTCTTTCATACTTGTCACCATGCAATTTAATCTATAATGCTTCTAATGATAATAACCACGGCGCGGATCTGTTCCCGTCCGTGGTTATTTTTTGCTGTTGCCGAGCTGTAAGAAATGAACCCGAAAATGAGACGGCTTCCGAGCATCAGAAAACGGTCGTCATAACCTGTAATGACAACATGTCGTCATATATGACAACTCAGCAGGTCAAACACCTGTTCTGCGTTTTCCATACAGAGCACAAAAAGACACTTCGGCGGATTTTTCAACAGTCCATTGTAAACGCCCTTCAACTTTTATATTCAACTGTATTAAACGGCAAAAACGATCTTATGACCGACCCAAAGCGAGAACGTATTCAGAAGCAAACATTCCCTGAATAGTCAATCGGACATTAGCAAAATACGAACTGAGTATTCATCGGAATAACTCGCAGATGATGGTTGCTTGCGGAATAACTCTTTTTCCGCTTTCAAGCCTTGCTATAAAAATAGTCATGTTTTCCGTTTGTGTATTTCTTATAATTCACACGGAGAAGTTCTGATTGCCGATGCTTTCTGCTCCACCGCCCTTGTGAAATTATCCTCTCTCGCCACCGCGAGGAAATACCCGGGCACCCGAAGCTCCATAATCGCCCCTCCCGTCAAGCGCAGCTCTATGCCGCCGATCACGGCTGTGTTTTGATTATATCGCATTCCAGCGGGTGAGGCAATCCGCTTTTTCATACAAACCGATTGAGTAAAAGCAAAAGAGCCCAATAGCGCATCGCAATAACGTGACTTGAAAAATACGGATTCCGCAGGCTTTTCAATCCTCATCGGCGACTCCCAAAGCAATATTCGCCGGGCTGCAATAAAACTCCCTCATATCATTGAGCCGTAGGCAACCGAGACGGCCGTAATACGGGGCCGAAATATTTGCGCATCCGCAGTCGATATATATTCGTTTTGCAGAGTGAATTATCGTATTCCTCCCGCCAAGACATGAAACAGGCGTGTGACCGCAGATTATTGTTTTATTTTGGAAATTCTCATCATCTATTCTCGGCCTGTGCCAAACGGAGAATTCGATTTCATCGGTGTATTTCGTGTTTATTTCCGCATGTTCCATCGGGTTTTTAGCGAATGAGCCGCAGCACGGCTGAGCATGGCAGAGTATATACTCCCTGCCGTTCACCTTTATTTGATACTCAACCGGCAGGTCTCTGATGTAACGCAGCATTTTCATTTGAGTCGGCGGCGCACATTGCGTAAATCCGTCGAGGGTCGGTCGGCAGCCGTTGCCGGCCCAGCGAAGCAGAGCATTCCATTTACTAACAGCGCGGTCATCAAGATAATCAAGCATCATCAGCTCATGATTACCGAGCAGCATATGCATATTTTCGCTCCGCATTATTATATCGAGCGTTTCGATGCCTTTGGGGCCTCTGTCTATTACGTCGCCCAAAACAAAAAGTGTATCTTTATCGCTGAAACTGATTATCCGAAGCATTTTGATGAACAGATCATATTGACCGTGGATATCCGACATTACATATACCATTTTTCGTCTCCGCTTTTTAGTTTTTTACACATCGTCTCGCTTTTTTGATAGCTCTCGTGATAATAAAGCATAAACCAAACCAGCGCAGCGATCTTCTTGGCGCAGCTATGCACCTGTGCTCTCGGCATAATATATTTCTCAACCGAAACGATCTCGGCAAATGTTCTGAGCGGTTCACGGGCTCCGCGTGCAAAATACTCGACATCAACATCCGAAACCCCACAATGCAAATCCAAATAAATATCCCCCATGCTGAGGTAAAGCTCGCACATCTCATCAAACTCCTCAGAGCAATAGGGAATTTCACTAAGGCTTACCGCTCCGCCACGAATCGACTTCGCGGCGAAAAGATCATTTGTCGCACAGCTTTTCTGTATACTCCATGACCCCCAACACGCGGCACAAATCATAGAAGCAGTTGATTCTATTCGCAAAGCGAAAAACTCTGTCCGTCAAATACGGCTTGAGATTCGAGTTGTTGACGGAAATGGAATTATAGATTTCTCTGTCATAAAGCGGTGTTTTTTCGATATCAACATCGGTTTCGTGTTGAAGAAATTTCAGCATCATATCTATCCGCTCGTTGTATTCTTCGTCTCTTATCATATTGTTTTGACTCCTTACGAATAAATCATACGGCATTTTGTGGGACAAAAACGATACATCCCGGCAATAAAGCGTAAGAAGCAAAAAGGCTGCCCGTAAAAACGGACAGCCTTTTACCGCTTGTTGTGAAAGAAATCACCTTGTGCTTGGCAATTTCAATTTAACGCATATTTTGAGACAGCAATTGTTTTTATTTTGCAGATATTTCATCAAACGCGGCTTTGAGCTTCTCCAGATGGCGTTTATCACTTATTCTGTAGCTCGGGTGATAAACCTCTATTATAGTATATCGAGGGGAGCAGATGCCGATCTTACCCAAACGATGTCTTAAATCGCTCCCGCAGCAAATAATAATATCCGGCTCGATCATATCAATTTCCCGTTTAATAAAGCCGGCATATTTTTTAGTATATTTCCGGATAGTTTTCCGTTTGCTTTCGGAAAGGCCGCCTCGCTTATTGAGATTCATAAATGCGACCTTATTCAATACGTCGTGACATTTGTTAACACTCTCAAAATCCAGGCTGTAAATTGCATTGGCAAACATAGCCAGCCTATTTGAAAACATCGACGGCTTTGGTTTTTGCGGCTTTTCTTTTTGAAGGCAGACATCTCTCAGCCAAAAATTATCCCCGTCGGAGCGAAACGGGCGTTGATCCTTTTCATTCTCAATATTTGATTCCTTTGAAATAAATAGATATTTTGTGTCCTGCTTTGCATACACGGGCGGATCGATGATCCCGTCGTATGTAAATGAATCCTTTGCGATTTCCGGTGCGCCGTATTTTAGGTATTCCTCATAAGGTTCTTTTTGTTGTCGAGCCTGCCATTCCGCAAAAAGGTTCTCAATTTCTTGATAATAATTGTTTGTCATAATCCTCACCCTTATTTATTATATTTTTTCGCCGCGTTGCGCAGGGCGCATCCGACTTCATCCGCAAGGCTCTCAGGATAAGTGACGGTTACATATTCGGCATACTGCATAGCCCAGTATTTCATCGCCGTGCAGCTGACCCTGACCTCTGCCGTAACTTCATCGTCCGTCTCATCAACAAACCTGACATCATTACCGAACCAATCCATAATTTCGCTAATGATGCACTTTTGAGCCGTGAATGTGACCCTTTTCGTTTCATCGGAGAACATATATATATGCTCTGCCATATGCTTCGGCAAATCAAGCCCGCACTCAAATCCGGATACTTTTTTCATAGGCTTTACGGGCGTATCAAGCATACGAATATCGGTTATCCTGTCTATACGGTAGTTTGCCGCATTATTATACTTATCGTAATTACAGATCAAGTAGTATCTGCCGTTTGTTGCGACCATTTGATAGGGATTGATTATATATTCACGCTCATTCCCGTCGTCATCCTTGCGTGGGTGAAGTTTTTTATCCGTACCCCAATCATTATATTTGAATGCAACCTGACGCTCATTGTTGATCGCTTCTCCGAGGACTTCAATGGTATAGAAAATTTCACCGTTTTTCGGTGTGTTCTCGGGCATGCTGCAAACATGTCTCATGCTTGATCGGAAATACCGACTTGATAGCCCCTCAATTTTATTTATCAATTCTTTGCATTGCGAATGCGGAATGTGCTTTGAGAAAAGCAGGCTGTCAATCAGCAGCCTCAACTCGGCATCCGTAAAATCGCGCTCAAGATAAAAGTCAGAGAGAATCGTGCTCTCAGTAAGGCTTCCGTCCTTATTCTTGATCATACGAGTAGTTTGGCTGCATTCAATATCATAGCCTGCATCTATAAGGCTTGAAAGATTGCGCTTGATCGCTTTGCGGTCGACCCTCATGCCGTATTCCCTTTCGAGGATTTCGGCGATCTCCTTTTGGCTCAGACGGTGATTTTCATCGGTATATTGCTTTAAGATATTAAGAATGCTAACAATAGTCGTTTTCTTGTGCAGCATTGAATACACAATTCATCACTCCTGCTTTTATTATATCAGCTTCGCTATAATAATGCAATATGTGATGGGACTTTTTTAGGCCATCGTCTTAGAGTTAAACATGATCGGCACAGGAATTTGTAAATCAATACCGCTTTAATGGTTCATGGAAACCCTTTGATAAATGACAACAGAAGCATTAAACTGCCGATAACATCGATCTCAATCCACCTTTTGCGTCTTTTACGGTATTACCGTTTTTGTCAACAACTTTCGCCGTTATCGTCGCCGAGCCTTTGGAGACGGATTTCACGCCGCAGGTCATGCCGTCGGCGGAGGGTATAAGCTCAAATCCGCTGCCGTCCATACTCCATACCACCCTTGCACCCTCCGGCAGGTCTGTCACGTTCGCATGAAGATTCAGCGTGAAGCCGTAGCTGACTGTTGTGACAGAGGTAGTGTTGATCGAAATTGCCGGATAGTCCGTAAAGCAGTGACGAAAAGTACACGCAAGCGAATTAAAATAAAAAATGCGCAGCCGAAGCCGCGCACGAAAAACGCTGTTCCTAGTTTGAATTGCTGTAAGAAATGAAGCCGAAAAATCAGACGAAAAGAACCCGAAAATGAGACGGCTTCCGAGCATCAGAAAACGGTCGTCATAACCTGTAATGACAACATGTCGTCATATATGACAACTCGACAGGTCAGACACCTATTCTGCGTTTTCCATACAGAGCACAAAAAGACATTTCGGCGGATTTTCAACAGTCCATTGTAACCGCCCTTCAACTTTTAATTCAACTGTATAAACTGCCAAAACGATCTTATGACCGACTCAAAGCGAGAACGTATTCAGAAGCAAACATTCCCTGAATAATCAACCGGACAATAGCAGAATACAAACGGAGCATTCATCGGAATAACTCGCAGAATATGAATATTTCAATTGCCCATAGCGAATAGTTATCTCAGAATTTGCGCCCGAAATAAGGTTGCTAAAAAGTTCATCTCAAATCTTCCGATTTGAATGTTGTATACCCTTCATAATAGTAGCTGTGGTCAATGCCCTTCATGTAGATCTCGCGGCTGTTTATCTCGTCTGTCAGCGCCGATTTCAACAGCACCTTAATTTCCACATCTTTGATAGGGCTGCGCTCCATTGCAAGGAGATAGTCCTCTTTATCCACCTTGCTCCAATCTACGACCATGCCGATTTCAACTTTTAGAATATGGTCGAGCCATATACGGGTGCTGCGGCCGTTACCCTCGCGGAATGGATGGGCAATATTCATTTCTACATACTTTTCTATGATCTCGTCAAAGGTGGACTGCGGCATCTTCTCAATGTTGGCCAGCGCCGCTTCCAAATACATCAGGGGTGCAAAGCGGAAATTGTTTTTCGCCAAATTCACTGTGCGTAGCTTGCCGGCAAAGTCATAAATATCCTCAAAAAGATACTTGTGTATCGCCTGCAGGGTTGAGAATTTGCCCGCCGGGAGAGAGTCAAGTACGCCGTTTTCAAACAGTTCAACAGCCTTTTTCTTGCTGATGCGTTCTTCTTCTCGGGCAAGATCAGCGGAATTTGTCAGCCCTAATTTATTATCCAGTGCCATAGCGCACCTCCAAAACAGTTGCTTTTCGTCCCATTCGCTCAAGTGAGAGCATTCACTTTTAGGCGGATTAGGTGAACGCAATTCTATGATTTCAGTATACCATAACAGACTGCGTTTATCAAGAATTAATAATGAAAACAAAGTGATTCTCATAGCTCGGAACAGAGCGCTTTTGTCTGTATTGATTCTTCATTTGTTTCTAAATTACCGCCGCACCTAATCTTACATACTTTCAATGATAAAAACCACGACAGGAGATAATTCTCTTGCCGTGGTTTTTTGCTGTGAGGCGGTATGAAGCGCGGCGGAGAATCAGCGGCTTCTTACACGCCGGAACATCTTAAAGGACATGAGGAGGTAGCAGAGCGTAAGAAAAATGTGTAAAGAGGCGGTGATTGATTGAAGCCACCGTAACGGCAATGTCGGGCTCTGTGGGGTTCGGTTAAACGACCCTGCGGAGCTGCGACGGCTGGGCGACCGACTATGGACGTGCTTTTAAGTGGTTAGTCCGTACCTTCTGTAATTTATGATTGGTGCCCGATAAGCCTTTGATTCGACTTTTGCTGTTCAGAAACTTTTATGCGCTCGGTAATCTTACATACTTTCTTTGCCGGGACAAAACGGCAATATTCACCCGCTTGTCCTTCTAAGGCAGAAAACGCGGAGCAAATCTTACACACTTTTTGCGAGTCGAAAAAGAAAGGAGGCTTATCACCGTCCGCCGCACCCGCAAAGGCCTGTGATTTTAGTCGCTCGGAAACCGTCCGACGGCGGAAGATAATATCGACTTACGGCTTTTACGGTATTGAATTAATCCTAAATGAAAAATTTAAAATTTTTAACGAAAGGAATGATGATTATGTCAACCGGTAAGGTTGGTACACCCACAAGCACTGTTTTCAGAATCAAAAAGGCACAAAAGATCCCTTGCGACTGCGCTCGTTGCCGTCACAGCGAGGACCGCAACGGCAGCATACTTCACTGTATGTATTTCGGTCTGTATCCGCCGAAAAGGACCAAATGTGAACGGTATTGGCCCACTAAGCCGCCGAAGGTCAAGGGTAAGAAAAACAAGCAGAATCGGAAGAAAAACAACAACAAAAAGTCAAAGAAAAGGAGTTGATCTTATGCTGTATAAAGAAATGCTGCTCATAGGAGAGGATTACGATTATTTCATTGAAATGGATCCCGCCGGCAACGGGATACGGTTTATGAGGGTCGGCGATGACGACATACGGAAATGGGTGGCGGCGATAATCGACACCGGCGACGGCTTTACGCTTGCCATGCTCTCGGAGCAAGGCATAGTTATGAAAAAGCTGGATCCTAAGGGGCTGTGCCGTGTGAAGGCCAATTACAGAGAATTATTGCTGACGGGCTTTACCGGCGGTCAAACGATCTACGATCACGTATTCATAATCAATTACACAGGCATAGACAGCGAAGGCGTGACTATCAGCTATTGCGATGATGATACGATCTACACAATTGCGATCTGTGAAACGGAACAAAACCGACTGAGGTTTCGTTGTGCATAGTTAAATGACCCTTTCTTTATTTTCCTTCTTTATTGCTTATGCGGTGAATCCCGATTAATACTCGGGGTTTGCCGCAAGGCAACGTGCAGAGACTATCCGTAACAACTAAACAACATTAAGTAAGATAGATATTATATATGCATTAGTTTGCATTCTTTATTGCATTATTGTTTGCATTTAATGCTTTAATTTGCCTACTGCATATGTTTGCCTAAGTAAAGATAGTTATTTGCCTGTGACTGCCTTCAAGGATATTGCGGTTGTGATGCTAAAGTCTGTCGCTGCCTGTCTAAGCCTGCGTGTGCCTGCCTTCGCATTGCCTCTTCGGCGGTTTTGGAGGCTGAGTTGCAGCAGTTTCCTAAGTTTGCTTCGGAAGTTTTGCTTCATAGCTTGCCTAACCATGGTCAATTGTTGCGAGGATATGGCATTGATATGCATAACAAAGTGTATTGACCGTTTTGCCTGCAATATGCCGATATAGATGCCTTGACTATGCATTTAACCGATTGCTGCAAAAATTAAAACCAAATCTTACATACTTTCAGTGACGGACAGAATAAATCCGCAAAAACATGAATTCACGGGAGGTGAAAACAAATGCGATGGCCGTAGATACGACAGCGATAATTGCTGCTGACAAGGTTTGACAGACCTTATCATATTGTCTCAAGCGACATAATTGCAAATCACTTCAAAAAGCCAAGACAAATCTTACATACTTTCAGCGACGGGGCGAAAAGCGGTTTGTATCGACATCGACCCGTGACTCTATCGTCCTTGGAGAGGGACATAAAAAACTACTACTTTATTATACAAGGTGACAATTAAATGAAAGATTTTTTATCAATCACAGTCGATGATGAGCTGGATTTCAGCTCGGTATCCGAGAGGAAGGATAAATTCATTCTTCTCAACGAAGGGTATTATTCGTTTAGAGTTTTGGGAGTTAACATGGATAGATATCAAGGCTCTGAAAACTCCAAATCGTGCCCCGTAGCTAAACTGCTGCTTTCGATAGAGAACGACAAAGGAAATGTAGTGCTCAATCACTTCTTTTTCCTGAATAACTCTTCGACACAGCAGATAGCCGACTTTTTTGAGTCAATCGGTCAGCCGCTTACAGGCCGTTGCAATCCTGATTGGGATGCAACCGTCGGTCTCAGCGGCGGCTGCTATCTGACTCAAAAAGAGCTTACCTACAGGACAATCAACAAAGTCAAGCGCTTTGTTCCTGCAAGTAAGCCAAATCTTGAAAGAAAGGAGGAGCCGTGGTATGTATAATTCGATTAGAATAAATGATGCGGATGAGCTTATGCCCCCGCCGTTCATTCTCAGCGCAAAGAAAGCTGCCGAATTAACCGGTCTCTGTTATGCGACGGTCATAAGGCACTGTAAGGACGGCACGATCAACGCATTCAAAAACGGCCGTGAATGGTGTATTTACGGTGACGATCTTGCTGCAATGATGGGTGTCGGCCGTGCCAAGCCCGAACGCAAGGCGGCAACAGGATGCTTTCGTGAAACCGTTATCAGCCATACCGTTTTTCAGCACATTGAACGGAAAGTCAATAAGTAATCTGCGGTAAAAACCGCGAATCGGCCACTTCTGCATCATTGAATATTTGCGGCATACTCAACAATAATAAAATCAGAAGGTAAAATTTAGTGGCGTCCGCCGCTCTCGATATGACAGAAGAATTACCTGCTTTAAGCGTAGAAAAATAACGGAGGCGACAAATGATTCAAAAAACAAAACAGAATACTTTTGAGCAGCTGTGGCTTTCGTATTATAATGACACGCTGTATGAGAAGGGATTCATAACCGAGGATGAGAGGAATAAAATGCGCCTTAAAATAAAGGAGTACACCTCAAAGAAAGCCACATAGAAATCGAAAAGGAGAAGGCGATCGATCAAAAATTCCGCATTAAACATTACATCCGTCGTTTTGCATTCTGCTCATTCGGCGGAGAGGTGTTTGGAGTTTATGCTTGAAAGAGCTGCCGCTTTTATTGCGGCAGCTCATTTCCGTAACGGCAAAACACAGATGTAAAAAATGGTAATCATGTGCTTTGACTTGATTAAATTCCGAGTTGACGTATAATATAGGTGACTTGTTTTTAACGATTCGGATCGTCAATCTACCGTGAAAGGAGGAAGTGGTTTGGATATACATGAGGTTCGCCAAATGCTGCGGACAAAGTCGATTTATGATATCCCGCTGAGGGTAACATATTATGCCCGAGTTTCTTCGGAGACGGATGAACAGCTTAATTCTCTGGATAACCAAGTGAGCTATTATGAGGAGTTTATCAAAAGAAACGCAAAATGGTCTTTTGTTGCCGGGTATGTTGACGAAGGCATCTCCGGCATCTCCACAAAGCACCGTGAGAATTTCAACCGAATGATAGACGATGCGGCAGACGACAATTTTGACCTTGTGATCACGAAGGAGATTTCTCGTTTCGCCAGAAATACCCTTGACTCGATCCAATACACGAGGCAGCTTTTATCGTGCGGAGTGGGCGTGTTCTTTCAGAATGACAACATCAACACATTTGATGAGGATTCCGAGCTGAGACTCTCCATAATGTCGTCGATCGCGCAGGATGAATTGAGAAAGCTGTCAAGCCGTGTCAAGTTCGGTCAACAGCAAGCTATTAAAAACGGCGTTGTTATAGGCAACAGCCGAATTTTCGGGTATCGGAAGAAGGATAAAAGGCTTGTTGTTGACGAGGAGCAAGCCGTTATGGTGCGCGAATTGTTTGAATTATACGCCACGGGCAAATACTCAATGAAGCAGATCGAGAATGTCTTTTGGGAGAAGGGTTACCGCAATAACAACGGCAAAAAGATATCGCACACCACAATGTCAAACTTGATCTCAAACCCGAAATACAAGGGATACTATGTCGGGAACAAGGTCAAAGTGGTCGATATGTTTACAAAGAAGCAAAAGTTCCTGCCCCCGGAGGAGTGGGTCATGTTTAAGGATGAAACGGGGGAGATAGTGCCCGCTATCGTTTCTGAGGAGCTTTGGGATCAGGCAAACTTCATCTTAAAACGTCGCAGCGATGATGTGAAAAATCGCAAGAACATCTGCAATCACGCTAATCTGCTGACAGGCAAGCTGTTTTGCACCTGCTGCGGAGCTCCGTATTATCGCCGTGCGTCAGCTGACAGGCAGGGGCGGAAGGACAGCAGCTGGGTTTGCTCGAGCAAGAAAAATAATGGCAGCGATTCATGCGAGTCGTTTGTGATTTATGAGAGCGAGATCGCGTCGGTTCTTTTTGAAGTGTTTCGCGATAATTACAGCGATTCAGAGAAAATGATCGGCGAATATGAGCGGATGTATAATTCGCTGAGAGATGACGGCGGTCTGCAAAGGCGGATCGAATCGCAGGAAGCGAAAATCGCATCGTCACAAAAGAAAAAACAGAAGCTGCTCGAGCTTGTTGCCGAGGGCAATATTTCGGATACGGATTTCAGAGATATGGCTGCTCAATGCAACAAGGATATCGAGGCCGCCGAGCAGGAGCTTTCGGAGCTTAGAAGCCGCAGGGATTCAAGCGATGAATTCAAGCACCATATGGATGAGATACGAGCCGCAATGAGAGCGGCAGAGCGAAATATAGCCGACGGCGTGGTGACAAAAGAGTTTATCGACACCTTTGTTGACAAAATTCTTATCACGCCGATCGAGAAGAATAAAATGAGACTGGATGTCAGGATTTTTACGGGTGAGAACAGCGAAAAATACCTGAATCGCCTTAAAAACAGGGCAAATTCACTTGTTCCTACGGGTCAAATGCCTAAGAAGATGATCGAGGCTTATGAAAACGGTATAAAATAAGTAAAGCTACAGCTTTGCGGCAGGGGGTCGGGCATTGGCTCGGCTCCCGTTCTTTACACAAAAATAAGCCTCCCGAGCGATACGGGAGGCTTGATTTATGCTTAATTTTCGGTGAATTCGTTTTTGATGCTGAGGCCTGCGAGGGCTTCTTCTCTTGAGATTTTGCCGATATTGCAGTCGGTCATGAGCTGCACGTCTTTATCCTTCAGCCTATAGAAGTACCAGATCGCGCCGGCGATGACAAGGCCGATAACGGGCAGCATCGTGTAGATGAACCAAAGGCCGTTGAGGGTGTATTCGGACTGAATAACGGGGTTCGCCTGAAGCTCCTGGAAGCTCTCCGCTTTGACGGTGCTCCACTTGAAGAAGCTCAGAAGCGTCAGCGGCAGGGCGGAGGAGACGGCGGCGGTGAGCTTCACCATGAAGGTCTGGATCGCAAAGGTGATGCCCTTTGCGTCGATGCCGGTCTTGAATTTGCCGTATTCGGCGCAGTCGGGGGTGAACATAAAGAGCATAACGCCCGAGATGCCGCCGGGGATATTTTTGAGCACGGTGAGGATCGCAAAGATGATTATGTTATTGTAGCCGACAAGCCAGGTGATAAGGCCGAGCAGAGCCGACGCGGCGGTGCAGGCGAGGTATATCTTCATCTTGTCGAAGCGCTTGATGAATTTCGGCACGAGCACGGAGAATATCAGCATGGGCACGACCGAAAGGGCGCCGACAAAGAGGCTGAAATTCTCATTGTGGAAGAGATAATAGGATACGAAGAGATTGAGGCTTGCCGAAACATTCAGGGCGCTGAAGAAGAAGAAGCCGATATAGTAGATAAGCAGATACTTGTTTGAGAACAGGTACTTGAACATGCTCCTGACGGTGAAATTCTCGTCGTTCTCGCCGCTGTAGCGCTCCTTGCCCTTGAAGCAGATGGGAGCCATCGTTGCGAGGGCGATAACGGAGCAGACTATTGCGACCACTTTATAGGAGAGGCCGAACTGCTGGTTGACGAAGATAGTGCCGACGACGGTCGCAAGCGCAGTGCCGACGCCCGCCCAAATGCTCTTGTAGGACATCAGCGAGGTCCTCTCGTCGAGCCTGTTGCTCATTGCGGTGACATAGCCGAAAATGGGCACGTCGCAAAGGGTGTATGCCGTATCCCAAAGGACATAGGCTATCGCGAACCATGCGAGCTGGAGTATTTCGTTGGAGCCGTTATTCTTCGGGATAAAGAAGAGCAAAACGGTGGTGATGGGTATCGCGAGCAGGGAGATACGTAGCCAGGGTATGAATTTTTGACCGTTTTTGAAATGAACCTTGTCAAATATGCAGCCGAATATCGCGTCGTTCACGGCATCCCAGATCTTGACCGCCAGCATGACCGCTGCGGATTTGGCGGGGTCAACGCCCTGGAAG
>FR888238.1:3699-17087 GCA_000431775.1 Clostridium sp. CAG:413 | reverse complement strand
AGGAATGTTACAAGATAAGTGCTTACAAGGGCATAGATGACGTTCTGACCGCAGAAATATAGGTAATAATTCATCCTCTCCTGCTTTGAAGTTACCCATTCGGGATTTGCATTTTTTAATGTCTTACTCAATCTCTTACCTCCGAATTGACCGGCGAAACGCCGGAAAGATATATAATAATTATACAATAATCCGGCGGTTTTTTCAATTGACCGTATTTATAAAAAACCGAGCCGATATCTGTGCAACACGGCAATTTGCCGTGAGGAATTCATTCCATATCCTTAAGATGTGAAATATCGTTTGAATACATGACCTCGGGCAGTCTGTTCTCACGAAGCCTGATATGCGTTACGGAGCAGTTCAGCGCGCTCCAGCGTATCGTTGCGGGCAGCCCAAGCCCAAGCGCGGCTCTGATGAGGTATCCGAAGAAATCGTGGTGGCTTGCGGCTATCACTCGGCAGCCGTCGCCACCCATATCAAGTATCTTTTTTATCGCCGATTCGGCTCTTGCAGTCATCTGCTCGGGGGATTCGGGGTCGGGCAGGAATACATCCTCGTCGGGCGTGACGGCCTCGGGTATGAGCAGCTTTACTTTCTCACGGGGCGTGCCCCGCACGAGGGTCTCCGCCTCCATAAGCTCGGGCAGCATTATTATCGGCTTGCCGAGCTTCCTTGCGGTCGGCTGCATGGTCTGCGCCGTGCGTATGAGGGTGCTCGAGAATATCATGTCAATGTCGCCCGGTTCAAATCTCTCGGCCAGAGCATGCGCCTGTTTCTTGCCCAACTCGCTCAGAGGGGCGTCGTCTATAGTGAATTCCGGCATATATTCCTCGCCCGAATTCTCGCGGGATTGGGCGTGGCGGATAAGGTAAATATCGGCGTTAACGGTCTTCATTGTCTGCCTCCGTTCGGTTTTGAACTATATAATGTATTATAGCAAACCGTTTGGCAAAATTCAACCATCGCTTCAGCACCAAAAAGCGCTGAACTTTTTTCGCAAAAGCCCTTGAAAAGCCGCTCGATTTATGTTAATATATGCGATAATAAGTTAAAAACGCTATGAGCGGGCTCAAGTAGCCGTGCAAAAGGATTCTCAGAGAGCCGTCGGTCGGTGCAAGGCGGCAGTCGTTGCATGAGTGAATTACTCCCCGCCAGTTGCGCTCCGAACGCCCTCGGGTCATTAAGAGTCGCCGGGTAAGACCCGTTACAGTCTTAAAGTGAGATTGTCACTTGTCAAGGCTTCTGCCGTGAGGCAGAGGTAAATTGAGGTGGTACCGCGGTATATCCGCCCTCTGAAAGCATTAAGCTCGGAGGGCGCTTTTTTATTGTCTCTCCGACAAAGAAAGGAAGCAGAAGAAATGCCTATCACCGACATTCTGACTAAAAATGCGGACTTCTATCCAAACGACGTGAGCCTCGTGGAGATAAACCCGAAGCTCGAGGATAACAGAAACATGACCTGGCGTGAATTCGCCCTCACCCAGTCCACCGCAGCAGAGACTTACAGGAAAGAGATCACCTGGGGCGAGTTTCAAAAGAAATCAAACCGCTTTGCAAACCTTCTCCTCTCGAGAGGAATAAAGAAAGGCGATAAGGTAGCAATACTGCTGATGAATTGCCTTGAGTGGCTGCCCATCTATTTCGGAATCCTGCGCGCGGGCGCGGTCGCCGTGCCGCTGAATTTCCGCTACACCGCCGATGAAATAGCCTATTGCCTTAATAAATCCGACTCCGAATATATCGTTTTCGGCCCCGAATTCGTCGGCAGAGTTGAGGAGATATGCCACAAGGTCAAGCGTATCAAGATGTGGATATATGCGGGCGAGGATTGCCCCGCCTACGCCGAGAGCTATGACAAGCTCGTAACGTATTGTAGCTCAAAGGCGCCGAAGGTCGAGCTGACCGACGACGATTACGCCGCAATTTATTTCTCGTCGGGTACTACAGGCTTCCCGAAGGCGATACTTCATTCGCACCGTGCGCTCATGCACGCCGCCAAGACCGAGCAGGCGCACCACGGGCAGACCAAGGACGACGTTTTTCTCTGCATACCGCCGCTCTATCACACGGGCGCCAAGATGCATTGGTTCGGCAGCTTCCTTGTCGGCGGCAAGGCCGTGCTCCTTAAAGGCACGGCTCCCAAATGGATAATCAACACCGTTTCCGAGGAGCAGTGCACGATAGTCTGGCTGCTCGTGCCGTGGGCGCAGGATATCCTTGACGCTATCGACTCGGGCGAGATAGACCTTAAAGATTATAAGCTCGACCAATGGAGACTGATGCATATCGGCGCTCAGCCCGTGCCGCCGAGCCTTATCAAGCGCTGGAAGAGCATATTCCCGCACCATTTGTATGACACCAACTACGGCCTGAGCGAATCCATAGGCCCCGGCTGCGTCCACCTCGGAGTTGAGAATATCGACAAGGTCGGCGCTATCGGCAAGGCGGGCTATGGCTGGCAGACCATGATAGTCGATGAGCACAGGCAGCCCGTTGGCAAAAACGAGGTCGGCGAGCTTGCCGTTAAGGGCGACGGCGTGATGCTTTGCTATTATAATGATGAGGAGGCCACAAAAGAGGTCCTTAAGGACGGCTGGCTCTTCACGGGCGACATGGCTATCGAGGACGACGACGGCTTCATTTATCTTGTTGACAGGAAGAAGGACGTCATCATCTCGGGCGGCGAGAATATTTACCCCGTTCAGATAGAGAATTTCCTGCGCCGCAACGATGCGATAAGCGACGTGGCGGTCATAGGCCTGCCCGACCGCAGGCTCGGCGAGATTTCCGCGGCGATAATTCAAGTCAAGGATGGCGCGAGCCTCACAGAGGAGGAGGTCAACGACTTCTGCCTCGACCTGCCGAGATACAAGCGCCCGAGGAAGATAATCTTTGCCGATGTGCCGAGAAACCCGACGGGCAAGATAGAGAAGCCGCTGCTGCGTAAGAGATATTGCGCAGACGGCCTTGTAGCCAAAGAGAACGAGATCAAGGAAGGATGATATATATGAAAAAGCTGATGCTCGGCAACGCTGCCGTAGCGAGGGGAGCCTATGAGGCGGGCGTTAGAGTCGTTTCGTCTTACCCCGGCACCCCGAGCACCGAGATAACCGAGAGCATGGTTCAATATGAGGACGTCTATGTTGAATGGGCGCCCAATGAGAAGGTAGCCGCCGAGACCGCGATAGGTGCTTCCATAGCGGGCGGCAGGGCGATGAGCTGCATGAAGCACGTCGGCCTCAACGTCATGGCCGACCCCGTCTTTACCGTCAGCTATATCGGCGCTAATGCAGGTCTTGTATTCTGTGTCGCCGACGACCCCGGAATGCATTCGTCTCAGAATGAGCAGGACTCCCGCCACTATGCAAAGGCGGCGAAGATACCGATGCTCGAGCCTTCGGATTCGGGCGAATGCCGTGACTTCACGAAGCTCGCCTTCTCGCTCAGTGAGGAATATGACACGCCCGTATTCATCAGGCTTTCAACGAGAGTTTCGCATTCGCAGAGCCTTGTTGAGCTGCATGAGCCTGAGAATATCGAGCTTAAACCCTATGTTAAGAATATCGCGAAGAATGTTATGATGCCCGCAAACGCCATCGGCCGCCACGTCGTGGTCGAGGAGAGGAGCAGGAAGCTCGCCGAGTTTGCCGAGACATGTGAACTGAATACCGTTGAGGATAACGGCAGCAGGATAGGCGTTATCACCTCGGGCGTCTCTTATGTTTACTCCAAGGACGCTCTCGGCGATAAGGTCAATTATCTGAAGCTCGGCATGGTTTATCCGCTGCCCGAGAAGCTGATAAAGGATTTCGCCGCCTCGGTCGATACGCTCTATGTTGTCGAGGAGCTTGACGGCTTTATCGAGGAATTCGTCAGATCCCTCGGCATTGAGGTCAGGGGCAAGGATCACTTCACCCTGCTCGGCGAATACAGCCAGAATATGATAGCTAAAGTCGTTCTCGGCGAGGAGACCGCCGCCGCAGAGCCTCTGCCGCTGCCAAAGAGACCTCCCGTCATGTGCGCGGGCTGCCCCCACAGAGGCACGTTCTATGTGCTTTCAAAGCTCGGGCTCACCGTATCGGGCGATATCGGCTGCTATACCCTCGGCGCAGTCGCACCGCTCAAGAGCGTTGATACCACTATCTGCATGGGTGCCTCCGTCAGCGCCGCCCACGGCATGGTCAAGGCGAGAGGCCGCGATTTCTCAAAGCAGCTCGTCTCCGTTATCGGCGATTCGACCTTTATCCATTCGGGCATAACAGGTCTTATCGACATCGTTTACAATAAAGGCAACAATACCGTTATCATCCTCGATAACTCCATCACCGGCATGACAGGCCACCAGGATAACCCCACCACGGGCTTCACAATCCGCAAGGAGCCGACCGTTCAGGTCGATCTTGAGGCTCTCTGCCGTTCCGTCGGTGTGCGCAGAGTCAGAGTTGAGGATCCGTTTGACCTCAAGGGCTTTGAAGCCGCCGTCAAGGAGGAGCTTGCTGCGGACGAGCCGTCGGTCATAATCGCTCAGAGACCCTGCGCTCTGCTCAAGACCGTCAAATATACCGGCCACTGCGCCGTGAACGCCGAGAAATGCCGCAAATGCAAGAAGTGCATGAAGCTCGGCTGCCCCGCGATTTCGGTTGACAACGGCTGCGTTAAGATAGACGAGAATCAGTGCAACGGCTGCGGCCTTTGCGTCGGCGTTTGTCCGTTCGGTGCGATAAGCAAGGAGGATGAATGATATGCAGAATACAAAGAATATAATGATAGTCGGCGTCGGCGGGCAGGGTACTCTGCTTGCCAGCCGAATTCTCGGCAACGCCGTCATCAGCGAGGGCTACGACGTTAAAGTTTCCGAAGTCCACGGTATGAGCCAAAGGGGCGGCAGCGTCGTGACCTATGTCAAATACGGCGACAAGGTCTTTTCTCCCATAATCGACAGGGGAGAGGCCGATATGATCCTCGCCTTTGAGAAGCTCGAAGCCGCAAGGGCGCTGCCCTACCTCAAGGAGGGCGGCACTGTCATACTCAATGACCGCGAGATAGCCCCGATGCCTGTTATCACAGGCGCGGCCGAATACCCCGACGGGCTGGTCGCCGATATTGCCGCAAAAGCAAAGGTGATAGCCATTGACGCTCTCTCGCTCAGCCTCAAAGCAGGCTCCGCAAAGGCGGTCAATGTCGTGCTCATCGGCGTGCTCGCCCGCAGCAGCGATATTTCAAAGGAAGTTTGGATACAGACCATAAAGGACACCGTCCCCGCAAAGTTCCTTGACCTCAACCTTAAGGCGTTTGAGCTCGGCTACAATTGCGGCTGCTGATGAGGGAAAAAATATGAGTAAAAAAGAAAGCACAGCCAAAAAAGCGGCGATAATCGGCTACATAACGGCGGCGATATTGCTCTTTGCCGTCGTGCTCGTTATCCCGCAGTCGAGAGCGGTGTTCAAATCCCTCTCGGGCGCTCATCCGTATTTAATGGGCTTTGCAAAATTCGCTTTGCTTGCCACGGCGGGCGAGCTGATAGCGGCTTATATTGCGAATTCCGCGCCGACAGTACCCGTCAAGATAGCTGCCCGCTTCGTCATTTGGGGATTTATCGGCGTTTGGATAACCTTTATGATGAAGGTTTTCTCCGTCGCCGCCGCTCAGATGATGGCGTCGGGGCTGCTCCCGGGCGGGGACAGCAGCTTCCTCAGAGCGCTTTACACCAGCGTGATGATGAATACATCATTCGGCCCGACTTTTATGGCAGTCCACAAGTGCAGCGATAAATTGCTCGAGCTCCGCAGCAAAAAGGCGGATTCGTCGCTGAAAAGCGTTATAGGCTCGATCGACTGGTCGGCTTTCGTCGGCTTCACGCTGCTCAAGACCGTGCCGCTGTTTTGGATACCTGCGCACACCGTCACTTTCATGCTCCCGAGCGAGTATCAGGTGATGATGGCAGCCGCCCTGTCGGTCGCCCTCGGCGTATTCCTCAGTCTCGGCAACAGAAAGAAAAAATCCAAGGAGAAATAAGCATATGTCTGTCAGAACACCGGAAATCGAGACGATGCCTCGCGAGGATATCAAAAAGCTTCAGAGTGAGCGCCTTGTGTGGCAGGTCAAAAGAATGTATGAGAGAGTGGAATGCTTCCGTAACCGTATGGATGAGAAGGGCCTCAAACCCGAGGATATCCATGGCATCGAGGATCTTCCAAAGCTCCCGTTTTCATATAAAAAAGATCTGCGCGATTACTACCCATACGGCCTCTTTGCCGAGCCGATGTCAAATATCAGGCGAGTTCACGCTTCAAGCGGCACTACGGGCAAGAGGATAGTCGTCGGCTACACCGATAATGACCTTGGCATGTGGGCGGAGTGTGTTGCAAGAATGCTCAACGGCATTGGTCTCGGTAAGGACGATATCATTCAGGTGTCGTTCGGTTACGGTCTTTTCACCGGCGGCTTCGGCCTCCATGCCGGCGCCGAGAGGATAGGCGCCACCGTTATCCCGATGTCCTCGGGCAACACGGCGCTCCAGATACAGACTCTCATCGACTTTAAAGCCACCGCTATCTGCTGCACTCCGTCCTATGCGATGTATCTTGCGGAGGAGGCAGCACGTCTCGGCGTTATCGATCAGCTTTCGCTGAAGGTCGGCATCTTCGGTGCAGAGCCGTGGAGCGAAAATATGCGCCACGAGATAGAGAATACCCTGCATATAAAGGCTTACGATATCTACGGCCTCTCTGAGATAATGGGCCCAGGCGTTGCCTGCGAATGCGAGTGCCAAAATGGAATGCACGTCTGGGAGGATAATTTCATCGTTGAGATCATCGACCCCGATACCGGCGAGCAGCTCCCCGACGGCAGCACTGGCGAGCTTGTGTTCACCTCGATCACCAAGGAGGGCTTCCCCGTTATCCGTTACAGGACGAGGGATATCTGCTCGCTCAATTATGAGAAATGCGAGTGCGGTCGCACCCATGTCCGCATGAATAAGCCAAGCGGCAGGAGCGACGATATGCTGATAATCAGGGGCGTCAACGTCTTCCCCTCTCAGATAGAGGGCGTGCTGCTTGAATTCAACAGCGGCGAGATAACCCCGAATTACATTATCACCGTCGACAGGGTCAACAATACCGATACCTTCGACCTCGATGTTGAGATGAGCGAGAGCATGTTCTCCGACGATATCAAGAGCATCAACGTCGTCGAGAAGCGCATCACCGAGAAGCTCCGCTCCGTGCTCGGCCTCGGCGTCAGGGTTCACCTTGTCAACCCGAAGTCCATCGCCCGCAGTGAGGGCAAGGCCAAGAGAGTTATAGATAAGCGAAAGATTTGACAGGAGGGCATAAAATGTTAGTTAAACAGATTTCGGTTTTCCTTGAAAACAAGCCCGGCAGGCTCTCGGAGGCCGCCGAAGTGCTCGCAAAGAACGGCATTGATATCTCGGCACTTTCGCTTGCGGATACCGATGAATACGGAGTCCTCAGGATGATAGTCAGCGACCCCGACAAGGCAAAAAATGCTCTCGGTGAATCGGGCGTCATCTGTAAGGTCACCGACGCGCTCGTCGTCGCCATAGACGACAGACCCGGCGGCTTCTCCGAGTCGCTGAGGATCCTCACCGACAACGGCATAGAGGTCAAATATATGTATGCCTGCGTTTCGAGAGAGCAGGGCAAGGCGATAATGGTGCTCAGTGTTGCCGACCCCGCAAAGGCGGATGAGCTTATCCGCAATACCGCGAGCGGCAATGTCGACCCCACGCTGATATACAGAATATAAATACTGATTCGGGAGCGCTCGCAGCCGCGGGCGCTCTTTTGCATCTATGTCAAAAAACAGCCTGCGGCATATTATGTATCAGAGGATACACAGTCCTCAAGAACGAAAGGAATGATATATATGGCCGATTACGCAGGCTACCGCTATCCTCAGCGCCGCCAGACCCCTTCGGAGCCGTGCTCCTGCACCGTTTCGCCGCTGCCGTCGGATTATACCGTAGCGATGCTTTATGTGCCTATGCAGACCGATACCACCATGTTTGACGAGATGAAGGCGCTCGAGTGCGGCACTCTGTTCCCCGTGCTCAGCAAACCGTTCGCAGGGAAGTGCTGCAAATGAATAAACGTGAGACAGCGCTCATGCGGCTCAGCGCCGTGCAGTTCACCCTCTGGGAGATGCACCTTTATCTCGATACCCACCCGTGGGATATCCGTATGGTCGAGCAGCATAACCGCATAGAGGCAAGGTACCGCACGATGAGAAAAGCGTTTGAAGATGAATTTTACCCGCTGACAACTTCGGAGGGTCATGGCGTCGAATGGCTCAAAGGGCCGTGGCCGTGGGAATATGAGGAGTGTGGCTGCTGATGTTTAGTTATGAGAAAAAACTTCAATACCCCGTTAAGATCAAGAACCCGAATCCGCTCTATGCAAAGCTCATTATAAGTCAGTATGGCGGCCCCGACGGCGAGCTCGGCGCTTCGCTGCGCTACCTCAGCCAGCGCTTTACAATGCCGTTTGACGAGCTGAAAGGACTGCTGACGGATATAGGGACCGAGGAACTTGGGCATCTCGAGATGATCGGCGCAATAGTCTATCAGCTCACGAGAAATCTCACCGAGGATGAGATAAAGCGCTCGGGCTTCGACGCATATTTTGTTGACCACACTGCCGGTGTTTATCCCGCCTCAGCTGCGGGAGTGCCGTTCACCGCCGCTTATATCCAGAGCACGGGTGACATGATAAGTGACCTCACCGAGGACCTTGCGGCAGAGCAAAAGGCGAGAAAGACATATGACAATATCCTGCGGCTTGTCGACGATCCCGATGTCCGCGACCCGATAAAATTCCTGCGTGCAAGGGAGATAGTCCATTTCCAGCGGTTCGGCGAGGGTATGCGCCTTGCGACGGATAAGCTGAATTCCAAGAATTTCTATGCTTTCAACCCATCATTCGATAAGAATTGCCTTAAATAAACCCCTGATACGCAAATTTTTGTTAACTTTTTGACCCTGATAACTCAGAGCAGCTTCGGCTGCTCTTTTTAATTCCGAATACTAAAAATCAACTTATCTTATTGACAAAAAGTTATTAACACATTATAATATTTTTGTTTATTATGCTCTAACAGATTGGGGAAAAGGAGTGTTCGGATGAAAAAGTGGCAAAAAGCCGTATTCATCGTGGTGCTTACCGTATTCGTGGGCGCTTCGGTGTGGATGACCTTTAACTCTGTGTCGAGAGATACCTTTGAGTATGCCTATCGGGAGGATATCGGCGGGCAGGGCTTCGACGGCTGGGTGTTTGACGGCTTCAACGGCAATCATACCACCGAGGAGATACATATCGACTATGTGACCGACAAAAACGGCAACGACCCCGATAGCTCAAAGCCGATAGTCGCCGTCAGTGATTACACGCTTGTGAGCGACGAGTACGTCAAATACATCTATATCGGCGCCTCCGTCAGGCATATAGACGAGCGGGCTTTCTTTTATTGCAAGCAGCTCAGGGCGGTCTATGTCGATGAGGATAACCCGTATTACACCGATATTGACGGCGTTCTCTTCACCAAGGATATGAAGAAGATGCTGCTTTATCCGATATGCCGCTGCACTCAGATAGTCTACAGCGATATCGAGCAGTTCGGCGAGGTCAGGAATATAGGTCTTGACCTTAAAGAGACGCTGAGCGTGAACGGCGCGGACAGAGAAGCCATGTTCCTGAATTTCAAGAGCAAGGTCAGCGACGATATCACCTCCGAGATGTTTGACGACCTGCTCGAAAAGGGCGTTACCGCCCCTTATATAGGCACTTATTATATCCTGCGTGACAGAGCTGAGGATTCTCTGACCGTCGATAAGGCATGGAGCTGCGACGAGGTGTATACGATACCCGACGGCGTCGAGCGTATAGGGAATAACTGCTTCTATAAGTGTGACCGTTTGCAGCGCATTGATATCCCGTCAAGCGTCATAGAGATAGGGGATATGTCGTTCTTTAAGTGCAGCGGCATATCGCTCGTTACGCTGCCCGACGGCCTTGTTAGTATCGGTGACGACGCATTCAGCTACTGCGGCAATATGAAATATTCGATATTCATTCCAGCCTCCGTTAAGAGCGTCGGCCACCACTGCTTCTATAGGTGCGGCGGATTAAAGGAATTCTACCTCGGCGCAGCGAGCAAGAGCGATATTTCGCTCGGCGGCAGTTGGCAGCCGAAGGGCGAGAACAGCTTCTCCTTTGTCCCGCCCGTGTTTTCGGCGGTGCGCGAGGACAGCGAAGCCTATAACGCCGAGAGAGCCGCAGAGGAGACTCCGCAGGCTGCAGAGGAGGAGGGGGACGAATCTCCCGAGACACCGAAAAAAGGACTCGCCGCTTTCATTGCGAAATTTGAGCGTGACGGCACCAACTATTTTGTCGTCGTGCTGATGATAATCTTCATTTTTGTGCCGAGCTTCACCTTTGTGCTCATTGATGTTGTCCGCAAGATGTTTAGGAAGGATTTCCTAATGACCAAAAAGAAAAAAGAGCGGCTCAAACGCAAGCAGGAGGAAAATGAACGCCTGCATAAGGAGTATTTTGAGAAGCTCGCCGAGGAGCAAGAGGAAGGGGGCAAGAGCTGATGTCGGGCAAATCTAAGAAGATCGGCATAAAGAGTATTTTTTCGGATTTTCGTGAGCATTGGAATATCCCAGCCGAGGGGCGCTATGTGCCGTATAAAGAATATATCTCGGTGCTTTTTGCCGTCGGCGGCGATTATGCTCTCTCAAGAGTGCTCGGATACCTCGCCTTCGGTACGGGCTGCTATCTCATCATGTATTACTATGAGATACCCATCCTAACCTTCACCGTTATCAGCGCTTTCTTTATGATTCAGGGATATTTCTGGAGCATAATGAGCATGGTCGTCAATGACAACCTCGGCTTCCTGCCGAAAAAGACGGAGAAGGCCTTCTATACGCTGTATCTTTTCTTTACCGGGCTTGGGATATTGTTCCTCATTTTTGACTTTTCAAGGATAATCCCGTTCCCCGCAGCGCTGACCGACTATGTCAATAAGCTGCCCGGCATCAATATGAAAAGCGCGCTCAAAATTTTTGCGGCGCATTGGCTCGTCACCGGCTACGGCGGAGCAAGGAACATTTTCATCCGCAAGCGCTTCCTGCCCAAATTCGGAAGATATAAGCTCTTTGCCTACCCTAATGTCATTCCCTGTATGATAATCGTGCTGCTCATCTGCTGGCTGCCGCTCTACAGAAACCCGCTTACCGAGCGCATATGGCAGCTTTTCCTGCTCTTCCAGCTCTACGGTATGTATTCGTATCTCGGCGGCGCAAGCAGCATATCAAACACCATTTCGCCCAATCCGCACGAGAGGATGCTCGTGCGCTGTTATCCCGAGAAGCTCAGCCACCTCTTCAATTCCGTTATCGCTTTTCTTATCCCGGTGCTGACGGCTTACACGGGCGGCCTCACCAATATCAACACCTTCCGCTATGTCATCCCCATAATGATGATGCTCTGCACGGTGCTGATGTTCGGCGGCCTCGGCTCGATTCAGGAGCGTATCCCGCAGCCGCCCATCGAGAAGAAAAAATATATCCCGTTTTGGGACGGCATACGCGGCGTTATGAAGAATAAATACCGCTGGATAAACGCGATATCCGGCATGATCGACGCCCTTGGCAACGGCGGCCTTGCGGTCAAGACTATTATCCTTATTTACACATGGCGTGAGCTTGGCCTTGTATTCAGCCTCACCGAGATGCTCGTCTCCTTTGTCGGCAACCCCGGCGCGTTCCTCGCCCCGTGGATAAGAAAGCGCTTCCAGTATAAATCCCTGATGATCTTTAAGCGCCTTGTCTTTGCGGCTCAGAGCGCGGGCTATATCGCCGCCTGCTACTTTTTCGAGGATAATTACAAGCTCTGCGGCGCAATAATGCTCGTGTCGCTCTGTATTGGCGACGCTCTTGCCTCGGGCCTGAAGCTCGCCGAGGAGGATATGAACGTCAGGATCAACGACTATCAGATGTATCTCTCGGGCGAACGCCTTGAGAACTATGCAGGGGTCATAGGCTGGTTTACAAGCCCTATTTCGGCTCTCATCAGCCTTATAATCCCGCTGCTTTTCTACCGCTACGGCTTTACATCGGATTGGGATGTCCTTTTTGTTGACTCCATCCGCACAAAGTGCATGATAGTGGGCGTTGCCTTTGACCTTGTCGGGCACCTGCTATGCTGCCTGCCGTATCTCTTCTTCTGGGATTATACCGACGAGAAGCATGCCGAGGTCATGCAGGCCCTGAGCGAGCGCGCGGACGCCGCCGAGCTTGAAGCTATAAAAGAAAAGGCGCAGGCAACGGCAGATTAAGCCTTTTCGGTCAGATATGCGGCGAATTATCAGTTTATTAACAAAAAAATGCTTGCATATTCAGCGGCTGTAATGTATAATTGTTACATTAATGTTTTGGAGGTCATATTAAATGAATTTTATCCCCCTTCTTGCTCAGCTCGGCGGATCGGCCGGCGGTGCATCCTCAACCCAGCAGAGTAACCCCATTATGATGATAGTAATGATGGCTGCCCTTTTTGCCGTTATGTATTTCGTTATGATCAGACCGCAGAAGAAAAAGCAAAAAGAAGAGCAGAACATGCGTGACAGCATCCAGGTCGGCGATGAGATAACCACCATCGGCGGCATCATGGGCAGAGTCGTCACCGTCAAAGAGGATTCCATCATCATCGAGACCGGCGCGGACAGAAACAAGATGAAGATCACCCGCTGGGCTGTTTCGACCAACAATACCGCCACCGAGAAGGCGGAGGCTGAGAGACAGGCCGCCAAGGAAGCTGCCGAAGCTGAGAAGAAAAAGAAGATGGACGAAGCCGTTGAGAACAGCAAGGCAAGCAGAAAGAAATCAAAGAAGAAGAAGGACGACACCTTCGACAGCTGAGAATAATTTATTCGCCCCCCTCATATCATGTACTAACATGACGTGAGGGGAGTATTTTTATGCCTGCGAAAACCAAAAAAGCGAGGCGCGAGGAGCAGTCGGCTTCTCCGTTTAAGAAGATTGCCGTCGGTGCGGCGATAGGTGCGGTGCTTTTCTTTGCTTTTACGGCGGCATTTGCCCTCGCTTCGCTCAAAAGCGGCATAGGCTCGGGGGCATATTTCCCCGCAGGCTTGATAATCGCCCTGCTCTCGGGGCTTGCTGCGGGCTTTGCGGCGGCGAAGCCTATTAAAAAGAACGGGCTTGCCTGCGGTGCGCTTGCGGGGCTTTGCGCCTCGCTGCCCTGCGCCGCTGCTGCCGCTCTGCTCAGCTCGGGCGCGGGGGTGCGGCTGATAGCCTTTATCGGCGCAATGACCCTCGGCGGCGCTCTGGGCGGAGTTGC
>FR888238.1:0-3689 GCA_000431775.1 Clostridium sp. CAG:413 | reverse complement strand
CAATAGCGTCGGAGGCTTTAGTGACTTCAGTGCTCAATGTTTTTCTAAAGAAAATACTGTCAAACGATAAATAATCAATAAGTTACAAAAATGTTACTTGACTGAGCAAATTAAATTATATATACTGAAATTGCAAAGACGTTTATTTTGACAGGGGGTGTCTCCGATGTGGCGTCGGGCGGCGGACAAAAGATAAATTCAATATCAAAAAACGGAGGAGATAACATGAAGAGAGTATCTGCATTGATTTTAGCCCTTATGTTTTTATTTCTCGCGTCCTGCGGCACGGATGCCGCGCCGGAGACCACGACGGAGCAGGCAAATTCCGTCTCGACGGATTTGAAAATTGATTATGAGACCGTCAAAGTTCCGTTCAAGTCCGTGTCGTCACCCTTGCTGCTCGACGGCAAGCTGGTAATGGCAGTTGCGACCGAGGACAGGACGGAGACCGACCGCCGTTATCTGATCTCATATGACATCGGCAGCGGCAAATATGATAACATCTTTGAGAGCACGCACGAGCTCGGCGATATTCAGAGCATTCGGTTTGACGGCGAGTGGCTCATATGGAACGACTGCGAGATCTATAACTCCGCGCATAACATCTATTGCATGAATTATAAGACAAAAGAGATAACTCAGATAACCAAGCTCGGCAATGATTCTGCGGTCGGTGAGCCGTGCATTTCCGACGGAGTTGTGTTCTGGGACGAATGCTTTGACATCGGCGGCGAGAATACACGCTCGCTCATTAAAGCCTATGACTGCACGACCAAGGAGACAAAGACGATATCCGAGGGCGGCGACAAAGTGTGCGCGGGTGACGGCAAGGCCGTTTTTACCGTCAATAAGGGCGGTAAAACTACCCTCGGCGTATATGATATTGCGAGCGGCAAGGTGACGGAGCTCGCCTTGGGCGACGGCAGCTACACGTTAAAGGATTGCGCCGCCGGTTACGCCCTCTATGTCGAGACAAAGGACCCGTCAAGAGGCGACTCCTCGCAAAAAACATGGATCATCGACCTTAGCGACGGCAAAACCGCCGTGGCGGATATTTTCCCTGACGGGGCGAAATTGTTCGGCGATTATGCCGTTTCGTGCACCGCATCGGCGCTTTGGTTCTATAAGAGAGACGGCGGAACGCTCAGCATTATCGACGGTCTGCGCGACACAAATGTCGCCGACGCATCTTTTGCCGGGAACAACACGGTCATCAGCGTTATCAAAAATGTCGGCTCGGGTACCGCCGAGGGCTTGGTTAACGAGACCGAAATGCATATCTTCGATCTTAATAAACTGAGCGTGTGATAAGCGGGGGTTATCTCGGCGAACCGCAGAAGATCCTCATGTATGACTAATAATAAAGCCTTCGGGTGAATATCAAAAAGAGGGCGAAGTATTGAGCCGCCGTGCCGTGACCGCCGTCGTTTTGCTGATATCCGCGGCGATTGCTCTCTCGTCCTGCGCGCTGCAAACGGAGATGTCGCCCGAGATATTTCTTGAACGTCTTGCCGAAGCCGATAAAACGCTGAGCGTTGACTTTGACGGCAGATATTACAGCGGCGACCGCTGCTATTGCTTCGTCAGCGACGGGGGAGGGACCGAATATGTGCTCTCCATGCAGACCTGCGCCGACGGCAGCGTGCAGTCCGTGAGCCTTGCAAGCACCGCGGTTGACAGGGCGGCTGCTTTTATTTCGCTTGCGGGCACGGTGACATCGGTCTATTCTCCGCAGGAGGATATCAAAGCGATTGTTTCGGCGCTTTTTGCAGACGGTAAGGTAGGGGAGCGGTGCGAATACTATAACACACGCCGCTATGAATATTCCTCGGCTTCAAGCGAAAACGGGCTGTATTTCTCGATAGACGATCTGCGCCTCGGCGAGCGCAGCACACCCGCCCTGACCCTCGGCGACCTCTCGGGCTATCTGAATAGATCAAAGCCTTCGGCGCAATAGCGTCGGAGGCTTTATCGCTTTAAATCATACCGAATATTTTTGCTGAAAAATGTTAATAAAGTATGAAATATATATAAATTTCAAGAATATTTGTTGACTTTATAGCCCTGATTATATATGCTATAGTTATAAGGGGGTGATTCCGATGGTTTGTTGATTCTTTTGACCGTGAAGGAATAATTTTAATTGTTAAATATATGATAGGAGTTGGAAGCAGTTTTACCGACTGCTTTGTACTTATTAATATGAAAACAAAAAGGAAAATTATCGTAATAGTTTCTTCTTTGTTTCTTTTGGCTTTGATCGGTTTGGCTTTTGCTGTTACAAAACACAACAAGGGTGAAACACTTGATAATCCTAACACTACTCGCTCGTATGTTGAAAAAATGTATCAGACGATACCGGAACTCCCGCCCGACTTTGATTATTATACAATAGCTCGCAGAGAGGTAATAAAATTTTACACGGAGGGCATAACGGATAAAGAAAAATTGATACATAAAGTGCTTAATGTACTTGTCAATAAGCTCGAGGTGGAGGGAACGGAATATGACTTGGCTCCGTGGCAAAAGGAGAAATATGAAAAAGAAATAAAAGATTCATATGAAAGACACTTGTTTATGAAAGATCTAATAGAAAGTAAGGGTCTTGATTACAACGAGGTGACTGAAAGCCGCAGTCAAGTAGTATATGAGTTTATGCTAATGCAATGTGCGATGATGAAGTGGTACAAAATAGAGGATGCCCCCAAAAAAGACAGTGGCATCACCGGGCAGGATCTGGCGAAGCAGATAAATGAATTGCAAGAGAAAAAAATAGAGCAGCTTCACAAAGAACTGAACAGGAAATATCACTTTGACAGGCAGATAGAGGAGCTTTTTGTTGAGATTTTCGGTGAAGATTACGAGCACAAAAAGTATGATGCTTGGTATCTCGATGCAGTTGAGAAGAATAACAGAGAAATGTCGGAAGAAGCCAAGCTGACCGAAGAAGCGACAACAAAAATGCCTGAGGAAACCGTCAGCGTGAGCAACCTGAGCGGAATTAATTATTAGCGGAGAGAAAAGCCATGAAATATGTAGTTTTAGGCTTGGTGTTGATTTGCTTTCTTTTAAGCTCTTGCTCATTAAACGGCTCAAAGAATGATGAGCGGAGCACAACAACACTGCTTGACATTTCCGCTTTGCGTTATAATTATAATACTGTTACCGAAGCGCCGACGTTATCGAACGATCAAACCGTTTTTGACGGTCGGTTTTCATATGAAATAAAGGGCTCGTATTCTTCGAGGAGCGATGTCGAGAGTGAACTGAAAAGCCTCGACGAAGCCTACTACGGATATATCAGAACCGACAAGTCACGGTCGCTGTCTGACGCTCAGAAAGCATATAATAAGCAGATTTATACCGATTTGCAGAAAAAGCTCTGGGATATCATAGAGAATGATTATCCGCTGTCCCGCGAAGAGGTAGAGAGCAGCGAGCACAAGGCATTTGACAGTATGGTTGAGGATATGTATTACTGGCTCGAGATAGAAGGCCCGACAGAGGATCGCGATTTGGTTGACTTTATGAAATGGCGATACGCCGGGGCGCTTAAACTCAAGGAAGCATTTGATAATGGTGAAATATCCTATGAAGAAGCCCGTGATCGGCTTCGCAATGATTTAAGCCGAGAAAATTATGACATACTTCAAGGCTGATCGGACGATCGTGAAGGAGGTGTTCCATGA
>FR888237.1 GCA_000431775.1 Clostridium sp. CAG:413 | reverse complement strand
TCTTTGTCGGTGAATTTGCCGGTAATGATCTTTATCAGGTCAACAAGAATGCCGATGCCGAAAACGCCGGCGGTGAGAATATAAAGAATGCCCGATCCTACTTTACCCGCATAGAAACGGTGTGCACCGATTCCGCCGAGGAAAAGGCAGAGAATAAGCGTTACAAGCCAATCTTTTTCGCCCTGTCCGCTGCCGTTGGCACCAACGGGCGCTACATAATCTTCAACCTGCTCGCCGTTGAGTATCTTTTTAACCTTTTCGGTCACTTCGTCAAGATACTCGCCTCTTTCAATAGGAAGATTAGCTACACCTTTTATGCCTTTTTGCATTACGCTGTTTTTGTCAACGCGCATACCGTTGACGGTCGTTTTGTTCTCCTGAATGTTTGCCATGACCTTGATTTTATTGCCGTCCTTGACAAAGACCCAAATCGTAACATCGAGGTTCGGTTCTTTCTCAAAAGAAATGCGCTTTCCGGGGATTCCCTCTTTGATTTTGAAGGGCATTTTAAAAGCCGAAGCACGTGC
>FR888236.1:16000-24191 GCA_000431775.1 Clostridium sp. CAG:413 | reverse complement strand
ACCCTTGAAAATACAAGGATTTCCGCTTTTTTAAAAATATTACAACACATTCATTTCGAAATCGCAAAAAAATCCTGCGTTTTTGAACAAGTCCGTAAAAAACGGACATTAGAGTTTTCGCAGGATTTTTTGAAGCTGTTTAATTTATCTTCGCGGGGGGAGTGCGGTGCTTGCGCTCCTTCTCCTTCGGCTTCTCGGTGATGTCGCCAGCCTTGGTCAGCGCTATCTTGGTGAGCACGGGGCCGAGCAGCTCATAGACCAGCACGGAGAAAAGAATGATATTTCTGATTATCGAGCCGATGTCGCCCAATTCCATGACCGTGACCGACATTCCGAGCGCCACGCCCGCCTGGGGCAGCAGCGTCACGCCGAGGTAGCGGGTGGTCTTTTCGTCGCATTTCGCCATCTTGCAGCTTGAGAATGCGCCGATGTATTTGCCCGCCGAGCGGGAAAGTATGTAAGCCGCACCGATGCCGATTATCGCGGGGTCGGAGAATACGTTAAGCTCCAGCTCCGCACCGCTGATAACAAAGAAGAGAGCGAAGAGCGGCACAGTCCATTTGTCGGTCTTGTCCATGATCTCGGCGGAGAAATCGCACATGTTGCAGAATATCGTGCCGAGCATCATGCAGACGAGCAGGGCGGAGAAGCCGATATGCACGCCGCCTATCTCAAATTCGAGCTTTGAGATCGCGACCGTAAAGAGCACGAAGGTCAGCGACAGGCAGAGACGCTTGCTGTTTGAGTTGAAGAATTTTTCGCAGAAGGTGAAGAGCACGCCCATCAGAGCGCCGAGCGCCAGCGAGCAGACTATCTCGATTATCGGCTCGACGGCGATAGAGATTATGCTGAATTCGCCGTTGACCATGGCCCTTGCCACGCCGAACGAGACGGAGAATACGACAAGGCCTACGGCGTCGTCGATAGCGACTATCGGGAGCAGCAGGTCGGTCAGCTTGCCCTTTGCCTTATACTGCCTCACGACCATGAGGGTCGCCGCAGGGGCGGTCGCCGCCGCAATTGCACCGAGGGTCAGCGCCATGGGCACGGGAAGCTTCTCGCCGAGGAATATATGCAGCACGAGCAGCGCGGCGTCAACGACAGCTGCTGTTATGACTGCCTGCAAAATACCGATAAAGGTGGCCTTCCCTCCAATTTTTTTGAGCTGCGAGAGCCTGAATTCGTTGCCTATAGCAAAGGCTATGAAGCCCAGCGCAACATCGGAGAAAAGCCCGAGCGCCTGAACGCTCTCGGCGGAGACGAAGCCCAGACCCTCTATGCCGAGCCTGCCGAGGCAGTAGGGGCCGATGAGGATGCCCGCAACGAGGTACGCCGTGACCGCGGGCAGGCCGAGTTTCTTTGCGGGGCGGGTCATAAAGAGGCCCGCTGCAAGAGCTGTAGAAATGCAAAACAATGTTTCCATATAAAACGCCTGATTTCTTATATAAATTTATTTTTTGCCGTTAAAGAAAGCCTCTATCTCGGCTCTTGCGGCGGAGACGGAGCCCTGGATCATCTCGGGCTTGCCGCCGCCTCTGCCACCGAGCGCCGAATTCAGCTCCTTGCCGAGGGGTCTGACGTCCTCGGTGCGGCTGACCACGGCGTATTTATAGCCGCTGCCGTCGCTGCCCGAGAACACCGCCGCAGCCGCCGCTTTTTCGGCAAGCATGTCGGCGAATATCCTTGCGTCCTCCGCAGAGCCGGAGGGGTCGAAGCGCAGCTCGAAGCCCTCACTCGCATTCTCGCTTTCGAGCGCAAAGAGCCGCTTTTTAAGCTCGGAGTATTCATACTGCGCCGTTTTGAGCTGCTCGCGCAGCCGCTCGACCGCCGGAGCGACCTCCTCGGTCTTGGCACAGAGCAGATTTGATATCGCATATACGCTGTCGTTTTTCTCGCCGTAATCCGCAAGCGCGCGCCTGCCGATGAGCAGAGCTATGCGCACGCCTGATTTGTAATGCGCCGAGGCGACAGCCTTTATCATGCCGACCTCGCCCGTGCGGGAGACATGGGTGCCGCAGCAGGCGCAAAGGTCAACGCCCTCGATCCTGACAAGGCGCACCTGACCCTGAAGCTCCTTTTTGCTGCGATAGGAGTAATTCTCAAGCTCCTCGGTCGAGGGCAAAAGAGTCTCGACATATATATTTTTGTATATCGCTTCGTTTGCGAGCCGCTCGATGCGCCGCAGCTCCTCGGGTGAAACAACGCCGTTGAAGTCGACCGTCACGCTGCTCTCGCCCATATGAAAGCCGACATTCTCAAAGCCGCAGACAGAGTGAACGAAGCCGGAGAAGATGTGCTCGCCCGTGTGCTGCTGCATATGGTCAAATCTGCGCTCATAATCGATTCTGCACTCGACCTGCGCGCCGACGGGGCACTTCTCGGAGCAGCAGTGAACCACTTCTCCGCCCTTTTCGTGAACGTCGAATACTTTTGCGCCGCCGATGAAGCCGTTATCCGCAGGCTGACCGCCGCCCTCGGGGAAGAACGCGGTCCTGTCGAGCACGACCTCATAGCTGCCGCCGCTCTCAACGCAGGAAACGACCCGCGCGGTGAAATCCTTTATATAGACATCATCGTAGTAAAGCCGCTGTGTCATATTACCCTCCCTTTTCTTTATGATATAGTTAATAATACCACATGAAGCAGCGATTGAAAATGGGTAAAATGCTTTAAAAATGAGCAGAAATGTTACAAAATTCTATCAAAGCAGCATATTATATTGACACATTCACCCGAAACTGATATACTTAGACCCGCACATGAGAAAAATTCAAGAAACGGGGGACCGTAATGAAAAACTATTTTAAAAGTCTTTTTGCCGAATGCCCCAGGTACCGCATGGTCATCTGGTGGGTATTCCGCGCCCTGATGATTTACGCATTTATTAAAGGCTTCTTCCCCGGCGAGGGGGAGAGTTTCGATATCACGAATCCTCTTCAGGTCGGCGCAAATTTCCTTTGTATGTTCGTCTGGGAGGTGTTTATGATGCTGCCTAAGACAAATTCCCTGCGCCATGTTCCGTCGGTCGTGCAGACCTTCCTGATTATCGGCATCTTCGCGGCCTCGTTCGGCGGCAAATTCATGAATTTCTACTACGATCTCCGGTACTGGGACACCGTCCTGCACCTTATCGGCGGCGGAGCCTGCGTATTCTTCGGCTATGAGATAGCCTCCGCTATGCAGAAGCGCGATCATGCCACCGCTCCGCTCTCGCTCGTGCTGCTCGCGGCGGTCGGTTTCTCCTTCCTCGCCTCGACCGGATGGGAGCTGTTTGAATTCACCTTTGACCAGATAGCCTGCAAGAGCGCTGCCGCAATAAATGACATCTACAAGGCGGGAGACGCTCAGCACTGGAGCTACACCATAGCCGAGAACACGGCAAAGGTCGAGACCCTGTTTAACCCGTATTTCCGTGAGCGTTGGGCGATAATGGACACCATGGGCGACATCATCCTCAACACCGTCGGCGCAATGATAGCGATCATTGCGATAAGGATCTACCCCTACAGACACAAGGGCAGATTCAAGATGGATCTCTCCGCACCCAAGGCAGAGAAAAAGGAGACCGCAAGGGTCTGAACATAATAGAATCAACGCACCCTGCCGGGCAAACGGCAAGGTGCGTTATTTTTATTCGGAGGGGGCGTAGACCCTCACATAATCGACTATAAAATTCTGCGGGAAGGTGCCCTCGGGGTTGTTGAAGGCGTTGCCGTTCCACTCCTCGCGCACGCTGCCTTTTGAGAAGTTTCATGGCCTGCTTCTTTCAATTCACTGTTTATTTAAGTGAATCGGCTATTGCTTTCATTGCTTTTGCTCCCTCGGAGCTTATCGGCAGGAACGGGCGGCGGCAGGGGCCGCAGTCGATGCCCATAAAGGTCAGTATCGCCTTTTCGCAGGGCATAACGCCGTATTTCACAAGCTCGGCGATTATGGCGTTCGCTTCATTCTGGATCCTCTGAGCCTCGGCGACGCTGCCGTGTTTGAATTCGTCGTAAAGGCGCAGGAATTTATCCGCCATGAAGTTATATGTGCTGCCGATAGCGCCGTCCGCGCCCATTGCGAGACCGCCGAGGCACATCTCGTCAAAGCCGTTGAATACGGTGATGCGCTCGATCCGCTGCTTAAACTGTTGGAGGGCGAAAAGGTCGGTCGAGGTATGCTTTATGCCGATGAAGCGCTCGTCCCGGAATATCTCGGCGGCGATATCCGCGGTGAAGGTGAAGCCGTTGCCGCCGGGGAAGTTATAGATGACCATAGGCAGGCTCACGCTCGACACGATATCGTCGTAATACTTGCGGATAGCGTCATATGAGAATGAATAATAATAAGGCGCGACGGCGGAGACGGCGGTGTAGCCGAGAGCCTCGGCCTCCTTCGCCATGCTTATCGCGTCGTCGGTGGAGACCGAGCCGCAGTGCGCTATCATATCGACCCTGTCGCCCGCAGCCCTTTTGACGATGCGAAAAACTTCTTTCCTCTCCTCGGGCGACATCAGCATTCCCTCGCCTGTGCTGCCGCCGACATAGAAGCCGTTGACGCCCTTCTCAAGGTTGAATTCGACCAGCTTTTGCAGCGACTTTTCGTTGACGGTGTAATCCGCATTGAACGGGGTGAGCAGAGCGGTAAAAATTCCTTGCATTTGAAGCCCTCCTTACTCGTAAAGCGGATAGCGGCGGCAGAGATCGCAAACGCCGCGCCTGATATCGTCGGCGCTGCCCTCAAAATCGACGGCGCAGCGGTAGACGAAATCCGCTATCGTGTCCATATCCTGTTCATTAAGCCCTCTCGAGGTGACGGCGGCGGTGCCGAGCCTTATGCCGCTGGTGACAAAGGGCTTCTCGGGGTCGTTGGGCACGGAATTTTTGTTGGCGGTGATATATACCTCGTCGAGCCTGTGCTCAAGCTCCTTGCCCGTAACGCCGAGCGAGCGCAGATCGACAAGGATAAGGTGGTTATCCGTGCCGCCCGACACGAGTCGAACTCCCCTTGAGAGCAGTCCGTTTGCGAGAGCTGAGCAGTTTGAGACAATATTTTTTTGATATTCCTTGAATTCAGGGGCGAGAGCCTCGCCGAAGCAGACCGCCTTTGCGGCAATGATGTGCATGAGCGGGCCGCCCTGATTGCCGGGGAATATCGCTTTGTTTATTGCTGGTGCAAGCTCCTCGGTCGAGAGGATAAGACCGCCCCTCGGCCCCCTGAGGGTCTTGTGAGTGGTGGTGGTGACGATATCGGCATAGGGCACGGGCGAGGGATGCAGCCCCGCCGCCACAAGACCTGCGATATGAGCCATATCCACCATGAAGTATGCGCCTATCTCTTTTGCGAGCGCCCCGATGCGCTCAAAATCAATTATCCTCGGGTAGGCGGAGGCGCCCGCCACGATGAGCTTCGGCTTTATTTCCCTTGCCTTGCGCTCAAGGCCGTCGTAATCAATGAAGCCGTCGGGGTCAACGCCGTAGGGCACGAATTTATAGAGCTTGCCGCTGGCATTGACGGGCGAGCCGTGGGTCAGGTGCCCGCCGTCGGCAAGGCTCATGCCCATCACCGTGTCGCCAGGCTCAAGTATCGCCGAGTACGCCGCCATATTTGCCTGAGCGCCCGAGTGGGGCTGCACATTCGCCGCCTCTGCGCCGAAAAGCTCCTTGGCGCGCTCTATCGCGATATTCTCCACAACGTCCACGCATTCGCAGCCGCCGTAATACCTCCTGCCGGGGTAACCCTCGGCGTATTTATTGGTCAGCACGCTGCCCATTGCCGCCATGACGGCGGGCGAGACGATATTCTCCGAAGCGATAAGCTCCAGATTCCTGCGCTGCCTTTTAAGCTCCGCCTGCATTGCTTCGCCGACCTGCGGGTCGTATTTGGAGACGAAAGCTATCGTATCAAGATAATCGGAAAACATCTCTGCACCTCTTTCTCCGCCGGATAACCGAACGAAAATCAAATTATATTGTCATAATACCATGTTTGCGCTCGCAAAGTCAAACGCTAATATTAACAAAAAACACTTGTAATAATTTATAAAATAGGTTATACTGTATCATAACACGTATAAGGAGATGAACTAATGGATCCCATTAAAGTCGATTTCTCGAAGAAAGACGGAGGCAGGAAGAAGGATGTAGTCATCCCGCCGGAGAAGGCCGCGCTCAAGATAGTGCTCAGCCTGCTTTGCTCCGCGGTCTTTGCCGGCATACTCTTTTATTTTATGCTCCCGGCCCTCAACTTCAAATCATATGACCTTTACATTTATCTCGGCGCGGTCGTTGCATCCTATGTGGTGTTCAACGCCCTGTTCTCGAATGTTTTCGGCAAGCCCGAATATGTTCCCTATGTCAAGCGCAGAGCGATAGTGCCCGGCATCATCATCGCCGTGCTGCTCGTTGCCGTCGGCATCGGATATCTTGTTTCCTGTGAGTTCTTCAGAGCTTCCAGCTACAGCAAGATAATATCCATTGATACCGACAGCAATTTCTCCGAGGACGTAGAGGAGCAGACCGCCGACAGCTTCAGCGAGATACCCAAGCTCGATGAAGACACCGCCGCTCAGCTTGCGGCAAGAGCGCTCGGCGCCCTCAAGGATATCGGCTCGGTCTCGCAGTTCACCATTGCCCCCGAGAATTCCCAGATAAACTATCAGGGCAAGCCCTACAGGGTCGTGCCTCTCCAGTACGCCGATATAATCAAGTGGCTGGTAAATACCCGCGAGGGCTTCCCCGGCTACGTCATGGTCAATATGGCTGATGAAAGCACCAACTTTGTCGAGCTTAAGGACGGCTCTATCAGATACTCCGCATACGAGCATTTCAATAAGCTCCTCAAGCGTCACCTGCGCTTTGAATTCCCGACCTATCTTTTTGCCGACGCCACCTTTGAAGTCAACGACGACGGCGATCCGTTCTGGATCTGCGCCCGTCTTGACAAGACTATCGGCCTCTTCGGCGGCACGGACGTAATAGGCATCGTGCTTGTTGACGCGGTCAGCGGCGAATGCATCGAGTATTCGATGGATCAGCTCAAGGACGACCCCAACCTCCAGTGGATAGACAGAGTCTATGACTCCGACCTTATAGTCCAGCAGTATAACTACTACGGCAAGTATCAGAAGGGCTTCTGGAACTCGCTGCTCGGCCAGAAGGACGTTATCAAGACCACCGACGGCTACAACTACATTGCAAAGAACGACGACGTCTGGATGTATACGGGCGTTACCTCCGTCACCTCCGACCAGTCGATAATCGGCTTCGTCCTTGTCAACCAGAGAACAAAAGAGGCAGACTTCTACAACGTCACGGGCGGCACGGAATACTCCGCTCAGCAGGCGGCAGAGGGCCGAGTAATGGATCTTGGCTACACCGCCACCTTCCCGCTGCTGCTCAACATCGGCGGCGAGCCGACCTACTTCCTCTCCCTCAAGGATCCCAAGAATCAGATAGTCCAGCAGTATGCGCTTATCAATGTTGCCAACTACAATAACAACAAGATGGGCGTCACCGGCACGGATCTGAGCAAGTGCCTTGCAAGCTATATCGAGTCCCTCAAGGAGAAGGGCATCACCGTTGACATCAATCCCGACGACGTCGTGACCCCCGGCACCAATGAGGACAAAACGCCCGACACGTCAAAGCTCACCGCAAGCGGCACTATAGCCGATATCAGGACTGCGGTCATGGGCGGCGAGAGCTACTATTATATCAAGCTCGACTCAAACGAGGCTTATTTCGCTATTGCGGCCTCCAAGGATGAGGGCGTGGTCATCCTAAACAGGGGCGACAGCGTCACCGTCACCTACAGCGGCGAGGGCAGCATCATAAATGCCGACTCGATAAAAAAGAACTAATTGAAAAGGCGAGGGCTGCTGCTTCGGCGGCGGCCCTCTGATAATTTGTGCATATGGAATTTTACGAGAACAAACAAGAGCCCGAGAAGGCGGTGCTGATAGCCGTCGACACGGGCGAATACGATTGCGATATCTCGCTCGACGAGCTTGAGGAATTGGCGGAGACCGCCGGCGCAGAGGTCGTCGGCAGGATGAGCCAAAAGCGCGACAAGCCCGACAGCGGCACCTTCCTCGGCAGCGGCCGTCTGGAGGAACTGGGCGACTTCTGCAAAAATAACGAGGTCGACCTCGTCATTGCGGACAGTGAGCTTGCCCCCGCGCAGCTTCGGAATATCGAGAAAGCGACCG
>FR888236.1:8454-15953 GCA_000431775.1 Clostridium sp. CAG:413 | reverse complement strand
TACTCGATATTTTTGCCGAGCGCGCGAGGAGCAACGAGGGCAAATTGCAGGTGGAGCTGGCACAGCTGCGCTATTCCCTGCCGAGGCTCATGGGTCAGGGCACCAAGCTCTCAAGGCTCGGCGGCGGCATTGGGACGAGAGGCCCCGGCGAAACGAAGCTCGAGAGCGACCGACGCCATATAAGGCGGAGGATAAAGGCGCTTGAGGATGAATTCGACGCCCTTGAGAAGCGCCGAAGCCTTGCGAGGGCAAGGCGTGAGAAGGACGGCGTTGAGACCGTAGTTATCGTCGGCTACACCAACGCCGGCAAATCGACCCTGATGAATACCCTGACCGAGGCGGGTGTGCTCGCCCAGGATAAGCTCTTTGCGACCCTCGACCCGACCTCACGCGCGCTGGTGCTGCCCGACGGCAGGCGGGTCATGCTCATCGACACCGTCGGATTTATCCGCCGTCTGCCGCATCACCTCGTCGAGGCGTTCAAGTCGACGCTTGAGGAGGCAGTCTGCGCCAAGGTGATACTGAATGTCTGCGACGCCTCCGACCCCGAGTGCGCCGAGCATTTGAAAGTTACAAACGACCTGCTCGAGGAATTGGGCTGCTCAGGCAAGCCGATAATCCCCGTATTCAATAAATGCGACCTGCCGCAGGCGGATGAAGCCGCCATGCGCCTGCCCGGGGCGGTGAATATCTCCGCTCTTGAGGGCAAGGGGCTTGACGAGCTGCTCGACGCCGTGGCAAAGGCTCTGCCGCCGACACGGGCAAAAGCGAAGCTGCTGATCCCGTACTCCGACGGAGCGGCTGCGGCGGCGCTGCGGAAGGACGGCGTTATCACCGTCGAGGATTACCGCGCGGACGGCCTCTATTTGGAGCTGACCGCCGACGTTTCATTAATAGACCGCTATCAGGATTACTGTGTGTAATTGCAGAAAGGAGAACGACATGAAAGAATTGATATCACTCATAATGACCTTTGTTATCGCGGCGGTATTCAATATTTATCCGCCCACCTACGAGCCTCTTTATAAGGATACCGACCTCTCGTTCGCCGTTATCTCGGACGTCCATATGGAGGGCAACAACAACGACAGATTTAAGCAGTTCCCGAAGATACTTATGGATATCAGCGGCGCTCAGCACAGGAACGACGCTCTGGTGCTGCTCGGGGACAACACCATGAACGGTCAATTCATCGAGCACAGCTTCCTTTTCATGCAGCTCAAGCTGTTTTGCAACGCCCGCAATATCCTTGAGGCAATGGGCAATCACGAGATATTCACAGCCGAGAACGGCTATGACAGGGGCAGCGCGAAATTCAAATTCTTTGCCGGCTTGCTTGCGGGCAAGAAGCTCGACAAGACCTATTATTCGAAGGTTATCAACGGCTACAGCTTCATAGTCCTCGGCTCCGAGGCGGATAAGGGCATTCAGGCGTATATTTCGCCCGAGCAGCTCGAATGGCTCGACGCCCGCCTGACAGAGGCGGACGCAAGCGGCAAGCCCGCCTTTGTATTCTGCCATTTCCCGCTTAAGGGCACGGTCGCAAGAGAGTGGCCGGAGGGCACGATAGGCGAGCAGAGCGCAGATGTGTATAATATCCTCACAAGCCACAAAAACGTATTCTACTTTTCGGGGCATATTCACAACCCGATAGACTCCGTCAGCGTCGGCAGCAAGGACGGCGTAACCTTCATCGACGTGCCCTGCCTCCTCTCCTCCGAAGACACGGGAGTCGGCTATCAGGTCGAGGTATACGGCGGCAAGGCGGAGCTGCGCCCGAGGAATTATCTGACGGGCGAATGGCTCGACGACCTTGCAGTCAGTATTGACCTCGCCGCACAGCCCCAATATGTTGTGGCTTGACATATTGCAGAAAATAGGTTATAATATGACCGTAAACTGCCGTAATCCGTCGGGGCATTCGGCTTCGGCGGGCAAGCAGAAATAATTAAAGGGGGATAAATCATGGATATCAACACCGAAGGCATTCAGGCGCTCATTCTTACCTTCATCAAGTCTTTGGCAAATCTTGACCTCAAGGCTCTCGATTTCGACTTTCTCGGTGACCTGCTCACCAAGTTCAGCGCAATCTGGAATCCTATCTGGGAGATAGTTACCGCATGGCTTGAAGGAAAGTTCGGCTTCTAATCAAAAAGCATTTTTGGGCAGGTCTGTCACACGGCAGACCTGTTTTTTTGCGCGCCTGCGCGGGCGAACACCGATAAACATAGTTTGATTTGCCCGCCGACCACTTGAATACCGCCCGCCGATTTGATATAATATAATCAAAGGTTAATTTTGGAGGTCACCAAATGGCTGATTTTGAATCGCTGAGGAAAGAGAACCCCGAATTTCTCTATGAGAGCTTCTCTCTCACCGGCAAAGAGGGCGAGATAACTCTCAACTTTCGCTTCTCGCTCGGCAAAACGATCTTTACACCGACCACGCGGATAAAAACGGATAATCTGAATATCATTAACGCCTTTGATTCGCCCGCCGCGCGGCGGATAGCCTTCTGTCTCGGCATGGCGGAGGCGGTCAGCTATTGGAAAGCCGCTTGTCCGCCGACGGTGCGGGTGCTCTGCGGCAGCCTGAGCGGCGAGGATATCCTTTGGTTCAAAAAGCTCTGGTTCAGCGGGCTCGGCGAATTCTTTTACCGCAACGGCATCACGACCGAGCTTGATTCGTTCGTAAATATAGTTTGCGAGGGCGAGGCGCTCCCCGGCGGCGGTGACTTCGTCTCGGCGGGGCTGAATATCATACCCGTCGGCGGCGGTAAAGACAGCGCCGTTACCACCGAATTGCTCTCGGGCTTCCGCAACAAAAATATGTTCTTCACCGTCAACGACCAGCCGGCAAGGACTCAGTGCGTGCTTGCGGCGGGCTATGACGAGAGCAGGATAATAAAAACCTACCGCACCATCGACCCGAATTTGTTGGAGCTTAACCGCAGGGGCTACCTGAATGGTCACACGCCGTTCTCGGCGATAGTCGCCTTCCTTAGTTACTACTGCGCGTATCTCATCGGGGCGGAGAATATCGCCCTCTCCAATGAATCGAGCGCGAATGAAGCCAACATCGGCGGCACGGGGGTCAATCATCAATACTCCAAATCTTATGAATTCGAGAAGGATTTCAGGGATTTCTCCGACGGGTATTTCGGGTTGCCGATACGGTATTTCAGCCTGCTGCGCCCGTTCAACGAGGCTCAGATAGCCAAGAAATTCGCCGCCTGCCCGCAATATCTCAAGGTTTTCCGCTCCTGCAACGCGGGCAGCAAAAAAAATGTATGGTGCTGCAACTGCGCCAAGTGCCTCTTTGTTTTCATAATGCTCTCGCCCTTTGTGGAGCGCGGGGAGTTGATAGAGGCGTTCGGCTGCGATATGCTCGACAAGGCAGACCTGCTCGCCGACTTTGAGGGGCTTTGCGGCTTCTCGGGAGTCAAGCCCTTTGAATGCGTCGGCACGGCTCGGGAGGTCTGCGCCATGCTGGAGCTGACTTTGCGGCGCTTCGGCGGCGGTGAGAAGCCTTATCTGCTTGCGGAATACGAAAAACGCCGCACACCCGTCACGAGTTGCGAGCTGAGGGCGCTTTTCGGCGAATATAACGAAGTTAACTCAGTCGGCAGCGAATTCCTGCCGGCGGTCAGGGAGATGTATAAATATGTTTCGGCAATTGATTGAATATCTCAGAGAGAGGCGCGTGCTCATCCTCGGCTTCGGCAGGGAGGGGCGCTCGACCTACGATATGATCCGCCGCCACCTGCCCGATAAGCATCTGGGCATAGGCGACAGGCGCGATATCGACCTGCATGACAGCAACGTGACCCTCTACGGCGGCGACTGCTACTTCGACGCGATGAAGGATTATGACCTCGTTATCAAAACTCCGGGCATTTCGTTCCGTGACGTGACCGTGCCCGAGGGCGTGGAGGTCACCTGCCAGACGGATCTTTTCCTGCGCTTCTCGCAGTGTACCTGCGTCGGCGTGACGGGCACCAAGGGCAAGACGACCACCTCGACTCTCATTTATCAGATGGTCAAAAAGTCGGGCAAGACCGCCTGCCTCATCGGCAATATCGGCATTCCCGTGCTCGACAGGCTCGAGAGCGGCGAACCGGAGATAGCGGTCATTGAGATGTCGGCGCATCAGCTTGAGTTCACGACCGCCTCGCCCCATGTGGCGGTTATGACTAATATTTATCCCGAGCACCTTGACCACTACAACGGCTTTGAGGGCTATGTCGCCGCAAAGATGAATATAATCCGCCACCAGGTCGGCTGCGATTATTTCATCTGCAACGCTCAGCAGGATCTCGATAAATATTTTGACTTCTCGCTCGTTATACCGACCGTCATCAAGGTCTGCTCCGACGGAGGGGCTGAGGACGGCGAAATTCTCGCCGCGGCCGCCTCCAACGACAGGCTTAGGGGCAGGCACAACAAACAGAATGTCTGCCTTGCCGCAGCCGCCGCAAGGTGCCTCGGCATCGGCGATGAAGCCATCGTCTCGGCGATAAAGGATTTCGGCGGCATTGAGAACCGCATGGAGCCGGTCGGCGAATACGGCGGCATCAAATTCGTCAACGACTCGATCGCTACGATTCCGCAGGCGGTGCAGTGCGCCGTTGAAGCCCTCGGAGATGTGGACACGCTCATCTTCGGCGGCATGGACAGGGGAATTGATTACTCGGGCTTCGTCAGCTTCCTTGAGGGGAGCGCCGTGAGCAACCTCATCGGCCTGCCCGACACGGGCTGCCGCCTGTGCGCCGAGATGCGGGAGCACGGCTGCCGCAAAAATATAATCATCGTCGAGGATATGGAGCAGGCGGTGGACGCCGCCTTCCGCTGCACCAAGCAGGGCATGACCTGCCTGATGTCCCCGGCGGCCTCGAGCTACAACGTCTACAAGGATTTTGAGCATAAGGGCAAGCACTTCAAGGATCTCGTAAAAAATCACGAATAAAAAATCAAGCATCCGCGCTTTGATGTGCGGATGCTTTTTCACTTGTTTGACGGATAGATTACCGTTCTTCGCCTTATGTGTATACAGTCTTTTTCAAGATGAAAAAGTAACACGGTGCAAGCGTAAAATTTCAAGTGCGGTTTTTGTGGAATGTGACGAATCGTAACAACGCCGTACCGCCGCTTTTAATTCGCGCGGTTTATGTAATGCTCATCATTTCAGTCGGTTATGGCTTTTATCGCTTCGTCTTTTGTTATGCCGAGAGCATAGGCAAGCTCCCCGGCGACAAGCCCTTTGCCGTCGCTTAACGAGCGTTCGTCAGCGGCTCGCAGCTTTTTGACCTCACGCTTACGGCGGCAGATGAGTTTGACCATCGAGACCACCTCGGCGCAGCTCCCGCTGTGTAAAATGCGAAAGAATTCCTCCCGTCGCAAGCGGTCGTCGCTCTCCCAATCGGGCATGGGCGGAGCAGTAACTATTCGGCGCGCTTCATCGGCACTTATCGGCGGGCGCAGCTTCAAAGNNACTTATCGGCGGGCGCAGCTTCGACGAATCGCCGTCAACGGGATGATATACCGTTGACTGAGGCTCGAAAATCGGTTTAAGGATATAATATTGCTTTATATCTGCACCGAAGCGCATTTCTTTTACTCCTGATATGCTGCATACGCTGCTGCCGTAAACGACGGTATCGCCCGTATTGTAAAACACGAAATTCACCTCATTTCTTCCGTTTAATTTTACCACAAATGAACAAAAAATGTAATAGGGATGTTGCATAAAAACGATTCTCGGCAATCTGCACAAAAACCGCAGGCGATTTTGTACCAAAAAGTCAAACAAAGGTTTATTCTATTGAAAAAATATCAGAGATATGCTATAATACAAAAAGAGTAAATACGGTGGTATTACCGACGGGCGCGTTCAGGCGCCCGAATGGGGGACAAAAAAAGAATAAAAACGGGGGCAAATCATGCAGAAAGATACTAAAAAAATGATATCCGACACTTTCGTTGAGCTGCTCGAAAAGAAGCCGTTCGACAAGATAACTATCAAGGATATCGTCGAGACCTGCGGCATCAACCGCAACACTTTTTATTACTACTACAGCGATATTTACGACCTGCTTGAGGAGATATTCAAGCGTGAGATGACCGATATCATCAAGACCCATCAGGGCGGCGGCTCATGGCTTGCGGCATTTATGAAGGTCGCCGAGGTCGCCTATTCTCACAAGAAGATAATCAACAATATCTGCTCCTCGCGCAGCTACGATTATTTTGAGAACTATATGTATAAATCCTGTAAGTACATAGTCGTCGACTTTGTGCAGGCGATGGCCTCGGGGATGAATGTGCCCGACGAGGATATCGAGTTCATCGCTTCGTTTTATGAGTATGCGCTCTTCGGCATGATATCCGAATGGTTCAGGACGGGCATGAGGGAGGACCCCGAGCACCTTGCGGGTCAGCTCTGGCTGGTCGTGGATAATATAAGATATTCACTCAGGAGGAGCGAGAGGCGTGCAAGACTCGGCGGCAATTATATTTGAGGATCCCTGCATAGCGGTCTGCCTGAAGCCTGCGGGGCTGCTCAGCCAGGCGGGCGAGGGCGAGAGTATGCTTTCGCTGCTCGACAGGCACTTTGCCGAGAACGGCGAAAAGGCGAAAGCCTACCCCGTGCATCGGCTTGACCGTGAGACGGGCGGGCTGATGGTCTACGCCAAGGACAGCCACTCCGCTGCGGCGCTCAGCGCCGAGGTGCAGAGCCACGGGCTGAAAAAGCGCTACTATGCCGTGACGAACGGCGTTCCTGCCGAGGCAAGCGGCACGCTGACGGATCTTCTCTTCCGTGACAAGCAAAAGAACAAGACCTTCGTCGTCAAGCGCATGCGTAAGGGCGTGCGTGAAGCGGCGCTCGACTACCGTGTGGTTGCCGCGAGCGGGGGCAAGGCGCTCATAGAGGTCTCCTTGATCACGGGCAGAACTCATCAGATAAGGGTGCAGTTTGCGAGCAGACGGCTGCCGCTCGTCGGGGACGGGCGATACGGCGGAGGCTCGGGCCGGCTTGCGCTTTTTGCCTGCGGGCTTGAATTCACCCATCCGATAAGCGGCGAGAGAATGAGCTTCTCCGCTCTGCCGCCGACGGAGGAATACCCGTGGAATGAATTTGATATCAAATAAGATGACCCGGCCGTTCCGATGAAGGAGCGACCGGGCTTTGTGTTATTTTGCTTTCAGCGAACAAAGAAGTATCGCTGCTGCGGCGACGATGGAAATACCGCTCATCGTATACCAATATGCGTTCACGGCGAGCAGGTCAAGGGCATTGTTGAGGATGAACACGAGAGCCAGGATGAGAGCCGCCCCGAACGGCAGCAGTCGAAGCGCCAAGCCGAGCTTCGCCGCTCGCCCGATGAGCAGTATCACCGCGAGAACGAGCATGGCGACCCAGATCGGGGCTATCACCCAGCCGAGCAGCATCCCGTGGATAATGTCGAAGCAGCGCAGCAGGAAGAATACTGCTGTCAGCAG
>FR888236.1:7997-8430 GCA_000431775.1 Clostridium sp. CAG:413 | reverse complement strand
TGTCAGAAGGAAGCCCGCGGCTATGAGGTTGGGGAAGAGTTTGCCGTGTGTTTTCATGCGTATTTCTCCTTTCAAGTGAAAAATTAATTTATGTTTTTCATCAATTTAGCTTTAAGCCTACATATTCTCACTCGCAGGGCGCCGTCGGAGACGCCGAGGGCGCGGCTGATATCGGCGTGGCTCATGCCCCGCTCATATATCATTTCAAAAAGCCCGCGATCCTTCTCGCCGAGGGGACGGGTCAGCTCGCATGCGGGGCAAAGCTCGCCCGATTCGCTGCGGAGAGATTCGGCGATATCCTCCAATATCAGCTCCCGCTTGCGCCTTGAGGCGTTCAGGCGGGCTTCTTTTATTTTTTTATCCGCAACGGCGAAGAGCCAGCCTCTCAGATTGCAGTCCTCCAGCTCGCCGAGCAGCTGCCGCAGCAGCAGGA
>FR888236.1:0-7937 GCA_000431775.1 Clostridium sp. CAG:413 | reverse complement strand
CCGAGACGTGACAGGCAGAAGCGGAGCATATCGCCATAGTTTTCTCTCGCAAGCTCGGTCGCTCGCTCTGAGGTTATCAAAATACTCGCCTTCTTTCCGTAAATTATCCGACTCTACGGAGCGTTTATTGAAAAAGAGCGGTCATTGAGAAATTGCAGAGCGATATGGATCGCTTTGCGGAAATAACCGAATGATTTAAGCCTTCCGAAGCTCCTTTCGTGAGCGGACGAGGGCTTTTATTTTTGTAAAAATGCAGTAAGCCGCGAATCCGAGCAGTATGCCGACAAAATTCAAAATAACGTCGTCGATATCGGCGACACGACCCTCAAAATACTGGATGATCTCTATGCCGAGCACGGCGGCAAGCCCGACGGCGCAGGTTTTGCCAAGTCCCGCGCCGCTTTTGAGCGGGAACAGGAAGCCGAACGGCATGAGCAGCGCCAGATTGCCGAGAATGTTGGCGGCGGCACGATAGAGCCGCACCCGCTGCGGCAGGGCGTCATCAGTCAACAGACCGATAACCGTTGCGAACGGCTGCAATTGCAGGCTTCTCTCCGAGGGCTGAGGTATCGTCTCAATCTTGCCGAGCCCCAGCAGCACATCGGCGCACGGGGGCCTGACGAGCAGGCCGTGTTGAGCGACGAAAACCATTGGCAATACGGTCAGCATGAGCAGCGCCACGATATAGACAAAGAATATGAGGTCGGGGATCAGACTGCTGCGCTTTTTTCTCAGACGGAACGGCAGATACACCACCGCCGAGACTGCAAGATACGGCAGGAATTGCCGAATATAAAATGACATTTTACCACGCCTTTCCGTGAGGTGGTTTGAAAATTTATATAGCCTCCGATTACCCTCCTTTTAAAAATAAATATTTAAATAGAGTTTGTTCAAATATATTATACATCTTTTGCAATATAATGTCAACGGATATTTTGACTTTGCCGAAACGGGGCAAAGAAGCGTCTGTTTAGGGCGGATTTAAAAAGAAAAATGACCGCTCGCAATACACGGATCGCGGCGGTCAAAAAAGGACAAACCGGATGCAGCTGCCTGCACCCGGTTTGCACAAAGAGGGGTTTTAATGAAAGAAAAACAGTGAGTTTTATGTAATTATTCTTCCTCTGCGGAGGCCTTAGCTTCCTCAATGACCTTCTGAGCGACGTTCTCGGGAGCGGCCTCATAGTGGTCAAATACGAATGAGAAGTAGCCTCTGCCGGCGGTGACGGAGCGGAGCACGGTGGCGAAATCGCCCATCTCAGCCATAGGAACTTCGGCGACGAGCTCCTGCATCTTGGGGTCATCCTCGCAGGGACCCATGCCGAGCACGCGGCCGCGCCTCTTGGTGATATCGCCCATGATATCGCCGAGGTTGTCGCCGGGCATATAAGCCTTCAGTGAGCCGTAGGGCTCAAGGAGCTTGGGATTCGCAAGGGGCATACCGTTCTTGTAAGCGATCTTTGCGGCGGTCTTGAACGCCATTTCGTTGGAGTCAACGGGGTGGGACGAACCGTCGCAGAGGGTTGCCTTCAGACCGACAACGGGATAACCGGCAAGGGGACCCTTGAGGATCGCTTCGCGCAGACCCTTTTCGACTGCGGGGAAGAAGTTCTTGGGAACGGAGCCGCCGACAACTTCCTCGGCAAACTCGAAGCCGTCGCCGTCGATATGCTCAAATCTGATCCAAACATCGCCGAACTGGCCGCTGCCGCCGGACTGCTTCTTATGTCTGCCCTGGACATAGGAGGTCTTGCTGACGGTTTCTCTGTATGCGACCTTGGGAACGGAGAGGTCGACCTCAACGCCGAATTTATTCTTGAGCTTGGTAACTACCGAGTCAAGATGCTGCTCGCCGAGACCCGAAAGGATCTGCTCCTTGGTCTCGGGGTTGGTGGTGTAGGATATGGTAAGATCCTCTTCCGCAAGTCTGTTGAGGCCGGCAGCGATCTTGTCCTCCTCGCCCTTCTTGCGAGCCTTGACAGCCATGGGAAGGCAGGGCTTCGGGAAGTTGACGCCTGCAAGCTCTATATCAGCCTTGGGGGCGCAGAGGGTGTCGCCGGTCTTGAAGCCGGAGAGCTTGGTGACAACGCCGATATCACCGGCGGGGATGCAAGCGGAATCCTCCTGCTTAGCGCCCTTGAGGGTGATTATCTTACCCATTCTCTCGCTCTCGCCTGTGCGGGCGTTGTAAGCGGGAGTGTCGGATGTGATTTTGCCGGAGACGACCTTGAAGAAGGACATCTTACCGACGAACGGGTCGGCAACGGTCTTGAAGCAGATAGCCGCAAGAGCGCCGTTTTCGTCGCACTTGATATCGCCTTCGCCCGCGCAACTTGCGGCGTCGGGAGCGGCGCTGACAATGCCGTTGAGGAGCAGGTCGACACCGTCGGTGGTGTAGCCGGAGCAAGCGTATACGGGGTAGATGTCGCCCGCGATGATGCCTGCCTTGAGACCCTTTGCGATCTCCTCGGCGGTGAGAGCCTCGCCCTCGAAGAACTTCTCCATAAGCTCCTCGTCGGCGGAGGCAACTGCCTCGTTAAAGACCTCTTTCATTTCTTCTATTCTGTCGTCGGCGGGCATAGCGATCTCGCTTGCCTTGCCGCCGTTGTAAGCGTAAGCCTTGCCTGTCGAGAAATCGACATAGCCCTTGACTGCGTCGCCCTCCATATAGGGAACGACGACGGGGCATACGGGAGCGCCGTATTCCTCTTTAAGAGCGTCAAAGGTCTTGTAGAAGTCGGTGTTCTCGGCGTCGCAGCGGGTGACTGCGAAGAGCTTTGCTATCTTCCTCTCGGAAGCGGCTTTGTAAGCCTTCTCTGCGCCGACGTCCACGCCGGAGCCGGCTGCAAGGACGATGAGTGCGCTCTCGGCTGCACGCATACCCTCGCTCACGCCGCCCGCGAAGTCGAAAAGACCCGGAGTGTCAAGCAGGTTGATCTTGGTGTTATTCCAATCAAAAGCCGCCATGGCGGTGGCTATTGTGACCTTGCGTCTCTTTTCCTCTGCGTCGAAGTCAAGCACGGTGTTGCCGTCGGCAACTCTGCCGAGTCTGTCGGTAGCCTTTGCAAGGAAGAGCATTGCTTCGGCGAGGGTGGTCTTGCCTCTGCCGCTGTGGCCGGCAATGGCGATGTTTCTGATGTCTTTGGCATTATAGGCTTTCAAAAAAACTTCCTCCTTAATGTAAACCCGTCGGCGATGCGCACGGGAACAAGTTTAAATCCAGTATTTAATACCGTATTGAAGTAATTATAGCACAAAAGTTATGCCATTTCAATAATTTTTTTGGTGTTTTTTATAAAAATTACTGCTGAAATGCACTTTTCTTGTGCTTTTTTTACTCGGTTTCGACTTTCTCGGCATTTTCGGCGGGCGTTTCCTCCTCCTCGGCGGGCTTTTCCCTGCCGTAAAGGTGGATTATGCCCTCGCTGTTGAGCGCCTTGATGAGCACGAATGTGATGGGCACCATGAACATGCCTACCACGCCGAAGAGCTGCAGGCCGATATACATGCCTGCAAGGGTGAGTATCGGGGGCATGTCGACGTTCATTGCAACGAGCCTCGGCTCGAGTATCTGACGGATGACCGTGATTATGCCGTAGATGACCAGCAGGCCTATGCCGAGGCCTGTCTTACCCGTGAAGAGGCTGACCACTGCCCACGGTATCATCACCGTGCCTGTGCCGAATATGGGCAGGATATCGACAAGGGCTGTGCATATCGCTATGACGAGGATATATCCGCCCGTGTATACGCCGATGAGCTTCAATATATTAAGCCCTATCGAGACCTCGCAGAAGGTGACGAACATTATGGTGAGGTAGGATTTGCACATTTTGCCGAGGATATCTATGAGCAGGTGCTTTGTCCTGACAAGGGCGTGCTCGTGCTTCTCGGAGACGTTGCGCTTTATCATCGAGGTGAAATTATCGTAATCGCAGGTGATGAAGAAGCAGGCGATGAGGCCGATGAGCGCCGCCGTCAGTGCAGCGGGTATCTGCTTCGCCGTGGAGAGCAGGCCGCCGAGCGGGGTCTTAAGCACCGAGAGGTCTATGCCCGAGAAGCCGCTGGAGAGACCCTGCTGGATGTCGGAGTCCTCCTTGGTGACGAGCAGGAGCTTATCGGTGAAGTCACTGACTGCGTCGGTTATCGTTTTCTCTATGGCATCGGGCAGGAAGCTGACCGCATTATTGACCCACGCCTCCGCCGAGCGGATAAGGTTCGGGAAGTCCTCGAGCTTATGCATTATATAATCGGCAAAGCCTTTGAACTCAACGCCTATCCGGTAGCCGACGAGCACGAGCAGGCTGGCGAGGATGGCGAAGATGAGTATGACCGCGACAAAGCCGATTATGCCCTTCTTTATCTTGGTCTTTTTATTTATTTTGCGTATCGGCTTTTGCAGGAACATTGCGACCGCAAAGGCGAAGATAAACGGCGCGACTATCCAGAATGCGTATTTCAGAAACAGATAATACGCAGCTATCAGCAATGAATAATAGACGAGATTTATGAGCGTGGCTCTTCTCTTTTCGATGGTTGACAAATGAATACACCTCCTGTATTTTCTGTGAACGAGCCCATTCTACACCATTTTTCACAAAAAGGCAATTACTTACGGATTAAATTACGAAAAACTTCATAAACTTTTGATTACCCCCTTTATTATTATGAAAAAATATGTTACTATAACGCTATATTTCTTTAAATATTCGGGTCTTACCCGCGCCGCCGAGCGGCTGACGGGGGATCACTTAAAAAGGAAGGAAGCGATTCCGAATGTATGTTGCCATCATGGGCTACGGCGTTGTCGGCTCCGGCGTTGCCGAGCTGCTCGCTAAGAACCACGAGCATATAGTCAAAAAAAGTATGCAGAGCGAGCTTGAGTTGAAATATATCCTCGACCGCCGCGAATTCCCCGGCGACCCTTATGAGAAGCTGGTAATCACCGACTTTGCAAAGATCCTTGAGGACGATGAGGTTAAGATAGTCGTCGAGACCATGGGCGGGCTTCACCCGGCTTATGAATATGTCACGGCGTGCCTCAAGGCGGGCAAGAGCGTTGTGACCTCCAACAAGGAGCTTGTCGCGGTCAAGGGCTGCGAGCTGCTGAAGCTCGCCGACGAAAAGAATGTCAACTTCCTCTTTGAGGCGAGCGTTGGCGGCGGAATTCCCATCATCAGGCCGATAAGTCAGTGCCTCGCCGCAAATGATATAAATGAGATCGCAGGCATACTCAACGGAACAACTAACTTCATTCTTACTAAAATGATTAGTGACGGGATGACCTTTGACGACGCGCTGTTTTTGGCGCAGAGGAACGGTTACGCCGAGCGAGACCCCTCCGCCGACGTCGACGGCATCGACGCCTGCCGCAAGATATGCATCCTGGCGGCTCTATGCTTCGGCAAGCACGTCTACCCCGAGTCGGTCTACACCGAGGGCATCCGCAAGATAGACCTCGCCGACGTTGAATACGCCCGCTCATGGGGCGGAGTCATCAAGCTCATTGCGAGGGCAAAGCTGCTTAAGGACGGCAGAGTATCCGTTATGGTCTCTCCCGCATTCGTGCGGGCGCACAGCCAGCTTGCCACCGTGGACGATGTTTTTAACGCCATTCTTGTCCGCGGCGACGCAATAGGCGACGTCGTATTCTACGGCAAGGGCGCCGGTAAGATGCCGACCGCAAGCGCCGTCGTTGCCGACGTTATCGACTGCGCCAAGCATATGGAGCGCAAGAAATTCTTCGGTTGGCAGGATGGCGAACCCGGCTATGTGGCAGACAGGCTTGACAATGTCATTCCGTTTTATGTCAGACTTCTCACCGACAACGCCGCCGAGACGATAGCACGAGCGGGCAGGGAATTCGGCGACATTGATATGCTTACCCGCAGCAACGCGCCGGACGGCGAGATCGCCTTTGTGACCGATGCTATACGCGAGGGCGACTTCGAGAGCAAGCTCGGCCGCCTCGGAGCCGATGTGAAGTCGGTCATCAGAATAACCGATTATTGATTCCGAATAACGGAGGTACTATATGTCTTTAATTGTGCAGAAATTCGGCGGCAGCTCCGTTGCCAACGCCGAGAGAGTGATGAATGTCGCAAGGATAGTGACGGATACTTATAAGCAGGGCAACGATGTGGTCGTTGTAGTCTCCGCTCAGGGCGATACGACCGACGACCTCATTGATAAGGCCGCCGAGATAAATCCCAAGGCTTCAAAAAGAGAGATGGATATGCTCCTCTCCGCGGGCGAGCAGATCTCTATCTCGCTGCTTGCAATGGCTATCGAGAGCCTCGGCTTCCCTGTCTGCTCCCTGCTCGGCTGGCAGGCGGGCTTCACCACCAATTCCGTCTACGGCAGCGCCAGGATCAAAAAGGTCCGCACCGAGAGGATCGAAATGGAGATCGCAAAGAAGAATATCGTCGTCGTCGCGGGCTTCCAGGGCATCAACCGCTATGACGATATAACTACCCTCGGCAGGGGCGGCTCGGATACCAGCGCCGTGGCGATAGCCGCCGCGATGCACGCCGATCGCTGCCAGATCTTCACCGACGTTGAGGGCGTTTACACCGCCGATCCGAGGAAGGTCAAGGGCGCAAAGAAACTCAGCGAGATCACCTATGACGAGATGCTCGAGCTTGCAACGCTCGGCGCTCAGGTGCTCAACAACCGCTCGGTCGAGATGGCAAAGAAATATAATGTTAAAGTCGAGGTGCTCTCAAGCCTTGTGCGTGCGCCCGGAACTATAGTCAAGGAGGTTGCTTCCATGGAAAAAATGCTCGTAAGAGGTGTTACTAAAGATACGGATGTCGCAAGGATATCCATAATCGGCGTGCCCAATGTGCCCGGCATTGCTTATAAAATATTCGGCAAGCTCGCCGCAAAGGATATTAATATTGATATAATTCTCCAGTCCGTCGGCAGAGGCGACACCAAGGATATCGCATTCACCACCACCAAGGCTCACCGTGACGAAGCGATCGCCGTGCTCAAGTCGCTCGAGCTGCTCAGCGGCCTTGAGATAAACTGCGACGAGAGTGTAGCGAAGGTCTCCGTCGTCGGCGCGGGCATGGAATCCCACCCCGGCATCGCCGCCAAGATGTTTGAGGCGCTCTTTGAGGCGGATATCAACATTCAGATGATAGCCACCAGCGAGATAAAAATCTCGGTGCTCATCGACGTCGAGGACGGCGACAGAGCGGTCGAAGCCATCCATAACGCATTTATTCCCGTGCTCAATTGATCTCAGGCGCTCCGAAGCGATTCGGGGCGCTTTTTGTCGGTTGAACAGCAGATTTATTTCAGGGTGGTATAGCTCGTTTCTGCCCAAAAACCGTCGAACCGACAGTTAAATTCGCCTTCTCCTTGAGGAGAAGGTGTCGAGCTTGCGAGACGGATGAGGTGTGCCGCAGGCTGTTTATTTGTATGGCAGAACTTTGCCGCGTTTTGCCGACAAATGCTGAATTTACACACTTTAAAGGCTCCCTTGTGTAAAGGGAGCTGTCCGTAGGACGGAGGGATTGTCCGGTAGTTGCTAAAAGTAAAATATTGTTTATGGTATAACAGAAAAGTTTAAATTAAATCGTAGGGGACGACGTCCCCGGTGTCCCACGGAATAATTGCGAATCAGCAATAACGATATCTCTGGCAACTCGCGCTTACCTGCCGTGACGGAGTGGCTTTGGCTGAATTTCCACAAAAAATCCGACGGCACCACATCCGTCACAACGGTCAGTCAGAACTCCGATTTCTTATACATTTATATATAGGCAAAACCCGCAAACAAGAAACTGCCAAAATCTTATACAAATCCCAAAACCATCTAAATTCCCGAAACCGTTGATATAAAAGCAATCAGCCGCCTGAACACTCGGAAGCGTTGACAAAACAGCGCAAAAAGATTCGAAAAAGGGATTGACAAAGGGGGCGAG
>FR888235.1:16410-16576 GCA_000431775.1 Clostridium sp. CAG:413 | reverse complement strand
ATGCCCGCCGAGAATGTGACGGTCACGGCTCAGTGGCAGCTTGCCGCCCGTATGCCCGACCGTGAGCTTGTGATTTACTACAAGTCTGTCGGCAGGCTCAACACCATTACCGAGGATCCCTCGCTTGTCGAATACACCTCCTCCGATGAGTCGGGCGTCACCGGCG
>FR888235.1:10676-16350 GCA_000431775.1 Clostridium sp. CAG:413 | reverse complement strand
AGTCATCACCATGCACATTGTCGGCACGGATATCGAGGAGCATTGTAAGATCACCGTCAAATACGCCTGGTGGCAGGTGCTCATCCGCATCTTCCTGCTCGGTTTCATTTGGTATTGATAAAAACAGCATAGCATAAAGAAAGCCGCCGGTTCGCCCGGCGGCTTCGCTTATGTGAACTTATATGTTTGCGGCTTCTTTGACTGCTTTCTTCGGCTTCTTTGACAGGTGCAGTGCGATATCCAGCTTGCCCATCAGCCGCTCAAATATCTCCGCAAGCACTATCGTTATCGCAATGCAGGCGGCGGTGAAGAGCACGGGCTTGCTCTCAGCCCCGAAGTGTGAGAGCACAATCATCGGTATGCGCTGGAGGATGTATACGCCGAATACCCGCTTGCCGAACCAGCGCAGAACGGCGTTGTTGAGGCTGATGCGCATCGAAAGAAAGATTATCAGCAGCCCAAATGCAAATGAGGCGGGGATGAAGAAGATGAGCCGGTTCGCTTGAGAATAAATCAGATAGCGGAACCCTCCGAAAGCCGCGCCGAGGGCGAGGGTGCATAGCAGCCACTTCCAAAAGCTCGGCAAAATATGCTTGTCGATATAGGGCTTCGCCATAGCGTACCACATGCCGAGCGGGTAACACATGACCGTGTCATACCACCAGTTGTTGCCGAACTGCCACTTCCGCAAAGCAAGCAGGGCGCCGAAGCTGAGCACGGTGGTGACTATTGTACCGAGCAGCATATGCTTCCTGCCGCATACGGCAAAGGCAGCGAAGGTGAGCAAATATAGAATGATTATATCAATTATGAACCATGCGCTGTTGCCGACCCCCGAGAGACCGATGTATGAGAGCAGCAGCGTCTTGAGGCTGTAGCCCTTGCCGAGACACAGACCGACTATGTAAAAGACAGTGACGGCTATCGCAAAATGCAGCCAGACCTTAAACGCTCTTTTGGTCGGAATAGCCTTGATATACCCGTCTTTATTCTTTATTGCCAGCCACACCCCGTAGCCTGAATACATAAGGAATACGACTACCATCAGCTGACCGAAAAAGTTGAGAAATTCCCGATAAAATGCGCCTTGGGGAGCCTCAAGGATGGGAAAATACGAACGTGCGTGAGAGAGCACGACTATAAAGACAAAGATGCCCTTTATCGCTCCGATTTTTTCGGGCGAGCAGTAGTCGGCAAAGCCGTCCTTAAAGCTGAATTTAATGCCGACGACGCACATTATCGCCACCTTTGTCATTTTAAACAGGTTCGGCGATAAAGTCAAGGTTTTGTATTGCAATCCGTCGATAAAAATGGTAGAATAGTCTCGCTAAGAATTAAAAGGAGGGCTTCATATGCAGTTTTTCTCCCGACTCACCGCATTCCTTATCTCGGTCATTATGACCGTGTTCCCGTGCCTTGATTATTCGCCCGAGAGCGACGATATCAGGCTCAACGCCGCGATCATCTCCGACACTCATATCGACACCCGCCTGCCGTGCGGCAAATACCTGCTCGAGCGCGCGTTCCTCGATATGAACGGCTGCTCCGTGCCGACGGACGCAGTCATTGTGACGGGCGATCTAACCAATTACGGCGACGACGCCTCGGTCGAAGACTTTTTCAGGATCCTCACCGAGAGCAGCAAGGCGAAGAATGCGATAATCACCATGGGCAACCACGATATCGGCCACACCGAGGATCTCGGCATGACCAATCAGCAGGCGAGGGATCGCTTCATCAGGATGCACAATGAGTATCTCGGCACCGACTTTGACAAGCCCTATTACAGCTACACCGTCAACGGCTACAAATTCATCGTCATCTGCGACGAGAGCGAGGACAGGTGGGATACCTATGAGATCTATGACGAGCAGATAGCGTGGCTCGATAGGGAGCTTGCCGACGGCACCAAGGACGGCCTGCCCGCATTCGTCATCTGCCACGAGCCGTATGAGGGCATCAACGGCCAGCCCATTGTTTGGGAGGGCGGCACCATGGATGAGGAGAGCGGCCGCAAGGTCAAGGCTACGCTGCAAAAATACGATAACGTGTTTTATATCAGCGGCCATATGCACGAGGGCATCAACGGCAAATTCACCGAGAAGGTGTTCGGCTTCTGCTGCGTTGAGACGGTGGACGGCGTGAACTGCATCACCTTGCCGACCTATCTGTTGGTCAACCGCTATGGTCTGCCGGGCAACGGTCTCGGCTTCCAAATGGAGGTCTACTCCGACAGGGTGGTGCTCCGAGCGAGGAACTTCATCACCTCCAAGTGGTATCTGCCCTACAAATTCACAATAGACCTTGTGTAATATCTACTTAAGCTGTCGCAGATCAAGAGATTGATGTGCGGCAGCTTTTTTGTTAAATTTATACAAGAAGGCTGAAAAGCGGCTGTACATTTTGCTGATTTTTAATAATCCACTTGCTTTTTACTCAAAAAATCAGTTAAAATATAAGTGCAGCAGATATCAATAATAAATATATTTGGCAATTCCGATGATTGCCTGCGATTATTTTTGTTAAACTTCTGCAATTTATATTTGAGAGGGTGATTCCGATGGTCCGGATATACATTAACTAGCACATTATAGAAAGAAGGAGAAAAAATGCACCTAACTAAAAGAATGTTAAGCTTATTATTAGCATTATTTTTCACTCTTTTACTGCCTCTATATTGTTTTGCCGCTTCAAACCTCTCTCCGGCGACAACCATTACGGACGGCGCTTACTATTACATTAGGAACAAAAACAGCGGGCACTATTTAGATGCAGAAAATTCTCTCAATTTTAACGTTATTCAATATGCCTATCACGGCGCTCTCAATCAAACATGGAAAGCCGTGCGGATTTCCGGCAACACTTATAGGTTAGAAAACAGAAGCCCTTACTATCAAAACCAGGGCAGAAAGTGCTTGAGTGTTTCCGAGGTCAACGATGAAGTCGATTTGTTTTATTACAGCTCAACGCTCACAACGCAGCGGTGGACGATAACCGCAAACTCAGACAGTACCTTTACCGTTAAATCCGGGTGGGACAATAAAGTGCTTCAAACGCAGAACGCCTCAAGCGCATCACCGGCAAATGTCATAAAAGCAACCGCCAATGGCTCAAATAGCCAAAAGTGGTATTTTGAAAAAATACCGGCACCGAAATCTTCCACCGCAACATTAAAATCTATTTTTCCAGATTCTAGATATTGGAATCACACTCCGGGAACCTCCTGGGGATATACCACTACAACAAATTTTGCTTGTAGCAGCCATAATAACTGCAATTTAAATGGCTCTTGCGGCTGTAACAGCTATCAAAGCTCGATACAATGCAATGGGTTTGCAAAATATATTGGGAAAAGGCTATTTGGAACAGACGTTAAAAATTGGTCGAAATCTACCGATGTGAATTCTATGTATTTTGTCAAGCCCGGTGATTACCTCAGATATGATGGACATAGTGTAATCGTACTTGATGTTTCATCGGATTTGGATAAAGTCGTTGTCGTTGAATGCAATTATGGCGAAGGCGGGAATTGTGTTATAAAATGGAGACGTGAAGTCCCAATCAGTTATATCAGAAGAAAGTTTGCACATATATTCAAATCACCGTACATTTTTGTGGAATAGCATAATAGGAGATGATAACTATGAAAAAGATATTAATTTCTATATTCTTAATTCTAATTTTGGCTTTAACGGTGTCGGCATGTTCAAACGATAGCCACCAGTCACAAGATGAGACCACAGCTTTGGAAAGTGCATCTATGGTTGATAATGTGTATGTTGATACAGACAATGATCCGGGCTTTGGCTATAAGCTTTGCTACATGTCAAAGAATCTTACCGGTAATGTTGGCATCGTTGATAGTGCTGGAAATATAGTCATAGAGCCAAGTTATGTGTCAGCTTTTCCGATTTGCAAGGATAGATTTGTGGTCGAAAAGACTGTCGATAATTCCATACATGCGGCTCTTGTAGACGAAAATGAAAACTTCCTTGTTCCGTTCTTCCGCGGTGTAATTTGTCAAACTGGGGTTCTTGCACCTGAGGGCACACCGCCGATACTGGTTATTGAACCCTCGGACGGCAAGACCCGTTTCGTGAATACCGACGGCGAGCAGATAATCCCGCTTGAGTTTGACGGTGCGTCCATCCATCAGTATGACGGCTTCTTCTTCGGCAGTAAAAATACCGAGGCGGGGGAAACGCTTTACGTTTACGATTATAACGGCAAGGAGATCTGCGTGCTTAACAACGGCGATTATGCCGAGCTGAGGGAGTTGGAGCACGGCTATACCTTGCTTATCGGCAATAATAACAACTGGCTGAAATTCGGGCTGAAAAATTCTTCGGGCAAAGTTATCATTCCTTGCAAATATGAGGAGATCAAGGTCGTAGGTGCCGATAGGATCGTTGCTTTTGACGGCGAATTGGAAAGCCTGATTGAAACATCAAATGTTGCAAATATGTTTGACGGTGACGGCAAACAGCTCACCAAGGACGGCGAATTTGCCCGCATTTTCTTTGATGACGGTGACAAAATAGGTATCGGCTGTCAGTCAGCCACCATGGGCGCTTATGAGCCCGAATTCTGGCTGATCGACCTCAACGGTAAAGCCGAGAGCGGCAAATATGATTCAATAGAGAAAGATGCCAACGGCAATTTCGTCTGCAAAAAGGGCGATCAAACAGAAACGATAAAATCAGTTAAATAGAAATAACCAAAGGCTGTCGCTTGCGGCAGCCTTTAACCTTTTTGCGCCGAATTTGCAGTTGCCCTCGCCTCCCTTGTGCAAAGGGAGGCGGCGCAACGAAGTTGCGACGGAGGGATTGTCCGGTAGTTGATAAAGTCAAAAATGTTGCCGATTATATAACCTCAAATCCGCAATTCAATCGTAGGGGATGACGTCCTCGGCATCTCGCAAAATAATCGCAAATGCAAAATCAACATCGTAGGGGCGAACTGCGTTCGCCCGCTCAAAATCACAGTGCTGACAGTAAAAATTCACCTTCTCCTTGAGGAGAAGGTGTCGAGCTTGCGAGACGGATGAGGTGTGCCGCAGGCGGAATGTTTGTTTTTTAACAAAAACTCCCTCAGTCCTACGGACAGCTCCCTCAAGAGGGCGCCTAAGAGGTTAGCAACAGTTTGATATTGCAGTATTCGGCATCGTCCCGAGGGCGAACAAAGTTCGCCCCTAACGCTGCAAAGCCGAGATTACTCTGCTGCCCTAAAGCTATTGAACACGACCGCAAAGCGAAGCCAAAATTCGGCGGAAAATGATGCCGAAGGTCAGCGCGGGCACGGAATCGGGGGCTGTGAGCGAGTATTTGCCCAGCTCCTCACCGCCGAGGCTGAATGTGACCGTGCCGAGCACCTGCCCCTGCTCCACCGGGGCGGCGACGTCGAGGGCGAGGTCGACCTTCTGCGCTATTTCACTCTCACGCCCCTTCTCGATCAGAATAGGATCGGCGTCGGGAATTCTCGGCGTTATTCGCTCGGTCACGCCGTTTATCACGCCCACATCGGGTATCAGCGTGGTGTCTATCTTCGGCGTGACGGTCGAGAAATTGGAAAATCCCCAGTTCAGCATTGCTTTAGCAGTCTCAAATCGGTCGGAGCTGTTGCCGCTGCCCATTACCACCGCCACAAGGTGGGTGCCCTCTCGCATTGCGCTCGC
>FR888235.1:2516-10629 GCA_000431775.1 Clostridium sp. CAG:413 | reverse complement strand
GTGCCCGTTTTCAGCCCCGTCGTGCCCTGATAAAATCGCACCAGCTTGTTGGTGTTGACAAGCTCGGTCTTGCCGTCCCTGAGCGAGTCCATCCATATCGTCGTGTAATTCGTTATCAGCTCGTGGCGCAGCAGCTCACGCGACATTATCGCCACATCCGCCGCCGTGGTCAGATGCTCCGTGGTCGTGTCGTCAAGCCCCGTGCAGTTCTCAAAATGGGTGTTCGTCATCCCGAGCTGCTCCGCTCGGTCATTCATCATCTTGACAAAGGCTTCGTCGCTGCCCGCGAGGTATTCGCCGAGCGCAGTGCAGGCATCGTTGGCGCTATAGACCGCCGTAGCCTTCAGCAGCTCGTCAACGGTCATCTGCTCGCCCTCCTTGAGCCATATCTGCGAGCCGCCCTTCGAGGCGGCGGTTGCGCTCGCCGTGACGGTGTCGGTCAGGGCGATCCTGCCGTCGTCGATAGCCTCGACTATCAGCAGCAACGGCATTATCTTGGTGACGGAGGCGGGGTAGAGTCGCTCGTTTTCGTTGTAACCAATAAGCACTCTGCCCGTAGAGACATCCATCAGCACGGCGGATTTCGCCTTTATCTCTATCGGCGGCTCTGCGGCGTATCCGAATCCGCAGCAGGTGAATGCCAAAGCGAGCGCCGAGAGCAGCGAGAGCGCCGATTTTATCGTTTTTTTCATAATTCACAGCCCCTTTCACGAAAATATATGTGCCCGTCGGCATTGATTATCACACATTTTTCTGATATAATGTGCATATCGTATTTCAATTGCGGAACGGAGACTTATATGAAAGCGGCATTTTATACCTTGGGCTGCAAGGTCAATCAATATGAATCGCAGGCGATGGCTCAGAGCCTTGAGCGGCACGGAGTCACCATCGTTGACAGCGCGGAGCAGGCGGATGTCTATATCATCAATTCCTGCACCGTCACCGCCGAGAGCGACAGAAAAACGCGGCAGTCGGTGCGCCGATTCAAGAAGCTGCACCCCGACAGCGTCGTTATCCTCACGGGCTGTATGCCCCAGGCCTCCCCCGAGGCGGGTGAGAAGCTCGGCGAAGCGGATATCGTCATCGGCAACAGGAGCAATAAGCTGCTGTACGAATATATAATGCAGTATATCAACGGCAGCGGGCGAATAGTCGCTATAGCGCCGCACGAGACTAAAGAGAGTTTCGGCGGCGATACCGTCACCGAGTTCCGCGAACGCACGAGGGCGATAGTCAAGATAGAGGACGGCTGCAACCGCTTTTGCTCATACTGCATAATCCCATATGCGAGGGGCAGGGTGCGCTCAAAGCCGCTCGATGAGCTGAGGAGCGAGATCGCTTCGCTTGCTGAGAACGGCTTTTGCGAGATAGTGCTTGTCGGCATCAATCTCTCCGCCTACGGCACCGAGAGCGGCGGCAATATCGTCGATGCGGTGCGTGCGGCCGCCGCACCCGAGGGCATTCGCAGAGTGCGGCTCGGTTCCCTTGAGCCGGATCATATCACCGATGAAGTCATTGCGGGGCTTGCCGAGGTCAAGGAATTCTGCCCGCAGTTTCATATTTCGCTTCAAAGCGGCTGCGACAAGACGCTGAAGCGCATGAACAGGCACTACGACAGCGCCGAATACTATGACCTTTGCAGCAAGCTGAGAGCGGCCTTCAAGGACGCGACGATAACCACCGACGTGATGGTCGGCTTCCCCGGCGAGACCCGTGAAGATTTTGAGCAGTCGCTCGAATTCGTCAAGAAGGTCGGCTTTGAAAAGGTGCATGTGTTCCCGTATTCGCGCCGCCCCGGCACCCCTGCGGATAAAATGCCCGACCAAGTCGAGCAAAAGGAAAAGGAGCAGCGCGCGGCGGAGATGATAAGGGAGACTAACGAGATACGCCGCCGCTTTTTTGAGTCGCTTGTCGGCACGGCGGTCGAGATACTGCCCGAGGAATACCGCAGCGGCTTCGTGCAGGGCTACACGGCAAATTATGTGCCCGTCAGGATCCCCGCCGAGTGTGAGAAATGCGCCGAGCTCGTGCAAGTGAAGATAACAGGCGTGTCGCCCGACGGCGAACACTGCGAGGGCGAGATAATACAGTCGATTTAACACGACTGAAAAACGGGCGCCGCACTTGACATTCGGAGCATTTTGATGTATAGTAAAGTGCCTGATAATTCCGCTCGTGGCGCAGCTGGATAACGCAGCAGATTCCGATTCTGAAGATCGGGGGTTCGAATCCCTTCGAGCGGGCCAAGAAATTTCTCGTCTCATCGAGACGGGGAATTTCTTTTTTAAGAAGGGATTCGAAGGACGAGCGGGACAGAGCAACAGTCCGGTGGACTGTTGCGACCGCGAGCGACCAAGTGCCCGCAGGCGCGCGAATCGCAATCCCTTCGAGCGGGCCAAAAATCCCGTTCACTTTAGTGGACGGGATTTTACTTTTTACTTCTTACCTCTTCACTCTTACTTCAAATAAAGTTTGATACGGGATTTTTGGGAAGTAATAAGTAAGAAGTAATAGGTAATAAGTTAGGTGTGCCTACGGCACGAATTATAAACGCAAGGTTGATACCTTGCTTTTTTTATTTTATAGTGTTATAATCGTAATAGAAAAGGCGGTAATATTATGGCAGATAGTCCTTTGATTATAAAATCCAAAGAATTTGCTTTGCAGATAATTAAGGTTTGTAACTATGTAAAGCAAACTAAAAAGGAAAGTGTACTAACCAATCAACTTATCCGTAGTGGTACAAGTGTTGGTGCAAATATTCGCGAAGCGTTTTACGGTCACGGAAAAGCCGATTTTATCGCTAAACTTCAAATTGCTCTCAAGGAATGTTCCGAAAGCGAATATTGGATAGAGTTGCTTATAGAAAGCGGATATTACAAGGACAAAACATTGCTCAATAAAAGCACGGAAGTCAAAAGAATTTTGATTTCTTCTATCAATACGGCAAAGGAGAACAAATGATAATCAAGGCTATTACCGCATCTAATGAAATGTGGAACAAAGTGAAAAATTATGCAGATAGTTGTTCGTGGAAAGCAGGAAAATCATTAGCGAATGCTATGATGAACAATGGTTTTAAAGATTGGGAAAGAGTTATTGTCGCCCTTAATGATGATGAGATCTGTGGATATTGCACTGTTGCAACAACAGATTGTATTCCTGATGTACATTATACGCCTTATATTGGGTATTTGTTCGTTGACGAAAAGTGGCGTGGTAACAGGTTGAGTCAAAGGCTTATAATATATTCAATGTCATATTTAAAATCGGTTGGTTTTGATAAAGTATATCTAGTGAGTGATCACGAAAATTTATATGAGAAATATGGATTTGACATTATTGATAGGAAAATGTCTCCTTGGGGTTCGGAAGAAAAGATTTATTATCAAAAAATACAGTAGTACTTCATATATATTGGAATTGTAACTGTGCTATTCCGTCGCGTAATCACAAGAAATTTCTCGCCTCACCGAGGCGGGGGATTTCTTTTTAAAACGAAGGGATTCGAAGGACGAGCGGACGAAAAAGCACTTCATCGGAAGTGCTTTTTCAACGAAATCCACCCTTTGGGTGGGTGAAATATTGCTTCGCAATGTGAAATGCGCCTGACGGCGCGTGAAATCGCTGCGGCGACGGGTGGATTTCATTTCACTTTCTGCGAAGCAGAAAATTTCACAACCGCGGAGCGGTTATTTCACATTTTGCACATGCAAAATATTTCACTTATCTTTGAACTGCTTCGGCGGTTCTTTTTTGTTTATTTGGAAGCTTAAGTTTAGTTTTTGATCTGCCTACGGTACACCTCATCCGTCTCGCTCCGCTCGCCACCTTCTCCTCAAGGAGAAGGCAAATTTTGCCGTCAGTTCAGCAGTTTTGTGGTCAAATATAGTTTGCTTATACGATGTTAATAACATAAAAAATTCTTTTTCGGCATCTTTGAGGTGTCGAAGTGCTTATTCTAATAAAAAAGATATTTCTTTTCCCTTAAAATCGGATTTGCCGTCATAAATAATGGCTATCTCATTTTTGGCTTCGTAGACCAGCACGGCAGTATATATCAAGCCGTCGACAGAAACTTTATTAAATGGCTTAAATGGCAGCTTTTCAGAAAGAATCAGAGATACGTATCTACCAGCTTTGTATGTGTCGATAATTTTCATTTTTTAACCGCCTTAAATTATTGTTGAAATATTTTGCTTGTATAGAAATTGTAAATGTCGTTTTAACAAATGTCAAGTTTTTTTAGGATAGCAAAATTGCTGCTTTGATTTTTTTCCTGAGTTGAATTCAATTTTTGGTAGGCGAAACAATACTTGCCTGTAGCGTTGATGATCAATAGCGTTATTTATGCCTAAGCTTTTAATGCTCATGCGAGGGGGGATAGCGCTGCATAGTCAAAATGCTCAAAGGGCTGGTTAGCAGTGGCTAACATTTTGAGCAGGCTGACGAAATTGAAAAAAGGCTGCTTTTTTTCGGCAAAAACTATTGACACAGGGCGAAAAGAGTTGTATTATACTTCTTGGTTAGCAGGTGCTAATCAATATTTTAAGGCTATGATTAGCTGCGGCTAATCATTTTATTAAGGTCTAAGGTTAGCGATTGCTAATCGTTCCCGAAATACCCCGACAGGCGGGGCTCGGGGCTTGGGTGCGGCAAGCGTTAGGCGGCGATGTGCCGTCGGCGTAAGCCGAAAATTTTGAAGCCGGGGTTAGCGGATGCTAATCCGAAAGTGCTTCAATACTCCCGAGTGCCGAAAAAACTCGGCAAGCGTTCAGCGAAATATCGCCGAGGCAAGCCGATTATTTAAGGGTTTCGGGTTAGCGGGAGCTAATTAAGAAACGGTCGCCGCAAGCGATATATCACAGAAAAGAGAGGATATAAGTTATGATGCCTTTGGTTTTGGCGGATGTCGGTAAAGAGAATATCATAAAGAAGATCGGGGGCAGCCCCGAGGTCAGGCAGCATCTCGAGAATCTGGGCTTCGTCGTCGGCGGCACGGTCACGATAATCAATTCACTCGGCGGCAACGTGATAGTCAACGTCAAGGAATCGCGGGTTGCTGTCAGTGAAGAAATGGCAAGAAAGATCATGGTGTGAATTCACCGTGTAAATCAAAAGGAGGATATAGGCAATGAAAACTCTCAGACAGGTCAACATAGGCGAGACGGTCAAGGTCGTCAAGCTCCACGGTGAGGGCGCGGTCAAACGCCGCATCATGGATATGGGCTTGACAAAGGGCGTTGAGGTTTATGTTCGCAAGGTAGCGCCCCTCGGCGATCCCATCGAGGTCACGGTCAGAGGCTATGAGCTTTCGCTCAGAAAAGCTGACGCCGACATGATCGAAGTCGAATGATCGGTTAATGGTCAATTATACTTATCGTATAAGAAAGAGAGGAAACAGACATGGATCTCAGAATTGCCCTTGCAGGCAACCCGAACAGCGGTAAGACAACACTGTTCAATGCGCTGACCGGCTCAAATCAGTTCGTCGGTAACTGGCCGGGCGTTACGGTCGAGAAGAAGGAAGGTAAGCTCAAGAAGCACGACGGCGTTATCATCACCGACCTTCCCGGTATTTATTCACTTTCACCCTACACTCTTGAAGAGGTCGTCGCAAGAAATTACCTCATCAACGAGCGCCCCGACGCGATACTCAATATCATCGACGGCACGAACCTTGAGCGTAATCTTTATCTCACCACTCAGCTCACCGAGCTCGGTATTCCCGTCGTTGTCGCCATCAATATGATGGACGTCGTCAAGAAGAACGGCGACAAGATAGACACCGCGGAGCTTTCACGCCAGCTCGGCTGCAAGATAGTCGAGATATCGGCTCTTAAAGAGACCGGCATCAAGGAAGCCGCCGAGGCTGCTATAGAGGCTGCAAAGAGCGGTAAGACGATCCCGCAGCACAGCTTCTCCGGCTGCGTTGAGCACGCGATCGCTCATATCGAAGAGGCTGCCGTACATAACCTGCCCGAAGAGCAGCAGAGATGGTACGCCATCAAGATCTTTGAGCGTGATGACAAGGTGCTTGCGGGCCTTAATATCGACAAGCTCACCCTTGAGCATATCGAGAAGGATATCAAGGCTGCCGAGACCGAGATGGACGACGACGCAGAATCCATCATAACAAACGAAAGATATATCTACATAGCTTCCGTTATCAAGGCTTGCTACAAGAAGAAAAAGGTTGGCGAGCTTACAACCTCAGATAAGATCGACCGTATAGTCACTAACCGTTGGCTCGGTCTTCCGATATTCGCAGTTATCATGTTCCTCGTCTATTACATCTCAATGGTTACCGTCGGCTCGGCGGCTACCGATTGGATGAACGACGGAGTGTTCGGCGACGGCTGGCACCTGTTCGGCATAGGCACTAAGGCTTACACCGCAGACGCAGACGACTACACCGCAGCCTCCGAGGCTGTCGGCGCATTCACCGGCATCGACTTCGGCGCAGAGGATTTCGACGCTGACGCAGCTCTCTCAGAGATAAAGAGCTTCACCTCAAGCGAAGAGACCGCCACCATCGAGGTGGAGGATGAAGAGACCCTCGCAATGAACGAAATGACCGCTTACTATTCATCAATTCCCGCAGAGGCTCTCAGCAAGGAGAACGCTGACAGCACTGTTGCAATGACTTATCTCGACGCAGTTAAGCTCTTTGAAGAAAAAGGCTTTGACGAGCCCGATCCCGCAGATTACGGCGTATGGGTTCCCGGTGTTCCCGTCCTTGTAGGTAATCTGCTTGAGAAAGCGGGCGCAGCGGAATGGCTCAGCGGACTTATCAACGACGGTATCGTTGCCGGCGTCGGTGCAGTCCTCGGCTTCGTTCCTCAGATGCTCGTCCTCTTCCTGCTTCTTGCATTCCTTGAGGCCTGCGGCTACATGGCCCGTATAGCATTCGTGCTCGACAGGATCTTCCGTCGCTTCGGTCTCTCCGGTAAATCCTTCATCCCGATGCTTATCGGTACCGGCTGCGGCATACCCGGCATCATGGCTTCCCGTACCATCGAGAATGAGCGTGACCGCAGGATGACCATTATGACCACAACGTTTATCCCCTGCGGCGCTAAGGTGCCCTTCATCGCAATGATAGCCGGCGCTATCTTCGGCGGCTCGGCTCTCGTCTCCACCTCCGCTTACTTCATCGGCATGGCAGCGATCATCTGCTCCGGCATTATGCTCAAGAAGACCAAGATGTTCGCAGGCGAGCCCGCTCCCTTCGTTATGGAGCTGCCCGCATATCATATGCCCACCCCGAGCAATGTTCTTCGCTCCATGTGGGAGCGCGGCTGGTCCTTCATCAAGAAGGCGGGCACGATAATCCTTCTCTCCACCATAGTTGTTTGGTTCACCACTTACTTCGGCTTCACGGATGACGGCTTCCGTATGCTCTCCGAGGATGAGCTCAGCTCTTCGATCCTCGCAAAGGTCGGCAACGCCATCGCATGGATCTTCATGCCGCTCGGCTGGGGCAACTGGCAGGCGACCGTCGCATCCATCACCGGCCTTGTCGCTAAGGAGAATATCGTCGGTACTCTCGGCATCCTCTACGGCGGCGGCGACGCAACGGTTTACCAGAATATCGCTCATGCGTTCACCGGCATCACCGGCTACTCATTCCTCGTCTTCAACCTTCTTTGCGCTCCCTGCTTCGCAGCTATCGGCGCAATCAAGCGTGAGATGAACAGCGCAAAATGGACTTGGTTTGCCATCGGCTATCAGTGCGGCTTCGCTTATGTCATCGCTCTGATGATTAACCAGTTCGGCAGGCTCTTCACGGGCAATGTCAGCGTGGTCGGCCTTATCTTTGCGATCGCAGCCCTCGCATTCATCATCTATATGCTCGTTCGCCCCTACAAGGAGGCAACGAAGCTCACCGCAAATGTTAAAACCAAATAAGCAAAACCCAAGCAAAAAATATTAATATCTGAAAGGAGTCGGTCAGAATGTTTGCGTGGATAGCAGAAAATTTAGCAACCATCATTATATGCCTTGTGCTTGCAGTTATCGTCGCCGCCATAATCATTGGTCTGGTGAGAAATAAGAAAAAAGGCAAATCCTCCTGTGGCTGCAATTGTGCCCACTGTGCAATGGCGGG
>FR888235.1:0-2484 GCA_000431775.1 Clostridium sp. CAG:413 | reverse complement strand
GCCACAACAAGAAGTGATAACATCACCCGGGAGGCGCAGCCAAAAATCGGTTTGTGCCTCCCCCTTTTTCAACAGGAGGTTAGCAATGACTAACTCAAATGCTTTGACCGCCTCGAATATACGTTATCTGCTTACAATGAAGGAGCTTGACGGTGACGGCAGAGGGGTGCGATGCATCGCTCTTGCAACGGCGCTCGGGCTGTCCAAGCCCAGCGTGCATAATATGATGGGCACCTTTTCCCAAATGGGGCTTATCAGCAGGGATTCCTACGGGGCGGCGTTTTTTACCGATGAGGGCAACGAGCTTGCCCGCCGCTACGGCCGCTATTACGCCGGTGTTGCAAGGCTGCTCAGGCGCAGCTTCCCCGGCATGGCGGATGTGAGCGAAGCTGCCTACAGCCTGCTCTCCGAGGTGCCCGAAAGCTGCCTTGAGGAATTGGTGCAGGCGGATTGAATTCGGGAGGCTGAATATGGCTATAGTTGAATTCAAAAATGCGAGCCGTGCCTGTATGAGCGGCAATCATGAGCTGAAAGCGCTCAAGGGCGCGGAATGATCTGGATAGGGGAGATAAAGATGACAAAGACTACTCTTAAAATAGACGGCATGATGTGCGGTATGTGCGAAGCGCATATCAATGACGCAATTCGCGGCGCTTTCCCCGTCAAGAAGGTATCGGCATCTCACTCAAAGGGCGAGGCAGTCGTTATCACCGAGGCCCCCTTGGACGAGGGCAAGCTGCGCGAGGTCATAGGCAGCACAGGCTACGAGCTCAAGAGCATTGAGAGCGAGCCGTATGAGAAGAAATCGGGGCTTTTCGGTTTCTTCAAAAAATAATTAAGGAGGCGCAACGATGTCAGAGGAGCTTATCGTTTCCCATTGCTCGCCCACAATGGCGGGCCTCAAGACAGGCAACCTGTTTGCCTGCCCCGTGAAGAACAGAGAGGAGCTTAAAGCCTCGCTGCGCCGCATGAATCTGCGACTTGTGCCAAGGGGAGTTCGGATGATCCCCGTCAGGTACTCCGACAATAAGGCGCTGATATATATGTATCGTCCGGATAAGCTGCGGAAGGATCTGACCGACCCGCTTGCAAGCTCCATTCTCACGCAGCGCAGCTATCCGACGGGCAGCAGCGAGCGCTGCGTTGCGGAGCTGGCAAGGCGGCTGAACGCCGCAGAGGAATTTCCGCACGAAATAGGGTTGTTTTTGGGCTATCCGTCGCAGGATGTGGACGGCTTCATTCGCTGCGGCGCACGGGAGGCAAAGTGCGTCGGCACATGGAGAGTTTACGGCGACGAGGAGGCCGCCAGGAAGAAATTCAGCCTCTATAAAAAGTGCAAGCGGGTCTATCTCGACTCGCTCAAAAGCCATAAATCCTTTGACCGACTGATAGTCAAAAGCTGAGTAAAAAAAACCGCGCCTTTCCTTTTGAGGAGGGCGCGGTTTTGCTGTCATATTCAATCGGGCAGGTCCTTGTCGAGTATGCCGTAATTCAGCTCCACATAGAATAAGTCATTATTCACGACCTGTATCTTGCCGGGCTGATAGCTTATGTTTTTGACGGCGAAGCTGTCATCAAAGTCGACGGAGAGCAGACCGTCGGCGAGGATGAGGGTGAGCGGCGGCGCGAATTTTGAGCCTTTGAAGAGCTGAGCCACGGTGGCGGCGGCAGGCTCAACGGCGGCAAAGTCGGCGAAAGAGGATCCCTTTTTGATGTCGGCGAAGTCGGCGAATGAATTCTTGCGGGTAATATACGCTGTGTGCGAGAGGAGCATTTCGTCGGAGAAGAAGGCGTAGAAATAGCCGCCCTCGTTTACCCTGTATACGGCGTAAAGATTGCCGTCGAGGCTGCGCACGCAGTCGGTCGGATATTTGTGTGTGAAATCCTTGAAAGAGAACACACATGATGATGCCTGGCTGTTAAGCAGGGCGTAGTAGAGAAAAGTTTTCACAATGTCGTCCGCAGCGTAAGAGGCCGCGGCGCTCTTGTCGATATTGTTGTTGTATTTGTCGTACTTGTTCGCCACGAATTTCCTGCTGTATTTCTCACCTCGGGTGATTGTAGTTGATTTTGCGGTGGCTTTTTCGGTGTGCTTTTCAGTACTTCGTGCGGCGGTGGGATAAATCTTGGTTTGAGTTTCGGATTCTGCTGCGGTTTCGCCGCCAGCGGATTCAGATCCCGTAGTGTTATTTTCTTGACCGTTTGCGGTGATTGCCGTGTCGGCGTCAGTTCCGCCTACAGTTGTTTGTTTGTCCTCTTTCCCTTTGCAGGCGGCGAGGCCGACGAGCGAGAGAATGACGAGGGCGAGTGCGATAAGTCTTTTCATTTTGTCCTCCTGTTTTGCAATACGCATGATAAAATACACGTTAACTGCCCTGCTTATCTGATATCTCGGTTTCCACCCCCTCATGCAAAATTTGCCGTTTCTTGTTTCCATAATATCAGAAAAATGATTATATTCAATAGAAAAATATATAATTAATA
>FR888234.1:30882-59460 GCA_000431775.1 Clostridium sp. CAG:413 | reverse complement strand
ATGCACTGACCGTCCGCAACGGCGATACCAGAGCCGTTGGAGATTATGTTGTCGTTGCCCTTGGTGTTGGAGGAACGGCCACTCACCCGCTTTTGTCCCTTGGTGACGAGCACCTCTTTAGGCATTGATTCGCAGTAGAAGAATTCCTTCCACTGGTCAGCCAAAGTGCCGCCCAATGCTCCGATTCCTGCTTTTATGAGTCCCATATCAGTCTCTCCTTTGCTGTTTTTTTTCGGCTTTTGCAGCCGGCAGGGCCTCCTCGCCCGTTACATTGTCATTTTATCATATTCTACGGCAAAATAAAAGAACAAATTATTAATTCGCAGGGAAAATTTCCTCCGCCGCAGAGAAAATTTTTTCTTATGGATTTGCCTGCGGGAAGTTGCTGAATAGTTCAACAACAAACCGTTGCCCGCCTCTTAGGCTCCCTCCTGAGGGAGCTGTCCGTAGGACTGAGGGAGTATTTCTTAAAAAGTACAAAGCCCGCAGCCACCTTCGCCTTCTCCTTGAGGAGAAGGTGTCGAGCTTGCGAGACGGATGAGGTGTGCCGCAGGCGGTAAGCACATTATCTCGGCATTAAACTGTTGCCAACACCTTAAAGAAACTGTCGCATAGCGGCTGAGGGAGAGACGATTTTGCCGAATTTCGCCAAGATTTCGTTTGTCATTTTTGTCATGGAAAAAACCGCACTTAAAGCAAAAAGCATATAAAGCCAGCAAAGCCGCAGTCCTTGATACGCAAGGAACTGCGGCTTTCAGAATCATGTTGTTCGCATTCAATCGTCGCCGAATATTTCATCATATCCGGCCATTTCGTCGACCCAATCAGGGTCATATTTTGAACCGCCCATCTGAGAGTTGCAATGCGGGCAAACGGCATACGGCTTGTCATATACCGACCCGCAAACGGAGCATTCGTATTCGTCCGCCCTAAATAAATGCGAGTGCTCGATCCAATGTGCCTTACTCATTTCTTCACCCCTATATCTGCTTTGTTTCTTACATAGAAATTATACTCCTCACAGTCCAAAAATGCAAGTGAAATTTTAAGCCCGTCATACATTTTTAACGGCCGAATCCGCCGTATCGTTAGAAATCTGTTAGAAAAACAATTATTTAGGCAGGAAAACAAAACATAAAAAAGGCCTCAACTCGGGCGTTAAGCGGCGGGAAAGCAGCCGCCGAGAAGCGTGACGGCGACTAATCAGCGGTTACAATAAAGTCCGCCGGACTGTTTTCTTAACGTCGCTCACCCTCTCAGGGTTCGAGTCCCATTTACCGGCGAGTTAAAAATGAATGTTAGAAATTTGTTAGAAAAACGCGTTTTTTCGGCGGAAAAACCGAGTATAAAAAAGACCGCAACCCCTTGATTTACAAGGAATTGCGGTTGGCGCGCTGCAAGGGACTCGAACCCCTGACCTTTTGGTTCGTAGCCAAACACTCTATCCAGCTGAGCTAGCAGCGCATATGCAATCATTCCTGATTGCCAAAGTATAGTAACACATTCCGCGGCAAAAATCAATACCTATTTCAAAAAATTTTGAAATTTCGGCGGCGGCTGCACAAGTGCCGGGCAAACGATCGGCATTATTTATGATTTTGAACGCTGTTGGTGGTCAGCGGGAGTGCGATATTTATTAAGCAAGGGCAGAAGAATCGTGAAGATAAATATTTTGATTGCATTTCGGTCTTTCTCGGTTTGATCCTACGAACTTGCGCCGCAGGTGGAATACTTGCTTTCAAGCAAAAACTCCCTCAGTCCTACGGACAGCTCCCTCGAGAGGGAGCCTAAGAGTCGGGCAACAGTTTAATGCTGCGGCATCGTGCAGATTTAGGCGGGCGAACACAGTTCGCCCCTAACGGTGTTCAATTTACGTTTGCTTGCACTTTTGTATGCCATGTTACTCTTGACAGAGGACGCCGTTCCCTACAATGTCGCTGAAAGATTGCGGCTTCTTTTGCCTTCCGTTACACAAGGGAGCCTTTAAAGTGCGTGGATTTCGGATTTTACGGATACAGCGTGAATAAATTTTGGGCAAAAAGTGCTTTTTGTGTGTAATTCCGTTATTCATAGATAAAGGAAAGACAACAGCATTTGCGCTCGCTTGAAATTACCAAAACTCACGTCTCAAAACATTTTATTGAGTCTCAGTAGCTTATACGGCAATTTACGACGGGATTCTGCGTTTTTCGTGCTCCGGAACGGTCAAATATGATGATTTCTGATTAATTTTACAAATAAAATGCAAAATTCTTCTTCATTTTGGATTAATTATAGGTTTACAAATAAAAAGAAAAGTGTTAATATATGCAGTGGTGTATTTTATCACTTTTTTACTCAGCACACTATTTTAGGAGGAAAAAGACTATGGCAAGAAAAATGAAGACCATGGACGGTAACAACGCTGCGGCATATGTGTCCTATGCGTTCACGGAAGTTGCCGGTATCTACCCGATAACTCCGTCCAGCCCCATGGCAGACTACGTTGACCAGTGGTCGGCGCAGGGTCTCAAGAATATCTTCGGCACCACCGTTAAGGTTGCCGAGATGCAGTCGGAGGCAGGCGCAGCCGGCACCGTTCACGGTTCGCTCGCAGCCGGTGCTCTCACCACTACTTACACTGCATCCCAGGGCCTTCTGCTCATGATACCCAATATGTATAAGATCGCCGGTGAGCTTCTCCCCAGCGTTTTCCATGTATCGGCTCGCTGCGTTGCTTCCCACGCACTTAACATTTTCGGCGATCATTCCGATGTTTACGCCTGCCGTCAGACCGGCTTTGCAATGCTTGCAGAGACCAACCCGCAGGAAGTTATGGATCTCGGCGCTGTTGCTCACCTTGCAGCGATCAAGGGCAGAGTTCCCTTCATCAACTTCTTCGACGGCTTCCGCACCTCTCACGAGATCCAGAAGATCCAGATCTGGGACTATGAGGATCTCAAGGAAATGTGCGATATGGACGCTGTTGAGGCTTTCCGCAAGAGAGCTCTCAACCCCGAGCGCCCCGTAATGCGCGGCTCTCACGAGAACGGCGATATCTTCTTCCAGCATCGTGAGGCTTGCAACTCCTACTACGACGCTCTGCCCGCAGTCGTTGAGGAATACATGAACAAGGTCAACGCCAAGCTCGGCACTGACTACAAGCTCTTCAACTACTACGGCGCTCCCGACGCTGAGAATGTCATCGTAGCAATGGGCTCCATCTGCGACGTTGCAGAGGAAGTTATCGACTACCTCACCGCTAAGGGCGAGAAGGTCGGCCTTGTCAAGGTTCGCCTTTACAGACCGTTCTCCGCTGAGAAGCTCGTTGAAGCTATCCCCGCGACCTGCAAGAAGCTCGCTGTTCTTGACAGGACCAAAGAGCCCGGCTCACTCGGCGAGCCCCTGTTCCTTGACGTTGTCGCAGCTCTCGCAGCTACCGGCAGAAGCGATATCAAGGTCATCGGCGGCCGTTACGGTCTCGGTTCAAAGGATACTCCGCCCGCAAGCGTATTCGCAGTTTATGACGAGCTTGCCAAGGACGCTCCCAAGGCTCACTTCACCCTCGGCATCAACGACGATGTTACCTATCTCTCACTCGAAGAGAAGGAAGCTCCCAACACCGCAGCCGAAGGCACCATCGAGTGCAAGTTCTGGGGCCTCGGCGGCGACGGCACCGTCGGCGCAAATAAGGACTCCATCAAGATCATCGGCGACCACACCGACAAATACGTTCAGGCTTACTTCCAGTATGACTCCAAGAAGACCGGCGGTATCACCATCTCCCATCTTCGTTTCGGCGACAGCCCGATAAAGAGCCCCTACTATATCAACAAGGCTGACTTCGTTGCCTGCCACAACCCCTCCTATGTTGAGAAAGGCTACAAGATGGTCAACGATGTTAAGCCCGGTGGCGTATTCCTCATCAACTGCCAGTGGGATGCCGACGAGCTGAGCGCAAAGATGCCCGCAGAGGCAAAGCGCTACATCGCAAAGAACAACATCCAGCTCTACACCGTTAACGCTATCGACCTTGCCGCCAAGATCGGCCTCGGCAAGCGTACCAATACCGTCCTTCAGTCAGCATTCTTCTCACTCTCCAAGGTTCTGCCCGAGGCTGAGGCTATCGGCTACATGAAGGAGAAGGCCCAGAAGTTCATGAAGAAGGGCAAAGAGATAGTCGAGATGAACGAGAAGGCTATCGACGCCGGCGCTACCGCATATGTCAAGATCGACGTTCCCGCCGACTGGGCAGACGCAGTTGACGCCCCCGTATCCGTCACCGAGAACGGCCCCGCAAAGCTCGTTAAGATGGTTGACAGCATCATGAAGCCGGTCGGTCTCATGAACGGCGATTCGCTGCCCGTATCCGCATTCGTTGACCATGCAGACGGCACCTTCGAGCAGGGCGCATCAGCCTTCGAGAAGAGAGGCGTTGCAGTCATGGTTCCCGAGTGGGACGGCGCAACCTGCGCTCAGTGTAACCAGTGCTCCTATGTCTGCCCGCACGCCACCATCAGACCTTATGCTCTGACCGAGGAAGAGGCTGCCAACGCCCCCGCCAACGCTATCATCGTTGACAAGAAGGGCAAGGGCAAGGGCGTTTACAAGTACACCCTCGCTGTTTCTCCCCTCGATTGTATGGGATGCGGCGTTTGTATCGGCGTTTGTAAGACCAACTCCCTCAAGATGGTTCCCAGAGAGAGCCAGGACGCTATGCAGCCCGTATTCGACTACATGGTCGAGAACGTCTCAGTTAAGGAAGACCTCGCTGACAACACCGTTATCGGCAGCCAGTTCAAGACTCCGCTGCTTGAGTTCTCCGGCTCCTGCGCCGGCTGCGCCGAGACTTCATATGCTCGCCTTATCACCCAGCTCTTCGGCGACAGAATGTATATCTCCAACGCTACCGGATGCTCCTCCATTTGGGGCGGCCCCGCAGCAACTTCACCCTACACCACCGACAAGAACGGCCACGGCCCCGCATGGGCAAACTCCCTCTTCGAGGATAACGCAGAGCACGGCTTCGGCATGTATCTCGGCCAGAACGCTATCCGCAACAGCCTGATAGCCAAGGTCAAGACCGTCTCCGAGGCAGAGTGCGCCCCCGAGGAGCTCAAGGCTGCCGCTAAGGTATACCTTGACACCGTCAACGACGGCGAGGCAAACGGCGCAGCCACCAAGGCTCTTGTCGCTGCTCTTGAAGGCGTTGACTGCGACACCTGCAAGTCTATCCTTGAAAATAAAGAGTACCTTGCCAAGAAGTCCGTATGGATCTTCGGCGGCGACGGCTGGGCATACGATATCGGCTTCGGCGGCGTTGACCATGTCCTTGCTTCCGGCGAAGATGTCAACATCATGGTATTCGATACCGAGGTTTACTCCAACACCGGCGGACAGGCTTCCAAGGCTTCCAACATCGGCCAGGTCGCACAGTTTGCAGCAGCAGGTAAGGCAGTTGCCAAGAAGAGCCTTGCCGAGATCGCAATGAGCTACGGCTATGTCTATGTTGCTCAGATCGCCATGGGCGCCAACATGAACCAGACCATCAAGGCTTTGACCGAGGCTGAGGCTTATCACGGCCCGTCGATCGTCATCGCTTACGCACCCTGCGAGATGCACTCCATCAAGGGCGGCATGACCAACTGCCAGAACGAGATGAAGAAGGCTGTTGACAGCGGCTACTGGAATATGTTCCGCTTCAACCCCGCGCTCAAGGCAAAGGGCGAGAATCCCTTCACCATCGACAGCAAGCCCGCCACCGCGAGCTACAGAGACTTCATCATGAACGAAGCACGTTACTCATCACTCACCCGCTCCTTCCCCGAGAGAGCCGAGAAGCTCTTCACCCTCGCGGAGGAGACCTCGGTTGAGAGATATGAGCACCTGCTCCGCCTCAAGGATCTCTATGCCCCCAAGGCTGACTGATCCCCTGCTGAGTGATCAATAAATAACGCATCCCCTGCCGTCAGCAATGGCGGTAGGGGATGTTTCATTATATAATATGTATTTATCTTTTAAGGCTGTTGATCATTTCGATAAGGTCGATATAAAACGCCTGAGTCTGCGCCGCGTCGGCGTTGAGCCCTATCACCGTGCCGTGGTCGCCGCTCCTTGTGGGCGCGACCTGCCACACTCCCCGCTTGATCTCCTTTAGCTGCCGCGGGAATTCGGTGTATTCGGCATAAGGATCGCCGGTCGGGTATTTTGCCGACACCACGCTCACCAAGCCGTCATTCGGCCGCCACGATTCGTCGATGACTATGCCGCCTGCGGTCGTACCCTTGTATGCGCCCATCGCAAGCGCAAACGGGTAAAGTATCGGCAGTGTGCCTGAAACGGGCACCTGGATATTTATCAGCGAGCTGTCAACGGTCGTGCAGTAGGAATACGAGAAATAATAGATATCGTCAACGGTGCGGATGCGTTTATTCAGCTCGGCTGCGCCGTCGGGCGAGAGGTCGTAGGCGGCGTGATCTCTGCCTGACTCCGTGACAGCCTTGATGGCGCTCTCGGCCTCCTTTTCGCTGCCCGCAGCGGAGTTGATGCCGAATTGGTCGAGCTTGAAATCATAGATGCCGTCAACGGGCGAGCTGATGTCCGCAGCCCCGAAGCAAAGGCGAGCAAGCATCTCGGTGGTATCCGTTATGCCCACAACGCCGCCGACCGAATCGAGCACCTCGGTGAGCGAGGAGCCGTTATGCGGGGCGCAGAGGGTTATGACGCTGTTGACCCAGTCGCCCTTTCCGCCGGTGAAAAGCGGCGAAGTCTCGCTGCCGCTCGCCGCCCGCTCAGCCTCGTCGCCGTAGGCAAGCAGCGAAGCCAAAAGCCGAACCGTTGCTCCGCCGAAGCTGTGACCGACAAGATTTATCTTAATGCGCTGACCGCCGTTTTTCTTGTCGCCCCAGCCCTCAAACATTGCGCTGTATGACCTGCCGTAGCGGGCGTGGTTATGCTCCGCCGAATGCGCCGCGCCGTAATCGACCGTTGAGCCTGTCAGCATGGCGTACAGCTCGCAGGCTCTGTCCCACGCGCTCGATATCGGGCCGACGCTCGGCATATAGACCTCATAGCCTTGAGCGGTCAGGTACTGTTTCAGGTCAAAGGTGCCGCCTCCCCAATACTGGACGGTCTTGTTTATCCCCTCGCCCTCGCCCCAGCCGCCGAGACCGTGGACAAAAACATAGGGGTACTCCACCTTGCCGCCGTTCAGCGCCCACCACGTCTCACGGAACCCGCCGTAATGCACGGGCACCGCAACGGCGGTTATAACGATGCATATCGTAAGCACGAGGGCGATAATGCGGGCTGCCTTCTTCGGTTTCTTTTTGCTCTCCTGCGGCGGGGCGGCGGCTCCGTCTGCGGGAGCGGTCACCGGGGCGAAATCGCCCTTGAGCAGGAAATCGGTCGAAATGCCGAAAAGCTCGCTCATCGCTATTATCTTATCGGTATCGGGCAGCACAGCACCCGACTCCCACTTTGAAACGGACTGCCTCGAAACGCCGAGTGCCTCGGCAAGAGCCTCCTGCGACAGACCCTTTTCTCTTCTTAATTTCTGAATTTTTTCTCCTATATCCATATCTTCTCCTCCTTGGCGGTTTTTTGAATACAACCGCATTATATCCCGCTTGAGCCGCCGAAGCAACCAACTTTAATATACATTTTGAAAATTATCGCCGATGTAAACCCGAGTTTACATCGTTTTGCGGCGAAAATTGCCGTTTATATTATGATAATAGCATTTTTCAGCCGTGCAGTCAATGGAATTATATCAAAAAAGCGATCGGGAGCATACCCCGACCGCAATGTGACTGTTTACTTTTCGCCTTTTTTCATTACCATGTTGTGCGTGAATGAGAATGTGCCTCTGATGCGGGCGATGGGCGAGGGGTTCCACTCCTGCGGCGGGGCGGGCTTGATGCCGAGCCGCTCAAGGTGCGGGGCGTAGATCCTGAATCGGCGCATAAAATCCGCCGCGCTCTTATTCTCCCTGTCCGTCCAGCCCGTCTCGGCAACGGCGGCAAGCCTCGGGAAGAATAATTCACAGAGCCTGTCAAAGTTGTTGATAAACTCCGTCCATATGGGCGTTTCAACGCCGATTATATTCTCGGGCTTCTTCAGCTTCTTGGGCGCAGGCTCATAATTATAGGTCTTGATCAGCGGAGTCATGGCGTAGGGGTAGTCGCAGTAGTAGTGGAAGAAATCGGAGGATATGACCTTGCCGCCCTTGTCGGCGAAGGCATAGGAGCGCTTCTTTTTATCCATCCACATCTGCACGGTGACGCTGCCGTCGACTATGCCGCTGTTGAGGCTCTCGTTCCAAACTATCGCCTTCCTGCCCTTGGAGGCGAGGAACTCAACGATCTGATTTGTGAACCAGCCCTGCAGCTCCTCCTCGTTTTTGAGTGAATTCTCTTTGATGCGCCTTTGGCAATCGGGGCAGCTCTGCCAATGCTTCTTGGGCGCTTCGTCGCCGCCGATATGGATATATTCGGAGGGGAAGATATCAATGATCTCTGAGAGAATGTCAAACACGACCTGCAAGGTCTCATCCTTGCCGGCGCAGAGGATATCCTCAAAAATGCCCTGGTGGGTCTTGACCTCGACCTCGCCGCCGGAGCATGAGAGCTGCGGGCAGGCATGGAGCAGGGCGGAGCAATGGCCGGGCACGTCGAATTCGGGAATGACAGTGATGAAACGCTCGGCGCAGTAATCGACTATCTCGCGCAGCTCGTCCTTGGTGAAGCAGCCGCCGTATTCGCCGTGCTCATCAAGGCTGCCGAAGGTGGAGTCGGGTCTGACAGAGGCTTTCCCGGTTATCTCGGGGTGGGAGTCGAGCGTCAGGCGGAAGCCCTGATCGTCCGTCAGGTGCCAATGCAACCTGTTCATCTTGACCTCTGCGGCAGCGTCGATTATCTTCTTCGTCTGCTCGACGGTGAAGATATGGCGCACGGTGTCAAGCATAAAGCCCCTGTATTTATAAGCGGGTCTGTCCTCAATACGGACTCTGGGGCAGCTTTCGCCGAGCTGAGCGAGGGTCTGCTCGCCGTAGAATTTGCCGCTCGGCGAGCCGTAGCGCAGCTCGATGCCGCTCTTTACGACAGTGAGCACATACGCCTCGTCCGCAAGGGACTTGTCCTCGATATAGGTTATCTCAAGCTCCGACGGATCGACTTCGCCGCCGAGGAACTCGACTTTGTTAGGCTTGGGTATTACGTCAAGTCTTTTCATAATATATACCTCTTTAAAACAAATATATATTCTAATTTAAAAAGCGGGCTGCATGGGAACAGCCCGCCTAAGTATTAGTCTTTGTCCTTGTCCTTGCCTTTATCCTTATCCTTGTCTTTGGACTTGGAGTCGCTGTCCTCGTCCTCGTTCTCCTCTTTCGGGAGGATCTCGACCTTGATCTCGCCTATACGGCGATCCTCAAAGTTGAGGACGGTGAAGCGGAGATTATCATATTCGGCGACGGCGGGCTCCGGGTCGCTCTCGGACGGGAGATAACCGAGCAGGCTGATGACGAAGCCGCCGAGGGTGTCGTAATCGCCCTCCGGGAGCTTGGTGCCGACCAGCTCGTCGACCTCGTCGAGGTTGGTGATACCGTCAATGGTAAATGTAGTCTCGTTTATCTGGACTATTTCTTCGTCCTCGTCGTCGTATTCGTCCTGGATATTGCCTACGATGGATTCGAGCACGTCCTCAAGGGTAACTATGCCGGCGGTGCCGCCGCTCTGCCGGCGTTGCCGCCGTATTCCTCGACCACCCCCGCGAACTGCGTGTGGCTGTCGTTCATCGCCTTGAAGAGATCGCCGCAGCTCTGAGTTTCGGGCACATAGAGCGCCTTACGCATGACCTTGGATATAGTCAAATCTGCGGGAATGTTGTGACCGACGTATTTTAACAGATCCTTGGCATAGAGCACGCCGACGATGCTGTCGGGGTCGTCCTCATACACGGGGATCCTGGAGTAACCGTTTTCAATGGCAAGCTCGGCGACCTCCTCGAGCGAGCGGGAGACTTCGATCGCCGTCATGTCGGTGCGGTGGGTCATTATATCGCCTGCGTCAAGGTCGTCGAATTCAAAGATGTTGTCTATCATCTCTTTTTGCGAGTCCTCGATAACGCCTTTTTCGCCGCCGACATCGACCATCATACGGATCTCCTCCTCGGTGACGTTTTCTTCGTCAGCGTTGGGGTCAAATCCGAACAGACGGACCACGCCGTTGGTCGACACGGAGAGCACCTTGACAAATGGCTTGGTTATCTTCGCAATGAACAGCAGGATACCTACCACCTTGAACGACACTTTTTCGGGCACCTGCATCGCGATCCTCTTGGGGGCAAGCTCGCCCAAAACGAGCGAGAAATAAGAGGTGATTATGGTGATAAGCACGACGGAAATGCCGTTTATGACGCTCTCGGGTATGACGTTGACTATCGCGGTGTGTTTAAGTGCATTCACGAGCAGGTCGGCGAAATTCTGTGACGCCGAAGCCGATGCAAGGAAGCCCGCGAGGGTAACGCCTATCTGAATAGTGGAGAGGAACCTGTTGGGGTTCTCGGTGAGCTTAACGATCTGCTTTGCTTTTTTATTGCCCTCCTCGGCGAGCTTCTGCATCTTGGTGTCGTTGAGGGAGATTATCGCTATCTCGCTCATCGCAAAGAATGCGTTGAAGAAGATGAGGACAAAAAGCAGGACTAATTTAAGAATGATATCGAGCGCAGGGCCGGGGTCATCCATGTGGGATTTTCTCCTTTCGGTTTTTGCGGGAATGTAATAATCCCCGAGTATTACTGATTATTTTATCATATGGAACTTTTGTTGTCAACATTCCGTTTTGCATTCTACGGCCTCTCACGCCGAGCAAGACCGCCGCAAAGGGGAAAATCCGCTTGAAACGGGCTTTTACGGTCAAAAATGACTAAAAACCGAAAAATTCGGCTCTGTACCGAAAAGCGGACACAAAGTTGCTGACAAAACGATTAATATATGATATAATTTATCATAACATTTTATCAATAAGGTGAAAGCTATGCTGTATCTGATACTCGCCCGTGCCGGCGGGGGCAAAACCACCCATATCACCGAGCTGATAGACGGCTTCTCCGCCGCAGGCAAAAAAATAACTCTCATCGTGCCCGAGCAGTTCTCATTTATGAGCGAAAAGATAATGCTCGGCAGGATGGGAGCGGAGCGCTTTGCCGACATCGACGTGCTCAGCTTCACGAGCCTTGCCGAGAAGCTGGTCGGCAAGCCCGCCTTCCACGAGCGCAGGCGGCTCGACGAGCCCGCGAAGGCGGCGCTGATGAGCTTCGCACTTGAGGCAGTCAAAGATAAGCTCAACCTTTACTCCGAGCATACCGAGAGAAGCTCCGTGATAGAGGAATTCGTGTCGCTTGCCTCCGAATTCAAGCAGAGCGCCGTGCCGCCCGAGCAGCTGGCTCTCGCCGCGGCGGAGATGGAGGACTGCCTGCTGAAAAGCAAGCTCGCCGATATCTCACTCGCCCTCGAAGCATATAACGCCTTGGTCGGCAGCAGCTATTTTGACCCCGACGACCTGCTCGGCGAGCTGAACGAGCTGCTGCCCGAGAGCGATTATTTCGCCGACAGGCTCGTATTCATCGACGGCTTCAGGGGCTTCACCGCTCAGGAGCACAAGGTCATCGAGCATATGCTCAGGCGCTCGCCCGCCGTCTATGTCACCCTCTGCACCGAGGATCTGAGCAACATGGGCGATGAGACGGATCTCTTTGCCCACACCCAGCGCACCGCCGCCCACACCAAGCGCACCGCCGCAAAGCTCATTGAATCGGCAAAGAGGAACTCCGTGGCGGTCGCAAAGCCGCAGTATCTTTCAAAAAGAAGCAAATTCAATAATTTCCCGCCGCATTTCCGCCGATACGCCGCGCCGGAGCTTGCAGCCCTCGAGCAGGAGCTTTTTTCCCCGTCGCCGAATGTATATGAGGACGACTGCCCCGGGATCACCCTGTGCCGAGCCGAGGATATCTACGCCGAGTGCGAATTCATCGCCTGCACGGCAAAGAAGCTCATGCGTGAAAACAGGCTTCGCAGCAGGGATATAGCCGTTATCGCAACGGACAGCGCCGCCTATGAAGCGCCGCTCAGAAGCGCCCTTCGCAAATGCGGCATCTCCGTCTTTGAGGACAGCCGCCGCCCCGTGGACGCTTCGCCGATAGTTGCCCTCGTGCTCAGCGCGGCTCAGATAGCCTGCAAGGGCTTCGACACCGAGGCCGTCATGCGCCACCTTAAAACGGAGCTTGCGGGGCTGAGCGTCGACGAGACCGCCGAGGTCGAGAACTACTGCTACCTCTGGCAGATAAATTACGGCGACTGGCTGCACGAATGGGATAAGAATCCCTCGGGCTTCGGCGAATTCACAGACTCCGACGCCGAGGAATTACAACGCCTCAACGAATTGCGTTTAAGAATAATCTCACCTCTTTGCAGGCTGCGTGACAAGCTCGCCGAGGGTCTGACAGGCGGTGAAGCGGCACAAGCGCTGCTTGATTTGTTGGAGGGCATAAATGCGCCCGAGAATATCCGCCTGCTTGCCCGCAGGCTCGCCGAGCAGGGCGAGGAGGGCATGGCGCTGGAGCTTGACCGCATCTGGGAGTTGCTCATGGATATGCTCGACAGCCTTGAGACCGTCTCACGCGACCGAGTGCTCTCGCCGAAAAAATTCTTTGACCTGCTCAAGCTGATGCTGAATATCCGCACCGTCGGCAGCCTGCCGCAGGGGCTCGACGAGGTGACCATCGGCTCCGCGGACAGGATAAGGGTGGCTTCGCCCAAGGCCGTATTCATAGCGGGCGCAAATGCGGGCGTTTTCCCCGCCGGCGCTGCCTCGGGCTCCGCTCTGACGGATAACGACCGCCGCAGACTGCTTGAAATGGGCATTGAGCTTGCGAGCTTCGGCGAATATCAGCTCGCCGAGAGCAAGCTGATAGCCTACAGCGCCCTTTGCTGCGCCGGCGAGAGGCTCTATATCTGCTGCCCCGAGCGCGGCTCACAGGGCGAGCAGCTTGCGCCCTCCGAGCTATATGTTAAGATAAAAACGCTCTTCCCCGCCTGCCGTGAAATCAAAACGGACGGAGCGGACGACCTGTATTATATCGAGGGCAGGGAGCTTGCGTTCGAGCGCCTTGCCAAGACCTCCGACCCCCGCCTGCGTGCGTCTCTGCTCGAATACTTCGGCAATGACGGCGAATATGCGGGCAGGATATCCGCTCTCGAGAGGGCGGGCGGCATGAGGAACTTCGCCGTCGCCGACCGCTCCGCCGCCGAAGCGCTTTTCGGCAGAGACATGAACATCTCCGCCTCACGGGTCGAGAGCTACTATAAATGCCCGTTCTCCTACTTCTGCCGCTACGGGCTCAAAGCCATGCCGCGCAAAATTGCGGAGCTCGACCCGATGCAGAGGGGCAACGTCATCCACCATGTGCTCGAGGAGCTGCTGCGCTCCTATCCTCAATCGGCGCTCTCGGCAATGTGCAGAGACGAGCTTTACAGCATTATATATACCATAATGGAAGAATACCTTATGCGTGTGCTCGACGGCAAGGGCAGGAGCGAGAGATTCCTTTATCTCTATAAAAAGCTCGCCTCCGCCGTATGCGACGTTGCGGAGCGGCTGATAAAGGAGCTGTCACAGAGCGACTTCCGCCCCGTTGAATTCGAGATGAAGATAGGCCCCGACGGCAAGCTGCCCTCCTATGAGCTGTCCGATCCCGAGGGCAGGATAAGGGTTTTCGGCGCCGTTGACAGGGTCGATATCGCCGAGATAGACGGCAAGAGGTATTTCAGAATTATCGACTACAAGTCCTCGGGCAAGGATTTCCGCCTGAGCGACGTGATACAGGGCCTCAATATGCAGATGTTCATCTATCTGTTCGCTATCTGGCAGTCGGGCAGAGGCGAGCTGAGCGGCGCTATGCCCGCGGGCGTGCTCTATTACCCCGCAAATTCGCCGATGATCTCCGCCCCGAGAGACGAGGACAAGGAGAAAACCGCACTCGATATACAAAAAAAATGCCGTATGCAGGGCATAGTGCTCAGCGACTGCGACGTGGTAATAGCCATGGACAGGAGCGCGAGCGGGCTGTATATCCCCGTGGATTTCAAAAAGGGCGAGATGTCCGGCTCGCTCATCGGGCTTAGCCAGCTTGCGAAGCTCAAGAAGAAAGCGGACGGGCTGCTGCTGCAAATGGCGAAGCAGCTCAGGGGCGGCGAGATATCCGCCCTGCCCGCCGAAGGTAGGAGCTACAAGGAGGTCTGCAAATACTGCGACTACAAAACGGTTTGCGCCTACGAGGACGGCATACCCGTGAGGGCTCTCAGTGACGACAAGCTCGCGGATGTGCTCGCGGCTCTTTCAAAGGGGGATGAAAACGATGAAGTGGACTGAGGATCAGCAAAAGGCGATAGAGGCACGTAAAGGCACTTTACTTGTCAGCGCCGCCGCAGGCTCGGGCAAGACCGCCGTGCTCGTCGAGCGTGTTATTCAGCGGCTTTGCGACAGCGAGGATCCCTGCGGAGTGGAGCAGCTGCTCATCGTGACCTTCACAAACGCCGCCGCGGCGCAGATGAAAGAGAAGATATCCGCCGCGATAGGCGCAAGGATCGCGCTCGACCCGTCAAACAAACGCCTGCGCCGCCAGCAGCTGATGCTGCCGTGCGCAAGCATATGCACGATAGATTCATTCTGCATCGGCCTTGTGCGTGAGAATTTCCACGCGCTCGGCATTTCGCCCGACTTTGAGCTGCTCGACGAGGGCAAGCGCACGATTTTGAGGAATCAGGCGGCGGAGACCGTCGTTGAGGCGAAATACGAGAACGCTTCACCCGATTTCCTGCGCCTTTGCGCCCTGATAAGCAGTGCAAGGGACGATCAGCCGCTCGTCGACGCGGTGCTGAAATTATACGAGCTGTCTCAGGCATACCCGTTCCCAGAGCGGTGGCTGAATTCACTATGCGACGAATTCGAGGCCGAGCGACCGATAGAGGAAACGCCCTGGGGCAGGCTGCTGACGGGTGAGGCCGCCCGCTTCCTGAGAAGCGCCTGCGGCGACATCGACCGCTGCCTTGGAATGCTTGCCGAGGAGCCTGAGCTTGAGGCAAAATACGCCCCGACCTTCCTTGACGACAGAGCCATGCTCTCATCGCTGCTCGAAACCGCGGAGGTCGGCGAATGGGACGAGCTTTGCCGCCGCTATGCCGCCGCCGCATTCGGCAAAATGGGCACCGCGCCGAGAGGCTACGTCTCCTATATCAAGGAGGCCTGCGGCGTTATCCGCAAAAAATACAAGGCGGATTTCGAGAAGCTCGGCGAATTTCTCAGCATCAGCGCCGAGGAGCACGCCGCCGACGTCGCCGCCCTTGCGCCCGTCGTGAGGGAGCTTATCGGCACGGTCAACGACTTTGCCGCCGAATTCGCCCGCCTGAAGCTCGAGGAAAACGCCGCCGATTTCTCCGACACGCTGCATTTCGCATTGAAGCTGCTCGTGCGCGAGACCACCGACGGATATGAGAGAACTCCTCTCGCCGCCGCTCTCTCTGAGAATTACGCCGAGATACTCGTTGACGAATATCAGGATGTCAACAAGGCGCAGGATATGATATTCTCCGCCCTCTCGAGGGATGAAAGCAATCTTTTCATGGTCGGCGACGTGAAGCAGAGCATCTACCGCTTCCGCCAGGCGATGCCCGAGATATTCCTCGCAAGGCGCGACAGATACGCCGAATACGAGGGAGGCAGCTACCCCGCAAGGGTCACTCTGGGCAAGAATTTCAGAAGCCGCAGCGGAGTGACCGACATTGTCAACTACATCTTCTCCGCCGTCATGAGCCGCGAGGCGGGCGGACTTGAATACGATAAAGGCGAGCATCTCGAGGCAGCCGCCTCTTACCCCGTGAGGGAGGGCACGGACGCCGAGCTTTGCCTCATCGAGAGCAGGGATAACCCCCTGCACGATCAGGCGGTATTCGCCGCTAACTACATTGAGCACGCCGTTGCGGGCGGGCTGCAAGTGACCGAGGGCGGCACTCTTCGCACAGCGCGGTATAAAGACTTCTGCCTGCTATTCGCAAGCACCAAAAACAGCGCAGGCGAATTCATCGCCGAGCTGAACCGCCGAGGGATACCCGTGAGCTGCGAATCGGGCGGCGGATTCCTGACCTCGCCCGAGATATCGTTTATGATATCGCTGCTGAAGGTCATCGACAACCCCGTTGACGATATCCCGCTCACCGCCGTGCTGCTCTCGCCCGTGTTCGGCTTCCTGCCGGACGATCTGGCGCTGATGCGGGCAGCTCACAGAGACGGCTCGATATATCACTGCCTTGTGAACGCTGCTGAGAGCGGCGACGCGAGGGCTGCTGCGTTCCTTGAGCGTCTCGGCGGATTCCGCAGGATCGCCTGCACCGTCAAGGCGGGCGAGCTGGTACGTCGGCTCGTGGAGGAGACGGGTTATGCGGCGATAGTCTGCGCCATGAAGGAGCCCGACACCCGCAGGGCAAACCTCAACCGCTTCATCGACCTTGCCAACAGATTTGAGAGCATGGGCAGCGTTGCGGGGCTGATAAGATATATAGATAAAATAATCAAAAGCGGCGGCGACATTGCCGGCTCGGATTCCTCGGGCGCGGCGGACGCCGTGAGCATAATGACGATACATAAGAGCAAGGGGCTTGAATTCCCCGTCTGCATTCTCGGCGACTGCCAAAAGGCATACAGCGACCGTAGCCTGAGGGACGACCTGATAATAGCCCCCGAGAGCGGGATAGGCATCAAGAATAACAAGGGCAGGGTGAAATTCGACACCCTCCCCCGCCTCGCCGCAAAGTTCGAGACGAAGCGCGCCGAGCGCTCCGAGGCTCTCCGAGTGCTCTATGTGGCTCTGACGAGGGCAAAGGAGAAGCTGATAATGCTCTCCTCCGCCAAGGATTGGGGCAAGAGCCTCGCGGCGATAGCCGCAAAGAGACGCTGCGCCGCACGGCAAAGAGCGGCTGCTCCGAACGCATCGACCCCTACATCGTCGGCGGCTTCACAAGCTACAGCGAGGCGATAATCTCCGCGCTTTTACGCCACCCGGATGCCAACGCCCTGCGTATGGCGGCGGGCGTGCCGTCGGGCTTCACCGTGTCGTGTGACACGCCGCTGAAAGCCTCGATAATCAAGGCGGGCGAAGCCGAGGAGGCGGCGAAAGAGGCTCCGTCTGCCGCACCCGACCCCGTGCTGCTCGCCGAGATAGAGCGGCGGCTCGGCTACGAATATCCCTTCTCGCAGCTTGAGGGAGTCGTCGCCAAGCGCATAGCCTCGAAGCTCGACCCCACCGAGGCGGACAGCGAATACTTCGCCTCCCGCAGGCCGTCGTTTGCGGGCAGGGGCAGGCTGACGCCCGCCCAGAGGGGCACGGCGACCCACCGCTTCATGCAGTACGCCGATTATTCGCGGGCGTGCAAGAGCGTTGCCGACGAGCTTACGAGGCTCACCGAGGACGGAATGCTCACAGCCGAGGAGGCGAACGCCGTGGACGCAAGGGCAGTCGCCCGATTCTTTGACAACGGTCTCTACGCCCGAATGAGCCGCGCGGAGCGGATATATAAGGAATACTCCTTCACCTGCTCCGTGCCCGTGAGCGAGCTGTATCCGCAGCTGCCGTGCGGGCTTGCCGACGGCGAAGTGGTGCTGATAGAGGGCGTTGCGGACTGCGCCTTTGTCGAGGGCGGCGAGCTGGTAGTGGTCGATTACAAGACGGATAAGGCATCAAGCGCCGCCGAGCTTGCCGAACGCTACGGAGCGCAGCTCGGAATTTATCGCCGCTGCCTTGCCGAGGTGCTCGGAATGCCCGTAAAAGAGACGGTCATCTATTCATTCCGCCTGAACGAAAGCATAACTCTGTGATAAAACGACCCCGTGTGCGTTTTGCACACGGGGTTTGATGTATACCCGGATCTTACTGCCCGTATTCGTCAATACGCCTCCATTCGATCTCCACGGGGGTTGCATCGCCGATAGCTTCATCAATGCGGCGGTGATATTCTTCTTCTGTTATTACATTATCATAGCCGTAATAATAGGTGTCATCCGACGCGAAATAATACACGTTATCTTTCATTACAAGCGACGTGCCATCAAAGGCGGCAAAAAAGCAACTTGGTTTTTTTTCGTTCCCGTATGTTGTCATGACAAGTCCGTTTGAGTACAGCACACGGTCATAGATGAATTCAGACCAATGCAGACTATCAAAAGCCATATACTCAACTTCTCCGTCTTTCAATGTGCAAACAAAATACGGTTTTAATGCCGTCGGCGGATTTGGGTCATCGGTATAATGCCCAACCTTTACCCACTTGCCGAGCAACATTTCTTCGACACCGTCCCCGTTGAGATCATATAAGAAATAATGTGTACAATTTCCATTCTTGAAGAAACCCTCAAAGTTCTCGGACTCTGACCCTTGCCAATCTTCAACAACAGCTTCGCAGATTTCCTTAATAAACCCAGAATACGGGTCGCTCGGGTCATCTTTGATTTCTTTGGTATAGAACGGGATATCGTCGCTTTTTGCGGACGTTGCAGCCGCACTTGCGTCGATCAACGTCGTCTCGGCTTCTTTGCCCCCATCCGCTCCGCAGGAGCAGAGAAGGAGCAAAAGTATAACTGTTATTAATAAGACTGCTTTCTTCATTTCGTTCTCCTTATTTTGTTATCAGCAAATCCGTGTATATACCGCCGTCATTTTTTTGATTACTGTTTTATGCGGCAGCCAAATCATGGCTCACCAAAATTATATATGATAATAGATTGAATGTCAATATTTTGTGAATTATTCAGTCTGACTATTGAAACAATACGGCTGTGAAACTATGCGCAAAATCTGCCCGCGGCACACCTCATCCGTCTCGCGGCTCGATGATTTTTACTGTTAGCTTGCAGTCAAGTCGGCTCCCTCTGACGAGGGAGCCGGCGCGGAGCGACTGAGGGAGTTTTTTTCGAAAAAACATCTCGCCGATAAGCATAACTTCGATTTAATCAACGGTCGCTTGCGGAGAAGGCGAATTTTTACTTTCAGCACTGTAATTTTATGCGGGCGAACACAGTTCGCCCCTAACAGTGTTCAATTTCCATTACAGTTTTGTTTGCGGGATGCCGAGGACGTCATCCCCTACGATCGAATTGCGGTTGATTCGTTATATATTCAGCAAGATTTTGACTTAAACAGCTACCGGACAATCCCTCCGTCATGACTTTGTCGTGCCACCTCCCTTTACACAAGGGAGGCAAGGGCAAGTGTAAACATTTGAAAAAATTATATGTGGCGATGTTATCGCCTTCCTACAAATCAAACCGAAATCCGCCGCAAATCTGCAAAAATTCTGCGAAATCGGGGCTACGGGGGCGATATATTGGGCACTATGTCGGTCGGGGGTATCAAAGAGTGAAAAATCGCTGTGAAATCCGCCGAATCTCAAAAAAGGGGTTGACATTTTCGCTTTAGCGTGCTAATATGATAACACAGCAACACGATACAACAACAAATCAAATCGTGATGAAAACAAAAAAGGAGAAATTACCATGAAAAAGCTTACAGCACTCATTCTTGCCGCAGTTATGATGTTTGCGCTCGTTGCTTGCGGCAGCAACGGCGACGATGTTACCACCACCGCAGCGGGCGACGCCGCCGGCACCACCGCCGCAGCGGACAGCGACCTTGCATATGTCAAGAGCAAGGGCACCCTCGTAGTCGGCATCACCGATTTCGCTCCTATGGATTATCAGGAAGCAGGCAGCGACGAATGGATCGGCTTTGACGCGGATATGGCAAAGGCATTCGCAAAGAGCCTCGGCGTTGAGGTCAAGTTCATCCCCATCGACTGGGACTACAAAGTTGCAGAGCTTAACAACAAGTCAATCGACTGCGTTTGGAACGGCATGACCCTCACCGAAGAAGTTACCGCAGCTATGAGTTGCTCCGACGCATACTGCAACAACGCTCAGGTCGTTATCGTCCCCGCCGACAAGGCTGATTCCTACAAAACCGCCGAGGATTGCAAGTCCCTTCAGTTCGCAGTTGAAGCAGGCTCCGCAGGTAAGCAGGCCGCTGAAGCAAACGGCTTTACGTTCACCGAGGTCGTCGATCAGGCCACCGCTCTTTCAGAGGTCGCAGCAGGCACCGCAGACGCAGCTATCATCGACTCCCTGATGGCAGCCGCAATGGTCGGCGAAGGCACCAGCTACGCTTCACTCACCTACACTGCCTCCCTCACCACCGAGGAATACGGCGTCGGCTTCCGCCAGGGTTCCGACCTCACCGCCGCCCTCAACGAATTCTTCGCAGCAAGCAAGGCTGACGGCAGCATGGAGAAGACCGCAGAGACCTACGGTGTTCAGGCGGCTCTCATCAAGTAATCAAGTTGCTCACATTATAATAGGAAACAGAGGACGGTAAAACGCCCTCTGTTTTCGCCGTATAAATACAGATTTTAAGGATGTTTTCTAATGAATTTTCAACTCTTTAAGGAGCAATTTCCGATTGTTTTTGACTCGCTGAACGCCGGATTTCTCCAAACAATGAAGCTTTTCACGATTTCTCTTGTCGGCTCCATTCCCCTGGGACTTATAATCTCATTCGGCTCAATGTCCAAATTCAAGCCGCTTTCACTGCTTGTCAAGACTGTAGTCTGGGTCATCAGAGGCACCCCGCTGATGATACAGCTGCTGATAATTTACTTTTTCCCCGGCCTCGTGATGAAAAACAACATCTGGGGCAGCGGCGAGGAGGGGCGCTTCATAGCCGCCTGCGTCGCGTTCGTCTTTAACTACGCCTGCTATTTCTCCGAGATATACAGGGGCGGCATTCAGGGCGTGCCCAAGGGTCAGCAGGAGGCGGGGCAAGTGCTCGGCCTCTCAAAGAGCCAAATTTTCTTCAAAATCACCCTCATGCAGATGATAAAGCGCATAGTGCCGCCGATGTCAAACGAGATAATCACCCTCGTCAAGGATACCTCCCTCGCCCGCATAATCGCATTCCAGGAGATAATCTGGGCCGGTCAATCCTTTATCAAAGGCTCAAAGGGCATTGCCGGTCAGATGTGGCCGCTGTTTTTCACGGGAGTTTACTATCTCATATTCAGCGGAGTGCTGACTGCGCTGTTTAACAAGATCGAGAAGAAGCTCAGCTACTTCAAGGTCTGAGGAGGTGCGGAGAATGTCAATTTTAGAGGTAAAAAATCTTTCAAAGAGCTTCGGCAGCACCGAAGTGCTCAAGGATATCAGCTTCACGCTTGAGAAGGGCGACGTGCTGAGCATAATCGGCTCCTCCGGCAGCGGCAAGACGACCATCCTGCGCTGCATCAACCAGCTTGAGACCGCCGACAGCGGCTATATCGCCGTGGACGGCGAGGTGTTCTTCAACGGCAAGCCAGCCTATAAGAACGCCGAAGAGAAGCGCAAAAAGCAGCTGCTTGTCGGTCTGGTATTTCAGAATTTCAACCTTTTCCCGCACTACAGCGTACTGGATAACGTGACCCTTGCGGCGAAGCTCCTTGCAAAGGAAAAGCCTGATTACAAGAAGAATGCAAAGGCGATAAACGCCGAGATCGAGGATAAAGCAAAGGTGCTGCTCGGCAAGGTCGGCCTCTCGCAGAAGCTCGGCAACTACCCCTGCGAGCTTTCGGGCGGCCAGCAGCAGCGGGTTTCGATAGCCCGCGCGCTGATGCTCGAGCCGAAGATACTCTTCTTTGACGAGCCCACCTCGGCGCTCGACCCCGAGCTGACAGGCGAAATACTCAAGGTCATCAAGGATCTTGCCGCGGAGCACATGACGATGGTCATCGTCACGCACGAGATGGCGTTTGCCCGCGACGTATCGAGCCGCATAATCTTCATGGACGGCGGAGTTATCGTTGAGGACGGCACACCCGAGCAGGTCATCGAGCACCCCACGCAGGAGCGCACAAAGGAATTCCTCAGCCGTTACGGCGACTGATAAGCAAAAGCAAGACCGAACGTGTACTTTTCGTATACGTTCGGTCTTTTGTTATCGCCGCTTAATCGAACAAGGCAACAAAAAGCTGCATCCGCTTTGAGATGCAGCTTTATAATTATCTTGTTATGCGTTGACTTCTTCTTTTTCTTCCGATGCTTCGGCGGCCTCGGCGACAATCTCTTCGTTGTAGCCCTTCTCCGCCATGGCCTTAGCCATCATCTGATGAATGGTGTCGATATCGGTGCCTGCCGCGACAAGCTCAAAATACTCCTCGGCGGGAATGCCGCCGACATAGCACTGCTTATACTTAACGGCAACGCCCTTCTTGGCGATGATGATGTTGATAGCGAGCAGCAACACGAGGGTGCCGATATAGACGTATGCGCCGTACTGGACGGAGCCGGTGACGAACTCGGGGAACACGCCGTGAATATCCGTCGCAAACTTATTGAAGAATATGACCGAAACGACCGCAAGTGCGATATCAAGGCAGTTGAGCGTGATGTTTCTGACGTTGCCCTTAGGGCCGCAAGCCATGGTGAGCAGCACGAGGCTGACTATGACGATTACGAGCGAGAGCAGGACGGAAATAAGGGCGACCGCGTATGCGACGAATGCGGAGCCGACTATCGAGGAGCCTGTCATGGTGAACAGAGCACCGAAATCAATAGAGGAAACGAGATTATAGATCTCAATGGCATTTATGTTCTTTGCGGTCTCCTCAATGAACGGGCCGTTGAATGCGACCTTGCACAGCGGCAGCATGAGGGCTGCTATCGGGAGCACCGAAAGGATTATCCTGACTATGGTGAGCGGCGAGCCGACGAAAGAAGCCTTGAGCCTGTCGAGCTTCTTCTGAAGGTGGGCGTGCTCGGCCTCAGCGGCATCCGCCTCATTCATAAGTCTCTCTTCTCTGCCGTAGTAAACAAGATTCACGCCGCAGCCGGGGCAATTGGGGCGCCAATCAAAAATTGTAAGACGGCGGCCGCACTTCGGACATTTAGCCATATTTTTTCCTCCAAACACTAATTGCGTAATACACTGTAGTATTTTATCATATTACGGAAATTAAATCAATTGTAAACTATAGCCAAAAAGCAAGCCGGTTTTTCGGCAAAATGCCCATCAGGTCATGCCGCCGTCAGCAGTTATGACCTGGGCGGTGACGTAATCCGAGTCGCTGCCCGCAAGGAAAGACACAACGCCGGCTATCTCGCCGGGCAGACCGAAGCGCCCCATCGGTATCTCGTCCGCAAGGGCGGCTCTCTCATCGGAGCTGAGATTTGAATTCATCTTAGTGTCTATCGCCCCGGGGGCAACGCAGTTGACCTGGATATTGCTCGGCGCAAGCTCCCTCGCAAGCGCCTTGGTGAGGCCTATCACGGCCGCCTTGGTCGCGGAATACACCGTCTCGCACGAAGCGCCGTAAACGCCCCACATCGAGGATATATTGATTATCTTGCCGCTCTTTTGATTCACCATGAACGGCACGGCGCACTTGCAGCAGTTGAAAACACCCTTAAAGTTAACGCCGGTGATAAAGTCAAACTCCTCCTCGGTGATATCGGTGAAGAGCTTTTGCTGGGCAACCCCCGCATTGTTGACAAGCACAGAAACGCCGCCGAATTCCTCGGTGGCGTCTGCAAAGACAGTATTCATTTGTGAGTAGTCGGCAACGTCGGCGCGGTATATCTTATACTCAGCCCCGATGACGTCAAGCTCGGCGGCGAGGGAGGCGATGCCCGCCTCGTCGCTCCTGTAGCAGGCCGCTACGGCGAAGCCGTCACGGGCAAGGCGCAGCGCAATGCTGCTGCCTATCCCGCCCGAGGCTCCGGTTATCAATGCACACTTCTTTTTCATAGTCCTTATGTCAAAGTCGAATAGTCAAAGTTCTCGCCCATTATCTTGGTCATATCGAAATAACCCGAGGGTATCTTCATCTTTGACTTGTCTGCGCCCTTCTTGAGGGTGCTTATTTCGATTATTGCAGGCGAGCCGTCGGAGGAAATGCTCTCGATCCTCTTGAGATCGCCGTTTGAATCAAAGTAATACTTCGTGGTATTGCCGTCGGATTCATACACGTCGCAGGTGTATTTCTTGCCGCCCACGGTGACTTCGGCGCTCGAAACATACTTGGAGTTATCGTCGTTTGCGCCGCCCTCGATAAGGTCGGGGTCAAGGATAGAGTCAAGGACATCCTGGGGCACTTCCATATAGCATCTCATCGCGGGGATGACAAGATAGAGCTTGCCGCCCGTAACGATGAACGCAGCTTTGAGGGCGCCCTTGCCCTCAACGGGCATATTGGTCTCGACATAGAGGTCGTCGCCGCTCCTCATCAGAGTAATGGGCATACGCACGGTGGAGCCGTCGACCTCGGCTTCGATAGTTGCGGAGAGCGTGAAGCTCTCGCTCTTGATTATCTCTTTGAAGTTCTTCTCAAAGGTCTCACGCTGGGGCTTGCCGTCCGCGCCGGTGACAGGCTCGATCTGTTTGAAGCCGTCGTCGGGCACAAGGCCGTCCGCCATATCGAGCTTCGGCTCGGTGACCTTGGTGTCGATCAGCTCGTCAAGAGACGAGGGGTCGTTGAAAGCGTCGAGGAACGACTGCGCCTCGGGTGAGAAGGTGTTGGAGTCGGTGGTCGAGGCAAGCACGCGCTTGGTCTCGATAACAACGTCATCCTTCTTGACAAATATCGTGTTGCCGTCGGAATCAATGTAGAAATACTCTATCTCGCCGTTCTCCTTGATTCTAGTCTGCACGTTTCTGGTAACGCCCTCGTCATCGACGATATAAACCTGCGACTCGATAGTGAACATATCGGTTTTTTCGAGCTGTTTACAGGATGCGAATCCGAATGCCAGCGCGAACACCAGCACTATCGCAATTATGTTCTTCCTCATGTCTAATATTACCTCCGAATGAGTCTTATCAACCGCATAAGGTGCGGGACTATATATAGAATAGCCCATTTTCGCATTTAAATCAAGTATAGAACATAAAATAATATTAGAGAAATTGTAAAGCTTTTGTTGCCGAATTGTAACGTCGCCGAAATTTTTAAACTAAATAGTAAAAAAGACTTGCAAAATTGAAATAAATACTATATAATATGGAGCGTATTTGAAATGCTACTGTGGCTCAGTTGGTAGAGCAGCGCATTCGTAATGCGCAGGTCGTCGGTTCGAGTCCGACCAGTAGCTCCAACAAAACCGCTTCGGCGGTTTTTATTTTATATGTATCTGTCGTCGGATATCAATAAAAACAGAGGTGAGACGATGAAGCTGTTACTGCTGTTCGGAGACGCTGCTGTCGGCAAAATGACGGTCGGGCAGGAACTTTGCAAAATTACGGATTTCAGGCTTTTCCATAATCATATAAGCATTGAGCCTGTGCTCGAGGTGTTTGGCGAATTCAACGGAACCGTGATCAGAAAATTCAGAGAAACCGTATTTGAGGAATTCGCGAAAACAGATAAATACGGATTGATCTTCACCTTTATGTGGGCTTTTGACTGTAAAGAGGATTGGGAATACACCGCGAAAATCGTCGATATATTTAAAGGGTATAACGCAGAGGTGTATTATGTCGAGCTTTTCGCTCCGCAGGAAGTACGGCTGAAGCGAAACGCAACCGAAAACCGTCTGAAAAACAAACCGTCAAAAAGGGATATTGAATTTTCAAACAGGCTGTTGATCTATGATGATAATAATCACCGAATGGTGAGCAACGACGGCGAAATACCGTTTGAAAATTATATTAAAATTGATAATACCGATTTATCTGCCGAGGAAACGGCGCGGATAATTAAAGACCGTTTCGGCTTTTGACGAATACCAAAAACCTTTTTTGCTCAGTTAAATTAAAACAGTCATTTCAAAGCGAAATGGCTGTTTTTCGTTTTGTGGCTTATCACTATTGCTTTCTCTTGTTTGCTTTTGATAATATCTCACGGTCTCTCCCTCGTCGGAGGCCGATTTTTTCGCTTTATCGGCACCGAATTCTAAAAATATGCTGTTGAGATTTGCGCTTTAATGTGTTATAATGACCGATAGATAATGTATAAAAGCGGGTGAAGGCAAATGAAAAGACGGCAGATGATCTCACAGCTCGTGACTGTGGCTGTCGCCGCGCTGCTGCTGCTCGCCGCCTACACCTATATCGTCGGCGACGGCTCGATATTTAAGGGCAAGATGGACGGCGACACTATAAAAGCAAAGGTGATAAGAGTTACCGACGTCAAGACTGCCAACGTCAGCGGCGAGAATGAAATAATCACCGTCACATTCAAGGCAAAGGCGCTCAACACCGAGCTGAGGGGCAAAACCCTCGATGTTATCCAAGAGATCGACCGCTCTTATGCGTTCAGCCCCCGTCAGGTGGAGCAAAACGACACCGTGCTGATAGAGGGCTACCGCGAGAACGGCGAAAGGCTCTATTATTTCGGCGATTTTGTGCGTATCACTCCGCTGCTGTGGCTGCTTGCGATATTCTGCGTGCTGATAGTCGTATTCTCAAGGATGCAGGGCGTCAAAACGATAGTTTCGCTCGGGCTGACCTGCCTCTCGGTATTCTTTGTGCTCATCCCCGCCATTCTCAACGGTCACAACATCTATTTCTGGTCCATCCTCGTGTGCGTTTACATGACGGTGATGACCCTTGCGATAATCAGCGGCTACAACAAAAAGGCGCTGTGCGCCTGCATCGGCTGCATGAGCGGCGTGCTCTGCTCGGGCTTCATCGTATTGATAATGGACCGCTTTCTCAATATGACGGGTATGCTCGAGGAGGAGTCGATCTACCTCTTCCAGCTCTACCCCGACAACCCCATTAACCTCAAGGCGATAATATTCGCGATGATAATCGTCGGCGCGGTCGGCGCGGTGATGGATGTCTCGATGTCGATATCGTCCTCGCTTTACGAATTAAAGCAGAAATCCCCGCATATCAAGCCGCAGGAGCTTATGCGCTCGGGCTTCACGATAGGCAGAGATATGATGGGCACCATGGCAAACACCCTCGTGCTCGCCTATATCGGCAGCTCGCTGACCTGCGTGCTGCTTATGGTCGCCTACAACGCGAATATCGAGCAGGTCATAAACAAAGAGGTCATCATCGCCGATGTCCTCCAGGCGCTCGCCGGCAGCATGGGCATGCTGCTGACTCTGCCGCTCACCAGCGCGGTATGCGCCGTTATCTATTACAAAAAGGAGGGTTCGGGCAATGCCTCTGACAAAGATGAGCCCGCTGCTGCAAAAAGCGGCGAATGAAGGCTACGCCGTCGGCAGCTTCAGCGTAGCGAATATGGAGATGGTGCTCGGCGTGATCAAAGCCGTTGAGGAGACCGAAAGCCCCGCCATAATCCAGATAGCCGAGGTGCGCCTCAAGCAGTCCCCGCTCGAGGTGATAGGTCCGCTGATGGTAGCCGCCGCAAAGAGCTGCAAGATGCCCGTGGCAGTCCACTTCGACCACGGCAAGACCGAGGAGAAGATAACCGAGGCTCTTGAGCTCGGCTTCACGAGCGTTATGTTTGACGGCTCGCATCTGCCGTTTGAGCAGAACGCCGCCGAGACCGCAAAGATAAATTCGATAGCCAAGCGCTTTAACGCCGACTGCGAGGGGGAGATAGGCTGCGTCGGCGGCAGCGAGGACGGCAGCGAGAATATCGCCGTCAACTGCACCTCGCCCGTTCAGGCGCTGGAATTCTATAAAACGACGGGCGTTGACGCCCTCGCCGTTGCGATAGGCAACGCCCACGGCAACTACAAGCAGGCGCCGAAGCTGCGGTTTGATATCCTTGAGGAGACGGCGGGTCTCGTTCCCGTCCCTCTGGTGCTCCACGGCGGCACGGGCATACTGCCCGACGACTTCCGCAAATGCGTGAGCCTCGGCATCAGGAAAATCAACATTGCCACGGCGACCTTTGACAGCGTTGAAGCGAGCGTTCGCTCCGCTTACTCCGGCGGCAAAATCGGCGGATACTATGACTTGCAGGCCGCCGAGGTCGAGGGGGCGTATCGCAACGCCCTGAAGCATATAGAGATATTCGGCTGCGCCGGTAAAGGTAAAAATTAATTGAAAGGTGACATATATATGAGCTACATTGAATTTGACAACTCAAAGCCCCTTGACGTCATCCCCATAGGCAGGATCGCCATCGACTTCAACCCCACCGATATGAATAAGCCGCTCTCCGAGAGCAGCAACTTCAACAAATACGTCGGCGGCTCGCCCGCAAATATAGCTGTCGGCCTTGCAAGGCTCGGCGCAAAGTGCGGCTTCATCGCCCGCGTATCCGACGATCAGTTCGGCGACTATGTGGAGAACTATTTCAAGGCTGACGGCATTGACGTCTCTCACGTTTTCCGCTGCGAGCACGGCGAAAACCTGGGCCTTACCTTCACCGAGATACTCAGCCCCACACAGAGCAGCATTCTGATGTATCGCGACGGCGTTGCGGATCTGCAAGTCTGTGTTGACGACGTAGATGAGGATTATATCAAACAGGCAAAGGCCGTTGTCATCTCCGGCACGGCTCTGTGCGCAAGCCCGTCAAGAGAGGCTGCGCTCAAAACGCTCTTCCTC
>FR888234.1:12936-30872 GCA_000431775.1 Clostridium sp. CAG:413 | reverse complement strand
TCAAAAAGCTCTTCCTCGCAAAGAAAAACGGCGTAGTCGTGATATTCGACATCGACTACAGGAGCTACACCTGGAAGAATAAGGACGAGATCTCGCTCTATTACTCCATCGCCGCCAAAAACAGCGACATCATCCTCGGCTCGAGAGAGGAATTCGACCTCACCGAGGCGCTCGAGGGCGTCTGCTCAAGCGACGAGGACTCGGCAGCGCGCTGGTTCGGCTACGGCAACAGGATAGTTATAATCAAGCACGGCAAAGAGGGTTCGGTCGCCTATCTCAGCGACGGCTCGGCGTATAAAGTGAAGCCCTTCCCCGTCAAGATGCTCAAGGGCTTCGGCGGCGGCGACGGCTATGCCTCGGCGTTCATCTATTCGCTGCTTCAGGGCAAGAGCGTGCCCGAGGCACTCGAATTTGCAACGGCCTCCGCCTCCATGCTCGTCTCAGCTCACAGCTGCTCGGCTGCAATGCCCTCGGCCCAGGCGGTGCGTGAATTCATCGACAAGACCAAGCCCGTCTCTGGCGAGGTCATCGAAAAAATAAAATAACTCAACAGGAGAAATACAAAATGAAGAAACTGCTCAGCATTTTCCTTGCAATTGTCACCGTGCTCACCTGCTCGGTATTCGCCTTTGCTGCCGACGGAGCCTCCGGCGCTCTCAGATTCGGCACAGACGGCAAATTTAAGATAATGATGATCAACGACACTCAGGATGTCGGCAAGAATGCCAAAAGTGAGACCGCAAAATTCATCGGCATGGCTCTCGATCAGGAGCAGCCCGACCTTGTGGTATTCGTCGGCGACCAGCTTTCGGATATATATCCAAAGGCCTCCAAGGAGGACTATAAGCTCGCTATCGACCGCATCATCAAGCCTCTCCAGGAGAGAAACATTCCGTTCCTCGTGACCCTCGGCAACCACGACCATGACCGCGCCAACGTGATGAGCGAGGATGAGATGTTTGAAGTCTACGCTTCATACGACAACTGCCTTGCAGTCAGGGGCAGCACCGACCCGTTCACCTACAACGTGCCTATCTATTCCTCAAAGGACAGCAGCGTTGCGATGAACATCTACATGATGGACACCAACAACAAGAAGGACGGCGGCTACGAAGGCATCCGCACAAATCAGCTTGATTGGTACAACACCACCTCCGCCGCTCTCAAAGCGGTAAACGGCGGCGCAGCCGTGCCCTCGATGCTCTTCCAGCACGTCCCCGTCAAGGAAATCTACTCCTTCCTTAAAGAATGCGATTGGAAGGACGACGGCGCTATCTACTCCCGCAGAGATCACAAATGGTATGTGCTCAACACGGAAGTGGCTCAGGGCGACTTCGGCGAAGCCCCCTGCTCCGAGAACTTTGACGTGCAGACCGGCGAATATCAGGCATGGGTCAAGAACGGCGACATAATCGGCGCATTCTTCGCACACGACCACAACAATAACTTTGTCGGCACCTCCGCCGACGGCATCAAGATGGGCTACAACGGCGGCACAGGCTTCCGTGCCTACGGCGCCGAGTGCGGCAGGACGATAAGAGTTTTCAACTTCGATGAGAACGACATCGCAAACTATGAGACCCACCTGCTCTATTATCAGAATGTGACAGGCGAGGATGCTTCCAACTTCTTCTTCGACACATTCTCCCCCGCCATCCTCAACCCCGTGATGAAGGTCGTCTACTTCCTCTTCGGCTGGGCAATCAAACGCTTCAAATAATCATCATCCGATCATAAACTAACCGCCCCTCTCCGAACGGAGAAGGGCGGTTTTTTCTGAGCAACCAAACAAAAAACAGCCTCCGTTAAGGGAGGCTGTTGCGTTATCAGACGTTATCCTGCGAATGGGCATAGAAATCGACGGGGAACCAGCCTGCGGCGAAGGCGGGCAGGGTGTTCCTTGCCTCGGAGTAGAGCGAGGCGATGCACCTTATCGCCTCACGGTGCTCAAGCTCGATATCGGCGAGCTTCATATCCGCGGGGCTTTGGGGGGCGTGCTTGACCGACACGTCACAGCCGTTGACAATTATTTCAAGATTTTCGTCGCCGTTGACGCCGTGGATAAGCATCACCAGCGAGCCGCTGCCGAGCTTCATGCGCTGAGCCTTAACGGTGAGAAACGCCTCGATGAACGCAGCAAAATCAAAAATATTTATCATCTCGGAGTGTGTAAGCGAGCAGGAGGCGCAGATCTTTGCCATGTATTCGCAATTCTCCGTGTCATAGGGCGGCAGAGCGAAGCTCACCGAGTCGCGGCCGGAGGTCTCCATGGTGCAGATGATGAGGTCGAGCAGGTCGGTGCCGGGTGCAGCCATTATCTCGGCAATACCGCCGTCCCTTGAGAGGACGAAATAGCCCGCAAAGCTGCCGTCGGCAAGTGCGACATACGGGGTCGAACGCCAGCTCCTGAGAATATCCATATGCGCTTCGTCGGGGCGCACGGCGTGGAACGGCTGAGTTTCATACAATGCCTTGACCTTTGCAAGCAGCTCGGTATCCGCCTCGGTCAATTCACGGGCGGTGAGCGAGGTCTTGACCTCTCCGCCGAGCACATGGCGGATATTGCGCTTGTTTATCGAGAAGCAAACGCTCACGCCGGCAGGCTCGTAGCCGAAATAGCCGTAGCGCTGCCTGTGACCGCCGAGAGGCGAGTAGACCGTGCCGTCGGCTTTCATTATGTCGAGGCAGGCGTTGAGCCTGTCTATCATGTATCCCTTGCCTCTTGAATCTCTGGTGACTGCGACGTTGCCGATGCCGCCGACCTTCAGCTCCCTGCCCGCGGCGACGAATTTAAGCGGATAGAGACCGATAGCAGCCTTTATATCCTCGCCCTCCATGACTACAAGATTGTTGTAGGCGGGCTCGTATTTGTCCTTATAGAGCTTCGGCAGCAGCGACATGAAGTCACGGCGGGGAGTTTCTTCATCGTCAAAGAAGAAAACGTCGTCGAGCACCTCGATAAGCTGTTTTGTGTATTCCTTTTTTCCTCTTCCCTTGTATATTTCCACGTTAGTTCCTCCGAAATTATTATTTAAGATTTTTAAAGTCGTTGTAGTTGAGCACGCGGAAGCTGCCCGAGCGTTTTGCTTTGACGCGGCGGCTGCGGAGCACCAGCAGCACTATGAGAGCCGCAAGGACCGCGACGACGGCAATGCGGAATATCCACGAGCCGAAGAGCGCTTGCAGCTCCGTGCCGATGAACGCAAAGAAGCTGCGCTTTATCTGTGAGCGGGAGACAAGGTCGATCTCGCGGATGACCTTGCCGGCGTAAAGCACTCTGCCTTTACAGATGACCTGTCTCTCTTTTATCGGAGCATTGACCGATTCGGGCACGGTGTCGGGTATCGTCTCTATCAGCAGGCTGCCCGAATCCGTCCCCGTCGGCACAAGGCTGTAGACCGTCTCGGCGGGCACGAGGCTGACGAAATCGGTGGTCCTCGCATATTTGACGGGGATCTCCGCGACTATCTTCTCGGGGTCGCAGACCGCAACAAGGCGGATATTCTTAAACGCCCACTCAAACATCTTTTTGCAGTCGAGGAAAGCGCCGTTCTCCTCCACACCGTCACGGTCGACATCCTCAAATATCGAGCGCATCGCAACGCCGATATAGTTGTAGCCGTCGTTGGAGGCGAGGGTCACTACGCAGCGCCCCGCCTGAGAAGTCGTGCCCGTCTTGCCGCCCTTGACATACTTGCAGTAGTAGTCCTTGTATGCGCTGTTGAGCATGAAGTTGGTCGAATGGATGGTGCGCTCACCCTGCATATTGGTGGCGGGCAGAGTGTATGAATTCTTGCCGACTATCTCGGCAAAAGCGGGGAATTCGAGAGCATATTTGAAGAATTTGGCTATATTCTCAGCCGAAACATACTGATCCTCATCGTCAAGGCCGTGAGGGTTGACAAAGTGGCTGTCCGTGCAGCCGAGACGCTCGGCAAGCTCATTCATTTTGGCGATGAACGCCGCCCTGTCGCCGTTCGTGACATAGTTTGCGAGGGTGGTCGCCGCCTCGTTGGCGCTCTGGAGCAGCAGGCAGCAGAGCATATCATAGAGGCTGAGCGTTTCACCCGCCTTGAGGCCGCCGAGGGAGCTGCCCGTTCCGTCAAGCTCATGCAGGCTCTGCTCCGTCACCGTGACGGGGGCGGTCAGGTCGCTGCAATTCTCGAGCACTACGCAAGCGGTCACTATCTTGGTAAGGCTTGCGGGCGCTGACTGCATCGTCTCGTTCTTTGCGAATATTACCTCGCCGTTGTCGGCGCTCATGAGCAGCAGGCATTCGGAATAAAGCCCCAGCTTCTCCATCTCGGCGTCATAGGCCGCGCCGGCGGGTATGAATACGGAAAGGATCACCGTGACGGCGCATAAAATTGAGCAAATTACTTTTCTCATATGTTATTTCTCACCTATAAAATTATTTATGACACTCCGTTCAGTATATCATATAATGAGGGAAAAATAAACAGTAAAAATGAATTTTTTGTTTCTTCGGCTCTTTATCCTTGATTTTTTCGCCGCATTGCGTTATTATTTAAGGTAGCACATAAAAAAGGAGCTTCCGTATGGTTTACGTTACCGGGGATATGCACGGCGATATAGCCCGCTTTGATTCCCCCGCTGTAAAACGCCTTAAAAAGGGCGATACGCTGATAATCTGCGGCGATTTCGGCTTCGTTTGGGATAACAGCAAGGCGGAGCAAAAGACGCTGAAGAAACTCGGCTCAAAGAAATATAACATTTGCTTTATCGACGGCACTCACGAGAATTTTGAGCTGTTGAACGCTTACCCCGTCACCGAGTGGTGCGGCGGGAAGGTGCACCATATCTGCGGCAATCTCTATCACCTGATGAGAGGGCAGGTCTTCCGTATAGACAACATGACCTTCTTCACCATGGGCGGCGGCGAAAGCCCCGACATTGATATCCGCTTTGAGGAGAACGCCTGGTCGAGGGAGGAATTCCCCAGCCGCGAGGAGCTGCTTGAGGGTGCGGCCAATCTCGAGAAGCAGAATTGCAGGGTCGATTATATTATCACCCACGAGCCGCCCGTCAAGATAAAGAGCTTCCTGATGCTCAAGGATTCGGAGACGGCGAGCGTCACGGGTCTCAACACCTATCTTGAGGAGCTGTCGGAATCCTGCCGCTTCAGGCGCTGGTTCTTCGGCTCAATGCATCTCGATAAATATATCTCCGCCTCCCACGTTGCGGTGTTCCAAAACGTGATAAACGCGATAACGGGCGAAGTGGCGAGATAAATCTGAACTATTTGTTAAAATTAAACTGCGCCTCTTGACTTTTCGGTCGGGAGGCGTTAAACTTCAAAAGAAAGTTAAACGGTTAACTATTAACCGACTAATTAATTGCCGATAATAATGAAAGGAGCGATAGTCATAGATAAGGAAATGTGCCGCCGCACCGTCCGTGAGCTTTGCAGAGTAGGGCTGCTGCACCGCTACAGGATATCAATGGCGGTGTCGCACCTGCACCTCTACCGCGGGCAGCCGGAGCTGATGGAGTATCTGATAGCACACGGGGACTGCTCACAGGTGGAGCTTTCCGAGGCGCTGGGCGTTTCGCCCGCAAGCGTCGCCACGAGCATAAAGCGCCTTTGCAAGGCAGGCTTCGTCGAGCGGCGTGAGGATGAGAACGACCGCCGCATAAACCGCCTGAGCGTTACCGAGAGCGGCAGACGGGCGTTTATGGCGGGGCGCAAGGAATGCGACAGGATAGACGATATTATGTTTGAGGGCTTCACGGAGCAGGAGACAGAGCAGCTGCTCGCCATGCTCAGCCGTATGGCCCGCAATCTCTCGGTCGGTGAGCTGAGCGAGAGAGAAATGATGAAAGATATTATTAAAAAGGAAAAGGAGAGGGATGAAAATGATTAAAGCCATAGTCTCAAAGACCAAGGGCTACAGGCTCGTTTCCGTTCTTTCGCCGCTGATGATACTCATTGAGGTGCTCATGGAGGTGCAGCTCCCATTCGTCATGTCGGATATGGTGAATACCGGCATTCAGGGCGGCGCGGGCATGGATTATATAGTCCGCCGGGGCGTCAAGATGATCCTCATGGCGGTCGCTTCGCTCGTGAGCGGCTCGCTGGCGGCAAGATTTGCGGCAAAGGCGGGCATGGGCTTCGGCTCCAACATCAGGGAGGCGGTCTTTGCCAAAATTCAGAGCTTCTCATTCTCGAATATCGACCGATTCAGCACTGCTTCGCTCGTGACGAGGATGACCACCGACGTCAACACCATGCAGATGGCGTATACAATGGCCTTGCGTATAGTCCTCAGGGCGCCGCTGCTGTTTGTAATGTCGTTTATCTATGCCCACAGGATCAACGCCCCCCTTGCGAGGATATTCCTCATAGCTATCCCGTTTCTGCTGATATTCCTCGGCATTATGGGCAGCATCGCCCTGCCGAGATTCAAGCGGATGATGAAGAAATTCGACGGGCTGAATTCCTCGGTGCAGGAAAACCTCATAGCCATGAGAGTTATCAAAGCGTTTGTCAGAGCGCAGTATGAGAAGGATAAATTCAAGCTCTCCAACGACGAATTAAAGGACGCTTCGATATCCGCCGAGAAGGTGCTTATCCTCGCAAGCCCGCTCATGTCGCTGACGGTCTATGCCTGCATTATCTCGATATTCTGGATAGGCGGTCAGCACGTTATCGAGGGCGTGATGACGGTCGCGGATCTCACGGCGTTCATCACCTATGTCACTCAGATACTCATGTCGCTGATGATGATATCAATGATATTCGTCATGGGCGTTATGTCGAGAGCTTCGCTCACCAGAGTGGTTGAGGTGCTAAACGAACAGCCCGATATCAGCGACGCAGATGCAGACCCCGAGCTTCAAGTCGCCGACGGCAGCATCGACTTCGACGGTGTGAGCTTCAAATACAAAGCGGACGGCCAAAAGAATGTGCTCGACAATATCGACCTGCACATACGCTCGGGCGAGACGATAGGCGTTATAGGCGGCACAGGCTCGGCTAAGACCACCCTCGTGCAGCTTATTCCGAGGCTCTATGACGTGACCGAGGGCGATGTCAAGGTCGGCGGCAGATCCGTCAAGGATTATAAGCTCGACAATCTCCGCAACGCGGTCGCCATGGTGCTGCAAGTCAACGTCCTTTTCAGCGGCACGATAGAAGAAAATCTCCGCTGGGGCAATGAGAACGCCACTATGGAGCAGATAGAGCAGGCTTGCCGCGTAGCTCAGGCACATGACTTCATCACCTCGTTCCCCGACGGCTACAACACCTACCTCGGGCAGGGCGGCACAAATCTCTCGGGCGGTCAGAAGCAGCGAATTTGTATCGCGAGAGCGCTGCTCAAATCCCCCAAGGTGCTCATTCTTGACGACAGCACCAGCGCCGTGGACACCGCAACGGACGCTAAGATCCGCAGCGGCTTCAAGGCGAATCACGGCGACGTGACCACAATAATCGTGGCTCAGCGCATCAGCTCCGTTGAGCACGCCGACAGGATAATCGTGCTCGACGACGGCAGGATAAACGCCGTCGGCACCCACGAGGAGCTGCTCGGCACCAACGAGATCTATACCGAAGTCTATAAATCACAGCAGGAAGGGAGCGTGGCATAATGGCACCGCCGAAACACGGATTTCAGAAGCCAAAGAATGTCGGGGCGACCTTTGCAAGGCTGCTCGGCTACCTCGGCAAGTCCAAATTCCTGCTCATTCTTGTATTCCTGCTCGTCGCAATGAGCGCGGCAGCGGGAGTGGCGGGCACATATTTCATCAAGAGCATAACGGACGATTACCTGCTCCCGCTCGTCGGCAGCGGCATCACCCGTGAGCTGCTTGCCCCGCTGGCAAAGACGCTCGCCCTCCTTGCGGGCATATATATCGCGGGTGTGCTCAGCTCGTTCGGCTATTCGCGCATAATGCTCCAGGTCTCGCAAAATACGCTGAACACCATCAGAGCCGACCTCTTCAACCATATGCAGGATCTGCCCGTGAGCTTCTTTGACACCCACACCCACGGCGAGCTTATGAGCCGATACACAAACGACGTTGACGCTCTCAGGGAGTGCATCAGCCAGAGCCTCGTGCAGCTTGTCTCCTCCGTCGTGACGGTCATAGGCACATTTGCCATGATGCTGCGGCTCAGCCCGCTGCTCATGCTCGTGGTGCTCGTGATGCTTGTAATGGCGTTCGGCGCTATCAAATTCCTCGGCTCACGCAGCGCAAGATACTTCCGTGAGCAGCAGAAATGCGTCGGCGACGTCAACGGCTATATCGAGGAATTCATCGAGGGCCAAAAGGTAGTCAAGGTATTCTGCCACGAGCAGAGGGCGAATGCCGATTTCAGCGTGATAAACGGCAGGCTGCGCCACGCCTCGACCAACGCTCACACTTTTGCGAGCGTGCTGATGCCGATAATGGGCAATATCTCCTACCTCACCTACGCCGCGGTCGCTATGCTCGGCTCGGTGCTGATAGTTGCCCTGCCTCAAGGCTCGCTCTTTGCCATAACCGTCGGCACTCTGCTGGCGTTCCTCACTTACACCAAGCAGTTCTTCCAGCCGATAACACAGATATCGCAGCAGTTTAACAATATCATCATGGCGCTTGCGGGCGCTGAGCGTATATTTGAGATAATCGACACCCCGCCCGAGGCGGACGACGGCTACGTTACCCTCGTCAACGCTAAAAAAGCACCCGACGGCAGCCTGACCGAGTGCAGCGAGAGGACGGGAGTCTGGGCGTGGAAGCATCCGCACGGCGACGGCACGATAACCTATACCGAGTGGAGGGGCGACGTGCGCTTCCACGACGTCAGCTTCAGCTACGACGGCCAAAAGACCGTTTTGAAGCACGTCTCGCTCTATGCGATGCCGGGGCAGAAGATTGCCTTTGTCGGCTCGACGGGCGCGGGCAAGACCACGATCACCAACCTTGTCAACAGATTTTACGATGTCACCGAGGGCAAAATAACCTATGACGGCATCAATATCAAGAAGATAAAGAAGGCCGACCTGCGCCGCTCGATGGGCATGGTGCTCCAGGACACCCACCTCTTCACGGGCACGGTCAGGGACAACATCGCCTACGGCAGGCTTGACGCGACGGATGACGAGATAGTGGCGGCGGCGAAGCTCGCAAACGCCGATTCGTTCATAACCCGCCTGCCCGAGGGCTACAATACGATGATAACCGGCGACGGCGTGAATCTCTCGCAGGGTCAGCGCCAGCTCCTCGCCATTGCGAGAGCGGCGGGGGGCGCGAGAGCGGCGGTAGCCGACCCGCCCGTGCTCATTCTCGACGAAGCGACAAGCTCGATAGACACGAGGACGGAGCGCCTTATCGAGAAGGGCATGGATAAGCTCATGGAGGGCAGGACGGTGTTTGTCATAGCCCATCGCCTCTCGACGGTCAGGAATTCCGACGCGATAATGGTGCTCGAGCACGGCGAGATAATCGAGCGCGGCAGCCACGACGACCTTATCGCGCAGCAGGGCAAGTATTATCAGCTCTATACGGGTCAGTTTGAGCTGGATTAAAAGGAGTACAGCATGAGCATAACCGTTAATCTTTACTACACAGGCGTTAGCGGCAGCGCACGCCGCTTCGCCGAGGAGATGGAGAGCAGCGGCACCGCCGAACTGATACGGCAGGAGAGCGGCAACCTGCAATATGAGTATTTTTTCCCGACGAGCGACCCGGAGACGGTGCTGCTCATAGATTCTTGGGCGGATCAGGCGGCGCTCGACGCCCACCACGCCTCGCCCATGATGGTGCGCATAGCCGAATTGCGTGAGAAATACGACCTGCATATGCGGGTCAAGCGCTTCACCTCCGAGGATGAATCGCCGCAAAATGACGAAAAATTTATAAGAAGATAAAATATCCCTGTCGCCCATCGCGAGCGGCAGGGTTTCTCTATGTGAGGCAATAAGAAATCACTGAATGTTGTTATCGGTATACAGGTAAGTCAGTTAGGCGTATTTTGAATTTCCAAATATTCTGCTGGATGCCGGGGACGTCATCCCCTACGATGAAATTGCCGATCTGCGATTATATAACTGTCGGCTTGCAGTCAAGTGACTCCCTCTCACAGACAACCTCAATTTTTCGGCAAGATTCTCAACGCAAAAAGCTGCCGTTCTTCGATGAAGAACGGTAGCTTTAATTCTATCATTACATTATATTTTACAGATCACTTCATATAATCCGCGATCGCTTCGATATTATCGGAGCGGAAATACAGTCTCGGCACACGTTTATTGATGCCGCAGAGTATTTCATAATTTATCGTGCCCGTTGCCGCCGCGACCGCGTCAACAGAGAGGGGGCTTGCGGGGTCGTCGTCAAGCACGGTGACGGTCATGCCTTCACGCACGCCGTCAACGCCCGAGACATCGAGCATACACTGATCCATACATATCCTGCCTATCACGGGTACGGTCGCGCCGCCCACGCACATGAACGCCTTGCCCGAGAGCGCTCTCGGGTAGCCGTCCGCATAGCCGACGGGCACTGTGGCGACCGCCGTGTCGCCCTCGCCCGTATAGATCCTGCCGTAGCTGACGGGGGTGCCGTCCGGTATGGTCTTGGTCATGGAGACGACAGTCTTCATTTTCATGGCGGGGATAAGGCTTATCTTGCCATTCAGGAACTCCGACGGCATAAGCCCATAGAGGATTATGCCGGGGCGCACAAGGTCAAGGTGCATCTCGGGGTAAAGGATCGTCGCCGCCGAGTTGCAGCAATGCCTGAACGGGAAGGTTATGCCCTCGAATTCAAGGCTGCGGATAAGAGTGGTGAAAAGCTCGAACTGGAAGCGGGTGAACACCTCGCCCTCACGCTCGTCGGCACAGGCAAAGTGGGTGAATATTCCCTCGGGATAAAGCCCCGGCAGACGGCAGGCCTCGGCTATCTGAGAGATAGAGCCTGCGTCCGCCACGCTGTCACGGAACGCAAATCCGAGGCGGCTCATGCCTGTATCCGCCTTGATGTGAATGCTCACCTGCACGCCGCTCTCCACGGCTTTCTCGGAGAGACTGCGGGCATATTCGATATTGAACACCGCCTGCGAGATGTTATTCACCGCAAGGGCGGCGGCATATTCAGCGGGGGTGTAGCCGAGAATGAGTATCGAGCAGTCGGCGTTCGCCGAGCGCACCTGCATGGCCTCCTCGAGATTCGACACGGCGAACCAGCGGCAGCCGCACTCGGAGAATTCCCTGACGGTATTCTCGACCCCGTGGCCGTAGGCGTCCGCCTTGACAACGGCGATTATATCGCAGCCGGGCGACAGGGTATTCTTTATCTCGTTGTAATTATGCCGCAGGGCGTCGAGGCTGACCTCGACCCACGTCCTCCTGAAATATTTTTTCATTTCAATGCCTTTCGTGCTTATCAGATAATATCGTTGAATTCAACGACCTTATTCTCTTTGCCGGATTCAAATATCGCCTCGACCAGCTTCAGAAGCCTGCGCTGCTGATCGTGGGTAACGATAATGGGTTCCTCGCCCCTGAGATATGCGAACACATTCTTGTAGTATTCGCCCCAGTCAGCCTTTTGGACGTCGAGAGGATACTCCTTGATGGTGTCGTCCGTCCTCGGCGCCATTGTCTTGGTGATACCTGCGCCCGCAACGATGGGCACGGCGTCCCTGTTTTCCCAATCGGAGACCATGACGGTCTTGCCGCTGCAATCCCAATCGTCAATGACGGAGGTACCGTTCTCGCCGAGCATATACCAGAGCGGGAGCGAGATGAAGTTGCTCGTGGTGACCTCGACATAGAACGAAAGCCCGTCGTCAAAGATGAGGGTCGCTCTGAAGCCGTCGTCGCAATTCTCGTTGGTGACGTTGGTAAGCTCTGCATAGACGGTCTTGAGCTTGCGGGGCAGGGTCATCATAAGCGCCTGGTCGAGCAGGTGAATGCCCCAGTCAAAGACCATTCCGCCGCCGTGCTGCTTCTGATTGCGCCAGTCGCCGGGAATGCCTCTTGAGCCCTGTACGCGGGATTCGATTCTGAACACCTTGCCCAAAGTGCCGTCGTCAAGCAGCTTCTTCATGGTGAGGTAATCCTCATCCCAGCGTCTGTTCTGATGGACGGTGAAGAGCTTGCCGCACTCATTGGCGCAGGCGATCATCTCCTCAAGGTCGGCGGAGCAGATGGTGACGGGCTTCTCGCTGATAACATTTTTGCCGGCTCTGAGAGCCGCCATGACTATCTCTTTATGGTAATCGTTGGGCGTTGCGACGGTGACAAGGTCGATACGCTCGTCGGCGAGCAGCTCCTCACGGCTTGCGAAAGCGTGAATGCCGTTCTCCTCGGCGACCTTATTCCTTGCAGGGTCGATGTCATATATGCCGATAAGCTCGGCATACTCGCCCATCTCGTTCTTCACCTTGCGGGTATGCCAGCTGCCCATGCCGCCGTAACCGATGACGGCAAATCCGAATTTTCCGTTAATCATAGTATTGCTTCCTTATTTCGCTTTGTAAAAATTTTAATTGAAACCACCGCTGCCCTTGCTGCTGCCGAAACAAACAGGAACACACCCGCCTGCGCCAGCGCCGCAATGCCGTATTGCGCCTCCCCCGACACTGCGGGGAATATCCTGAATGAAAACGACAGGTAATATACAAGTATCAATATGCAGGAGAGGGCAAAGCCGAGAATTTCCGCCAAAGTGAGCCTTGCAATGAGCCTGCCGTCAGCATTCTTCGGCAGAGTAAAAAGCAGAACGATCGCAGAGATGACCGCACAAGCGGCGGCAATGAGCCACATCGCCCGCACCGACAGCTCGACCGCATAGGCGGAGACTGAGAATTCGCACAGCAATAAGCAGACGATCCCCATAACGAATCCGTCAATCAGGGACAGCGAAAATCGCTTCTTATCCATAATATACACTCCGATCCTGTCGGATCACACCCACCACATTGCGCCTGTAGGCTCGGTGACAAGCACATCCTTGAGGAACGAAACGGCCTTTGAGAGACCCTCGTTCTGGCTCATGAGCGAATCCTCATGCTCAATGCTGATGGCGTAATCATAGCCGACCATACGCAGGTTGGAGATGATATCCTTCCAATACGAATAGTCGTTGCCGTAGCCGACGGAGCGGAATATCCACGAGCGATTGATCTCATCCGCATAGGGCTTGGTGTCGAGCACGCCGTTGACGGCGGTGTTATACTTGTCGATCTTGGTATCCTTTGCGTGGAAGTGGAATATGGCGTCGCCCATCTTGCGTATGCAGGCGACGGGATCCATGCCCTGCCAGATAAGGTGGCTCGGGTCGAAGTTAGCGCCTATCTCGGGGCCGACGGCCTCGCGCAGCTTGAGCAGCGACTCGGTGTTATAGACGCAGAAGCCGGGGTGAAGCTCAAGAGCTATCTTATTGACGCCGTGAGCCTTTGCGAACGCGACAAGGTCTTTCCAATAGGGAATGAGCACCTCGTTCCACTGCCACTCGAGGATCTCGCTGAAGTCATTTGGCCACGGGCAGACGACCCAGTTGGGGTATTTTGCGCCCTCGTGGTCGCCGGGGCAGCCGGAGAAGGTGTTTATCTGATGCAGGCCGAGCTTCTCGGCGAGCAGAATGGTGTTTCTGATGGTCTTGTCATACTCAGCGGCAAGCTCCTTGTTGGGGTGGACGGGGTTGCCGTGGCACGAAAGGGCGCTTATCTCCATGCCGTATTCGGCAATGAGCGCCTTGAACTCCTCGAGCTTATGCTCATCGGCGAGCAGGGTCTCGGGGTCGGCATGGGCGTTACCGGGGTAGCCGCCGCAGCCTATCTCGACCATCTCGATGCCGAGGGATTTGAAATACTTGAGCGATTCTTCAAGGGAAAGATTTGAGAGAAGCGTTGTAAAAACTCCGAGTTTCATTTTTATCCTCCTTAGATGAGTGATTTGAGATAATTATAGCTCTCGGTGACGGCGGCGGCATCATCGTTCTCGTTATCCTCGTTCTCGATGATAAGCCACTCCATGCCCATCTCCTTGGCGGCACGCACGACGGTCGGAATATCGCACTGGCCTCTGCCGATTACTATCGGCTTGCCGTCGATACCGTCCTTGATATGGAGGTGGACTATATTATCCTTGTGAGCCATGAGGAATTCATAGTTATCCATACCCGCAACGAAGCTCCAATAGGTATCTATCTCGAGCGAGCAGAGTCCGCCGATTATATCTATGGGCATCGAGCCGTCGTCAAACTTTTTGAATTCCTCGGTGTGGTTGTGGTAATAGACCTTCATACCGTACTTCGTCATGGCGTATTTCTGAGCTTCGCCGAGGACGGTGCCGGTGTGGACGCATTCCTCGACCGTGTCGTGGGGTGCGCCGCCGACGCCTATCGCCTTGACTCCGAGAGTATGCTGAAATTCGATGGTATCGGCGAGCCTGTCGCTCTCAAAATTCTCAATGCCGATATGGCCGCCGACCGCGACGAGACCCAGCTCATCGAGCTTGGCTTTAAGCTCCGCCGCCTCGGCGCCGAAGTAGCCCGCGAATTCAACGCCGTCATAACCCGCGGCCTTGATATCCTCGAGAGCCTTAAAAAGGCTGTCTTTATCGTTTATGTAGTGTCTGAGTGAATAGACCTGAACGGCAATTTTCATCTTGCTTTATCCTTTCTCAGTCAAAATAGACTGGCTTGCCGGTAGCGGCGGATTCATAGATAGCCTCAAGGATCTGAGTGACTACCATAGCCTGCTCGGGCTTAGTCCTGAGCGGAGTGCCGTTGATGACCGAATCATAGAATGCGTGGCATTCGAGATCCTTGGGGTCATCGGAGGTGCCTTCAAAGAAAGCGACGCCGCCGGTGCTGAAATCAGGCTTCTCGATGACCTGTCTGCCGTTCTTGACGTAATTCAGGCGGAGACCGTCGTGCATATCCGCACCGCCCTTGTCGCCGACAAGGAGGGTCGACGCCTCCTCGGGGTCCGCGATATTGAGCGCCCAGCTTGACTCAACGCTGACCGTTGCGCCGTTCTCCATGACGACGAAGCCGAAGGCGGAATCCTCAACGGTGTATTTCTCGGGGTCCCAGTCGCCCCATGCGTTTGCGGTGTTCTTCTGATCGCCGAGCTTCTTATATTTGGTGCCGACGACCATCTTGGGCTTGTAGTTATCCATCATCCAAAGGGTGAGGTCGAGTGCGTGAGTGCCGATGTCGATAAGCGGACCGCCGCCCTGCTCGTATTCATTGAGGAACACGCCCCATGTGGGCACAGCTCTTCTCCTGAGCGCAATGGCTCTTGCGTAATAGATATCGCCCAGCTCGCCGTTCTCGCAGCACTGCTTGAGATAGAGCGCGTCGTCTCTCCAGCGGGACTGATAGCCGATGGTTAGCAGCTTGCCCGTCCTGACGGAGGTCTCATACATCGCCTTAGCCTCGGCGTAGGTCTTTGCCATGGGCTTCTCGCACATAACGTGCTTGCCCGCCTCCATAGCGTCTATCGAGATGAAGCTGTGGGAGCGGTTCGGGGTGCAGACATGGACGGTGACTATGCTCTCATCCTTGAGCAGCTCTTTATAGTCGGTGTAGACTTTTGCATCGGGGGTGCCGTATTTCTTGGCGGCCTCAACTGCTCTCTCCTCAATAATGTCGCAGAAAGCAACCATTTCGACCTCTTTAACATTTTTAAGGGCGGGCAGATGCTTGCCGTTGGCGATACCGCCGCAGCCGATAACGCCTACTCTGATTTTCTCCATATTAATTCTTTCTCCTTTGTTGCGAAGGCGCACCTCCGCTATTCTATTTAATTATACTAAACCCTAAAAGTAATTCAAGGTTTATACTTTAAAAGAGGTGTAAAATTTGCGGTGAATTTTTTGTTGAAATTGTCCAAAAGCCGTGCGGGCACAAATGTTTTTCAGACAAAGTCCGCTCTTTGACATATTTTATTCTTCCTCCCGCGGAATATGGCGATAAATATAGCTTGACCCTCAATTCTATGGTATGATATAATTAGTATACATAATGCCAAAAGGAGGCGGAGGCCTTGAATATCAAAGCGCTCCGAAGGGAGCTTGACAAGCGCTACGGCGGCAGATATGCCGTGACCGAGGGCGACGGAGTCCGCATAATGACGGGTAAAAGCGACGATTGGAAAGAGATAGTCGAAGCCTGCTCGCTCGCAGTCGACAAAAAGCACGGCCTGCACGTCGTTAACGACATAGAATTCACCGGCGCGCCGATACCGCCCATGCGCCTGCCCGAGGTCAACGACTCCTCGCTCGACGGCGCGGAGCCCGATATCCTCATCATCGGCGGCGGCATCTCGGGTGCAAGCATCGCAAGGGAGCTGAGCAAGTGGCAGCTCAATATCCTGCTGGTGGATAAAGAGAGCGACCTCGCCGTTCAGGCATCGGGCAGGAACGACGGCGAAGTTCACCCCGGCATCGACCTCGGCAAAGGCTCACTCAAGCACAAATACATAATCAAGGGCAACCGTATGTTTGACAAGGTCTGCTCCGACCTCGGCGTGCCCTTCAAGCGCTGCGGGCAGTATGTCTGCTTCACCCAGGGCGCATTGAAGCCGCTGATACGTCTATACACCTGGAAGCGAAAATTCATCGACGGCATAGACGATTCGACCGTCATTTCGGGTGCGGAGCTGAAGCGCCGCGAGCCGAAATTTAACAGTGATTTCAAATTCGCCATATACAACCCGATGGCGGGCTGCGTTTGCCCCTACGGGCTGACGATAGCCTACGGCGAGAACGCCGTGATGAACGGCGCTAAAGTGTCGCTTGACACCGCCGTGACGGGCATGGAAGTCAGGGACGGCAGGATAGTCTCCGTCACGACCAACAGGGGCGTTATCCGCCCGAAGATAGTCATCAACGCCGCAGGCGTATTCGCCGAGGATATAGCCAAAATGGCGGGCGACCGTTTCTATTCCATCCACCCGAGGCGCGGCACGAATTCAATTCTCGATAAAAAAGCCGGCTCGCTGATAAGCTCGATAGCTTCCATCAAAAAGCTCGAGAGCAATCCGTCCCATACCAAGGGCGGCGGGCTGCTGAACACCGTCCACGGAAATATCCTCGCCGGCCCCGACGCGGTCGAGACCTACGAGAAAGAGAATTTCGCAACGAACGCCGAGAGCATCGAGACGGTATTCACAAAGCAGCGCGGCACCGCTCCGTCGCTCACCGAGAGAGATATAATCACCTACTTTACCGGCGTGCGCGCGCCGAATTTTGAAGAGGATTTCGTTATAGAGAAAGGGCGCAAAACTACAAATCTCATTCACTGCGTCTGCATTCAATCCCCCGGCCTCACCACCGCCCCCGCGGTTGCGCTTGACATCGAGCGCATGGCGGTCGATATGCTCGGCGGCGAGAGCAAGGTCAAAATGAACGAGAAATTCGACCCCGTCAGGAAGCCCGTGCCCGTGCTGCGCGAGATGAGCGCCGAGGAGCGGGATAAGCTGATAAAACAGAACCCCGACTACGGCGAAATAGTCTGCCGCTGCGAGGAGATAAGCAAGGGCGAGATAATCGACGCGCTCAACTCCCCGCTCTGCGTGCCGACGGTCGACGGCATCAAAAAGCGCCTGAGGCCCGGCATGGGCAGGTGCCAGGGTGGCTTCTGCTCCCCTCTTGTGACCAAAATAATCGCCGAGCATCAGGGCATACCCCTCTCAGAGGTACGCAAGGGCGGCTCGGATTCGATAATCTGCTACGGCAAAACGAAGGGCGGTGAAGCTCAATGAGATATGACGTTGCAGTCATCGGCGGAGGCCCCGCAGGGCTTGCCGCTGCGATAAAAGCGCACCGCGAGGGTGCAAAGACCGTGCTCATCGAGCGTGAAGCACGGCTCGGCGGCATCCTCAAGCAGTGCATCCACGACGGCTTCGGCCTTGTGCGCTTCGGTAAGAAGCTCTCGGGCCCCGAATACGCCGAAATCTTCATCGACGAATTCAA
>FR888234.1:227-12887 GCA_000431775.1 Clostridium sp. CAG:413 | reverse complement strand
ACTCGTCACTTCAATAAAAAAGACCGATGACGGATTCGTTATCTCGGCCGTCAACAGGGACGGCGCTCAGACTATCGAGGCAAGGGCTCTCGTGCTCGCCACAGGCTGCCGCGAGCGCACGGCGAAGCAGGTGTCCATCCACGGCACCCGCCCCGCAGGGGTATTCACCGCCGGCACGGCGCAGTATTTCACCAACCTGCTCGGCGAAATGCCTGTCAAAAAGTGCGTTATTCTCGGCTCGGGCGATATCGGGCTTATCATGGCTCGCCGCCTGACCCTCGAGGGTGCCGAGGTGCTCGGAGTTTATGAAGCGAAGCCCACCCCCTCGGGTCTGACAAGGAATATTCATCAGTGCCTCAATGATTACGGCATCCCGCTGCACCTGTCTCACACGGTGACGAGAGTATTCGGCACGGGCAGGCTTACGGCGGTCGAAATTTCACAGGTCGACGATAAAATGAAGCCGATAAAAGGCACCGAGCAGACGGTCGAATGCGACGGGCTCATCCTCTCGGTCGGTCTTATCCCCGAGAATGAGCAGGCGGAGAGCCTCGGAGTGAAGCTCGACCCGAGGACTAAAGGCCCCGTATGCGACGGCAGCCTTATGACGAGCGTTGACGGCGTTTTCTCCTGCGGCAACGCGCTGCACGTCAACGACCTTGTCGATTATGTCTCTGAGAGCGGAGAGCTGGCGGGCTTTTCGGCGGCTCACTATTCGCCGAAGAAACGCGAGACCGCGTTCCTCAACGCAGGCAAGAATATGCTCTATATCGTGCCGCAGCTCATTGACGCTGCCGCCGACTGCCACGAAACGACCGTATATTTCCGCAGCAGCGGGGAATTCGGCAAGAGCAAGCTCGTTATAAAATGCGGCGACAGAGTTATCGCCGAGAAAAAATATCAATTCCTGCGTCCGCCCGAGATGGAGCGCCTGACCGTTGATTTCGGCGGCGTGAGCGGCGGCGAAGAAATAACCGCAGAGATCGAGGTGGAGGAGAAATGAGCAAGCTGGTCTGCATAGTATGCCCCAGGGGCTGCACGATGGAGGTAACCGAGAGCGGCGGCGAATACACTGTCACTGGCAACTTTTGCAAGCGCGGCAGGGATTTCGCAATAGCGGAGCAGACGACACCGATGAGGACTATCTGCTCGACCGTAGCCACCGTGTTCCCCGAGGCGCCCGTGCTCCCCGTGCGGGTCAGCTCGGATATCCCGAAAAGCAGGATATTCGACGTGATGAAAGAGATAAATAAAACCGTTGTGAAGCAGAGACTCGGCAGAGGCGACGCAGTTATAGAGAACGTGCTCGGCCTCGGGGTGGACGTAATAGCAACGAGCGACCTTATTAAGGAGGAAGAGAAATGAGCACTAAACCGTACAAGGGCTTTGAGCCGAAATGGGTCAAGGAGGCAGCGCCCAAGGATTCCTACCGCTCCATATTCCGCTGGGGCGACCCCGACTTTGTCAAATACCCCAAGGAGTCTCTTTATAAGATGATGAAAGAGACCTTCAAGATGACCGACGACGATTTCAAGAGCTATTGCGGCGATATCGGCATGGGCAAGGTGGAGCTGAACATTCCCTCGAAGCTCGACGAGAAGCATATCAAGGCTCTCAAGGAGATCTTCGGCGACGAATTCGTCTCGACCGCCGATTACGACCGTCTCTCGGTCGCCTACGGTCAGACCGCATACGACCTTATGCGTATGCGCCAGCACCGCTACGATTCACTGCCCGACGCTGTCGTTTACCCCGACACGGCGGAGCAGATAGAGAAATGCGTCGCCTACTGCGTTGAGAATAAGATCCCCCTCTATGTCTACGGCGGCGGTTCCTCGGTCACGAGGGGCGTTGAGCCGATAAAGGGCGGCATATCAATGGATATGCGTAAGCGCTACAACAAGGTCATCAGCTTCAACGAGGTCGACCAGACCATCACCGTTCAGACCGGTATGAGCGGCCCCTGCCTTGAGAAAACTCTCAACGAGGCGGTCAAAAATTTCGGCGCGAAGAGAGCCTACACCTGCGGCCACTTCCCGCAGTCGTTTGAATACAGCAGCGTCGGCGGCTGGGTCGTCACGAGAGGCGCGGGTCAAAACAGCACATATTACGGTTGCATTGCCGATATAGTTCTCTCTCAGAAATACGCAACTCCCGTTGGCAAGATTGTCACGAGCCACTACCCCCGCGAGGCGACAGGCCCGAACCTCAACCAGATAATGATGGGCTCGGAGGGCACCTTCGGCGTGCTGACCGAGGTCACCCTCAGAGTATTCCGCTACATGCCCGAGAACAGAAAGCGCTTCTCCTACATATTCAAGGATTGGCAGACCGCAATGGACGCCGCCCGCGAAATGATGCAGTGCGAATGCGGCTATTCCTCGGTATTCCGTCTCTCCGACCCCGAGGAGACCAGCCTTATGCTCCGACTTTATAACGTCGATGAAACTCCGCTGCACCCCATTCTCGACAAGCTCGGCTACAAGGATATGGAGCGCTGCCTCTTCCTCGGCTTCACCGACGGCGAAGCGGGCTTCTCAAAGAACGTGGCGAAGAATATCCGCCGCATAGCGAAGAAGCACGGCGCAATGTCGCTCACCGGCTTTGTCTGCAAGAGCTGGGAGCACGGCAGATTCACCGACCCGTATCTGCGCGACACGATGATGGATTTCGGCGTATGCACCGACACGCTCGAATGCACCGTCAACTGGTCAAACATGGCGCAGGTCCACCGTGATGTGCGCAAGGTCTGCCACGCCCTGCCCAACACGATAGTCACCACTCATATGTCGCACTGCTACCCGCAGGGCGCCAACCTCTATTTCATCTTCATCACCAAGATGAGCGATGCCGACGAATTCAAGGCTTACCACACCACTATCCTCGACGCCATTCAGAAGTCGGGCGCCGCGATAAGCCACCATCACGGCATAGGCAAGATGTTTGCGCCGTGGCTTGAGGGCTATATCGGCAGGCGCGAATACGAGGTATTCAGAGTGCTCAAAAATCACTTTGACCCCGATTACATGATGAATCCGGGCGGCACCATAGGCCTTGACCTGCCCGAAAGCGAAAAGAAATTCCTTTGTGACAGAGGCGAATAAGATTGAAGATATACATTTCCGCCGCCGAGCTTATCGGCGGCACTCCCCTCGTGCGTTTCTCCGCATTCGGCAAAGCGGCGGGCGCGGGGGCTGAGATACTTGCGAAGCTCGAATACCTGAATCCCGCGGGCAGCGCCAAGGACAGAGTAGGCAAAGAGATGCTCGACGCCGCCCTTAGCTCCGGCAGGATAACCAAAGACTCGCTCATCATCGAGCCGACCAGCGGCAACACGGGCATTGGCATCGCCGCCTACGCAGCCCAGCTCGGCATGAAGGTGATCATAGTCATGCCCGAGACGATGAGCCTTGAACGCAGGAAGCTGATAGCCGCCTACGGCGCAAAGCTCGTGCTCACCGACGGCTCAAAGGGCATGGCGGGCTCCATTGAGAAAGCGAATGAGCTTGCCGCCGCAAACCCCGGCAGCTTCATCCCCGCCCAATTTGACAATCCCGACAATTGCGCCGCTCACTACAAGACCACAGGCCCCGAGATCTGGGAGGATACCGACGGCACGGTGGATATATTCGTGGCGGGCATCGGCACGGGCGGCACGATAACAGGCACGGGCAGATTCTTGAAGGAAATGAACCCGAATGTAAAAATCGTCGCGGTCGAGCCTGCGGATTCCCCCTTGCTTTCTCAGGGCAGGGCGGGCGCCCACGGCCTTCAGGGCATCGGAGCAAACTTCGTGCCGAAGATACTCGACACCGATATTTATGACGAAATAATCACCGTCACCACCGAGCAGGCGTATGCCGCAGCAAGGCTGACGGTCAAAACTCAGGGAATACTGATAGGCATCAGCTCCGGCGCAGCTCTGCACGCTGCCACCGAGCTTGCTAAAAGGCCCGAGAATTCCGGCAAGCGGATAGTCGTGCTCCTGCCCGACGGCGGCGAACGCTACCTCTCCACTTCGCTTTTTGAGGAGGATGAGCAATGACAGGCGTAATTGATGTCGGCGGCGGTCTGCGCGGCATATACGGCGCAGGAGTTTTTGACCGCTGCATTGACGACGGTGTGAAGTTCGACTACTGCATCGGCGTCTCCGCGGGTGCGGCGAATATCGCCTCATACACCGCGGGGCAGAGAGGCAGAAACTATCGCTTCTTCAATGTCTACTCCTTCCACAAGGAATACATGGGGCTTGACTGCCTGAAAAAGACGGGTAATTTTCTGAACCTGAGCTATGTCTATTCTACTCTTGCAAACAGCGACGGTGCGGACCCGTTTGATTTCGAGGCGTTTTGCCGCTTCCCGGGCGAGGTCAAGTCCGTTGCGACCAACGCCCTGACGGGTCAGCCGAAGTATTTTGACCGCAGCGACTATTCGCTCGACGATTATTCAATACTGATGGCTTCCTGCTGCCTGCCGATAGCGTGTAAGCCCGTTGTCATCGACGACGTGCCGTATTTTGACGGCGGGCTCTCCGACCCCGTGCCTGTCGAAAAGGCGTTTGCCGACGGCTGCGACAGAGTGGTGCTCATTCTTACGAAGCCGCTCGGCGCTCAGCTTGACGACAGGCGCAACGAGGCGGCGGCGAAGCTGCTGAAGCACCGTTATCCCCGCACCTCGGAAGCCCTCGCGCACATGAGTGAAAAGTATCATTCGTCGCTTGCCCTTGCCCTTGAGTATGCCGAATGCGGCAAGGCGCTCATCATTGCGCCCTCCGACTGCTGCGGCATGAAAACACTTACCCGTGACCGCATTAAGCTGGACTCGCTCTATCACATGGGCTACGACGACGCGGCGGCAATAAAAGAGTTTATAAGAGAAAAATAAAATGCATCAATCATTTTTACCTATACTCACAGCCGTTATGACCTTCATAGCGGCAATTTTCAATATCACGCCCGCAGCCGTGCCTGCCAAGGGTGAGCTGCCGCACGAAAGCGAGCCCGCGCAGGTCGAGCAGCGGATGCATGACCGTGCGGACGGCGTTGACGGCTCTGTATTCTATATCTCCCGCCCACGTGCAGACGCACTGACGCCCGTGTATGCCGCCGACTTCGGCATGAGCACCGACAGCGAGGATAACTCCGCCGCATTCACGGCGGCGGTCAGCGCCTGCCGCTCAAATCCGGGCTCACGGCTCATAATTCCGAAGGGTAAATATTATTTTCGCAGCGAGAGCCGTATGGAGCTGAGAGGGCTTTGCGACACGCTGATAGACGCCGAGGGTGCGACCTTTGTTTTCGGCACGGATAAATATTTCTACATCAACGACTGCGACTGCGTCGAGATAAACGGCTTGACAGTTGAGTGGGATTACTCCTCCTCCCGCCTCGGCTCGCTCGTCAAGGTCAGGAACGCAAACGCCGACAGCCGCACTGCGGAGCTTGTATTCACCGAGGTCTCGGATATCCCCGAGGATATTCCGCTCGCGGCAATCACTCAATACGACCCGCAGACCCTGACTCCCGGTGCGCCCGGCAGTTCAAAGGAATGCTATATTTATCAAAACCCCGAGTGCATAAAGAATGTTGAAAAAATCGAGGCTAATGCGCTGCGTGTAACGCACGACGGCTCGCTGGATTTCCTGACCGACGGCGAAGTCTATATGCTGCGTCACTATGTCTACGGCGACGCGGTATTCAGAGTCGGCAATTCGACAAACGTGACCTTTGACGGCATTAATATATACTCCGCCGCCGGAATGGGCTTCGTTATCTCCGAGCGCACTCAGCGCTTCCAGATACTCAACACCACAATAGGGCTTGCCCCCGGCAGAGAGGATGAATACCGCATCTCCGCCACGGCGGACGCAGTCCACATCGCCGACACAAACGGATACTTCCGCGTCAGCGGCTGCGACTTCAGCTTCATGGGCGACGATTCGCTCAACGTCCACGACAGCCTGATATGCGTCACCGAGCGCACGGGCGCAAACACCGTCAAAGCGACCAATGCTTACACGCTGAGGGCGGGCGACAGGGTCGTATTTTGCGACTCGGACTTCATTGACATGGGCTTCACCGCCACCGTCACCGCCGCCGACAGCTCCTCCGTCACCTTTGACAGCCTGCCCGACGGTGAAACAGCGGGCATGATCCTCTGTAACACCTCGGTAGACAGCGGCAACTATGTGATAACCGACAACTATTTCCACGAGCAGCGCGCGAGAGGTCTGCTCCTACAGAGCAGCAACGGCCTTTGCGAGGGCAACCGCTTCTATAAGACGATGGGCGAGGCGATAAAGGTCGTCTCGGATATCAAGCCCGGCCTGTGGTATGAGGGCACGGGAGTCAATAACCTCTCGATAGTCAATAACAGCTTTGAGCGCTGCGACCTGAGCGCATGGGGCAGCGTGGTCTTCCTCGGCAGCGACGTCGGCGGCTCGGCTGCCAAGCGCACGATGTTCTCAAACATCACCGTCAGCGGCAATTCCTTCGCCGAATTCCCCCGCTACTCGGTCAAGATAGACAATTGCGTCGGCGGCATATCCGTGACCGACAACAGTTTCATCAACTCCGAGCCGCTGAACGGCAGCCGCAACAGAGGCAAAATATATGTCGGCGAGAATTGCTTCGCCGTGACGGTAGAGGGCAACGAGTGGGTCCGCTCCCGCTATTCTCTGCTCTCCCCCTTTCTCGCTTTCAAAAACGCAAAAACATATTATTCATTTATAAAATAAAGGATGACAACCATGTCTCAACAGCCCGCAAATATCAAAAATAATCCCGACGCCTGCCCGCTCGCCAAGAAGTGCGGCGGCTGTCAGCTCCAAAATATGAGCTACGACCGCCAGCTCCGTTGGAAACAGGCAAGAGTCGAGATACTGCTGAAGAAATTCTGCAAGGTCGATAAGATAATCGGCATGGACGAGCCGTATCACTACCGCAACAAGGTGCAGGCGGCGTTCGGCAGGACTAAAAGCGGCAAGATAATCTCGGGGGTCTATCAGTCCGGCACCCACCGCATCGTCTCGGTGGACGACTGCATGACCGAGGATTCCATTGCCGACCGCATAATAGTCGATATCCGCAATATGCTGCCGAAATTCAACATTTGGGTCTATGACGAGGATAAGCGCACGGGCTTCCTGCGCCATGTGCTGGTGAAGCGCGGCTTTGCGAGCGGCGAAGTGATGGTCGTGCTCGTGGGCGCGAGCGGATATTTCCCGATGAAGAAGAAGTTCACCGCCGCCCTGCTTGAGAAGCACCCCGAGATAACCACCGTTGTGCTCAACATCAACCCGAAGGACACGAATCTCGTCCTCGGCGAGCGTGAAGAGGTGCTGCACGGCAGCGGATATATTGAGGATACGCTCTGCGGGCGGGTATTCAGGATCTCGCCGCGTTCATTCTATCAGATAAACCCCGTTCAGACCGAGAAGCTCTACAACAAAGCGATGGAGCTTGCGGGGCTTGACAAAAATACAAGCGTCATCGACGCCTACTGCGGCATCGGCACAATAGGGCTTGTCGCCGCCAAGACGGCGGGCAGCGTTATCGGCGTTGAGCTGAACCGCGACGCGGTAAAGGACGCCGTTGCAAACGCCAAACGCAATTCGGCGGAGAATGCGAAATTCTACTGCGCCGACGCGGGCGACTTCATGCAGGAGCTTGCCCTTGCGGGCGAAACGGCGGATGTGGTGTTCATGGACCCGCCGAGAGCCGGCAGCACAAGGAAATTCATCGACTCCCTCGCCGCCATGAGGCCGAAGAAGGTCGTGTATATCTCCTGTAACCCCGAAACTCTCGCCCGCGACCTCGCCCTGCTCACCAAGAAGGGCTACGCCGTGCGCCGTATCTGCCCCGTCGATATGTTCCCCCATACGAACCATATCGAAACCGTAGTTCTTTTGACTCATGCACATGCAAAATAACGGCACGATCCTCCGACACGGTTTAATAATCATTTCAGAACGCAATATCGGTTCTGCAGCCTGCAAAGCAATAAACAAAAAATCAGACCTTGCAGCCATTATAAGGCCGCAGGGTCTGATTGCTTTTTATTTAATTACCGCGCATTTCTCAATGCCATAGTACTTGAAATTCCGAATGACGCATTCGTCTATCATCTCGCCGCAGACGGCTATGGGCACGGCGGGCGGGCAGCTTATGGCCGCCGCTGCCGAGACTCTGCCGAGGCTACGGTCGACGGGTATTATCTCGCTCGGAGCGAATATCGCCTCTCGCGGGGTCAGCGCCCACTTCGGCGAAGGCACGGGCGGTGACGTTTCGGTGATCGGCGCTTTTCGCTCGACTGAGAGCAGCGCCGCTCTGAGCTTTTCAAGCGTGCCGTCCCCGCAAAGGGGCGAGAGCATGAGCACGAGCATATCGGGGTCGTGAAACTCGGCAAATATCCCGCTTTCACGCAGGATCGCCGCAAGCCCGTCGCCCGTGTAACCGTAGGATTTCGGCGCAACGGTCAGCTTTAACGGCTCCGTACCGACAAGCTCATAGCCGCAGCGGGCTGCATCCCCCTTCAGCCCTTCAACTTTCGGCAGGAATTCGCAAAGGCTGCGTTTGAATTCCGCCATGCGGTCGTTCGCGGCGTCAAGCGACTGAAGTATCAGATACGACGGGCTGCTTGAGCCGAAAAGTGAGAGCGAGGCTTTGGCTCGCTCGGCAAAGAGCGGCGGTGCGGAATTCGATATATGCAGATATGCGCCGCCCGTAATGACGGGCAGGGTCTTATGCGCCGAGTCGCAGCAGATATCGGCTCCGAGGTCGATCGGGTGCAGCGATTCGGGCAGAAATTTTAGATACGCCCCGTGAGCGTTATCCACGGCGAGCGGCACGCCCGCTTTGTGACAGATCTCGGCTATGCCCTTGATATCGAGAATATTGCCGAGGTAATCGGGGCTTGTGAGATAAACTGCGGCGGGCTTTGCGCGGCAGGCGGAGAGAGCCGCCTTGACCGCCTCGGGAGTAACGGCGCAGCGGTGATACGAGCCGCCGGAGGGCGGGAATATCCACCGAATGCCGATGCCGAGCAGCGCCGCGGCGTTGACAAACGCCTTGTGAGCGTTGCGCCCGGCGATTATAAACGGCGCCCCGGCCGAGGAATTCAGCGCCAGCAGGTGAAGCATCGCCTGAATGCAGAGGGTAGAGCCGCCCGCGGAATAAAAAGTCCTTGAGCCGAAAATTTCGGAGGCGTTCGCCTCGCTTTCGGCGATTATGCCGTCGGCGGCAAAAAGCTCGTCCGCCCCGTCAATCTCGGTTATATCGAGCGGCTCGAAGCCGAGCAGGGGCTGACCCTTGTGACCCGGCATATGCAGCCGCACAGGGTCGGAGGACGAATATTTACGCACGAAGTCGCATATCGGCGTGCTCATTCGGCGTCACCGATCTCTCTTGCCACTGCCACGGCAATGGCGCACTCCATGCGCTTGCGGAAGAGGTCGCAGCCGTATTTGTATATTCCCTTGATCGAGCCGGTCGAGTGGTAGGCGTTTGCGGCGCAGCCGCCCGAGCAATAGAGCTTTGCCCAGCAGTCGCGGCATTCCTCGCGGGCGTAGACGTTGCAGGAAGCGAATTCATCCTGAACGGCAGTGTTGTCAACGCCGTGCCAGATATCGCCGAGCTTGAATTTCTCATCACCGACGAATTGGTGGCAGGGGTAAAGGTCGCCCCAAGGCGTGACCGCCATGTATTCCGTGCCCGAGCCGCAGCCCGAGATGCGCTTATATATGCACGGGCCGCCTTTGAGGTCGATCATATAATGATAGAATGTGAAAGGCTTGCCCTCTTTGTCACGCTCGAGCATCAGCTCGGCGAGCTGCTCGTATTGCTTCATAACGATGGGCTTATCCTCCTCGGTGAGGGCGGCAGGGTCGTCGGCGGCGGCAACGACCGGCTCCATGCTCAGCTCCGAGAAGCCGAGATCGAGCATAGTCTTGATATCCTCGAGAAAATCGGGGTTGGCGTGGGTAAACGTGCCGCGCATATAATAATTCTTACCGCCTCTTGCCTCGACGAATCTTTGGAATTTCGGCACTATCTTATCCCAGCTGCCGTTGCCCGCGTAGTCCACGCGGTATCGGTCGTGGACTTCCTTCCTGCCGTCAAGGCTGAGCACCACGTTGCTCATCTCCCTGTCGGCGAAGTCGATAACGTCGTCGTCAACGAGCACTCCGTTGGTGGTCAGTGTGAAGCGGAAGTTCTTTCCCTTCTCCTTCTCAATGCTCCTTGCGTATTCGACAAGGCGCTTGACCACGTCAAAATTCATCAGCGGCTCGCCGCCGAAGAAATCGACCTCGAGATTGCGGCGTGAGCCTGAATTCTCAATAAGGAAATCGAGAGCACGCTTGCCGACCTCATAGCTCATCAGCGCCCGCTCGCCGTGATATTTGCCCTGGCTTGCGAAGCAATAGGAGCAGTTGAGGTTGCAGGTGTGGGCGATGTGAAGGCACAGCGCCTTGATAACGCCCGAGGTCTTGGCCTTGAGGGCGCCCGCCATCGGCTCAAAGGTATCCTCGGTGAAGAGCTGACCCTGAGCTTTAAGCTCGGCTATCTGACCGCAGCATTCGGCTATCTCCCCGTCGCTCACGCCCTCGTATTTGCCCGAGAGGGCGGCGACTATGGCAGCGGTGTCGTTTTGCTCAAACATCGAGATGATGTCGTAGGCAAGCTCATCCACGGCGTGAACGGAGCCGGAGCAGATGTCGAGCACTATGTTGTAGCCGAGCAGTTTATATTGATGAATCATAGAATCTCTCCATACTAAAAATGCCGCCCTGATGGACGGCATCATAGCTTTTTTGATTATTTGCTTTCCTTGGCTTCCTTATTCTCGCAAGCCTGGTTTGCGATACCGCAGCTGGTCTTGCAGGCGGACTGGCAGGAAGTCTGGCACTCGCCGCAGCCGCCGTTCTTTGCGCTCTGGCAAAGGTCGCGGGTCTTGATGGTATTTATGTGTTTCATCTGTGTTGCCTCCAAATTGCATTATTTTTTTATATTATAACACACGCTGCGGCGCTTGTCAATTACGCAAAGGTAATTTTTGCGCCGTGTTTGGCATAATGAATAAAACGCAAGTCCTATTTTCTATATTCCGCCAAGGCAAAAATTATTGATTATTTCCCGCCGCTCAAGTATAATTAAATAAAGAAGAAATTTGAACGGAGATGATCGGATGTTTAAGAAAATCACGGCGGTGCTTCTGTGCATGCTCTTCGCCGCTCAGGTCTGCGCCGTCGGGGCCTCAGCCGCCGGCGAAAAGGATTATGTCATATCGAATCCTTACGCCGAGGTGGACTGGGATTCATGGAAAGCGTATAAGACCCAGCTCCACAGCCACACCAACGCAAGCGACGCCTACCCGACCATTCACGAATATGTGCAGGAGCACTACGACCTCGACTATGATATCGTGGCGCTCACCGACCACGGCACGATAAACAGGGGCTGGAACAAAGCCCCGCAGACCGTGCCCCTAATGAGACTTGTAAAATATGAAAGAACGCACATGGACGATATCATTCCCCTCACCGAGGCGGAGTATCAGTCCTATCTCAACGGCACAGCCGCGTCATCAAGACGCACCCACAAAAACGGTATGCTCGACGTGCCAAAGGGCATCGAACTGAATATGGCCACCCCGATAAGCGACTGCCACCTGACCGGCTACTTTGCCGATTACGGCCAGGGCCTTGCCGGTGTTTACGGCGACTACGAGACCCCTGCGAGGGAGGTCAAGAAGCAGGGCGGCCTCACCATGCTCTCCCACGTCGGCGAATATCTCTATCCCATCGGATTTGAGGACAGCGCCGAGCACGCAGGCAAGCTCAACGACGAATACTACGCCAACAAATTCGCAAGGATATTCATGGAGAATCCCGGCTCCTGCGTCGGCATGGGCATCAACAGCGCCAACGATGAATTCACCCGCTGCGACCGTATCCTCTACGATCAGATACTCCAAAAGGCCATCCCGAACGGCGTAACTCCCTGGGCATTCTGCTTCTCGGATTCCCACAAGATAGAGGTCATGGATATCTCCTATACGATGATGTATATGAAGGATCTGAGCATCGACGAATTCAGGCGCAGCATGGAAAGAGGCGAATTCTTCTCCGTCTCCCGCTACTCAAACGGCATCGAGCTTAACGGCATGAAGGAATGGCCGGAATTCGACAACGACAAGGTCGAGACCTACCTCAAGAACCCCATGCCGATGATAACGAGGGTCACCGTCGATCAGAAGAATGACAAGATCTCGATCGAGGGCACGGATTTTGACCGTATAACCTGGGTCTCAAACGGCAATGTCATCAAGCGTGAAGAGAATATCAAGAGCGGCAAAGCTACCCTTGACCTGCACGCCTCCGACCTGCTCGACGAGCCGAGCCTGTATGTCAGATTCTATGTCACCGGCAGCGACGGCATCTGCTATTCTCAGCCCTTCGTGCTCAGCGTGGCGGGCGAGGAATTCGACAAGGTCGACGTGCCCGAGACTCACGACCTCTCGACCTTCCTCAGAGCGTTTGTCACCGTGGTCGACGTTATTTTCTTCAAATTCAACCCGATAATCTGGGCGTTCAAATATTTCGCTCTCGGCTATGACCCCCTAGCGCAGATCTCTGGCAAATAAGTTGACCGGGCAATCGGC
>FR888234.1:0-147 GCA_000431775.1 Clostridium sp. CAG:413 | reverse complement strand
CGCCCGCTTTGCGTATGCGGGTCGGAATATCCCGGTTCAACAATTCACACACGCAAAAACTCCGCCCGGTTTGCACCGGACGGAGTTTTAATTATATGCTTTAGATTATGCCTTGTGGCTCTTGATAGCTGCCTGTGCAGATAGGTA
>FR888233.1:219612-225103 GCA_000431775.1 Clostridium sp. CAG:413 | reverse complement strand
GTAGCAACATCAGTATAACCCTTTGATCCCCGAATGTCAATATTTTTCTTGTGCCGAATTTCATTCGCTCTCATCCGCAATATCCCCACGAGCTGACAGCTACATTCGCCTTGAGGAGAAGGTGTAGAGCCTGCGAGACGGATGAGGTGTGCCGCAGGCGGATCAAAGTTTGATTTGCGAGACGTCAAGGACGCCGTCCCCTACAATATGCGCTGATAACTTGCGTTTGCTTAAGCCTCCCTCTGACGAGGGAGGTGCGCGGCTTTAGCCGTGACGGAGGGAGAGAAAAGGGAAGCAAATAAGTCTTGCCGAAAATTTGGAGTCGCATCTGCCTGCATTGTGTAAAGGAATGTGGCGCGGCGGAGTTTCACTAGAGGGATTGTAAAGAAAAACCAATAATATCTGCTTAACATTTTGACCGTCTCTCCCTCAGCCCTCCGGGCAGCTCCCTCGTCAGAGGGAGCCGACCTGACTGAAAGCTAATGAAGAAATTCCTTGACTTTACAAGGCAAATATGATATTATCAAGTCGGATATATTATACAATAAATAAATTTATTTATTTTTCAATAGATTTGAGTCATGTTTGAGTCTGTGCCGATATGTAATATTGCAGCGAAATTGAAATAATGTCACCTGCTTTAGAGCATCACGATCAAAACGCAGAGGCTACTCGAAAGTGACGTTGGGCGTCGAGCCGCGCGAAACCGAAATCTTAAAAATCCACAAGCATTTCGGCTTTATCGAATTCATAAAATCCGCAAAGAAATCCTACCCCGACGGAGCGACCGTCGACATTGACTACTACGGAATTAAACTGTGACGCAGTGCAATATTTATCCGTGCTTGATTTACTCCCGCAAATTTTGCCGCATATCGGCTTCTTAGGAGGTGGTAGAATTGTATTCCCCGACGCCGTTCGGCGCCATGCTCAAGCAGCTCCGCGAGGAGGTCGGGATGTCGCAGGGCGAGCTGGCCGACGAGCTGGGCAAGACCGCTCAGTACATCAGCAACATAGAGAAGGGGAAAAATAATTCTCCGCCCGACGACGCTTCCGTCGTGAAGCTCGCCGAGAAGCTGGGGCTGAGCGGCGAGGATGCCGAGCGTTTCCGTCTGTTTGCCTACGCCGACCGAGGGATGCTGCCCCCGGAGCTGTTCAACTACATTTTTGAGCGTCCCGCTCTGATCGCCCTGATCCGCCGTGCGATGGCCGAGGGCATTGACGAGAACGCATGGACCGCCATGAACTTCAACTACAATGAAAGGGCTTAGAATAATGAGAAAGACACCCGATTTTGTCAAATACGCCGCAGGCATCGTGCCCGACGAGCGGCAGCTTAAATGGCAGGAGCTTGGATTCAACGCGCTTGTCAGCTACGGCATGAACACCTACACCAACAGCGAGTGGGGCAACGGCAACGAGGATCCCGAGCTTTTTGCGCCGACGGCCCTTGACTGCCGCCAATGGGCGAAGCTCTGCAAGCTCTCAGGCATCAAGGGGCTTATACTGACCGTCAAGCATCAGGACGGCTTCTGCCTTTGGCCGAGCGCCTACACCGACCACTGCGTGAGCGCGTCAAAGTGGAAGCAGGGCAGAGGCGACGTGGTGGCAGAGTGCGCCGCCGCCTGCCGCGAATTCGGTATCAAATTCGGCGTCTATCTCTCAATATGGGACAGACACGAGGAGACCTACGGCACGAGCGCATACAATGATTTCTTCAAAAATCAGCTCCGCGAGCTGCTGACCGATTACGGCGATATATTCTGTGTGTGGCTGGACAGCACAGGCTGCGGTGACCCCGTGCGCGACCACGACATGGAGGGCTGGGTCAAGCTCATCCGTGAGCTTCAGCCGAACGCCGTGATAGCGGGCTGCGGCTGCGACGTGCGCTGGTGCGGCAACGATCTCGGCGTATGCAGGCGCAGCGAATGGAGCGTAGTCCCCTATTATTACTCCGATCTTGAAGCCGCGCGCCTTGCGGATCAAGCCGACATAAGCAGACCGCCTAAAAAAATAAATTCCGCCACCCTTGAGCCGGGCAGCAGAAAGGCGATAAAGGCCTGCAACAGGCTGATATGGTACCCCGCCGAGGTGAATATGCCTCTTCGCAAGGGCTGGTTCTATCACTCGAACGATGATTACAATGTGAAGCCGCTCTCAAAGATAGCGGAGGTCTATTACCGCTCGGTCGGTGCGAATGCGAGCCTCCTGCTCGGCATAGCGCCGAATCCCGAGGGCAAGATACATGAGAAGGATGTGGAGACCCTGCTCTCCGTCGGTGCTCAGCTTGAGATCGACTTCAACGAGGATCTCGCCGCCGACTCGGTCGTGACGGACAGCTGCCGCCTTGACGACAAGCACTCGGGGCAGAAGGCTCTGAGCGACTTCCCCGGCGAATACTGGCACTCCGGCGATGACCCCGACGGCGCAGAGCTGGTGCTCGACCTCGGCGACGAATACGATATTGACAAAATTCTGCTTGCCGAGCACATTGCAACGGGTCAGCAGATAGAGGAATTCTCGATTTATGTGAAGCTCGGCGGCAAATGGAAAAAGATAGCGAATGAGACAGTGGTGGGTCACTGCCGCATCTGCCGCTTCAAGGAGGTCAGGGCGCAATATTTCAAGATAGTTATCGAAAAAGCCCGCTGCTTTGCGACCCTCGAGAGGCTCGAGGCGTATTGATCACTCCCACGTCTTCCAGATATCGGGGCAGTAGCCGACCGTGGCCTGCCTGCCGTTGCGGACTATCGGCGTTTTATAAAGCTCGCCGTGCTCAAGCAGCTTCTCCTCGACGGCATCCTTGCTTGCGAGATACCTGATAAAGTGCTTCTCATACGCCTTTGAATTCTCGTCGATAAGCGCCTCCATGGAGCCGACGGCGGCCTTCACGCTGTTGTATTCGCCCTTGCTGAGATTTTTCTGAGTAAGGTCGATGAATTGGAATTTGATCCCCCGCTCCTTGAACCAGCGCTGAGCTTTCTTGGTGTCGAAGCATTTATTCGTGCCGAATATCTGAATATTCATATAATTAAACCTCACTTAACGGTAATGATACTATGGTAATAAAAATTCCACCGAAAGTCAATAAGGCGATGGAAATTCTGCGTGCAAAGGGTCACACGGCATATGTCGTGGGCGGCGCGGTGCGGGATTCGCTGCTCGGCGTTGAATCGCAGGACTGGGATATCGCAACGAGCGCGCTGCCGGCTCAGACAGTTGACGCCTTTGACGGGTATCGGGTCATCGAGACGGGCATAAAGCACGGCACGGTGACGGTGCTCATGGACGGCACTCCGCTTGAGATAACGACCTATCGCATCGAGAGCGGCTACTCCGACAACCGCCACCCCGACAGCGTGGTATTCACCGACCGCATAGCCGACGACCTTGCGAGGCGCGACCTGACGGTGAACGCGATAGCCTATTCGCCCGAAGCGGGCTTTGTCAACCCTTACGGCGGCATTGAGGATATCAAAAGCGGGCTGCTGCGCTGCGTCGGCGACCCGGACAGGCGCTTCGGCGAGGACGCCCTGCGGATAATGCGGGTGCTGCGCTTCTCACAGACCCTCGGCTTCGACATTGAAGGCAAAACGGCGGACTCCGTGCGGCGGAGCTACCGCCTGCTTGCCAACATTTCGGTCGAGCGGATACTCTCCGAGCTGCTGAAAACCCTGAGAGTGTGCGGCAAGGAATTCCTGCTTGAGTACGCCGACGTTATCTTCTTTATCCTGCCTGAGCTTGCGCCGATGCGCGACTGCACTCAAAATCACGAGCGGCACATCTACGACGTGTGGGGTCACACGGCGGCGGCGGTCGAGGCTGCTCCCGAGGATGAAGAAATAAGGCTCGCTATGCTGTTTCACGACAGCGGCAAGCCCCTTTGCAAAACAACTGACGAAAACGGCACAGATCATTTTCACTCCCACGGCAAGATAAGCCGAGAGATAGCGTATGCGACACTTGAGCGGCTCAAGGCCTCGGCAAGGCTGCGCGACCATGTATGCACCCTTGTGGAGTATCACGACTTCATGCCGGAGCTGATAAGCAAGGCGACCTACAGAAAGTATCTCGGCCTGCTCGGTGAAAAAACGATACGGGAGCTGTTTGACGTCCGCGCGGCGGATATCTCGGCTCAGAACCCCGCTTTTCTCAGCGAGGGCATGGCGGCGATAGCGCTCGGGCGGGCAAAGCTCGACGAAATTATCGCCGAGGATTCATGCCTCAGACTGCGGGACTTAAAAATCAACGGTAACGACATAAAAGCGCTCGGCATAGAGCCGTCGCCGCTCACGGGTGAGCTGCTTGACGAGCTTTTCGGCGAAGTGCTGAACGATAAAATAAAAAACGACCGGCAGGCGCTTATTGCGAGAGCCGCCGAGCTGATAACCGAAAGGAGAAACAATGGAAACGGTAAGAATTGAAAACGCTGCGGAATTCGACAGCTTCGTTCGCTCGCACCCCAAGGGACACATGATGCAGACCTCGGCATGGGGCAAGGTCAAGAAAGAGTGGGAATGGGTAGGCTTCATCTGCCGTGACGACGGCGGCAATATCAAGGGCGTGTGCGCCGTGATACTGCGCCAGATACCTATGACCCCGTTCAAGATGATGTATGCGCCCAGAGGCCCCGTATGCGACCTCGGCGACCTTGACACCGTGCGCGCGCTGCTCGGCGCGGCAAGGGACTACGGAATCAAGAACAAGGCATATACATTTAAGATAGACACCGACACCCTCGCCTCAAACACCGAGTATATCGACGCCCTCAAGGATATGGGCTTCAACTTCAAGGAGCACGGCACGGGCTTCGACACCATCCAGGCTCGCTATATATTCCGCCTGAATGTCGAGGGCAAGACGGAGGAGGAGGTCATGGCCTCCTTCCACCCCAAGACCCGCTACAACACCCGCCTCGCCGCAAGGAAGGGCGTCACCGTTGAGATAAAGGGCATTGAGGCCTGCGAGGAATTCCACGAGCTGATGCTGATAACCGGCGAGCGCGACAGTTTCGCCACCCGTGACACCTCTTATTTCGAGCGCATTATGAACGCTTTCGGCGATGACGCACGCATCTATCTCGCCAAATACGAGGGCAAGACCATTGCGGGCGCTCTGGATGTTCACTGCGGCGACAAGGTTTGGTATGTCTACGGCGCAAGCTCCAACGAATACAGGAACGTCATGCCGAATTACCTTGTGCAGTGGGAGATGATACGCTGGGCGATAGCCGAGGGCTGCCGCTACTATGATTTCAGGGGCGGCTACCCCGATGAGAATAACCCCCTGCACGGCATATTCAAATTCAAAAAGGGCTTCTGCAACGACTACATGGAGCTGATGGGCGAAGCCGACCTCATCATCAACAAATTCGGCTACGAAGCCGTCGGGCTTGCACAGAAAGCAGCCAAAAAGACCCGCGGACTGCGCGCCAGGATAATAAACAGGAAATAACCTCGGGTTCGATCCCTCCATATCAAAGACCGCCCCT
>FR888233.1:165792-219571 GCA_000431775.1 Clostridium sp. CAG:413 | reverse complement strand
AGCAGGGGCGGTCGGTCTTGTGCGGAGCGGAGGTGGTTTTGCAGCCTGATCGGTCGATCATCTCGCCTGTTTCATGCTCGATCGGCACGGAGCCGGCAAATGCGGCTCGGAGCTATCCTTTTTGAGCAGCGCGTCAAGGCATTGCTCTATGAATTCCGTGTCCATCTCATCCTCGGGTCTGTCCAGCTCAATATCGAGCATGACCTCGAGCAGCCGTCTCGCCGCCAGCTTCTCCTTTACGTCCGTACAAGTAAAAAGTCTCTCTCTCCTTTTCACTGAACTTCCTCCTTACGTGTAAACAGTCTGAAAAATCGCCTTTTAATAACATAGTCAAATTGCTGAATTTTGGCTGATTTTTTTGTGCAACACGCTGTTACTCATCATTAAACTGCTTCAATATCTTTATTTTCAGTCGCGAGAGCTTCTGCTTCACGGCTGCGCTGCTCGTATTCTCAGCCGCACCTATTTCTTCATATGTCATTCCGTTGAAATAGTAGCTGACGAATATGCGTCGGTCGCTCTCACTCAAGCGAGCCAATATCTCCTCGAGCCTGATAGACCCCACGGCGGGATCCCTGCCGTTTATATGCTTCACACGGAGCTGAATATCGTCGCCGAAGCGCCCCGCCGACTCAAAAGACACCATCATGCGCTTGCGCCTGTTCTCGGAGGTATAGATATCCTTGATCTTGTTGCTTGCCACCTTGGTAAGCCATGCGCCGGGGTTGCCTATCTTATTGCCCGTGCGTAAATATGCCAGCAGATCCGCAAACACCTCCTGAACGCAGTCCTCAATGAGGGTGGGGGCGCTTTGCAGCTTGTACTCGCAGAGCTTAAGAACGATTGGCTGATACATATGCCACAGCTCCTCGCATTGCTCCGTCACAGGGTCCTTTAAGTTCAGACTCATTTCTTTCAGCTCCTTAATCATTGTTTTAAGGCTCCGCTAAGTCTCTTCCTCTGCTGATTAATGATATTAAAGCGTGATTTGTTACATTAAAATTTTCAGCAATTGTATTTTTTGCTTTTTAAACAAAAATTTCTCAATGAATTTGTTTATATTCACAGCAAATTAATTGTTGACCGTGTTATACTCTCTCTTAATTTGGGGCTGCGGGGTCTTTCCCGCCCCGCAGCCTATGCCGCCGAGCCTGTTGGGAGCTAATAATAGCCTCTGTCCGATCGGCGGTTATATAATGTCTGTGCGAGGTATACCTATTTACCTATGATATTTGAGAAAAAGCTCTTAAGCATAAGCCAAAATGCTCTCAAGGCGGTTATGATGGGGGCAAACAGGTTCTTGAGATAGAGCTTCAGTGAGAATTTCCACGTCGCCTGAATGGTTACGTCGCAATCCGGCATATCGAATTTAACGTTCTCCTTCGAGAGGTCTGTGCCCTCGGGCACCTCGCCCTCAACGACCTCCCAGCCGTTAAACACATAATAGGGCTTTGCGCCGACAGCCGCCGTTACCATCACAGTGCTGCCCTCGCTCATCATAGCCTCAAATGCGGTGCCGTCCGCATTATTCGCACCGTCTGCGCCGATAGCCTTGAAGCGCTTAGGCAGCTTCACTGAGAAAGAAGAAGTAATATCGTCGATAGAGTAACAATCATTATCTGCGGGGCGATAGACCGCTTTCATGTCATAGCTGCCGTCGCCCACGTTGAATGTGAACTCCACGCCGTATTTGATGCCACTCTTATAAAGCTCACCGTTTAGATAAATATCAAAGCTGCCCTTCGGGGCGTCAATAGCGGAGTCTGCAGCTATTCTGTATTTACATTCGCCGGTGTTTTTGTTTACTTCTCCCTTGAAACGCGGAGTTATTACCGTAGGAATTACAGTCAGCTTGATTTTCCTGAGACCCCCGACGAAATTTTTATCCCATGAAACAATATTTATCTCAAGCTCGTGGCTGCCGACCTGCGGCTTGGTGCCGAACGAGCTGAGCTTTTTGCCCGTTTCGGGGTCAACGAAATTCAGCGTTGAATTACTCGGATAGACAAAATTTTTCAAAGCGTCGATATTGCCGTCTATAAGAGTTGTGCCGTAAGGCAGAGTCAGCTCGGGGATTATCTCTTTGCCGTCCGTGTCGACGAATCGGCAGCGATCCTTTTCGACGACCGCGCTTATCTGCAGCTCCTTGGGCTGCCTTGCGGTAAGGTCATCGGGCATGAAAACCGCGTCAAGCGTAAAGCTGCCCGCCGATACGGTTTTTTGCTTCCACACGTCGGTCAGCTCAAATTTGCCGGGCACATCGGCTTTGCCGCCGACAATGGGGATATCGCCCCACTTCATATCCGGAGCATAAGTAAAGGTCTTGATCTCCGGCTGTTCGATAATGGTCGCGTATGGTACAGCAGGCTCGGCAACCGCAACATAAACGCTGCAGGTTATCGAGTTAAAGCTGTTGTTTGCCACTGTTTTTGCCTCATAACGGCCGCTCTTTGTCAGCACGGTCGTCGGTTCCGACCAAGTCCACTTCGGCAGATTATTTGTCTTTTCGGGATAATAGGGATTCATCAGCGTACCGCCGACTATCGGCACGGCGGACAGCAGAGTCCCTGTCTCAACGGTTCCCTCGGCCCTCGGCTTATCGTTGGCCTCATCGACCAGCACCGGCGTGACGGGCAAAACCGTATATGTTACTTCCTTGATCCTGGCTGCCGTAAATCCCTTATATTGCGTCTCGTCATTCGGCGTAAATTTCAAAGTCGCACGCATACTCGGGTTGCCGATAGGTCTTGAATTCGGATCGGCAAAGGCAAAAGTCCCCTCAACTACCGTGCCGTTATACCGAACCTCTCCCCCGCTCAGGGTGATATGCTCCCCAAGGACCTGACCGCAATAAATCGTTCCGCTCGCCGTGGGCCACACGGTAACGTTTTTTACCGTCAGAGCCGTCGCGGCAAACGCCACGGGCATGGTTGAAAGAATCGTGAAAACAGCCAAAAATAATGCAAGCGCTTTTAGCTTATAGCTTCTTTTTTGCGTATACATACTCTCTTATCCTTTCCTAATATAATATTATCTATAACCACGGCACCGGTGCGAAGAGCATCCACCTCCCTTCAAAGCGGATTGGCGCCGTAAAGCTATCTGAGTACGGATATGCATAACGGCATGAGCCGTATTATTCTCCGATTAAATTTATTCATATTTATCTTTCATTATGTAAAAAGCACAGCAGGCACGCAGCCTTTAAGACTGCATGCACGGTAGATTTTTTATATTCTCTTTCCCGGAAGTGCAGGGAATATTCGCCTCCGGCGCAGATCCCCTTTCCGAATCGGCGGCGGGAATGACCCCTGCACTTAGCTTTTTCACTTCCTTGTCGGGCATAAGACCCGCAAATAAATTATGTCTCTATCCCTTACCGCGGAGGGTGGGGCTGCCGCGGAAAGGGTGCGGCAGCCCCCGACAATTGCTCGGGGCAATCGTCATTGAAGGGAGTCTCGATGTTAAGCCTGATTTATGGGTTCGCCATTCGTCAAATAATCATTGATTATCGCGTAATCCGCCTGCGTAATAGCGCCGTCACGGTCAACATCCGCCGCCGTTGCAAACGGGCTGCCCTCAAAGAGCTGCTCGGTATCGGTGCCGTTAAGATAGTTGCCGATGATACCAAAATCGTCATCATCTATAATACCGTCGCCGTTAACGTCGCCGTAAAGAATAACGGTGTAGAAAGCTACCTGCTCATCGCCGTCCATCACTTTGACATAGCTGCCGGTGCCGACATATGAGCCGCTTCTGTGTGTCACATTAAGGGTGTAGCCGTTCGCCGCCGCAATATAGCCGTCAAGCGAAGCAAGTCTCTCGGTGATACCGTGGATGAACATGCTGCGGGAGTCGATGATGGCTGTGGAGCCTGCGGGCACGGTCAGGGTCAGGGGCTTCAGCATACGCTCCGCCTTGAGCAGGCAGACGCGAGCGTCATTGACCTCGGACTGGCGAAGGTCAGCGGAGGTGTCGGCATTGACTGCGTTTGCGGTTGCGAGAGCCGCTGCGTAATCTGCCCATGTGTCTGCGGCGTATGCCGACTCGGTCTTGACGCCTGCCGCCGTGATGGCTGCTGCGAGATGAGTCTTAACGGCCGCTCTGCGGAGCATTCTGGGATACATCAGCTCAAGCATATGCTTTGCATAGACGAGGTCGAGGTCCGATATTGCCACTGCGGTCACGCCCTCGGCGACATTCTGTGAATTGATGAGTCTGCGCGCGTGGCGCTTCCACTTATTCCATCTGTCATAGGTGTAGAGCTTATAGTCAACATCCTTGAAGTAGCCGCCCTCGGGGGAGGTCTGAGCCTCAAGAGTTGCTTTAAGAGCTGCGAGCTTTGCGGTGTCAGTCGGCTTCACCTTGGCGTCAAGAGCCTCAACAGCGGCGTTGACAGCGTCCGCAGCGGCCTTATAGGCGTTGTCGGAGCCGTCGGGCGAGCTGACGCAGGCAAACATCTTGGTATGGTCCGGGTTGCCGTGAACAAGCGCATAGCCTGCGCTCAGAGCGCTCTGATACGCCGCCCATTCTGCGGAGGCGTTGAGATAATCTGCGCTCTGTCTGTTTGCATTCATAACTCTGCGGAGCAGGCCGGGCAGACCGAAATCATTATAAACCACGAGCTTGTGGTCTCTCGCCTCGGTGAGAGTGCCGCTGCTTGCGTCCTTGGCGCAGATCTCAAACTGAATGCTGAGGTCATAAATGCCGTAGGGCTGCGGATTATCGGGGTCACGGTCAAGCACATAGGGGTTGACCGAGCCGTAAGCGTCCACGGTGAGCGAAGCCGCGTCAAGGCAGACAATGCAGCCGCTCTCGGGGTTGTTTGCCGAAAGCTCGGCGGGCATGGTGCCGGTCACTACCGCCCTGCGGATATCCTTCGCTGCGTTGCCGAGCAGGCTGCCGTTATTGGTCGCCATTATCGAGAACACCGCCGCGTCATAGATATCGGTCATGTAGAGGTAGGTCGGGAAGCTGTCCATGCTGACCTTGTTTGCTTCGCCGGTGGCTGAGCTGGTCGCCTCGTAATTGCCCTTCTGAGTGTAGAAGTAGCTGTAAACGGAGGCTACGAGATGGGTCGGGTTGATGACTGCGCCCGCCTCATCGAGGATATCGTAGGTCAGGTCGAAACGAACCTCGCCGTTGCCGCTCACGGTGCCGGAGACAGCCACATCATAGAAGCCGTTTGCATTGATAACGGTATCCGAGGGGATAGCCGCAAGGGTCACACCGGAATTATCGCAGGTGACAGCGATGGGCTTTATCTTATACATTGCGTCCTGATGAAGAACGCCCGCCTGATCTCTCCAGCCTCTGTTGACGCCATTGGAGAGATTGGTTATACGGATATTCTTGCCGGAGGGAACGGCGCCGTTTTCGCAGTAAACTCTCTCGTCGATGTCAATATCCGCCTTGCCGAGAGACTGCTCCTTGGAGGCGCCGGTGAATACCGTTATCATGTTAAGAGCGGTCGGAATGATCACGCTCTTCTTATCCTTTATAGAAATGATAAGATTCTTAACGATATTCTTGAGAGTATCGGTATCCATAAGATCCTCAAAGCAGGTGATATCGGTGGGCAGAGTGCCCGGGAACGCGTTATTCACAACGCCCGTAACCACGTTTATCAAGGTCTGTCTGAGGGTGAGGGTATCGAGGGTGCTCGATGAATTGTGAGCAAAGAAGGTGTAGAAATTCTCGAATTCGCAATTGAATATCGAATCGAGGAAGTAGTTGATAAGCGATCTGAAGGTAAGATCGTTTGCGGTGCCGGCGACGCCGTTGCTCGCAAACATGGTGCCGTAGGGGATCCAATCCTTGGGGATGATGCTCCAAAGGACGGCATCTATCTTATCCCAGCCGGTGCTGGTCTCGCTTATCGTGCTTACATCGACAAGACCCTCTGCAAAATCGAGACCCCATTCGGCACAGGCGTTAACAAAGCCGTCTACACCCGCGTCGGGATCGCAATTGAAGTCGAACATATTATTGAAGTAATAAATTCCGAGATCCGCTGCGATGCCGAGAATGGCTTCTCTGTAGTCGTTATAGAGTGTGCCGCTTGCCGGCTGCTCGGGGTATGATTTCTCGGGCAGCACGCTTGCCGCAAGCTCGCGCAGGCCGAGGTAAGCTACCTGATCCATACGCAGAGTGGGGTCGAGCGACATATGCTTAACGAACTCCTCTACGGCGCTGATAGCGACGTAGTTGAGCAGGTCATGGAGCCCCTTGCCTGTAAGGTCGTAATTCTCATCGCCGCCGAGGGGGATGATGACCTTGATAAGCCTGAAGATGTTATCCTCAAGCAGGTCGGCCTGGGTCTCGCCCGCCGCGGGGGTAAAGCTCCAGGTGAAGAGAGCGTTATTCGCGCCGTCGGTAAGCATCTGATTGACTACCGTGCCGAGGACGGTGTTGAGCTGCTCCATAAGTCCCTTTGATTTGTCGAAGCTATATTCGGCGACGACATAATCAATGTTAACGAGCTGGCCGAGATCGCCGCCCTTTTGAGAATTGGCAATGACCGCTTCCCTGATGACCTTTTTGAGGTCGCCGTTGATGACGGGCACTACATACTCGTTGAGAGCGCAGTATATCGCTTCCTCAAGCATCCTGTAGCCGTCGGCAGTCTCAAGATCGACATCAAATCCGGGCAGCACGCCGGGGAAGCCCATAACTGCTTCTCTCTTGCCGCCAAGCTGATTGTCGAGCATGAACTGAACGATGCTGTCAAGAGTGGTATTGGAGGGATACTGCTCATAGTTGACAGGGTGAAGCGCATCCCAAATTTCTTCTTTGATATATTTGGGAACATCGCTGATTATGACCCTGAATTTCGGAGGCAGGAAGCCTCTGACCATGCCCCAGTTGAAGCTGTCGTCAATGATATTGACGAGAGTGGGTATACATGCGGCAATGTACTGAACGACGATGTCTATCACATCGACATCGCTCAGGTTAGTGGAGGTACGCCTTGCGGAGGATATGAACGAACGGTTGCTCTTGAGGACGGTGAGGTCGCCGACAGTGAGGCTGCCGTAGAGCCAGTTGCCCGTAAGGTCATAGATGGAGGAGAGCGCCGAGTCTATCGAACGCAGGTCTATGTCGCCGATGATGGGGATATCAATATAGATGTCCTTATCCTCAAGCATGACATCGACCTTATCGAGCAGGAGCGAAGCCTGCTGATCGGCGGTCAAGGTGACTTGGTCGATCGAATTGTAGTTGGACTGCAAGTCAGAGTCGAGATACGGATGGTGCAGCGCCGCCGCACCGACGGATAGGGTGCCCGCAAGTATTGCTGCGGCCATAATTACGCTGATAAAGCGCAGAAGTTTGTTGAGCTTCATGGTATAGTGCTCCTTTCTTTTAACATCCTGTTTGTTAAACGTCCTCGGGATACACTTGTGAAGTCAACGCAGGCGGACAATACAGCTCAGCCCGAATGAACATATATCGCAATACCCGCCCACGAAGTATTGATGCGCATGGGAATCACCGCCCTTGATTTTTTATAGTGTTCATACGTTAACGTAATGACCTTGTCAGCTTTTATTTTGTGAAATCCATCTTTGCCACAAGCTCGTCCGCCTCGGCTGCGCCGCCGACTCCGCCGTTCTTTGAGGTCACGGTTATCATCAGCGCCCTGCCGTTCACACGGGCAAAGTAGCAATAGACATCGAGCGCCTCTCCGCTGTCGTCCGCAGTCTTAAGCCCCATGCGCTGCATCGGCAGCCCCGCAACGGTCACATCCTCAAGCTCGCCCGCTTCGCTGCTTATCGAGGCCATATAAGCGGCTGTCTTGACTATGTATTCGTCAAAATCGCCCGCCGTGTCGGTCTTGTCCATTATATTTATCTGCACAGTGCCTTTTTTATTCTCAAGCAGCGGGTCTGCATTGCTCGCCTTGATATCGAAATCCTCGGGCACCTCCAGCTCATAGGCGGGGGCCATTATCTTGTCGTCGCTGACTATCAGGTATTTTTCGCTGAGCGGCTCGGTGCGCTCCTCGCCTCCCTCCCTGATGACGGCGATCGGCTTGCCGCTGCTGTCATAGAGCGCGTTGCCGTCCTTATCCGTCGCCAGCTCAAAGGTTTTGCCCGAGCTTATCACCGCAGGCGGCTGCGGCTTGCATGAGGCGAAAACCAAAACCATCGACAATGTCAGCGCTAATACGGCGATAAACTTCATTTTGCTCATCCTTTCGACTATGTGTTTCTTAGAATTACCTTTAGGGTGCTTCTGACTATACAGTCTAAAATGGCACAAAAAATAACACCGCGAAATCAACAAAATTTCGCAGTGTTATTTGTGCAAATGCTATAAGAAAAACGATAATCGGTCGAATTTGACCTGAAATTTACGCTTTAAAAAACAAAAAAGGCCGCAGCCGAAAAGCCGCAGCCTTTTGAATGTGAAATTACTCAGCGAAGCCTGACTCAACGAGCTTTACAAGCTCATCGACAGCCTGCTCCTCATCGGGGCCGCCCGCAATGATGCGGATAGTGGTGCCGCCCATGATGCCGAGCGAAAGTACACCGAGAAGACTCTTAGCGCTGACTCTGCGCTCCTCCTTCTCGACCCAAATGGATGATTTGAATTCATTTGCCTTCTGGATAAAGAAGGTGGCAGGGCGGGCGTGAAGGCCTACCTGATTCTGCACGGTTACATCTTTAACATACATAGTTATATATCTCCCACACTGTTTACTTAGATAACACATTACATATTATATCATAAAACTTTGCTTCGTCAACAATTTTGAACATAGTTTTTAGGCATACGGGTATAATTCGGATGTTAGCCCAAATGCGTATCTTTTAAAAAATTATGTTTTGTTTAATTTGACGATAGACAAATTTTATTTTTTGTAACACAGCGGATCAGCCGCCGAGATAAGCGCGCCTTATCTCATCGCTGCGGATAAGCTCCTCGCCCGTGCCGCTGAGGGTTATCTTGCCCGTCTCAAGAACATAGGCTCTGTCGGCAACGGAGAGCGCCATCTGTGCATTCTGCTCAACAAGCAAAATGGTGGTTCCTTCCTTGTGCAGAAGTTTGATTATATCGAATATCTGCTCCACGAGGATGGGAGCAAGACCCATTGAGGGCTCGTCGAGCATAAGCAGCTTCGGGCGGCTCATCAGGGCTCTGCCCATCGCAAGCATCTGCTGCTCGCCGCCGGAGAGAGTGCCCGCTATCTGCTTGCGGCGCTCTTTAAGCCTCGGGAACTGCTCATAGACCCTTGCCATATCCTCGTCAACATTCTTGCCGCCCTGGGTGAATGCGCCCATGTCGAGATTCTCCTCGACGGTCATCTGGAGGAAAATGCGTCTGCCCTCGGGAACATGGGCAAGACCCTCCTTGACTATCTTATGCGGTGCAACGCTCGAGATATTCTTGCCGAGGAATTCTACCGAGCCGGTTGCCGAATGCAGCAGACCGGAGACGGTTTTAAGCACGGTGCTCTTGCCCGCGCCGTTTGCGCCGATGAGGGTGACTATCTCGCCCTCGTTGACCTCAAAGGAAACTCCCTTTATGGCGTGAATACTGCCATAATACACGTTTATATCGTTGACTTTAAGCATTATTACGCCTCCTTATTTCTTGGTGCCGAGATAAGCCTCGATGACGGTGGGGTTCTGCTGTATCTCCGCAGGAGTGCCCTTTGCGATTATCTTGCCGAAGTTCAGCACGCAGATGCCCTCGCAGACGCCCATGACCAGATTCATATCGTGCTCGATGAGCATGACGGCGATCTGGAATGTGTCTCTGATCTTGCGGATATTATTCATAAGCTCCGCCGTCTCGGAGGGATTCATGCCGGCTGCCGGCTCGTCGAGCAGCAGCAGCTTCGGGTTGGTTGCAAGCGCGCGGACTATCTCAAGGCGTCTCTGAGCGCCGTAGGGCAGGGAGCCTGCCTGAGCGCCTGCGAGATCCTGCATATCGAATATCGAGAGCAGGTCGAGAGCCTTCTCGTGCGCCTGCTTCTCCTTCTTCCAATATTTCGGGAGCCTGAATACGCCGTTCCAAACGCCGTATCTCATCTGATTGTGCAGACCGATCTTGACGTTATCCTCAACGGTCAGGTCACCGAAAAGGCGGATATTCTGGAAAGTTCTTGCGATACCGGCTTTATTGATGCTGACGGTATTCATGTTGTGGGTATCCTTGCCGTCGAGCAGCACGGTGCCCGAGGTCGGCTGATAGACCTTGGTGAGGAGGTTGAAAACGGTGGTCTTGCCTGCGCCGTTGGGGCCGATAAGACCGGCTATCTCAGTCCTGCCGATGGTGAGGTTGAAGTCGTCGACGGCTTTAAGACCGCCGAATTCAATGCCGAGGTGCCTTGCCTCGAGGATGGGCATTTTGCCGGCGTCACGCTCCGGGACGAGCGAATCTGTAGGCAGCGGAACTAACTTGCTCATTTTGCAGCCTCCTTTGCCGTAGTGTCGCTGTTATGCTTGCTCTTTTTCTTCTTTTTGAAGAGCTTGACAAACAGCATTTCTTTATATGACTGGATCTTGTCGCTGTTGGTGACGAGCATCACAAGGATGAGCACCAGCGCATAGACAAGCATTCTGTAGTCTCTGAACTCTCTGAGCACCTGCGGCAGGACGGTGAGCATGGTCGCCGATATCAGTGAGCCGAAGATGTTGCCCATGCCGCCGAGCACGACGAAGACGAGCACGAGAATTGAGGTGTTGAAGTCGAATTTGGACGAAACGACGGTCGAGTAATTGAGCGCATAGAGCGCGCCTGCGCCGCCCGCAAGGGCAGCCGAGGTCACGAACGCCATCATCTTATACTTAGTAATATTGATGCCCACGGATTCGGCGGCTATTCTGTTGTCACGAATGGACATTATCGCTCTGCCCGCTCTGGAATTTGTCAGATTGTATACGATGAAGAGGGTGAATATAACAAGGATAGTGCCTGCCGTGAAGGTGGATATCTTATCAATACCGGTCGCGCCGATAGGGCCGTTGACGAGCACCTTGCCGTCGGCTGCGAGGCCGAGGGAGTCCGCGTTCTGCACGCTGAAGTGCAGCCCTTTTTTGTCAATACCGATATAGAAGCAGTTGAGGATATCTCTGATTATTTCGCCGAATGCAAGGGTAACTATCGCGAGGTAGTCGCCTTTAAGGCGAAGCACGGGCACGCCGATGATGATGCCGAAGACAGCCGCCACGACTATGCCGACCACGATAGCAACAAGCATTCTGAGCGCGTCGGATTCAACGCCGTTGAAGTGCATCGACTGCGAAGCGATAACGCCCGCAAATGCGCCGACGCTCATAAAGCCCGCATGACCGAGGCTCAGGTCGCCGAGGATACCGACGGTGAGGTTAAGCGACACCGCCATAACGGCATAGGCGCAGATGGGGATAAGCTGACCCTTGAAGGAGCTTGAGATGCCGCCGTTCGACATGAGTATCGAGATAACAGCATAGAAGATTATGACCGTTGCATAGGACAGAAAGCTGTTCTTGGTGAATTTGTTGAGCTTTAAAAGGGTACTGTTCTTTTTCATTCCGCTCACCTCAAACTTTCTCTTTTATCTGCTTGCCCAGCAGGCCTGCGGGTTTAACAAGCAGCACTACGATGAGCACGGCAAAAACTATGGCGTTGGCAAGGTTGGTCGAGATATAGGCCTTCGCAAAGGTCTCGATTATGCCGAGCAGTATGCCGCCGAGCATTGCGCCGGGGATAGAGCCGATGCCGCCGAAAACGGCTGCGGTGAACGCCTTGATGCCGGGCATTGAGCCGGTGGTGGGCAGCAGGTTGGGGTACATCGAGCAAAGCAGCACGCCCGCGATAGCGGCGAGAGCCGAGCCGATGGCAAATGTAAGCGAAATTGTGACGTTGACGTTGATGCCCATGAGCTGAGCCGCGCCCTTATCCTCGGAGACAGCCCTCATGGCCTTGCCCATCTTGGTCTTGCCGGTGAAGAGGGTCAGCGCGATCATAATGATTACGCAGGCGGCTATAGTGACCAGAGCCTCCGCGGTGATGACGAGTCTGCCGTCAAAGAGCTTGAGCGCAGGCAGATCAATGACCGAGTGGAAGGATTTGGGGGTGGAGCCCCAAATGAGCAGCGCCAGATTCTGGAGCAGGTAGCTAACGCCGATAGCCGTGATAAGCACGGCGAGAGAGGAGGCATTCCTCAGCGGCTTATAAGCCAGCCCCTCGATCACGATACCGAGCAGAGTGCAGACTACGACCGCCGCAAGCACGGAAAGTAACGGGTTAAGCCCGAGATATGAAGTCACGCAGTATGAAACATATGCGCCTATCATTATAACGTCGCCGTGGGCGAAGTTCAGCATCTTGGCGATGCCGTAAACCATCGTGTAGCCCAGAGCTATGATAGCATATATGCTTCCCAGACTGATACCGCTTATCAGATAGGAGAGAAAACTCATATAATACACCTCTGTTTCAATAATTCAACGCCGGAAAAACAACCGCCGATGCGGCAGGCTTTCCGCCGCAGAATTACAACTTATAAAAACGCCGTAGGGTGCAGGAGAGCCTAACCCTCCTGCACCCGGGTATGATAATGTGCGTTTTGCTTATGAATGTCAGGCATTCTCGACGCCGACATAGGTAGCGTCCTTGATAACGACTGCCATCGGGGTCTTGGCGACCTGACCCTCGGCGGACCAAGTCATCGTGCCGGTAAGACCAGCGACCTCGATCTCGGTCATTGCCTTTGAAAGAGCGTCGCAAAGAGCGTCGGTCTTCATATCGGAGGTAGCGCCGGACTTCTGGATAGCTTCATAGATAGCGTAAACAGCGTCGTAAGCGTCGGCTGCGAACTGGTTGGGAACCTCATTGTAGAGCTCCTGATACTTGCTGACGAAGGAAACGGTCTTCTCGTCCTTACCGTCCGCTGAGAACGGAGTCAGGAGGTAAACGCCCTCTGCAAGGGAGGTGTCGAAGCCCTTGATTGCAAGGATGCCGTCCATGCCGTCAACGCCGAAGAACTTGGGCTCATAGCTAATAGCCTTAGCCTGCTGGAGGATAAGAGCGGCAGGAGTGAAGTAGATGGGAAGGAATACAAGGTCTGCGCCTGCCGACTTTGCCTCGCCGAGCTGGACGGAGAAGTCATTCTCGGTAGCGGTGGTGAAGGTGCCGGTGTAAACTATGCTCAGACCGAGCTTCTCGGCCTCTGCCTTAAAGGTGTTGTAAATGCCGGTTGAATAAGCGTCGTCGTTCTTATAGATAACAGCGATCTTGGTCGCGAGGGAGTGCTCGGAAATATACTGAGCGGAAGCGGTGCCCTGGTTGGGGTCGGTGAAGCATACCTGGAACACATTGTCCTTACCGTTTACAACGTCAAGGGAGGATGCGGACGGAGTGATCTCAAAGATCCTGTCGCTGTTGCTTTCCGAAGAAACTGCGATACAGGGCTGAGTGGTAACGGAGCCGAGGACTACCTGCATGCCCCAATCCTTAAGGGAGTTGTAAGCGTTAACGGATTTCTCTGCGTCGCTCTCATCATCCTCAAACTTCAGCTCAAGCTGAGTGCCGCCGAGGGCGTTGATCTCGTCAACGGCGATCTGAGCGCCGTTCTTAACTGCGATGCCATAGGTAGCAGCGGGGCCGGTAAGGGGGCCGATGCCGCCGATCTTGAATGCAGCAGCGCTTGCATTGCCGCTGTTTGAGGGTGCCTTAGTGGTGTTGCCGTCGTCGGATTTGCCGCCGCAAGCAGCAAAAACGGTAAGCATCATAAGAGCTGCCATAACGATAGCGAGAAACTTTTTCATATGATAACTTCCTTTCTTTGCCCGTTTCGGTAACCGCCGATCAATTTTATTCGGCGATCACTTTGGGGCTGATGTTTAAATTTATACAAAAAAGCGGTTCTGCGAAAAAGCAGAACCGCTTTAAAGTATTAAACCTATCAGTTCAATATACAAGCGCCTTCATGCTCTTTCCGCTATTCAAATCCGAAATGACTGCATTGAGCAGTCTGATTAGAGCAAGGTTAATAACTCGTATTATATCATTGAATATAACAAAAAAGGACACCCCGCAGGCGTCCGCAAAAATGGTGAAATAAGAAGAAGCGCAATGATTCTGAGCCGTCTTGCTTTCGCAGGCAGCTGAATTATTAGCGGAGTTCATCCTGTAGTTCATTGCTCTTCTCCTTTCCCCATTTTCCGTTAAGGAACCTTTGGCACAAAGTTCTCTCATGCCTTATAGTTTAATGATTCCGCCCTCTAAAGTCAATGTGCAAAATCAATATTGTTTTTTCACCTTTTGCGGCGGATTATTGTCTGTTTTAACAAATCGGGCGCTCTCTGCGGCATTTGACATTATTTTTTGTTTTTTCTCCTCGGTTCTTGAAAATATCGTAATAAAATGATATGATAACTTAAACTGAAAATTCATATTAATATGCAAAGGAGCAAAAGATGAAATTCACTTTGTTTTCACGTATTCTCGCGTTCATTGTGGCAGCGATTTCTGTCATAATACCGCCGATACAGGGAGGTTATGTAATGGAATTCAAAAACGGCTGGTGCATCGACAACAACGGTTACGAGAGCAGCGGTGAGGAGGTCGAGCGCCTCATCTCCGTCGTGCCGAACAAAAATCAGCTTGCGTTCAACGACCTTGAATACTATAATTTCATCCATTTCGGCATCAACACCTTCACCGACAGCGAGTGGGGCGACGGCACCGAGGATCCCGCCATCTTTAACCCCACCGAGCTTGACACCGATCAGTGGTGCAGCGTGCTCAAGGATACAGGCTCAAAGGGCATTATCTTCACAGCGAAGCATCACGACGGCTTCTGCCTTTTCGACACTAAATACACCGATCACAGCGTCATGCACAGCCCCTACGGCAAGGATGTCGTCGCTCAGCTTGCAGAGAGCTGCAAGAAATACGGTCTCAAATTCGGCATTTACCTCTCCCCGTGGGACAGACACGAGGCCACCTACGGCTCCGACGCATATAACGATTACTTCGTAAATCAGCTCACCGAGCTTTGCACAAATTACGGCGATATATTCTGCTTCTGGTTCGACGGCGCCTGCGGCGAAGGCCCGAACGGCAAAAAGCAGACCTATGATTGGGACAGATACTATGAAGTTATCCATACTCTTCAGCCTGACGCCATAATCTCCAACTGCGGCCCCGATGTTCGTTGGATAGGCAACGAGGGCGGCAAGGTTCGCAAGAGCGAATGGAGCGTTATCCCCGCCAGCACCGTCAGTGTCGACGCAGTAATGGACGGCTCTCAAAAAGAGGACGGCAAGCTGCCCGAGATCGACTCATACTCGGAGGACATGGGCAGCCGCGAGCTTGTAAAGCAGTACCGTGACCTCAAGTGGAGCCCCGGCGAGGCAGATGTCTCCGTCACGACCGGCTGGTTCTATCACGATAATTCATATTATCTGACTAATCCCACCGGCATCCGCTCCGCAAGGCAGCTCGCAAACATCTATTTCAACACCGTCGGCGGCAACGCCTCTCTCCTGCTCAATGTCCCGCCCGACAGGCGAGGGCTCATCTCTGACCGCGAGATAAAAACTCTCAAGAAATTCACCAAGCTCATCAACAAGCCTTTTGAAAGCCCTCTCGATTACTCTGCGTCGCTAATAAACACCTCCGGTGAAAACAGGCTCTCCGACACCGCCGCTGTCAAGCTCGGCGACGACGAATACGGCGTGAGTCTCAAGTTTGACGGCTGCAGCAAGATTTCAACCATAGTCCTGCGCGAAAATATCGAGTTCAGCCAGCGAGTTGAGGATTTCGATATCTATGCCAAGAGCGGCGCAGGCTACCGCAGGATAAGCAAATGCACCGTGATCGGCTCAAAAAAGATAGTCCGCCTCACCGTGCCGGCATACACGGATGAGATAGTTATTATTTTTAACCAGTCAAGAAGCAATCCTGTTCTCTCCGAAATAAGCGTATATTCATAAAGTCTTTCGGGTGCGTCGAAACGGCGCACTCGATTTTTCATCCGTCGATTTAGACAATTTCCCCCATTTTATTCATAAAAAGTTTTCATTCAAAATGTGCTAAAAATCTTAACTTTTATTTTCTTTTGTGATATACTATCATATATGTGATAAAACCACGGATTTTTAAAAATTTCAGGGTGATAATATGGGTGACAAGAGACAAAAGAATAATGATAAATATGAAGATATCACCAGCTACAGCAAGCCTAAGGGGATAACAAAGGGGTTAAGCCACTTCATGCGATATAAATTCAAGCCCTTCTTTCTGCGCAACCACAAGCGCAATCTGAAGGCGCTTCTGAGCATAGTCATATGCCTTGTGCTCGTTTTCTCGGCGTTGGGTGGCGCATATATCCGCAAGATACTCTCGCTCATCAACTATGAGACGGGCGAATCGGGCGACCCGAACGCCACCTTCGCCATTGACGAGGATGAGAATCTCAGCTTCCAATCGATAGCCGATATCGCAAACGCCGACTCGATAAAGGATCTTATCAAGTCGTGGGCGCTCAACGGCGGCGAGAAGCTCTACAGCAAAAATGTGGTCAATGTCCTTCTCATAGGTGAGGATAATGACGACGGCTCCCACCGCTCCGACTCCTGTATGCTCGTGTCGGTCAACAGAAAGACCAAGAAAATCAACATCTGCTCCTTCCTCAGAGACTCCTATTCATATATGAATATCAAAGGTCAGGATCGCTTCGACAAGACCAACCATTCCTATTCATGGGGCGGCGCGGCGAAGCTGATGGAGGTGCTCTCCGACAACTATAAAATCAAAATCGACAATTACGTTTCAATCAATTTCGAGTCATTTGTCAAGGTCATTGACACCCTCGGCGGCGTCACCGTGCCGATAACCGAGGCCGAGGCAAAATATATGAACCGCACCACAAGGATAGCGGGCTTTGAGAGCGGCGACAATGTGTTGCTCAACGGCGAAAGAGCGCTGATCTACTCAAGGATCAGAAAGAATGACAGTGAGATCGAGAGAACAAGACGCCAAAGATGCGTTATCACTTCACTTATAAAGAATGTTAAATCCTCATCGTTCAGCGACCTCAATAAAGCCATCGAGACCTTCCTGCCTTATGTCACTACAAACTATCGCACAAGCGAGATAATCTCACTCGGCACTCAAGCGCTAAGCGAGGGCTGGATGCAATACGAGATAAACAGTATGGTCGAGCCGTCAGATGAATACAGAATGGGCGTTCACCACTTCCAGACCTACACCGGCAAGCTCGACGTCTGGATAGTCGACTATATCAAGGCTGCCCGCGAATTGCAGCTCGCAATATTCGGCACTACAAATATCGAGATAAACCCCGCAACTCATATTTCGGCGCTTGACCTCGCCCGCAACACATCGGCGGAGATCTACGACGACGCATCGGGTCAGCAGCGCAGCACAACAGCGTCGACCGATTGGTCTTATGACGAAAGCACCACCAAGAAACGCAGCAGGCTCGACGGCATTTTCGGGCGTAACGACGATGAAACAACAACACGCCGCCGCTACTACCTGCCCGGCGACGATGAGACTACCGCCGAGCAGCCCTATGACGAGCCGACCGCAGAGCCTGTCACCGAGCCGCAGCAGCATGATACTCCCACGGAAGCGCCGCCTGCAGAGCAATCCGCAACAGCGGGCTACACCGGACTCTTCGGCAGATAAAATTCATATGATACGCCCTTCCCGGGTTCGTCCCGAGGAGGGCTTTGTTTTCTTTTTGAAATTTTTGTTGCGGCAGCGAATTGAAGCAGCAGTTTGACAAATCAACCCCTCAGTCAGCCTGACCCAACACAAGGCAGCCTTTACAGTGCGGAATTTCAGTGCTTACGGTGGTAATTCCTGCGGCACACTTCATCAGTCTTGCGCAGGCTCGGCGATATTACAGACGGACGGCGCCCACGCAGGCAAATTCCTCACAAATCTGCAAAGAGAGATCGACAATTTAAGATAAAGCGGAAAAAACCTCCCTGCATCGGCAAGGAGGATTTTTTGCATGAAAAAGAGGCTGCTGCACAAAGCAACAGCCTCCGAAAAGATTTAATTATTCGTTGATCTCGATAACAACGCCTGAACCAACGGTTCTGCCGCCTTCACGGATAGCGAAACGAAGACCCTTTTCGATAGCGATCGGGGTGATAAGCTCAACGTCCATATCAACGTTGTCGCCGGGCATGCACATCTCAGTGCCTTCGGGAAGGGTGATAACGCCGGTAACGTCGGTAGTTCTGAAGTAGAACTGAGGACGATAGTTGTTGAAGAACGGAGTATGTCTGCCGCCTTCATCCTTGGTCAGAACGTAAACCTGACCCTTGAACTTGGTGTGAGGATGGATTGAACCGGGCTTAGCAAGAACCTGGCCACGCTCGATCTCGTTTCTCTGAACACCGCGAAGAAGAGCACCGATGTTGTCGCCTGCCTCAGCATAGTCGAGGATCTTGCGGAACATTTCGATACCGGTAACGACGGTCTTTCTCTTCTCGTCGGTAAGACCAACGATCTCAACTTCCTCAGAAGTCTTAAGCTGTCCACGCTCAACTCTGCCGGTGGCAACGGTGCCGCGGCCGGTGATGGTGAAGACGTCCTCAACAGGCATAAGGAAGGGAAGGTCGGCTTTACGGTCGGGAGTGGGGATGTACTCGTCAACAGCATCCATGAGTTCCCAGATGCACTTAAGCTCGGGAGCGTTCATGTCGCCGCCGTCATACTGGAGAGCCTGAAGAGCGGAGCCGCGGATGATGGGAGCGTCCTCATCAAAGCCGTACTCGGCAAGGGTCTCACGGATTTCCATCTCGACAAGCTCAAGGAGCTCGGGATCGTCAACCTGGTCAACCTTGTTCATGAAAACGATGATCTTGGGCACGCCGACCTGACGGGCAAGAAGAAGATGCTCTTTAGTCTGAGCCATGGGGCCGTCGGTAGCAGCGATAACAAGGATAGCACCGTCCATCTGAGCAGCGCCGGTGATCATGTTCTTGATGTAGTCGGCATGACCCGGGCAGTCAACGTGTGCATAGTGACGCTTATCGGTCTCATACTCAACGTGAGCAGTGTTGATGGTTATACCACGCTCTCTCTCTTCGGGAGCCTTATCGATGTTTGCATAGTCAACGAATGCTGCGTCGCCCTTCATAGCGAGGGTCTTGGTGATAGCAGCGGTAAGAGTGGTCTTGCCGTGGTCAACGTGACCGATTGTTCCGATATTTACGTGAGGTTTGGAACGATTAAATTTTTCTTTTGCCATTATGATTTCCTCCCATAAGCAAATTTTGATCCATGCTGTCGCATGATAGTATTGTACCAACAATAGCTTGAGATTTCAAGCATTTTTTAAAATTTTTATTTCTCGCTGACGATTTTTTCGGCAATTGACTTGGGAACCTCGGTGTAATGGCTGGGCTCCATGACATATTGGCCTCTGCCCTGGGTCTTTGAGCGGAGAGCTGTAGCATAGCCGAACATATTTGAAAGCGGAATAAAGGCGTTGATCTGAACTGCGCCTGTCCTGGTCTCGGTGCCTTGGATGGTGCCGCGGCGAGAGTTGATATCGCCGATGACATCGCCCATGTATTCGTCGGGAACGATGACCGAAGTCTTCATAATAGGCTCCATAAGGACGGGGCCTGCCTTCTTCATAGCATCCTTGAATGCCATTGAAGCGGCGATCTTGAACGCCATTTCGGATGAGTCGACCTCATGGTAAGAACCGTCGAAGAGAGTGACCTTGACGTCAACAACATTGAAGCCTGCAAGCACGCCGGAGAGCATTGCACCCTTGATACCTGCTTCGATGGCGTTGAAGTATTCCTTGGGAATAGCGCCGCCGACAATATTGTTGACGAACTCGAAGCCCTTCTCGGGATTCGGCTCGATCCTGATCTTGACATGACCGTACTGACCCTTACCGCCGGACTGACGCGAATACTTGGTATCCGACTCGGCAGTCTTGGTGATGGTCTCGCGGTAAGCAACCTGGGGCTTACCGACATTGGCTTCAACTCTAAACTCGCGCAGCATTCTGTCGACGATTATCTCAAGGTGAAGCTCACCCATACCGGCTATGATAGTCTGGCCTGTCTCTTCATCCGTGTAGCACTTGAAGGTGGGGTCTTCCTCAGCGAGCTTTGCAAGAGCGATGCTCATCTTCTCCTGACCTGCTTTGGTCTTGGGCTCGATGGCAACTCTGATAACGGGCTCGGGGAATTCCATGGATTCAAGTATGATGGGATGCTTCGCGTCGCAGAGCGTGTCGCCCGTGGTGGTCTGCTTAACACCGACGCAGGCCGCGATATCACCCGCATAGCAGCAGTCGATATCCTGTCTGTGGTTGGAGTGCATCTGCAGAATTCTGCCCATACGCTCGTTGGTGTCCTTGGTCGAGTTATAAACGGTGCTGCCTGTTTCGACTTTACCGGAATATACTCTGAAGAAGCAGAGCTTGCCGACAAACGGGTCGGTAGCTATCTTGAATGCGAGAGCGGAGAACGGCTCGTCATCGGACGAATGTCTGAACTCCTCCTCATCGGTCTTGGGGTTGACGCCCTTGATCGAGGGAACATCCGTGGGGGCGGGCATATAATCAACAACTGCATCAAGCAGAAGCTGAACGCCCTTGTTGCGGTAGGAAGTACCGCAGACGACGGGCACCATGTGATTTGCAAGAGTCGACTTTCTGATGCAGGACTTGATCTCATCAATGGTGAGCTCCTCGCCGTTGAGATATTTCTCAAGCAGCTCGTCATCCTGCTCGGCAACGTGCTCGATCATCTCGGTATGGTACTTCTGGGCAAGCTCCTTCATGTCGTCGGGGATATCGGTAACCTCGATATCAACGCCCAGGTCGTCTTTGTAGTAATAGGCCTTCATTATAACAAGGTCTATGATACCTTTGAAATCCGCCTCAGCGCCGATGGGCAGCTGAATGGGGACCGCATTGCACTTAAGGCGCTCTTTCATCATGTCGATGACTCTGTAGAAGTCAGCGCCCATAATGTCCATCTTGTTGACATAGACCATTCTGGGAACATGATACTTATCAGCCTGCCTCCAGACCGTCTCGGACTGGGGCTCGACGCCGCCCTTAGCGCAAAGAACTGTAACAGAACCGTCAAGAACTCTCAGGGAGCGCTCGACCTCAACGGTGAAATCGACGTGACCCGGGGTGTCGATGATGTTGATACGGTGGTTCTTCCAGAAACAGGTCGTAGCAGCGGAAGTGATGGTTATACCACGCTCCTGCTCCTGCTCCATCCAGTCCATCGTTGCGGAGCCATCGTGGGTCTCACCGATTTTATGAGTTTTTCCCGTATAAAACAGGATACGCTCGGTTGTGGTAGTTTTACCGGCATCGATGTGCGCCATGATACCGATGTTTCTGGTCATCTCAAGGGGTACCTGTCTTGGCATATAAACCTCCGAATTTCTGTTAAGCTGAAAATATAGTAAATCTCGGTGAAATGATTACCACCTGAAGTGTGCAAATGCCTTGTTGGCCTCTGCCATCTTGTGGGTATCTTCACGCTTCTTGAATGCGGAACCGGTGGAGTTGACCGCATCCATGATCTCGTTGGCAAGTCTCTCCTTCATCGTTCTCTCGGAACGCTGACGGCTGTAGAGAGTGATCCAACGCAGGCCGAGAGTCTGTCTTCTCTCGGGGCGAACCTCCATGGGTACCTGATAGGTAGCACCGCCGACACGGCGAGCCTTTACCTCAAGCATGGGCATAACATTCTCCATTGCTGCCTCAAAAACCTCAAGGGGTTCCTTACCTGTCTTCTCTTTGATGATGTCAAATGCATCATAAACGATTTTCTGAGCTACGCCCTTTTTGCCGTCATACATAACATTGTTGATAAGACGGGTGACAAGGGTTGAGTTGTAAAGCGGATCAGGCAAAACTTCACGTTTTGCGATATTGCCTCTTCTTGGCACTTCGCTTCCCTCCTTCATAGTAATGATATCATAGGTACTCGAGTGACAAATTCCCGTCGGCGCCAACGCAGAAGCATACTATTTATATATAATATACATTGCATTGGTCAAAGAGCATAAAGCGCTTCTTCAGCCTGCAAGAAGATTTGTCTTGATTGGTGCGGGATTATTTCTTGGCTGCCTTGGGACGCTTTGCGCCGTACTTGGAACGGGCCTGCATTCTGCCGTTAACGCCCTGGGTATCAAGAGTGCCGCGGATGATGTGGTAACGGACACCGGGAAGATCCTTAACACGGCCGCCTCTGATGAGGACAACGGAGTGCTCCTGAAGGTTGTGACCTACGCCGGGGATATAAGCCGAAACCTCGATGCCGTTGGTAAGACGGACTCTGGCGATCTTACGAAGAGCCGAGTTGGGCTTCTTGGGGGTCGCGGTCTTAACAGCGGTGCAGACGCCGCGCTTCTGGGGTGAATCCTGATCGGTAAGAACATTCTTCTTGGAGTTCAGGCCTTTCAAAAGAGCGGGAGCCTTGGGCTTTCTTTCGAGCGTTTCTCTGCCGTTACGAACAAGCTGATTAAAGGTAGGCAAAAACAATCTCTCCTTTCTTTTAAAATATGTATTGTGCGAGGCTCCGCCGCCTTACGACGGAGCCTTTGACACCACAATTTTGTATTTTATCACAAGTGAAGCTCGTTTGTCAACACTTTCGACAAAAATTACTCCGCATTTTCGGCAATATTACCGAACTTACCTGTAGGCTTAAGCTCCACCTTGCTGTAGCACTTCATGCCGGTGCCGGAGGGCAGGAGCTTGCCGATAATGACGTTCTCCTTGAGGCCGATAAGGGGATCGGTCTTGCCCTTGATGGCGGCGTCGGTGAGGACTCTGGTGGTCTCCTGGAACGATGCGGCGGAGAGGAACGAATCCGTTGCGAGCGAAGCCTTGGTGATACCCATAAGGGTGGGGGCGGAGACTGCGAACTTCGGCTCGACGCCCTTCTCCTCAGCCTCTCTTGCAAGGCGTTCATTCTCAAGACGGAAGTCCATCTTCTCGACCACGGTGCCGGGCAGGAACTTGGAGTCGCCCGCGTCTACTATCCTGACCTTTCTCATCATCTGGCGAACGATGACCTCGATATGCTTATCGTTGATGTCAACACCCTGCATACGGTAGGTCCTCTGAACCTCTCTGATGAGGTAGTCATGGACTGCCTCAACGCCGAGAATTGCAAGGATGTCGTGCGGGTTCTGAGCACCTTCGGTGAGCTGTGCGCCCTTGGTGACTCTCTGACCCTCCTCAACCTTCAGGCGGAAGCCGTAGGGGATGAGGTAAGCCTTCTCCTCGCCGTCGTCGGCGGTGACGATAACGTGCTGGCTCTTTTTGATCTCTCTGAAGGAGACGACGCCGTCGATCTCGCTCATGATGGCGAGCATCTTGGGCTTGCGCGCCTCAAAGAGTTCTTCAATTCTGGGAAGACCGGTGGTGATATCCGACTGGTCGGCAGCGCCGCCGGTGTGGAATGTTCTCATGGTAAGCTGAGTACCCGGCTCGCCTATGGACTGAGCTGCGATGATACCGACGGCTTCACCGACGGTCACAGGCTCGCCCGTTGCAAGGTTTGCGCCGTAGCACTTGATGCAAACGCCGTGCTCTGAGCAGCAGGAGAGCAGCGAACGAATCTTGATCTGCGCTCTTGAAGTCTCGGGCAGGATGCCTGCGGCGACCTGCTTATCATGCTCTGCATGGACGCTTGCGGCGACCTGCTCGGCGATAACATCGGTCATCATCTCATCCTTGCTTGCTATCAGTTTGCCCGTTTCGGGGTCGTGATAATCCTCAAGCAGGAATCTTCCGGTCAGTCTTTCGGCAAGGCCGACTATCTTTCTGCCGCCGAAGTTGGGATCGCCGTCATAAATATCATAGACGTTGATGCCGTCGGTGCAGTGGCAATCCTCCTCACGGATGATAACATCCTGAGAAACATCGACAAGACGGCGGGTCAGATAACCCGAGTCAGCCGTTCTGAGCGCGGTATCGGCAAGACCTTTACGGGCGCCGCGGGAGGAAATGAAGTATTCGAGTATATTAAGACCTTCACGGTAGTTGGCTCTGATGGGAACCTCTATCGTCTTACCTGCGGTGTTGGCGATAAGTCCGCGCATACCTGCAAGCTGACGAAGCTGTGAATCGTTACCGCGGGCGCCGGAGTCAAGCATCATGTTGATGGGATTGAACTTTCTGAAGTTCTTCTTCAGCTCGGAGGAGACATCCTTGGTGCAATCCTCCCATGCCTTTATGACATCCTCAGAGCGCTCGTCGTTGGTGATGAGACCTCTCTCGTATTCCTTAGTGATCTTGGCGACTCTCGCTTCGGCGTGCTCAATGAGCTGCTTCTTAAGCGGCGGGATGGTCGCATCGCAGACGGCGACGGTGATACCGCTTCGAGTTGAGTATTTGTAACCCTGAGCCTTGATCTTATCAAGCACATCGGCTGCGATCGCAGTGCCGTGAACCTTGATGCAGCGGTCGATGATCTTGCCGAGCATTTTCTTGTTAACAAGCACGTCGACCTCGGGGGTGAAGAGGTTGGCGGGGTCGGTTCTGTCAATGAAGCCGAGATCCTGCGGGATAGGCGTATTGAAGATGACCTTGCCGAGGGTGGTGGTGACGAGCTGAGTTACGCTCTCGCCGTTCACTTCCTTGGTCATGCGAATCCTGACATTGACGTGCAGGCCGATATCGCCCTCGTCATATGCCATCATCGCTTCGTCGACATTATTAAATGTTTTATATATTAAATGCTTCTCGCCCTTCTCGTCGATGAACTCGGTAGGTGCGCCGGGCTCATAGGGATCCTCGGGAACATAGTCGGAGTTTGCGGGGTTGTTGTCGTTGACTATGGTCAGATAGTAGGAGCCGAGTATCATATCCTGAGTGGGAACGGTAACGGGGCGGCCGTCCGAGGGCTTGAGCAGGTTGTTAGCCGCAAGCATGAGGAAGCGAGCCTCTGCCTGAGCCTCTGCCGAAAGCGGAACATGGACTGCCATCTGGTCGCCGTCGAAGTCAGCGTTGAATGCGGTACAAACAAGGGGATGAAGCCTTATGGCTCTGCCCTCGACAAGCACCGGCTCGAATGCCTGGATACCGAGGCGGTGAAGCGTGGGAGCACGGTTGAGCATGACGGGGTGATCCTTGATGACTACCTCAAGAGCATCCCACACTGCGGGGTTGGAGCGCTCGACCATCTTACGGGCGGATTTGACGTTGCCCGCGACCTCGGTCTCGACAAGGCGCTTCATAACGAAGGGCTTGAAGAGCTCGAGAGCCATCTCTTTGGGAAGACCGCACTGATAGAGCTTGAGGTCGGGGCCGACGACGATAACCGAACGGCCGGAGTAGTCGACACGCTTACCGAGCAGGTTCTGTCTGAAACGTCCCTGCTTACCTTTCAGCATATCCGAAAGGGACTTGAGCGCCCTGTTGTTGGGGCCGGTAACGGGTCTGCCTCTTCTGCCGTTGTCGATAAGGGCGTCAACGGCCTCCTGAAGCATTCTCTTCTCGTTCCTGATGATTATCTCGGGGGAGCCGAGCTCCATAAGCTTTGCAAGACGGCTGTTTCTGTTGATAACGCGTCTGTAAAGGTCGTTAAGGTCGGAGGTGGCGAATCTGCCGCCCTCGAGCTGAACCATAGGGCGGATCTCCGGCGGGATAACAGGGATAACGTCGAGGATCATCCACTCCGGTCTGTTGCCGGACTGTCTGAAGGCTTCGACGACCTCAAGGCGCTTGAGTGCCTTTGCTTTCTTCTGGCCGGAGGTGCTCTCCATCTCGGCTTTAAGCTCCCCTGAGAGCTTATCGAGGTCTATCTCGGAGAGCAGCTCCTTGATAGCCTCGGCGCCCATGCCTGCCTTGAAAGCGTCGTCATATTTAAGGCGATACTCGTCATAATCCTTCTCGTCGAGGGTCTGACCCTTCTCAAGAGGCGTATCGCCGGGGTCAATAACTATGTGCTTTGCGAAATAAAGGACTTTCTCAAGCTCTCTGGGGGAGATATCAAGGATAACGCCCATTCTCGAGGGTGTGCCCTTGAAATACCAGATGTGTGAAACGGGGGTCGCAAGCTCAATGTGACCCATTCTCTCACGGCGCACCTTGGAGCGGGTGATCTCAACGCCGCAGCGCTCGCAGACCTTGCCCTTATAGCGGATCCTCTTATACTTACCGCAGTGGCACTCCCAGTCCTTCTGCGGTCCGAATATCCTTTCGCAGAAAAGACCGTCTCTCTCGGGTTTGAGGGTTCTGTAATTTATGGTTTCGGGCTTCTTGACCTCGCCGTATGACCATTCTCTTATCTGGTCGGGCGAGGCAAGGCCGATTTTTATGGATTCAAAAGAAAGATTGCTGTTGGCTTCTACGTTTTCCATATAACGATGCCCCTTCCGTTAGTTTGGTGTGAAACGACGATTACTCGTAATCGTCCTCCGAGGGTTCTAAATCAAGACCGTAATCTTCATCGCCCATTTTATCACGGAATTCGTCGGCGAAACCATCATCGTCGTCGCCGTCGTCTCTGATGAAGATATCGTTCTCCTCGCTGTCCTCGTCAACGATGAAATCGTCGCTGCCCTCGGCGTCATTGACGCTCTGGAACGCCTTATCATCCGGTGCAAAGCCGGCGTCGTCGTTGTCATAGGTCTGGCGGAGGTCGACTTCGTCGCCGTTCTCATCAAGCACCTTGATGTCGAGTGCGAGGGACTGGAGCTCCTTGATAAGGACCTTGAAGGATTCGGGGATACCGGGAGTCGGGACATTCTTGCCCTTAACGATGGCCTCGTAGGTCTTGACTCTGCCCACGACGTCATCCGACTTGACGGTAAGTATCTCCTGAAGGGTGTATGCTGCGCCGTATGCCTCGAGCGCCCAAACCTCCATCTCGCCGAAACGCTGGCCGCCGAACTGAGCTTTACCGCCCAGAGGCTGCTGAGTGACGAGGGAGTACGGGCCGGTCGAACGGGCGTGGATCTTATCGTCAACAAGGTGATGGAGCTTGAGGTAATACATGACGCCGACGGTTACGGGGTTGTCGAACTTCCTGCCGGTCCTGCCGTCGGTAAGGATGGACTTGCAGTCCATACGGAGCTGCGGCACCTTGGAGGGGTCGAATTCAACGCCCTTCTCCTTGGCCTCCTGCTCAGCCTTTTCCATAGTGCGGCGGTTTGCCTCCGCAAATGCCTCGGTGATATCCTCCTCATGGGCGCCGTCGAATACGGGGGTCATTATCTTGTAGCCGAGCGCTCTTGCGGCAAAGCCGAGGTGAACCTCGAGAACCTGACCGATATTCATTCGGCTGGGAACGCCGAGGGGATTAAGAACTATATCAAGCGGTGTGCCGTCGGGCAGGAAGGGCATATCCTCCTGAGGAAGGATCCTTGAAACAACGCCCTTATTACCGTGGCGACCCGCCATCTTATCGCCGACGGAGAGCTTTCTCTTCTGGGCGATGTAGCAGCGGACAACTTTGTTTACGCCGGGCGACAGCTCGTCGCTGTTCTCCTTGGTGAATACTTCGACATTGACAACGATGCCGTATTCGCCGTGGGGCACTTTAAGGGAAGTATCTCTGACTTCCTTGGCTTTCTCGCCGAATATCGCGCGGAGCAGTCTCTCCTCGGCGGTCAGCTCGGTCTCGCCCTTGGGCGTTACCTTGCCGACAAGTATATCGCCGGAGTGAACCTCTGCGCCGATGCGGATTATGCCTCTGTCGTCAAGGTTACCGAGGGCGTCCTCGCCGACGTTGGGGATATCTCTGGTTATCTCTTCGGGGCCGAGCTTGGTGTCTCTGGCCTCGGTCTCATATTCCTCGATATGGATAGAGGTGTAAACGTCGTCTCTGACGAGCTTCTCATTGATAAGAACGGCGTCCTCGTAGTTGTAGCCTTCCCATGTCATGAAGCCGACAAGGGCGTTTTTGCCGAGGCTCAGCTCGCCGTGGTCGATTGCGGGGCCGTCTGCGATGACCTCGTCCTTCTCGACTCTCTGACCGACGGAAACTATCGGGCGCTGGTTGGTGCAGGTGCCCTGGTTGGAGCGCATAAACTTGATAAGCTCATAGTGCCTGCTTGTGCCGCCGTCCTCAAGGATATCAACGCTGTCGGCCGCAACCTTGGCGACTACGCCGCCCTCTTTGGCGAGCACGACGGAGCCGGAGTCAACGGCAGCCTTATATTCCATACCGGTGCCGACGATGGGGGCTTCGGTCTTGAGAAGAGGAACAGCCTGCTTCTGCATGTTGGAGCCCATCAGCGCACGGTTTGCATCGTCGTTCTCAAGGAACGGGATAAGAGCCGTTGCAACCGAAACGACCATCTTGGGCGAAACGTCCATGTAATCGGCCTTGGTGTTGTCGATCTCAAGGAATTCGTCTCTGTGCCTTGCGGTGATCTTCTTTCTGACGAAGCGGTTATTCTCATCGAGGGGCTCGTTCGCCTGGGCGACGATGTACTCATCCTCGGTATCGGCGGTCATGTACTCGACCTCGTCGAGCACCACGCCGGTCTCTTTATCTATCTTTCTGAACGGAGCTTCGATGAAGCCGTATTCATTGATCTTGGCGAATGTTGCAAGATAGGAGATAAGGCCGATGTTGGGGCCTTCGGGGGTCTCTATCGGGCACATACGTCCGTAGTGCGAATAATGAACGTCGCGGACCTCGAATCCGGCTCTGTCTCGTGAAAGACCGCCGGGGCCGAGGGCGGAAAGACGGCGCTTATGGGTAAGCTCGGCAAGGGGGTTGTGCTGATCCATGAACTGTGAGAGCGGCGAAGAGCCGAAGAACTCTCTGACGGCGACCATGACGGGGCGGATATTGATAAGGCTCTGCGGAGTTATCTTATCCTCATCCTCCTGCGCCTGGATGGCCATTCTCTCACGGACAACTCTCTCCATCCTTGCAAGGCCGATCCTGAACTGATTCTGGAGCAGCTCGCCGACGGATCTGATACGTCTGTTGCCGAGGTGGTCGATATCGTCGATGTTGCCGACCTTCTTGGTCAGGCAGTTGACGTAGTTGACCGAGGCGAATATATCGTCGACGATAATATGCTTCGGGATAAGGTCGTCGCAGCGGAGCCTCATCTCCTCAAGCAGCGCTTGTTTATCATCGCCGCACTTTTCGAGGACTTCTCTCATAACGGAGAAGCGGACCTTCTCATTGATGGCTATCTCGTCAAGCTCTTCCCTGGTGAAGCCCTCGGGGAGCAGAGCCATCGGGTCGACCATGCCGTTTGAGATGACGAACAGATCGCTGCCGTCCTCGCATCTGACGACGACCTTCATAACGCCTGCCTGCTCTATCTCAATAGCTTTCTGCTTGGTGAGCACCTCGCCCGGCTCGGCTATAAGCTCGCCGGTGTACTCGGATATAACGGGCTCTGCGACTACGCAGCCGGGGAGACGGTTGAGCATCGAGAGCTTTTTGTTGTATTTATATCTGCCGACACGGGAGATATCGTACTTGTGGGAGTCAAAGAAGAGGTTGTCAAACTGCTGCTGAGCGGCCTCAAGGGTGGCGGGCTCGCCGGGGCGCAGCTTTTTGAACACTTCGATGAGCGCTTCCTCTGTGTTGCGGGTCTCGTCCTTCTCCATAGTAGCTTCGAGCTTGGCATCCTCGCCGAAGAAGCGGCGGATATCATCGTTGGAGCTAAGGCCTAGGGCACGCACGAAAGCGGTGATATATATCTTGCGATTTTTGTCTATGCGGACGTAGAAAATATCGTTGGCGTCGGTCTCATATTCGAGCCATGCGCCCCTGTTGGGGTTGATGGTGCTGGTGTAAAGCTCGATACCGGTCTTATCGTGGGTCATGCCGTAATAAACGCCGGGCGAACGAACAAGCTGAGAGACAATGACTCTCTCGGCGCCGTTGATGACAAAGGTGCCGCTGTCGGTCATTATCGGGAAGTCGCCCATATAGACCTCGGACTCCTTGATAACGCCGGTCTCCTTATTCTGAAGGCGGACTGTCACACGCATGGGCGCTGCGTAGTTCGCGTCTCTCTCCTTGCACTCGCGCACCGAATACTTCGGCTTGTCGTCAAGGCGGTAATCAATGAAGCTGAGCACCCAGTTCCCGGTATAGTCCGTAATATCGGCCATGTCGCGGAAGACCTCTTTGAGGCCCTTCTCGATGAACCAATTGTAGGACGCCTTCTGAACCTCGATGAGGTTGGGCATATCCATGACCTCGTCGATCTTACCGAAGCTCATGCGTTGGCAGCTTCCTCGTGTAACGGGTTTCACTTTCAGCATAGGCAAAATCACTCCGTTCTTTTGAATTTCCGTTTTTCTCTCGGAAAATCGAAATTTTGCGGGATCTCCCCATATATTTTATAATATTAAGCGCAAAAATAAAATAAATTATAGGGGTATTAATCCATTATAAATAATACGGAATGATATTATATATTTTGAGCGGCCGTCTGTCAAGCGAATAACGGCAAATAAAATTTCTTTGTGCATCCATATGAAATTTCAATGTTTTACCATAATTATTTTGTGGATATTTTTTTCACTTTTGTGTATTATGCCTATCAAAAAGCGTCAAAAAAGCCGCTGCCACTCGGGCAACGGCGGTAACGGTAAAATTTTCACTTTATTATAATAGGGCGAAAACGCTTCTCCGCGCCGCATTCGGCAGCATTCGTCAGGCAGAGGGCATAGATATCCCCCGCCCTGCATTCCGCGGCAAAAACAGCCTTTGCTTCTTCGCTCAGGGCGGCGATATCGGCTGTTTTGGCGAGAATAGGCAGCCTTGCGCTCAACGCCGCCTCACGCAGCAGCTCCGCCCCCCTCGGGGTGAATCCGCCGATTCTGATATAAGGCGGGTCGATTGCGGCAAGCTCGGCGGTAACGCCCAAAAAGCAATTTAATATTATTCTGCGTATGCGTGCGTGCGAATACCTTTTAGTTTTGGCAAGCGTATACAGCTCCTCAAGGCTGCGGGCCTCCCTCGCCGCCGTGAGGATCCTGTTCTCTATCCCCTCGCTGATGTCGGGCGCCGACGCCAGCTCCTGTGCACCGACTGTCCTCATTTTATAGAGGATAGCCCGCTCTATGCGGCTTATATCCGCCTGCTCCGCGCCGCGGTATATCTCCCCCGCCGCCGCAGGCACAAGGCCGCTTATATCTCCGCCGCTGCAGATAAGCTCCCTTATCTTTGAAGCGCCCGCAAAGCCGTCGGCTATCTCGGCGCTGTCATGCCCTGCACCAACCCTGCCTACCGCAAGGGGCTTCATACGGCTGCCGATGCGCTCAAGGGCGGATACATATTCAACGGCAAGGATGTCGTTCGGCGAAGCTATCAGATCGGCGCTTGCGGGGCTTATGTGCCTGAGAGCGCTCTCCCTCGCCGAAGCAAAGGATACTCCGTGCGCCAGCTCCTCCTTGAGCAAAGAGGGGAATTCGGGCGAAGCAAGCAGCCCCGCCGCCTCGGCTATCCTTGCGGTGTCGCCGCACTCGGAGCCGAACACGAGCGTATCAACGCAGCCGAGCGCGTCAAGCAGCTCGACCCCCGCGCCCGCAAAGCTCTGAGCGCCCGACACGGCGTAAATGCTCGGCAGCTGTATCACGAGGTCGACCCCGCACAGCAGCGCCGCTTTTACACGGGCGGAGAAGTCAAATATCGCAGGCTCGCCCCTCTGGACAAAATTGCCGCTCATCACGGCGACAACGCAGTCCTCCCCCGCCTCTCTCGCCCGACGGGCAAGATAAGCGTGCCCGTTGTGAAACGGATTGTATTCGGCGACGATGCCGGCTGCTCTCATATTCGCACCTCCGATAAAAAACTCTTGAAAAAATCATTTAGTAAGTATATAATATAACAGTTACAGGCTTTAATCAAGCTAAAAATCACGATTTGGAGTGTTAAAATGAAGATTTTGGTTATCAACGCAGGCAGCTCATCGCTCAAATATCAGCTCATTGATACCGACGGCGACAAGCTCCTTGCAAAGGGCATCTGCGAACAGATAGGCGACGCAAATTCGTCCTTCACCCACAAGGTGCCCGACGACGCAGGCAAAAACATAAAGGATCTCCTCTGCCCCATCCCCGATCACGGCGCAGCCATCCAGCTTGTGCTCGATACGCTCGTTGACGCCGAGCACGGCGTTATCGGCTCGACCGATGAGATAGGCGCTGTCGGTCACAGAGTGCTCCACGGCGGCGAGAAATTCTCCGGCTCCGTGCTCGTCACCGAGGACGTCAAGGCCGCTATCAGGGAGTGCTTCAAATTCGGTCCTCTCCACAACCCCGCAAACCTCAAGGGCATCGAGGCCTGCGAAAAGATAATGAACGTACCTCAGGTCGCCGTTTTTGACACCGGCTTTCATCAGACCATGCCCGACTACGCATATATGTATGCCCTGCCCTATGAGCTTTATGAGGAGGAGGGCATCCGTCGCTATGGCTTCCACGGCACCTCTCACCGCTATGTCTCCATGAGAGCTATTGATATGCTCGGCGGCAAGGCGGAGGGCACGAGGATAGTCACCTGCCACCTCGGCAACGGCTCCTCCATCTCCGCTGTCAAGGACGGCAAGTGCTTCGACACCACCATGGGTCTCACCCCGCTTGAGGGCATCATCATGGGCACCCGCTGCGGCTCGATAGACCCCGCCATCGTCACCACCGTCATGGCGGCAAGGAACCTCTCCCCCGCCGAAATGGACACTCTTATGAATAAAAAGAGCGGTATGCTCGGCATCGCAGGCACCAGCGACAACAGGACCATCGAGGGTCTTGCAAAGAACGGCGACAAGAAGGCTCAGCTCGTTGAGAATATGCTCTGCCACCAGCTCGTCAAATACATAGGCGGCTTTGCCGCTGCAATGGGCGGCGTTGACGCGGTCGTATTTACCGGCGGCATCGGCGAGAACAACCCCCACTACCGCACCAGAGTAGCTGAGAAGCTCGCATTTCTCGGCACCGCCATTGATGAGGAAAAGAACTCCGTCAGAGGCGAGGAGATAGAGATATCCGTCCCCGGCTCCAAGGTCAAGCTCCTTGTCATCCCCACCAACGAGGAACTCATGATAGCAAAGGATACTCTTGAGATAGTTTCCGCACTTTGATTGTAAGACGGTGATCGTTTGGATTATTTTGCCCCGCTCTTTATGAGTGAAAAGGCTGCCGAGCCGTTTCGCGCCCCGGCAGCCCCTATAGGCCTTTTCAACTGGGAAAAGGACGGCTACTCACGCCCCGAGAGTTATGCACGGCTCTACGGGGTCGAGAATGTCGGGCTCTTTGCCCGCCTGTGGTCATTTGAGGACTCGGTGCGCTGCGAATGCACAAAGCGTGACGACCCGGTCTACACCGACAGCTGCCTCGAGATCTTTTTGAAGCCCGTTACGGGCGACGAGCGCTATGTGAACTTCGAGGTCAACCGAAACGGAGTATATCTATCCCAGATAGGCGAAAAGCGCGAGGGCAGACGATTTATCAGGGAGATCACCTCCCTTGAGCCGACGATAACGCCGTTCACCCTCCCCGGCAGCGGCAAAAGCGCCTGGGGCTATGATATCTTTTTGCCGGACGGCTTCATCTCCGAGGTCTACGGCGCACCCTATCGCACGGCGGAGAACATTATCAAGGGTAACTTCTATAAGTGCGCCGACCTCGCCGAGGCCCCGCACTACGCCGCCTGCTTCCCCGTCGACTCCGCCGAGCTGGGCTTCCACAACCCAGCCCGCTTCGGCAACATAATTTTAAGAAAGGCGTGACTTCGTTGCACAAGAAAATAGATACGGTATCTGAGCTTGTCACGGCGTTCAAATTCAAGGGCGAGCTGAAGAACATCTCACAGCTCTTTGACGGTCATATCAACGATACCTATATATTTGAATTTCTTGAGAAAAACGGCCACACTAACAAATATCTCGTTCAAGAGCTTAACACATATGTGTTCAAAGAGCCGGACGCCCTGATGAAGAACGTGGTGAGCGTTACCGACTACCTCCACAAGGAGGTCATCGCCGCCGGCGGCGACCCCGAGAGGGAGAGCCTCTATGTTTTCTTCACCAAGGATAACAAGCCCTACTACATAGACAGCGAGGGCAGCTTCTGGCGCTGCTACAACTATATATACGACGCACACTCCTGTCAGTGTGTGGACTGCCCTGAGACTTTTTACAACGCTGCGAAGGCATTCGGCAAATTCCAGCGTATGCTGGCGGACTACCCCATTGACGATCTGACCGAGACGATACCGAACTTCCACAACACCGTCTCCCGTTTCGCCGACTTCAAAAAGGCCGTTGCCGATAACCTCTCCGGCAGAGCTGACGATGCCCGCAGCGAGATAGATTTCGTCCTGAGCCGCGAGGCGGACTGCTCCGTGCTCGTCGACCTGCTGAACGCAGGCGAGCTGCCGTTGAGAGTCACCCACAACGACACAAAGCTCAACAACGTCATGTTTGACAACAAGACGGATGAAGGCATCTGCGTTGTAGACCTCGACACCGTAATGCCCGGCCTGTCGCTCTATGATTTCGGCGACAGCATCCGTTTCGGCGCCAACACCGCCGCAGAGGATGAGAAGGATATCTCCAAGGTGCAGCTCAGCCTTGAGAATTTCAAGGCGTTCACCCTCGGCTACCTCTCCACCGCAGGCGAGAGCCTGACGAAGAAAGAGATAGAGTATCTCTCATTCTCAGCAAAGCTGATGACGCTCGAATGCGGTATGCGCTTCCTCGGCGACTTCATCAACGGCGACGTTTACTTCAAGACCGACTACCCCGAGCACAACCTTGTGAGGTCACGCACCCAGTTCAAGCTCGTGGAGGAAATCGAGAAGCACTATGACGAGATGCAGCAGATCGTTGCGGATTGCTGCGCCCGTCTCGGGCTGTCAAAATGACCTCGGAGCTGCTAAGCGAGCATGAATTCCGCCGCAGGGTGGCATTCTGGCTGCTCGACAACGACCGAGGCGCCTGCCTGCCGTACGGCGTTGACCGCGAGGAATACGCCGAGCAATTTCGCCTGCCAGACTTCGACTACACCCACACGCAGTCCTGCTGCGACAAGGAGGGCGACCTGATCACGATGCTGCGGGGCGAGATAAGCCTCAGCGACTGGCAGACAAGGAACGGCAGAGAGCCGAGAAAGCTCGTCTTTTATAAAGTGCTCAAGACCTTTATCGACACGCCGGAGGTCGAGCCGTACCCGATGGGTTATATAATTGTATTATAATATGAAAAAGCCGCTGCACGGTTCGTTTGAGCCGAGCAGCGGTTACTTTTTGCTTATTTGATTATGTCAAGTATCTCTTTCGGGTCGCTTACGATGAATTCGGCGCCGTTATCCTCGAGCACTTTCCTGCCGCGGAAGCCCCAAGTCACGCCGATGCACGGGAGCTTTGAGTTGTGAGCGGTCATGCAGTCCACCTCGGAGTCGCCGACATAGACAGCCCTGTCACGGCTCACGCCGAGCTTGTCGAGCGCAAGCCAAACGCCGTCCGGCTCCGGCTTCTGCGCCACACCGTCGATCTGACCGATGATGACATGTATGCTGTCGCCGAAAAAGCCTCTGACGATATCCACGGCGGCGTCCTGCATCTTGTTGGTAACCACCGCAGTCTTAAAGCCCGCCGCAAAAATTGCTTTCAGCAGCTCGGGGATGCCTTTATAGGGCTTGGTTTTGTTGCGGGAATTGTGCAGATAATGCGCCTTGAACACATCAAGGCACTTCTCGCTCACATCATCGGGCGTACCCTCGGGCACGCTGAGATAGACCAGACGGCGCACTCCGTTGCCGACGAAAGTGCGTATCTCCTCGTATGTGCGTGCAGGGAAACCGAACTCGGCGAGCGCATAATTCACGCTGTCCATCAAGTCCTCAAGGGTGTCGATAAGAGTGCCGTCCAAATCAAAAACTACAGCGTCGTATTTCATGGTATTTCTCCGTCCGAAAATTAGTTTTTAAATTTATCGAAGAAGCTGCTCTTCTTGGAGCCGCTGCCGACCGGTGCGCCTCTCTTGACGCCCAGCTCCTTTTCAAGCTCCTGAAGCAGCTCTTTCTGCCTCGGAGTAAGGTTCTTCGGCGTGTCAACGATAATTCTCACGAGCTGATCGCCCTTGCCTCTGCCGTTGACATTCTGGATTCCTCTGCCTTTGAGGTTAAAGACCGTGCCCGACTGTGTACCTGCCGGCAAATCGAATTTAACATCACCGTCAAGAGTAGGAATACGCAAATTATCGCCCAAAGCCGCCTGAGTGAAGCTGACATGCTGCTCCAGCCAGACATTGTAGCCGTCACGCTCAAAGAACGGGTGCGGTCTGACAAAAACAGCCACCTTGAGGTCGCCCTTGGGGCCGCCATTGACGCCCGAATTGCCCGCGCCGCTGACGTTGAATATCTGCCTGTCGTCGATACCGGCGGGGATATTCACCTCAACGCTCGTGCGCTTGGATACTCTGCCTGAGCCGCGGCACTTCTGGCACGGGTCGTCAATTACACGACCTCTGCCGCCGCACTTCGGGCAGGATTTCTGAGTGGATATAACTCCGAATGCAGTCCTCTGCTGCACATTGACGAAGCCTCTGCCGCCGCAATCGGGGCAGGTCTTGGGCGAGGTGCCCGCTTTTGCGCCCGAGCCGTGGCAATCGGGGCAGGTATCCACCCTCGTCACCTCGATGGTGCGCTTGCAGCCCTTGGCCGCCTCCTCAAAGGAGATGGTCACTCTCGCCTGTATGTCCTCGCCTCTGCGCGGGGCGTTGGGGTTAGCCTGACGGCCGCCGCCGAAGCCTCCGCCGAAGAAGGAGCTGAATATATCGCCGAGATCGTCGAAGCCGAAGCCTGCACCGTTGAAGCCGCCTGCTCCGCCCGCGCCGAAGTTGGGGTCTACGCCCGCATGACCGTATTGGTCATACCTCGCCCGCTTGTCGCTGTCGGAGAGCACCTCGTACGCCTCGTTGACCTCCTTGAATTTAGCCTCTGCCTCGGCGTTGCCGGGGTTGAGGTCAGGGTGATACTGCTTCGCCTTTTTTCTGTATGCTTTTTTTATTTCGTCCTCGGTTGCGCCCTTTTGGACTCCGAGCACTTCATAATAATCACGTTTATTCTCTGCCAAAGGTATTTCTCCCTCGGGAATCAGGCGTGCAGCCCACGATTCCGTTTTTTACTGTTTTATAAAAGTCCAAGTCGTCCCCGCCGTCATTACAACGACGGGGACAGCCCGATTTAATTATTTATTGTCGTCAGCGTCGGTGAAGTCGGCCTGAGTATAGCCGTTTGCGTCGGTGCTGCCGTCGGCGCCCGCTGCGCCCTGCTGAGCCTGAGCTGCCTCTGCGGCGGCCTTATAGAGTTTCTCGGAGATCTCATAGAACTTCGCCTGAAGCTCATCCTGGCGGGACTTGATGAGGTTTATATCCTCGCCCTTAAGAGCTTCCTTAAGAGCCTCAACCTTCTCATTCACGGCGTTCTTCTCTTCGTCACTGAACTTGTCGCCGTTCTCATTTATCAGCTTCTCACACTGATAGACCATCTGGTCTGCACCGTTACGGGTGTCGACATCCTCACGGCGCTGCTTATCCTCCTGAGCATATCTCTCGGCGTCTGCGACTGCCTTGTCGATATCCTCCTTGGACATATTGGTGGAGGAGGTGATGGAGATCGACTGCTCCTTCTGAGTGCCGAGATCCTTAGCGGAAACATGGACTATGCCGTTAGCGTCGATATCAAAGGTAACTTCGATCTGAGGTACGCCTCTGGGGGCAGGCATAATGCCGTCGAGGTGGAACACGCCGAGGGTCTTGTTATCCTTTGCGAATTCTCTCTCGCCCTGAAGTACATGGACCTCAACTGAAGGCTGGTTATCCGCTGCGGTCGAGAAGATCTGGCTCTTCTTGACGGGCACGGTGGTGTTTCTCTCAATGATCTTGGTGTTTATGCCGCCCATGGTCTCGATGCCGAGTGAAAGCGGGGTAACATCAAGCAGAAGCAGGCCGGTAACTTCGCCGCCGAGAACGCCGCCCTGGAGAGCTGCGCCCATAGCAACGCATTCATCGGGGTTGATGCCCTTGAAGGGCTCACTGCCCATGAACTTCTTGATAGCTTCCTGGACTGCGGGGATCCTTGAGGAGCCGCCGACCATAAGGACCTTATTGATCTCGGAGGGCTTAAGACCCGAGTCGCTCATTGCCTGGCGAACAGGGCCCATGGTGGCCTCGACGAGGTCTGCGGTCAGCTCGTTGAACTTAGCTCTGGTAAGAGTCATCTCAAGATGCTTCGGGCCTGTTGCGTCTGCGGTGATGAAGGGCAGGCTGATGTTGGAGGTGGTCACGCCGGAGAGCTCGATCTTTGCCTTCTCGGCAGCTTCCTTGAGCCTCTGCATAGCCATCTTGTCGCCTCTGAGGTCAACGCCCTGCTCCGCCTTGAAGCTGTCAGCCATCCAGTCGATTATTCTCTGGTCGAAGTCGTCGCCGCCGAGGCGGTTGTTACCTGCGGTCGCGAGGACTTCCTGAACGCCGTCGCCCATCTCGATGATGGAGACATCGAAGGTGCCGCCGCCGAGGTCGTAGACCATGATCTTCTGATCAGTCTCTTTATCAATGCCGTATGCAAGGGCAGCCGCGGTGGGCTCGTTGATTATTCTCTTGACTTCAAGACCGGCGATCTTGCCTGCGTCCTTGGTAGCCTGTCTCTGGGAATCGGTGAAGTAAGCGGGGACGGTGATAACAGCCTCGGTAACCTTCTCGCCGAGATATGCCTCTGCGTCGGTCTTCAGCTTCTGAAGGATCATTGCGGAGATCTCCTGCGGGGTGTACTTCTTGTCGTCGATGGTGACTTTATAGTCGGAGCCCATCTGTCTCTTTATTGAAGAAACCGTCCTGTCGGGGTTGGTGATTGCCTGTCTCTTAGCAACCTGACCGACCATTCTTTCGCCGGTCTTGCCGAATGCGACTACCGACGGGGTAGTCCTTGCGCCCTCTGCGTTGGGGATAACAACTGCTTCGCCGCCTTCAATAACGGCCACGCATGAATTTGTAGTACCTAAGTCAATACCTATGATCTTTGACATAATTTCTTCCTCCTATAATAAAACAATTATTTATGAATTTGCAACCTTGACGACAGCTTCTCTGATTATCCTGTCGCCGAGTTTATAGCCTTTTGTGAATACCTGCGCTATGACGTTCTCGCCGAGGCTCTCATCCTCGACGCTCATCACGGCGTTGTGAATGTTGGGGTCGAAGGTGTCGCCCTCTTCGCCGTAGCTCTCAACTCCGTTCTTCTCAAGGAGCTGCTTGAACTGCGAGAATATAAGGTCGATGCCTTTTTTATAATCCTCGAAATTCGCCTCGCTGTTTACGACGGCGCGGTCAAAATTATCAAGGATGGGTAAAAGCTCTTTTATCACATCCGCACGGGAGGCGGCGTAGATATCCTGCCGCTCCTTTTGCGAGCGCTTGCGGAAATTATCATACTCCGCACAGAGCCTCAGGAACTGATCGTTCTTATCGTCGAGAGCCTTCTGAAGCTGCTGCTCCTTGGTCGGGGCTTCCTCAGCGGGGGCTGCGGTCTGCTGCTCCTGCTCCGCTTCCGGGGCTTTCTCCTCCGGCTGCTGCTCGGGAGGTGTCTTTTCCTTTTTCATTCTTTCATCCTTTCTCTCATTCGAGCGCCTGGGTTATCAGCCGCCCGACAAGGTCGGTCAAATATTTAACGCTTGGGATAATGCTCTCATAATCCATGCGGGTCGGGCCGATGATGCCGATGGTGCCGGAATCCCTGCCCCCGACGGTATATTTTGCCACGATAACGCTCGAATTTTCAAGCGGCTTATAAAGATTTTCTTTGCCTATCCTCACGCTTATCGGCGCCTTGGCGTCCTGCATGACCGCCGTCAGCGGCTCTTTTTTGCTCAGGAACTCGAGCAGCCTTGCGGCATCGCCGCCGTAATCCTTGTGTGAGAACAGGTTTGAACTGCCGCCCAGCATTATCTTTGAATCCGCCGTGCTCCTCGCAAGCTCGCAAACCGCCGCCATGAGCGGAAGCATTGCGAACGGGTCGCCGTCAACGGAGGCCGCCGCCGTCTGCATAGAGACGACGCTGATATCCGACGCCGGCTTGCCGACTATCGAGGAATCGACGATATTGTAAAACTCTTCGCAAATTTTGGAGTTAAGCTCGCTTTCGAGCCTGCAAAGGCGGCTCTTGAGCACTCCGTTTGAGGTCAGCAGCACAAGCATCGCCGTGTGCGCCCCGACGGGCACAAGCTCTATCCTGCGGATGACCGCCGTCTCGCCGCCCGGAGCGGTCGAAACGCAAGCGCATTTGGTCATATCCGCCAGCACCTCGCCCGCCCTTGCCAGCAGCCTCTCGGGGTCGCCGACTGCGGAGGAAATGCCCGCCTCTATCAGCTTGCGGTTAAGCTCGTCAAGCTCGCGCTCCTTCATCAGGTGATCCACATAATATCTGTAGCCCGCCTGCGACGGAATTCTGCCCGCCGAAGTGTGCGGCTGCTCGAGGTAGCCCAGCGACACAAGCTCGCTCATTTCGTTCCTCACCGTTGCGGAGGAAACGGTCATGCCCGTCAGAGCAAGCAGCTCTTTTGAGCCTATCGGCTCGCCGGTCTTGATATACTGCTCAACGACGGTGGCAAGTATCTGTTTTTTTCTTTCGCTCAGCTCAGCCATATTGCATCCTCCTTTCGGTTGAGTGCCAGATTTAGCACTCAAGCAACCTGAGTGCTAATCACTGTTATTACTATACTCCAAGTCAAGCGATTTGTCAATATTTCAAATGTTAAATGTTTGTTAAATCTGAATTATTCCGAAATCGGGCTCAAAAATAAAACGCCCTGCTGCCGAAGCAACAGAGCGGTTGAATATTTAGATAGGTTATTATAATGAATCAGTCGATGGTGACGGAGTCAAGCTCCGCCTGAACCTCTTTGAGCAGCGAATTTATCGCCTGCTGCTTACTGCCGTAGAGAGTGCAGCCCGCAGCGCCCATGTGACCGCCGCCGCCGAGGCGTTTGCAGATCGACGAAGCGTCGATATCGCCGTGAGTCCGCACGGAGGCCTTATAGCTGCCGTCTTTAAGCTCACGCATCGTGATGCCCACGAGCACTCCCTCGATCTGCCGGGGGAGATTCGCGATCCTATCCGTCTCGCTCTCATCCGAGCCGCTGCGTTTATACATATCCTGCGTGATGCAGATGAGGGCGCAGCGATCGGAGAAATACATCCTCATGCTGTCCAGCGCAAGGCGCTCAAGGGCGGCATAAGTCTTGGTCTTGGTCTCAAAGAAAACCTGAATGATATTATAGGTGTCGGCGCCCAGTTCAGCGAGCTTCGCCGCTATCTCATAAGTCCTGACGGTCGTGTTGGAGAAGCGGAAGCAGCCTGTATCGGTCGTAACGCCGGTGAAAAGGCAGGAGGCTATATCCGGGGTTATCTCGTCGCCGCGGGCGGCGAGCAGCAGATAGATCATCTCCGCCGTTGAAGCTGAATCCGGCTCGAGCCAGACCTTATCGGCATAGAGCATATTGGAGCCGTGGTGGTCGATGCACAGATCGACCCTGTCGGCATATTTGCCCTCAAAATCTTTACCGAGGAGCTTTGTGTCGGCGATATCAATTGCGGCGATGAATTTCGGCTCGAAATCAAAGCTCTCCATGCCGTCAAACATGAAGGCGAAATCCTTCGGTATCTTGTCGCCGCACTCTACTCTGACCCTCTTGCCCTCGGCAATGAGCGCCCTTGCAAGCGCAGATGCGCTGCCGAGCGTGTCGCCGTCCGGATGCGAGTGGCACAGCAGCAATATATCGTCGCTGCCCTCCAAAACCTTTGCAGTTTCATTCAGGTCAATTCTCATCATTGACTCTCCTTTACCCGTCGCGATCGGGCGGTGTGATTCATTCCTCTTCCGAGAGTTTGTTTATCATGCCGGCTATGCCCATGCCTTTTTCAATGGAGTCATCGGCGATGAACTTCAGCTCCGGCGTTTTGCGAAGATGCAGCCGCTTGCCGATCTCACGGCGGATATAGCCCGTGGCGCTGGTGAGACCCTTGACCGCGAGCTTTGCGGTCTCGATGCCCTCCATGGCGCTGACATACACCTTGGCATATGAGGCGTCGGAGCTGACCTCGACGTTGACGACGGTCAGCATTCCGGTTATCCTCGGGTCCTTGAGCTCACGCATTATAGCGGCGATCTCACGCTTTATATCTTCTGAAACTCTGTCGATCCTGTAACCTGCCATAATTTCTCCCTGAGATCAATCTCTGTATTCCTCAACGACAAAGGCTTCGAGAATGTCGCCCTCCTTGATATCGTTGAATTTTGCAAGGCCGATGCCGCAGTCGAAGCCCGAGGCAACTTCCTTGACGTCGTCCTTGAAGCGGCGCAGCGAGGCCATTTCGTCCTCAGCCACGACTATGCCGTCGCGGACTACTCTTATCTTTGCGTTTCTGGTTATCTTGCCGTTCATAACATGGCAGCCTGCGATGTTGCCGACGGACGAAATTCTGACGACCTGGCGCACCTCGGCTCTGCCGATATCGACATCTCTGAACTTCGGAGCGAGCATACCCTTGATAGCGGCCTCGATCTCCTCGATGCAGTCGTAGATAACTCTGTAGGTTCTTATCTCAACGCCGTCACGCTCTGCGTTATCGGCAGCGACAGCGTCCGGGCGGACATTGAAGCCGACGATGATGGCGTTTGAAGCGTTGGCAAGCATGACATCGCTCTCGCTGATAGCGCCGACGCCGCTGTGAATGACCTTAACTCTGACCTCGTCGTTGGAGAGCTTGAGAAGGCTCTGCTTGACGGCCTCAGCCGAGCCCTGGACATCGGCCTTGATGATGATGTTGAGGTCCTTCAGCTCACCCTCTTTAATAGAGGCAAAGAGGTTGTCAAGAGTGACCTTCTGGTACTCCTTGAACTGCTCTTCCTTGGCCTTGGCCTTTCTCTGCTCGACAAGCTCCCTTGCAAGGCGCTCGTCGTTAACGGCGTCAAATCCGTCACCCGCCTGCGGCACCTCGTCGAGACCCATGATCTCAACGGGGACGGAGGGGCCTGCGGAGTCGACCTTGCGGCCCTTGTCGTCCGTCATAACTCTGACTCTGCCGACGGCAGTGCCCGCGACTATGATATCGCCCGATCTGAGCGTGCCGTTCTGAACGAGCAGAGTTGAGACGGGGCCTCTGCCCTTATCAAGCCTTGCTTCGATGACAACGCCCTTTGCGGAGCGGTTGGGGTTGGCTTTAAGCTCCTGCATCTCGGCAACGAGAAGCACGGATTCAAGCAGCTTATCAATGCCCTGCTTCGTCACTGCCGAAACGGGCACGCAAATGGTCTCGCCGCCCCATTCCTCGGGCACAAGCTCATACTCAGTGAGCTGCTGAAGAACTCTGTCGGGGTTGGCAGCGGGTTTATCCATCTTATTTATCGCAACGATTATCTGCACTCCGGCAGCCTTCGCATGGTTGATAGCCTCAACGGTCTGCGGCATGATGCCGTCGTCGGCGGCAACAACAAGGATAGCGATATCCGTAGCCATTGCGCCTCTCAGACGCATTGAAGTGAAGGCGGCGTGGCCGGGAGTGTCAAGGAAAGTGATCTTGGAGCCGTTAATCTCAACTCTGTAAGCGCCGATATGCTGGGTAATGCCGCCCGCCTCGGTAGAGGTGACGGAGGTATTACGGATAGCGTCGAGCAGCGAGGTCTTGCCGTGGTCAACGTGACCCATGACGACAACGACGGGGTCTCTCGGCACGAGGTTGCTCTCATCGTCAACGCTGTCGTCGATGATCCTGTCCTCAATTGTGACGACGACCTCTTTCTCGACCTTTGCGCCGAGCTCCTCGGCGACGATGGCGGCGGTGTCGTAGTCAAGCACTTCGTTGACCGTGACCATCTGACCGAGCGTGAAGAGCTTCTTGATGACCTCTGCCGCAGTCATTTTGAGCATTGCGGCAAGCTCGCCCACGGTGATTTCCTCGGGGAGCTTGAGGTGCATCTGCGGCTTCTTCGCTCTCTCGGCGGCGATCCTCTTGAGCCTCTCGGCCTCGGTCTCGCGCCTTGAGGAACGCATCCTGCCGCCCTGCTTGCGGTACTGCTGGCTCTTCTGCTTTATCTTCTGCTTGCCCACGGAATTCGCGTGCTGCATGGTCTGGTTGGTGGGCGCTATATTCTCATATTTCTCGTTATACTTCTCGAGGTCGACGTTGTCGGCTCTGGTGTCTATAGTGCGAGCCTCGCCCTTAGTCCTCGACTGCATGGGCTTATTCTCTTTCTTCTTCTCGGGCGCAGGCTTCCTCTCGGGCATGAGCGGCAGCTTTGACTGCGGCTTCGGCTTGCGGGGAGCCTCCTGCTTCTGGGCGGGCTTCTCCGCCGGCTTCGCCTCGGGCTTACTCTCGCTCTTCGGCTGCTCGGGAGCCTTCTCCTCGGCGGTGGCGGGCTGCTCCTGCTCCGGCTCGGGCTTCGCCTCGCTCTTCTTTGAAGCGGGCATATAGTTGAAGTATGTGTTGAGATCCTCGACCTGATTCTCCTTGGTGAAGGTATCGAATATCAAGTCAAGCTCATCCGGCTCAAGAGCCGTCATATGCTTCTTTTTATCGTCGAAATATTTGCCGAGTAAGTCGATAACTATGTTGCTCTTGATATCGAAATCCTTGGCGACCTCGTGTACTCTGTATTTGTTATCTATCATTGGTTGACCTCCCCTGATGTATTCAGAAGCCCCAGCATAGTCCTTGCAAAGCCTTCGTCGTTGACGGCCAGCACGGCAGAGCGCAGCCCTGCGGCGTGACCTATCTCTTCACTCGTTGAATCAAGCACGGCCACGGGGATATCCCGCCCGCCGAAGCTCGCTTCACGCTCCGTCTCTTTCCTCAGCCGCTGAGATGAATCTGAGCTCAGCAGGCACAGCTTTGCGTCACGGCTCCTGACAGAACCTATTGCGCCGTCGTGACCGCAGCTCAGCTTGCCCGCTCTGCGGCACATTCCGAGAAGAGAGAGCAGCTTCGGATCATCCGCCATTCTTCATCTCTTCTTCCATTTTTTGATATACTTCCGAGGGTATCTCGCATGAGAACGCTTTCTCGAATCTCTTGGCCTTTATCGCCTTGGCAAGGCACTCGGAGCTACGGCAGACATACGCTCCCCTGCCGGGCTTCTTGCCCGTTAAGTCGAGCGACACCTCGCCCTCGGGGCTCCTTACGACCCTGACAAGCTCTTTCTTCGGCTTCATTTCGTTGCAGCCGGTGCATTTTCTCATGGGAATGCTTTTGCGGACAGGCATTGGTTCAGCTCCTTGCTACGGTTAGTTTTGGATCATTCGTCAAAATTTATGACGGGCTCCTCGGTCTCGGGATTGATATCTATCTTCCAGCCGGTGAGCTTGGCGGCAAGGCGGGCATTCTGACCCTTGTTGCCTATCGCAAGCGAAAGCTGGTTGTTGGGGACGACCACTCTGCACGAATGCTCCTCCTCGCTGAGGATGGTGACGGAAATGACATCCGCCGGAGCGAGCGCAGCCGCCACAAATTCGGCGGGGTCGTCGCTGTATTTGACGATATCGAGCTTCTCGCCGCCGAGCAGGTCAACTATCTTGTTGACTCTCGCGCCCCTCTGGCCTATGCAGGCGCCGACGGGGTCGATATTCTCATCCGCGCTGTAAACGGCGATCTTGCTCCTGGAGCCGGCCTCTCTCGAAACCGCCTTTATCTCAACGGTGCCGTCGAATATCTCGGGCACTTCGCTCTCAAGCAGGCGTCTGACAAGGCCGGGGTGAGTTCTCGAAATAGTGGCTCTCGGGCCCTTGGTCGCGTCCTTGACGTCGGCGACATAGACCTTGATGAGGTCGCCCTCCTTGAAGTTGTCGGTGGGGAGCTGCTCGGAGCGCATAAGCCTCTCGGAGATCTTGCCTATCTCAACGAAAGCGTCGAGGGTTATCGGGTCTATCTTAGAGACCTTGGCGGTGACTATCTCCTGATTCTTATTCTGGAATTCTTCTCTTATCTGACCGTGCTCGGCCTCTCTTATCGCCTGGCGGAGGATATGCTTACCCTTCTCTGCGGCGATACGGCTGACCTCTTTGGTCTCAAGCTCGATCTCGATTATGTCGCCTGCGACGGCGTTCTTCTTGAAGCGCTGAGCCTGCTCAACGGTGATGTCCTCATCGGGGTCGGTGATCTCGCCCACGACGTTCTTACGCACGAACACGCGGATCTTCTTATCCTGCTCGTCTATCTCGCAAAAAACGATATCCTTATTGTTGTAATCCCTCTTTACCGCCGTGACTATGGCTCTCTGTATGCCCTCGAGCAGAGCGCTCTCGGAGACGTTCTTCTCTTTGCTCAGCAGTCTGACTGCCTCAAAAAATTCGCTGTTATTCATTTTTCCGATCGATCCTTTCGTTAAAAGCTGAAATCATCCAGCTTGATATAGCTCGTTTCTTTTTTGTCAACGACCATTGCGCTGCCGTCCTCAAGGCGAACGGTTATCTGCTTGCCGTCCGTATCCTCAAGCACGCCGCTGAAATCGCGCTTGCCCTCGAGCGCCCTGATAAGGCGGAGCTTTATCTTCTCGCCCTTGCAGGCCTCAAAGTGGCTGTCACGGGTAAGCTCACGCTCAACTCCGGGGGAAGATACCTCGAGGCAGTAGCTCTGCGGTATCGGATCAGCTTCATCGAGCGGGGCATCCATGGCTCTGCTCATATTCTCGCAATCCTCAATGGTAACTCCGCCGTCCTTGTCAATGAAGATACGCAAAAACCAATCTGCGCCCTCCTTGACGAAGCGGATATCCCAGATATCAAGCCCGAGCTGCTCGGCGATGGGCGCCGCGATATCCCAGACTGCGGCGACGGTGTTGCCGCCCTTTCCTTTCGGCATGGTCGTTCCTCCTTATATATGATGATATAATCATTGACCTTAAATAATACAACCGCAAAACGAGGTGACTGCCGGTCAAATCAGGGTTGCGGTTATCGGTGAGATGATTTTTCTCCGAAAATGACCGAAAGCGCAGGCAATACTTTGTGTATTAACGAGCATTTCGGGCGTTAAGCGGCGGGGAATCAGCCGCCGAGAAGCGTAACAATGATTGAGCGGTAGTTACCGAAGTTTTATATACATAAACAAAAGAGCGGGTCACCCCACTCTCATACAAATCCATAATCCTACATTGAGTAGTTTAACATACTTTTCCGTAAATATCAAGTATTTCGGCGAAAATATTTAAAAAGAAAACTCCCGCCGCTCTGATATCGCGCGACGGGAGGATAGTTGCTGCAAAAGGATCAAAGAACGTAGATGGTAACGCCCCTGTTGCCCCAATCGCCGCACATATCTTCATTCGGCATATAGAGGTCTATATCGGTGTTGCCCATCTTGACGAAGCCGCCCGTATCCGCCGCTATGCAGTAGCCGTAAACATAGCTGCCGTCGGAGGAAACAACGTAAAGCTCCGTGCCGTAGGGGTATTCCTTGGGGTCGACCGCGATGTGGCCGGGCATCGGCTTCCTGCCCGAGGCAGTGCCGGGGTCGCCGGTGTATGCGGTCGCCTTGCCCTTGACGGCTCTCTTATAGTTTACGGGGATTCCGTTCTCGTCGAGCTTGAGGCTCGAGGGAACATCCAGCTCCGAAATTGCCGCGTCGGTGTTTTTATAAGCCGAGAGCACTTCTCTGGGCTTCGTGCCGACTTTTTTGACTTCCTTGACGGGCTGCTTGATGACTGTCTCCCTTGAGAAAACGGTCTCGGTAAGCTCGCCGTCAACATATTTCTCGGTGTAGAAAGCTAACTTCTCGCCATCAACGCCCTTGGTGACTATTTCGGATTCGTCAACGAACATATCGCTGCTCTTGATTATCTCCGTCTCATAGGGCACTGACTGCTTCTCGAGCTTTGTATCATATTTTACTCTGAAAATCTTGATCTTGGTGAAGCCGGTCAGGGCAGTGTCGAGTGAGGGGACGACCTTATCGTCCTCGCCGAGCTTAATGCCCGCCTTGGCAAGCGCGTCGGCTACGGTGCCGTTTGCGATAGCCAGCTTCTTTGTCTCGCCGTCGCTCTCAACGCTGACGGTGAAGGCACGCTTGATAAACATATGGAGTCTGTCGGAGATGGCCTCGGTGAGGTCGATATCCGTTTCGTCACCGTCGTTGATGACTATGCCGTGGCTGCCGAGGATATCCTTGACGGTATCGGTATAGCCGACAAAGTAAGCAACAAGGCCGTTGTCATCGACTCTGATGACCTTTGCCCTCTCGATAACAATTTTGCCGCCGTTCTCGGCGGAGAAATTTGTAAGGTCGAGCTCGTCGTTGGCTCCGAGACGGAAGCCCGCCTCCTCGACCATCTGCTCGGGAGTATCTGCTTTTGAGGATATGCTTACCGACTTGTCTCCGTCAACAATCTCGACCGTCACATAGGCGTTTGCCGCCGCGAAGGCTGTTACTGTTACCGAGCAGATAAAGGCAACGGTGATGAGGGCAGTCAAAAGCCTGTGACCCCTGCCGAGCCTGCGCACGGTTCCGGTTGATAAATTTGTAATCATAAAAATCTCCTTATTTCTTGCATCAGTAGGCTTGGATACCTGCCGAAAACTGCATTGATCCGTGGTTTACTTTTGCAACGCCGACATTATATTGTTTGATTTTTGATTTGTCAAATTTTTTGAAACAAAATTTTTGTTTACTTTGCACAAACCGATTTACAAAATTTTACATATTGCGTTCTGCCCCCTCTCGAACAGATGTGCTTTTTCCCTAAAATCGGTAATTCTTTTGTGGGAAACAGAAAAAGTTACAAAAGGGTTACAAAAGGGTTAAAAACTGTTACAATTTTTGATTATAGAAAAATGCAGCCGTCTGAAAAGGGCTTTTGCCTATTATCGGCAAAGGCTCACAGTCCAAACGGCTGCACTCATATTTTAGTCGATTTTGCCGGAAAATATACACGCCTCGGCGCTTAAATTTCCCTGCTGTTTTGCCTATATTTTATTATATATTATAATCATTATTATAAAAGTGAATTGCAATTGTCGTTTGTCAGCTCCGTCTTTCTGTCGGAGGCGTTGTCTATAAGATAAACGCTGCCGCCGTCGTTGCCGTGCATCACGGAGCAGCCGCCGTCGGTGAAGAATATCGCAGCGCCGTTCTCCGCCGCAATGCCGGGCAGCTTTCTGCCCTTGAGGCTCGGCTCAAAAGTCCACCACTTGCCGCCCTCAAAATGCGGGCAGGAGCTGTAGGGCAGCAAACCGAGACAGTCTACGAAAATAAAGCTGCCGCCCTCGCCGCAGTCGTCATATCCCTCGGCGAACCAGCACATCATGCCCGAGCTGTAGCCCGAGAGGATCTTGCCGCTCTCGTATGCAAGGCGCATGGCCTTATCCGCGCCCGTCTTTTTCCATGTGTTCATCAGGAATTCGAGATTGCCGCCGCCGACATAGATTATATCGGCCGCCGTTATACGCCTCTCTATATCGTCATAGGTGAGCGATTCATCGGTCAGCAGCAGCGCCGAAACGCTGCACCCGAGGCCAATGAAGAGCCTGAATATATGCTCGTCGCCGTTTATATCATCATACCCTGCGGTCGGCACAAAGAGCACCTTCGGCTCCTTCACCGGGCAGAGCGAAACTATCCTCTCAAAAATCGGCAGCACCTCATTGTCACTGTATCTGCCGCCGCCTATGCCTATTATCGTTCCCATAAAAGCACCTCGCAAAAAATCTTAAGTTAATTTTAACATACTTTCTTATTGCGGTCAATGACTTGACAATTGCATTCTTTTGTTCTATCCTTATATATATTGCCGCAGCGGCGACAAAGGAGGATCAACGATGGAAAAATCAAATCAAAAAATGACGAAAAAACAAAACGTATGGCAGGTTATCAAATTTGCCCTCTTCTCAGCCTCGGCGGGCATAATCCAGTTCGGCTCGTTCACTCTGCTCACGCAGCTCACCGATTGGAAATACATCTACCGCTATCTGCCGTCGCTGGTGCTCTCGGTGCTGTGGAATTTCACCTTTAACCGCAGCTTCACCTTCAAATCGGCGGCAAACATCCCCGTTGCAATGCTCAAGGTCGCCCTCTTCTATTGCGTATTCACTCCGCTCTCGACCTGGTGGGGTCACAAGCTGACAGGGCTCGGAGTCAACGACTACATCGTCGAGATCGGCACGATGCTGATAAATCTCGTCACCGAGTATCTCTATTGCCGTTTCGTAGTTTATCGCGGCACGATGAATACAAAAGGTCAAAAGGAGCAAACGGATAATGAAAACGCAGGATAAGCTGCTTGACTGGGCGATAGAGATCCAAAGCCTCGCTCAGGCGGGGCTGACCTACGGCAAGGATAAGTTTGACCTCGTGCGCTACGAGCGCCTGCGCGACATCTCCGCCGAGATGATAGCCGAGAGAGCCGATATCTCCATTGAAAAGGTGAAAGAGCTTTTTTGCAATGAAAGCGGCTATCAGACCCCCAAGGTCGACACGAGAGCCGCAGTATTCAACGGCGGCAAGATACTGCTTGTCCATGAGAGCGACGGCACATGGTCGCTGCCCGGCGGCTGGTGCGACGTTGACTGCTCCGTTGCGGAGAACGTCGTCAAGGAGACCCGCGAGGAGGCCGGCCTAACCGTGAAACCTGAGCTTCTCATCGCCGTGCAGGACAGATGCAAGCACAATAAGCCGAACTACGCCTACGGGGTCATCAAGCATTTCGTGCTCTGCTCCCTTGTCGGCGGCGAATTCGTGCCAAATATCGAAACCACCGGCATCGGCTGGTTTGCCGAGGAGGAGCTGCCCGACAGCCTCGCCACCGCAAAAAATACCCGCGAACAGATATCCATGTGCTTCAGGGCGATTGAAGCCGAGCATTGGGTAACACAATTTGATTAAAAATAAAGCAGCGGCTTGCATGATGACCATGCAGGCCGCTTGATTTATTTCGCCTCGGCGTTTTTTATTTTTTGCTTGCTGTCCTCGCGCACCGTGTCGCGCAGGGCGGTCAGATAATCGGAGAACGCCGCCTTATCGGTGCCGTATGTCATTTGCAGCTTGTATTCCAGCGGGATCCAGGTGCTGAGATCGGCCTCGTTATGCTGTATCAGCGCCTCCATATTGTCGAGCGCCTTGTATATCTTCGCCTCCGTGCTCTCGAGCGCGTCCATTTCGGCATAAAGAGCGGTCATTTCGGTTGCGAAAGGCTCCGGCAGCGACGCCGCCCAATCGCTCAGCAGGCGTGATTCCATTTCCTCATCGGCGGCGGATTTGTCAAACGACGGAATGTCGCCCGTGAACGCCTCGCCGAGGTCGTGTATAAGGCACATTTTCAGCAGCTTTTCATGGTCAATGTCGGGAAATTCGTCGCTGACAAAATAAGCCATCAGCGTCAGCCGCCACGAATGCTCCGCCACGCTCTCACGCCTGCCGCCGGAGGTGTAGCTGTGCCGCGTGACGTCCTTGAGCCGCTCGGCGACCGAAAGAGCGTCCAAAAATTTTCTCGCTTCCATACCGTCTCTCCTTTTTCGCTTTCTGCCTGTAATTATACCATACCCCCGCCGAAATGTCTATCGCCTTTTCACCTAATGACTTAATTCGTCAAGTCCGTCAGCATTTTAGTGACGTTTCGTCACATAACGGCAAATGCCAAAAGTCACAATTAGATTTTTAATCGTGTATGATTCCGCTGCTTATAGCACACGGTGCTTAAAAATCAATCCGCCGCAACGAATTTAGACATAAAAAGAAGCTGTCTCGGGTGAGGCAGCTTCTTGGATTTTGGGTTATCAGCGATTTTAGGTTATCAGCCGGTGTAACCGACGAAGCAATCGTGGTAAATGGTTGACCAGAGGACATAGACATCCTTGCCGTTCTGATAGTAGGTATCATCGGGCAGCTGAGTGGCGCTCGTTGCGCGGGCGAAGCCGCAAGTCTTGAGGCCCTCAACAAAGATATCCGCCATTTCCTGGGTCTTGAGGGTTATTCTGCCCTTGACCTTGAGCTCGGTCCTTGGCTGGTTATACTTGGTAAGCTGGCCCTTAACGAAGCCGGTTGCCCACCAATAATCGTCATAGGGTCTGGTGAAGATCTTGACATACTTGCCCTTATTCTCCTTGGTGCCGCTGAAGTAGCAGTCAAGCTGCATCTTGAGCCAATCTTCCTTATCGGCGCAGTTGTAGTGGTTTACTGCTCCGGTTTCGTTCTTATAAGTGCCCTCGGGAGCGGTATAAACGCCGATCTCCGCACCGACGAGAAGCCAGCCGTACTGACCCTTCCAGAACTGGATCATCCAATCCTTATGGTCATAGGTGAAGCGGATGCGGACCTGGTCGATGAACATTGCCGCCAAGGGAGCCATATTGTCATAGACCTCGTTGTAGCCTGCATTCTCCTGCCAGCAGTCCTTATCGTCACAGTAGTAATAGTTGTTGTCGACATCCTTCTTGTAGCCGAGGAATGCAGAGCTGTCATCCTGACCTATTGCATTGTCAACTATACCGCCGTTGCCTTTTTTGCCGTTGTTCTTATTGCCGTTTTGATTCGCCTTTTGGGTGGTTACGGGGGTCTTCTTGCCGCCGCTCGGCTTTTTGCCGCTTGCGGTATTCTTGGTTATCTGGGCAATCTGCTGAATGGTGGTCGCAAGGTTAGCATCCTCGGTCGAGGGCTCCTCGGCATTATTTACCGGGACATATGTGGGATACTCATATGACGGCTGGGTGGTCGTCTGAGTGGTGGGCTCCTCCGTTGCGGTAAAATGCCTGACGATGGGCACGGCGGCAACCGCTGCGCCGATAATGACGACGGCACTTATCGCAATGGCAATGATCTTTTTCTTGCTCATGTGATTTCCTCCTTAATACGCTCCTTTAACGAAGACGAATTATTTTTGAAAAGTCGGTCGGGTGTTGCCCGATTTATCTGGCGTCCTGCCAAATGAGAATGACATCCTTGCCGTAGACCTTGTAGGTGTCGGGCACTTCGGGGTTAAAGCTGCTGACGCTGGTGAAGCCGTTCTTTGCAAGAGCGCCGCCGAAGGCCGCAGCCTGCTCGGCATCCTTGAAGGTGATGCGGCTCATTATCCTCAGATCGGAGGAATCTCTCTTATTCTTGAGCTGGCCGTCAACATAGCCGGTCTGCCACCAGTGAACCGAGTAGTTCCTCGTAAGCTGCGGAAGATAAACACCGTCGTTGAATTCATTCCAGAATACGGTCATCTCCATATTGAGCCAATCCTCTTCGTCGGCGCAATTGTAATGGTCGTAGTTGCCTGCAACGGGTCTGGTGTAGAGACCGACCTCGCCGCCGACGGTGCCGAGCTTACCGGAGATATACTGTCCCTTCCAAAGCTGGATTCTGTAAGCCTTGCCCTTATAGGTGAAGGGGAGCTTCACGGTGTCGATGGTGAAATCTATCAGGCCCGCGCCTGCATCATAAAGGGAGTTGTAGCCGAACTTCCTCTGGGTGCAGTTGGGGTCCGTATCGTTGTTGTATATGTACTCCTTGAGGCCGATAACATTATAACCGAGACGCATGAGACCCGCAAAGGACATATCCTGGGGCAGATTGCCCGAGGGAGTGACGACGTTCTTATTGCTGCCTGCGGGGGCGTGGGAAAGGTCCTCCTCCTTGAGCTGAGGGACGGTCACATCGGCGGGTTTGGTAGCCGGAGTCGTAGTCTTGGCGGGGTTGGTCTGCACCTGAGTGCGGCTCTCGGGTACGGTAACGGTGTTGTCTGAGATGACCTGCGCTATCGTGGTGGTGATGCTGCTGAATATCGAATCCGTCGCAGGCTCATAGCTGTAGGTGGGCGCCGGCTGAGTATCCGACGGCTCTACAGCAG
>FR888233.1:144281-165770 GCA_000431775.1 Clostridium sp. CAG:413 | reverse complement strand
GCTGCTGCCGTTATGCATTTTTATGCCGAGCACGGCTGCCACGGCGACCAGCGCTACAGCGACCACGGCAACTGCGATAACGGAGTAGTTGACTCCCTTCTTTTCTTTCATGTGCCTCTTCCTTTCATTTTATATGTCTCTTGAATTAACGCTCTGAATGCCGACCCCGCCGAAGCGGAGCCGGGCTTTTTGGTGGAGATGGCGGTAATCGAAACCGCGTCCGAAAAACCCTTGCAGGGACTTTCTACGAGTGTATCCGGTCTTTTGACATTCCCTTGCACAAGCGCCGGTCGGCAGGCTCAGGTGCTCGGTAGGCTGATAATTCATGGCGGGGCATCGGCCGTCACCCGCTCACGTTCACTGCTGATCGACGCCTCGTTGCCGGCCGCAGTACTCCGGCAGGAGACGGCTGCTTAGTTAAGCAGCAAGAGCAACTGTATTGTTGTCGTTTAATTTTAAGAATTGCGGATTTTATAGCGGTCCCGCCCCGCTACTCGCTTATCCGTGTTCGGATCCCCCGTCGAAATCCTTTCATCCCCTTATATCATCCTTTGCGCAGGTTGCGCTCGATAGCTCTTTGGGCATCCTTCTTTGCGGCGGTCTCACGCTTGTCATAGAGCTTCTTGCCCTTGCACAGACCGATCTCGAGCTTCGCTCTGCCGTTTTTGAAGTATACGCTCAGGGGAATTATCGCAAGACCCTCCTGCTTGACTTGGGCATACAGGCGGCGGATCTCTTTTTTGTGGAGAAGCAGCCGCTTGGTACGCAGCGGGTCACGGTTGAATATATTGCCGTGCTCATACGGACTGATGTGGACGCCGTTCGCCAGCATCTCGCCGTCCTTGACGAAGCACCATGAATCCTTGAGGTTTATCCTGCCCTCGCGGATGGACTTGACCTCGGTACCGAAAAGCTCGATACCGGCTTCCAGCTTCTCAAGCACGAAATAATCGTGATATGCTTTTTTATTTTGCGCTATGAGCTTAACGCCGGAGTTCTTTTCCATTGATTTACCTTCCCGACGAATATCGCCGTCAAAGAATAAGTGTAGCATTATCCGCTTTTTGTTGCAGAAAATGTATAAAAATTTTTAAACAATTAATATATAGAGTGGCGCAACATATTGTAACATATATCAAAAGAAAATGTTACACAAATTTTAGGCTGTTTTATTTTGATTTTGCAGCACTTTTACCATTTTGACGGCGTTCCGCCGCTCTTTTGCGGGCGTAGAAGTCCCTCTTCTCTTTTTTCTCGGCGGCCTCGCGCTTGGCAGCGGCGGCTCTCTTTGCCTTGACTCTTGAGAGGGGCTTGCCCTTCTTGGCGGGCTTTTTCTTTTTCTCGTCCTCCTCGGTCTTCTCCTTATAGAGAACTATGCTGCCGCCGACGACCTGTATTACCTCGCTGCCGGTGGCCTCTGCGAGCTTGTCGGCAAATTCACGGGGCGATTCGGGCGCGCTGTCGAGCAGCACCTTGAGTTTGATAAGCTCCCTTTTACGCAGAGCGTCCGCCGTCTGGTCGACCAGAGCCTGCGAAAATCCGCCCTTGCCTATCTGAAACAGCGGCTCGAGGGTGTTTGCCTGCGCCCTGAACTGCGCTCTCTCTTTGCTTGTCATTCCTTTATCTCTCCAATCCGGCGGGCTATCTCCTGCACCGCCTTGCCTCTGTGGCTTATTGCGTCTTTTTCGTCGGCGGTGAGCTGAGCCATAGTCCTCTTGCCGCCGTATTCCTCGGGCAGAAACAGCGGATCGTAGCCGAAGCCGCCGTCGCCCTGCTCGGTGAAGCCTATTTTGCCTCTGCACTCGCCTCTTGCGGTGAGCACTCTGCCGTCGGGATAAACGCAGCAGACAACGCTGACATACGCCGCTCCGCGCTCCTCGGGCAGAACTCCGTCAAGCTCGCGCAGGAGCTTTTTATTGTTGGCGTCGTCGTCGCCGTGAACCCCAGAATATCTCGCCGAATACACGCCGGGTGCGCCGCCGAGCTTGTCGACCGCCAGACCCGAATCGTCGGCGATACAGGGCATACCGCTCTCACGGCAGCCGCTCTCAGCCTTGAGCAGAGCGTTCTCTTCAAAGGTCGTGCCCGTCTCCTCGACGTCGGTCAGCTCAACGCCCGCCTCCTCGGCGAGCAGCACATTGATGCCGAGCGGCGAGAGGATGCGGTGAAGCTCTTCGCGCTTTTTCATATTATGGGTCGCTATGATGTAATCCATTCGCTCAATCCTCGTCGGTATCTTCCTCAAACAGACCCTCGGCGAACGCCTTGGGGTCGAACGGTCTGAGGTCGTCTATACCCTCGCCGACGCCGATGAACTTCACCGGCACCTTGAGGTCGTTCTTTATTGCGAGCACCACGCCGCCCTTGGCGGTGCCGTCGAGCTTCGTGAGGATTATGCCTGTTATCTCGGCAACGTCCTTGAATTCCTTTGCCTGGTTGACCGCATTCTGACCCGTCGTGGCGTCGAGAACGAGGAATATCTCACGGTCGGCATAGGGAAGCTGACGGTCGATGACTCTGTATATCTTGGCAAGCTCATCCATAAGGTTTTTCTTATTGTGGAGCCTGCCTGCTGTATCGCAGATGATAATGTCGGCGTTTCTCGCCTTGCCCGCGCTTATCGTGTCAAAGACAACGGCTGCGGGGTCGGCGCCCTCTTTGTGTTTGACGATATCGACGCCCGCGCGATCCGCCCATATCTCAAGCTGATCTATAGCGGCGGCTCTGAATGTGTCGGCAGCGCCGAGGATGACCTTTTTGCCCTCCTCTTTGAACATAGCGGCCATTTTGCCGATGGAGGTAGTCTTGCCGACGCCGTTGACGCCGATAACAAGTATCACGGACGGGATAGTGACCATATCAATGGTCTCGCCGCCGCTGAGCATATCGGCAACGATATTTTTTATCTCCTCCTTGACATCCTTTGCCTTACGGAGATTCTTTTTGAACACCGCGTCGCGCAGCTTCTCGACTATCTCGGCGGAGGTATTTACGCCGACATCCGCCATGACGAGTATCTCCTCAAGCTCGTCATAGAATTCGTCGTCTATCTCGTTTTTGCCGTAAAGGGCGGCGTTGATCGCGCCGGACATATTGTCCCTCGTCTTTTTGAGACCCTTATTGAGTTTTTTGAAAAATCCCATATTTAACCTCGCTGTGAATTATGTATATATTATTATTGTATAGTTGTTTTCCCTTCTCTGACATTTTTCATTATATTCTCGACCGTTTTACGCATTGCGGGGTCACGGGCGACCGCTTCTGCGACCTTATCATAGGAATAGAGTATCGTCGTGCGGTCTCTGCCGCCGAAGAATACGCCGATCTCCTCCTGAGTGAGCCCGGTCACCTCCCTGACCGCATACACAGCCACCTGCCTCGCCTTTGCGGTCTTTGCGTCCCGCTTCATTGAAGAGATATCCTCCGCCGCAACGCCGAAGGTCCTGCCCGTTTCTTCGATTATCTTGTCAACGATAACTCCGACGGGGCGGCTGTCGCTCACGAAATCCCTCATTGCGCTCTCGACCATAGCTATGTTTATCGCGGAGCCTTCAAGATTGACAAGCGCGTTTATCTTCTTGACTACGCCCTCAAGCTGGCGGACGTTGGTCTTTATTTTCTCGGAAATATGCTCCACCACGTCGAGCGGCAGCTCAAGTCCGAGGGTCTGAGCCTTTCGCTGGATTATAGCCATTCTCGTCTCGATATCGGGCGCCTGGATGTCGGCTATCAGGCCCCACTCGAAGCGGGTCCTGAGCCTGTCGTTGAGCACCTCCATATCCTTGGGCGGGCGGTCGGAGGTCAGCACTATCTGCTTCTGCGCCTTATGCAGGGCGTCGAAGGTGTGGAAGAATTCCTCCTGAGTGGACGCTTTACCGGCGATGAACTGGATATCGTCCACCAGCAGCACATCGCAGTTCCTGTATTGCTCGTGAATTGCCTCCATGTTGTGGTCACGGATGCCTGTGATTATCTGATTCATAAATCTCTCGCCGCCGGTGAAGATTATCTTGGCGTCGGGATTCTTCTCCTTGACGGCGTTGCTGATGGCGCAGAGCAAGTGGGTCTTGCCGAGGCCGGAATCGCCGTAAATAAAGAGCGGGTTATATCTCACGACCGGCTCGTTTGCGACCGCAAGGGCTGCGGCGTGGGCAAATCTGTTGGACGGGCCGACCACGAAATTGTCAAATGTGCATTTCTCCTCCTCGTCGAGCAGCTCCTCCTCGGCTTCCTCGGAGCTCTCAGCGGAGGCCTGAGCCTCGGTGATGAAGTTCAGCTCCACATCGAAACCGACCGTCTCTCTGAACGCTTCGAGCAGCTCGTTGTAGCACTGCTGCCTGAGCACCTTCTGCGCCATTTCGCTCGCCACTATGTCGACAGCTCTGCCGTCAAAGCTCACAAGGCTCAGCGGGGTTATCCATACTTTGTATATCGGGGGCATGAGAGTTTCCCTCAGTTTCTCACAAACGCTTCCCCATATCTCATCTACAGAAGTCATTCTATTCCGTTCCTTTCTACACTCGGCTGCGTCCGTCGCGCAGCAAAACCTTTTACCTTTATTTGAAGTGATACATATTAAAGTATATCACACCTCCCCCTGCATTGCAAGATAAAACCGATTAAAATTAACTTAATTCAAAAAAATGTTGACATTCATGGGCAAGCTGTTATATAATGTGTATTCCGAGGGGTATTTTGCCCCCGATTACTCAGACGATGATCATTTTCGTATCACCACGGCTCGCTCGCCGAATACGCCGAATGATTGTTTATGGTTTTTACCGAAAAACTTCAACAATGAAACGGAGGTCAGAAAAATGAAAAGAACTTACCAGCCCAAGAAGCGTCATCGCAAGATGGAACACGGTTTCCGCAAGAGAATGGCTGACAGAAACGGCCGCAAGGTTCTCGCCCGCCGCAGAGCGAAGGGCAGAAAGCAGCTCACCTACTAATATCTGCGGGAGCTGATCCGTCATGTCCAAGCTCGTGACCTTAAAGCAAAACGTCGAATTCAACCACGCCTACAACAGGGGCAAGGTCAGGATCTCGCCTGCCCTCGTCACCTATGCAGTTAAGAGCCGTGGCAAAGGCTGCCGCGTCGGCGTGACCGCCGGCAAAAAGCTCGGCAGCGCAGTTGAGAGAAACAGATGCCGCCGCATCATCAAGGCGGCATTCTCCTCTGTCTTACCCCAATGCAGCGGAAATTGGGATATCGTCTTTGTGGCAAGGTTCAAAACAAAAAAACTTAAGAGCGGCGACCTGATCCCCGTTATGGTAAAGCATCTGACCGAAGCGGGAGTCATCGCGGGCGACGAACGGAGCAACGGCGTATGAAGAAGCTGTTGCTGCGCTTTATCCGCTTTTATCAGCGAAGGATATCTCCGCTGCTGCCGCCGATGTGCAGGTATTATCCGACCTGCTCGCAATACGCCGTTGAAGCCATCGAGACCCACGGAGCCTTCAAGGGCTTCTTTCTCACCGTCTTCAGGCTGATGAGATGCAACGTACTTTTTCCGGGCGGCTACGATCCGGTGCCGCCGAAGAAACACTCTCATCCGGAGGAAAAGAAATGACCTTTTTATACGAAACGTTGGGCGTGCCCTTCGGTTTTCTGCTTAAGCTCATCTATCAGAGCGTCGGCTTCCATAACTACGCCATCTCGATAATCCTGCTCACTCTTTTCTCAAGGCTTATCATGACTCCGTCAACAATAAGCCAGCAAAAGGGCATGGCCAAAACTCAGCGCCTGCAGCCCAAGATCCGCAGGATACAGGCAAAATTTGCCGGCGACCAGAGGCGCATTCAGGAGGAGACCTCCGCTCTTTACCAGCGCGAGGGCTATAACCCGATGAGTGCGGGCTGCGCTCCCATGGCAGTCCAGTTCCTCCTCCTCTTCGGGCTCATCGGAGCTATCTACTACCCCCTGAGCAACTTTCTTTTCATTGATGACACGGAGATAAAGCTGCTCACCGACGCCGTAGCCAAGCTCAACCTCGGCTCGGCCTCCAACACCTCTCACCTTGCAGAGCTGCTCGTTATCCAGCATATCGACAGCCTCCAGGGCATTGCAGGTGTATCACAAGCTACTTACGACGCCATCAAGGCGATCGACTTCAACTTCTTCGGTCTGTTTTCACTCGGCGATGTGCCCGCCAACTACAAGGATATCGGCGTCCACGGCGCCAAGGCCGTTGCCATTTGGATGATCCCGGCGTTCTCATTCCTTTCTTCTCTTGCGTCGGGCGTTTATTCACAGATAAAGCAGAAGCAGACCAATCCCTCAATGGCTAAAAACCCCGCAATGGGCTGTATGACCTTCGGTATGCCCATATTCTCTCTTTGGATAGTCGTCAAATATCCCGTCGGCATCGGCATCTACTGGATAGCCTCCAGTGTTTTCGGCCTGCTGTCGACAATTATCATAGGCCACTTATTCAGCCCCAAAAAGATGATAGCAAAGCTCATGGTCGACGAGACCGTCGAGCGCCGCTCGAGAGAGAACAATCTTAAACTCGTTGCAGCGGAAAAAGCCAAAACCAATTCATAATTTACACAGTTCAGGTGGTGAAATTTCTTGATCAAAGAAGCAATCGGTACCGGCGCAACTCTTGACGAAGCAAAAGAGGCTGCCCTCAAGGCTCTCGAAGCCCCTGAGGATGCAGATATCAAATATGAAGTCCTCGAAAGACCCCAGAAGAAGGTTCTCGGTCTTTTCGGCGGCTCCCCCGCCAAGGTAAAGGCGTGCTACGAATACGAGGAGGTCAAGGCCGACGATTTCACGGCTGCCAAGGCTTACCTCAACAACATCCTCGTCAATCTCGGCGTTAACGACGCGGAGATCGAGATCGAGGCCGACAGCGAGGACGTCCGCATCAACATCAGCTGCGGCGACGACTACGGCTCGGTCATCGGCAGGAGGGGCGAGACCCTCGACGCCATCCAGTATCTTACCCGCCTCGTTATCAACAGAGGCTCGGACGAATACAGAAGAGTATCCATCAATGTCGGCAATTACCGTGAAAAGAGAGAGAATACTCTCAGAGCCCTTGCCCGCAAGAATGCGGCTAAGGTCAGGAAGTACGGCAGGAACGTGGTGCTCGAGCCCATGAATCCCTATGAGCGCAGGATAATCCACACTACCGTTCAGGAGATTGAGGGCGTCACCTCTCACTCAGTCGGCAACGACGGCGACCGCAAGGTCGTTATCACCCTTGAGGAGGGCGTCAAGCCCCCCGGCGGCAGCGGCTACGGCAATCGCGGCAGAGGCGGCTACAATAAGGGCGGCTACGGCAACAGAGGCGGCTATAACAGAGGCAGAGGCAACGGCGGCAGGGGCAGAGGCGGCTACAACAACGACCGCAGCTCCGCTTCAAGCGAAAGCTCCGTCCCCGACAGAGCCCCCCGCTCGGATTCCGCGGGCGCATCCCTCTACGGCAAAATCGAGATAAATAAATGATCTCACGCGGGTCGGTGCAAGGCGCATCGGCCCGTTTTTTGGTGTTGACATAGCGAAAAAGTTGTGATATACTTCTAAAGCAATGATAAATATTCATCCGCAAAGATAATGACGGAGACAGTAGCCCTTGCATTACCGTGCAAAGTGAGTCGGGAGCAGTGTGAACCCGGCGGCGGCGCAAAGGCGAATATCACTCTCGAATCGCAGACCGAAAGCCCGTCGGGCGAGTAGGCTCTGACGGCAGCCCGCCGTTATCGGGCAGGGCATGAATGTGCCGTGTGAACGGGTGGTCAACGAAGATATCTTCGTCCTGTTTAGGGCGGGGATTTTATTTTTTTTGCGGGAATTTTCATTGAGGTAATACCAAGCATTTATATAAATGGAGGAATTTGAAATGTACGAAAAAGTTTCGTCAAACTTTGATTTCGTAAGCCGTGAGAAGGCCGTCCTCGACTTCTGGAAGAAGAACGACATCTTTGAGAAGAGCATCGAGAACCGTGAGGGCTGCCCGACCTACACGTTTTACGACGGCCCGCCGACCGCAAACGGCAAGCCGCACATCGGTCACGTTCTGACCAGAGTTATCAAGGATATGATCCCCAGATACCGCACTATGAAGGGCTACATGGTGCCCCGTAAGGCGGGCTGGGATACCCACGGTCTGCCCGTCGAGCTTGAGGTCGAGAAGCTGCTCGGCATCAACGGCAAGGATCAGATAGAGAAATACGGCGTTGAGCCTTTCATCAAGCTCTGCAAAGAGAGCGTTTGGAAGTATAAGGGAATGTGGGAGGATTTCTCCAACACTGTCGGTTTCTGGGCCGATATGGAGCACCCCTACGTCACCTATCACAACAGCTATATCGAATCCGTCTGGTGGTCGCTCAAGGAGATATGGAATAAGGGACTGCTTTATAAAGGCTTCAAGATAGTCCCCTATTGCCCCCGCTGCGGCACCCCCCTGTCCTCTCATGAGGTTGCTCAGGGCTACAAGGCCGTCAAGGAGCGCTCTGCAATAGTCCGCTTCAAGGTCAAGGGCGAGGACGCTTATTTCCTTGCGTGGACGACCACCCCCTGGACCCTGCCCTCCAACGTCGCCCTCTGCGTCAACCCCGACGAGACCTATTGCAAGGTCAAGGCGGCGGACGGCTATACTTATTATATAGCCGAGGCTCTTATGGATACCGTGCTCGGCTCGCTCGGCGATGAGGAGAACGGCGTCAAGGCCTATGAAGTGCTTGAGAGCTTCAAGGGCAAGGATCTTGAATATAAAGAATACGAGCCTCTCTTTGCCTGCGCCGGCGAATGCGCCGCAAAGCAGAATAAAAAGGCTCACTTCGTCACCGCCGACAATTACGTTACCATGTCCGACGGTACCGGAATAGTCCATATCGCCCCCGCATTCGGCGAGGACGACGCAAGAATAGGCCGCAACTACGACCTGCCCTTCGTTCAGTTCGTCGACGGCAAGGGTAATATGACCGCCGAGACACCCTATGCCGGCAAATTCGTCAAGGACGCCGATCCCCTCGTGCTTCAGGATCTCGACAAGGAGGGCAAACTCTTTGCCGCGCCGAAATTTGAGCATGATTATCCGTTCTGCTGGCGCTGCGACACTCCGCTTATCTACTACGCAAGAGAATCTTGGTTCATCAAGATGACCGCCGTTAAGGATAACCTTGTTAAGAATAACAACACCGTCAACTGGATCCCCGAGAGCATCGGCAAGGGCCGCTTCGGCGACTGGCTTGAGAATATCCAGGATTGGGGCATCAGCCGTAACCGCTATTGGGGCACCCCGCTCAACATTTGGGAATGCTCCTGCGGCCACAGACATTCGATAGGCTCTATCGCCGAGCTTAAAGAGCTGAGCGACAACTGCCCCGACGATATCGAGCTTCATCGCCCGTTCATCGACGACGTAACTATCAAGTGTGAGAAGTGCGGCGGCGTGATGAAGAGAGTGCCCGAGGTCATCGACTGCTGGTACGACTCCGGCGCAATGCCCTTCGCTCAGCACCACTATCCGTTTGAGAATCAAGAGGTATTCAAGCAGCAGTTCCCCGCCGCTTTCATCTCCGAGGCGGTCGATCAGACCAGAGGCTGGTTTTATTCGCTGATGGCTATCTCCACCCTGCTGTTTGACAGATCCCCGTATGAGAACGTCATCGTCCTCGGTCTCGTGCAGGATGAGAACGGTCAGAAGATGTCCAAATCCAAGGGCAACGCCGTTGACCCGTTCGACGCCCTCTCCACCTACGGCGCTGATGCTATCCGCTGGTATTTCTACACGAATTCCGCCCCGTGGCTGCCCAACCGCTTCCACGGCAAGGCCGTTGTCGAGGGTCAGCGCAAATTCATGGGCACCCTGTGGAATACCTATGCTTTCTATATTCTGTATGCGAATATAGATAAATTTGACCCCACCAAGTATGAGCTTGATTACTCCAAGCTCTCCATCATGGATAAATGGCTGCTTTCAAGGCTCAACTCCCTTATCGGCACGGTCGACGGCTACCTCGGCAGCTACGCTATCCCCGAGGCGGCAAGGGCGCTCCAGAGCTTCGTTGACGACATGAGCAACTGGTATGTCCGCCGCGGCAGGGAGCGCTTCTGGGCGCAGGGCATGGAGCAGGATAAGATAAACGCCTACATGACCCTCTACACCGCTCTTGTCACCGTTATCAAGCTGGCTGCCCCGATGATCCCGTTCATGACCGAGGATATCTACCGCAACCTTGTTTGCAGCGTCGATAAGACCGCCCCCGAGAGCGTCCACCTCTGCGACTACCCCGTCGCCGACCCCGCCATCATCAATAAGGATCTCGAGACCTCCATGGATGAGGTGCTCAACGTGGTCGTGCTCGGCAGAGCCGCCAGAAACGGCGCAAATATCAAGAACAGACAGCCCCTCGGCAGGATGTTCGTCACCGCGCCGAAGAAGCTCGATAAGGAATACTGCGAGATAATCGAGGATGAGCTGAACGTCAAGGAGCTTGAATTCGTTGACGACTCCGCCTCCTATGTTTCCTACAGCTTCAAGCCGCAGCTCAAGACCGTCGGCCCCAAATACGGCAAGCTGCTCGGCGGCATCAGAGCCTATCTCCAGAGCGTTGACGGCACCGCCGCGAAGCAGGAGCTTGACTCAAACGGCGCTATCAGCTTCACCGTTGACGGCAATGAAGTCTCGCTTGCGGCGGAGGATCTGCTCATCGAGACAGTTCAGAAGGACGGCTTCAGAGCCGAGAGCGGCGGCGGCGTGACCGTGGTGCTCGACACCAACCTCACCCCAGAGCTTGTCGAGGAGGGCTTCGTCAGGGAGCTTATCTCCAAGATCCAGACCATGCGTAAGGACGCGGGCTTCGAGGTCATGGACACCATCAGGGTCTATGTCAGCGGCAACGACGGCATCGCAGCCATCTTTGACAAGCACGGCGCGGAGATAAGCCACGACGTGCTCGCCACCGAGATAATCAAGGCCGCGGGCGGCTCCTATTTCAAGGAATGGGATATCAACGGCGAAAAAGTTACCCTCGGCGTTGAGAAAAACTAATTTTCCTATAGGCTATAATGAATAAAATTTAATCATAATTTGTTTAACATTTATTCATTTTTTATCGCAAAAGGTGTTGACATACTGCTTCACCTGTGGTAATATAAGTTAACAATTGTTGCTCTTGCAATAAAAATCGAAAGGAATGGTTCAAATGAAAAAGACACTTGCAATTGTTCTTGCACTCGTTCTTGCATTCTCCATGACCGCTATGGCGTTTGCAGAGGATCCCACCACCACCACCACTGCTGCTTCTACCGTAGCACCTGTCGGCGGTGTTCCCGGCTCTTATGACAACAATGTTTGCCCCAAGTGCGGCGCTAAGTTCGCTATCGAAGCTGAGTACAACAAGCACGTTGCTGCTTGCACCGTTGGTGATCCCGCTCCCACCAAGGACTATGTTGACCTCACCGTTAAGGACGTTCTCAACGCTATCGTTGAGCTCATTAAGTCCAGCAACACTCAGTGGGACGACATCGAGTCCGTTGTTACCCGTCTTGTTGACCTCGTTGAGAATCTTCTCAAGGGTATCACTGTTCCCGAGGCAGACGTTAACGGCGCTATCGACGACCTTAAGGCTAAGGTTGGCAACAGCGGCAAGCTTGGCGATCTCCTTGATTCCCTGAAGGCAAAGATCAAGTCCTTCTATGCAGGCGACAAGGCTACTACCGAGGCTACCACCGCTGCTGAGAAGCCCGCAGAGACCGGTTCCGCAACCGCAGGTATCGCTGCTTTCGCAGCTATCTCCGTTGCTGCTGCCGCTGCATATGTTTGCACCAAGAAAAAGGCATAATTTAAGCGACAATTGCTTATTTTGATTCGATTAAATTAGCGCAAGAATTTGATTGAATAGCCGAGAGGCTGTTGCATTACGCAGCAGCCTCTTTTTTTTGTTTAAAATTATCTGTAAAAAGCGATTAAATTTAAACAATTTATTATTTTTGACCGAATTGTATTGTTTTTTTTGCTCCAATCTGTCATAATTAGATAAACTTAAATTATCGGAGGACATTTCAAATGAAAAAAACGATAGCAATAATCGCAGCGGTCGTCATAGTCATCGCCGCCGGCGTCGGCATTTACTTCGGACTCCTTGCCTATAAGGATAATCCCACCGACCTCACCGTCACCGAGGACAGTCTCCAGCTCAACGAAGGCACGATAGAGGTTTATCTCAAGACCCCCGAGCGCTACAGAGCGGCTCTCGTCAGCTCCTACGGCCTCGGCGAAAAGAGGACGGAGGAATTCTTTGCCGAGCCGGAGAGCTGGCTCGCCTATGATCTGATACTGAATCTCAAAAACGAGAGCGACCGTGACCTGACCGTTGTCGGCTTCAAAACCAATATCAAGGGCGGCGACGTGTTTATCAGCAGCAATATCGGCGGCGAGCTGACCCTGACCCCCGGCGCAGTCTACCCTATCAGCGCCAGCATCCTTATAAATAACGGCGACCTGACCCTCGAGCAGGCAAAGGAAATGATCGACAAAAACGATTTTGAGATAATCTACGGCACCAAGACAAGCGAGGATGCCGACCTCAGCGAAACTATGTTAGCGCCTGTCGCAAAGGGCTGACAGAGGTAGTTGAATGGGCTTTTTTTCAAGAAGAACGCCGATATCCGGCCCGCCCGAATTCATCATCGTGGGGCTTGGCAACCCCGGCAAGCAATATGAGCTGACCCGCCACAACGCGGGCTTCCTCTTTGCCGACCTGCTTGCCGACAAAAACGGCGTTAAGATAAACAAGATACAATTCAAGGCTGTGACCGCCTCCCTCACGCTCGGCGGGGTCAAGTGCCTGCTGATGAAGCCGCAGACCTTTATGAATAACAGCGGCGAAGCGGTCAGGCAGGCAGCCTCCTTCTATAAGATACCGCCCGAGCGCATCCTCGTCGTCTTTGACGATATATCCCTCCCATGCGGTCGGCTCAGGATTCGCCGCAAGGGCAGCGACGGCGGCCACAACGGCATCAAAAGCATTATCTATCATCTGAATTCCGACGCATTCCCGAGGGTCAAGCTCGGTGTTGGTGAGAAGCCGCACCCCGACTATGACCTTGCCGACTGGGTGCTGTCACAATTCAAAAAAGACGAGCTCGCCCTGCTGCGCGAGGCGGCGGAAAAGGCCTGCTCGGCAGCAGAGCTGATAGTCGCCGGAGATATTGATAAGGCCATGAGCAACTTCAACGGCTGAGAGAGCTACCGCTCACTCACTTCATCATTGAAGAAACGCCGTCTATCATATCCTCCACGGTTTTCATGCATTTGGCGGCGTTGCGGCGGCACGCTCTGCGCCCGCTCTTCGTCATCATCTTGGAGCCCGCCATGCCTGCGGCTGCGCCGAGAGCCATGCCGATACCCACGCCCGCCATCATCGAGCCTGTTTTAGAAGAAGCAAACATACTTTTCCCTCCATTCATTGAGCTTCAAAGCTATTTTTCCCTCGACGGGAATAAAAAAACCTGTAAAAAATTTTTAAGGAAGTTTTTTAATGTCAGTTTTAAATATCGTCCTTGTCGAGCCGCAGATACCGCAGAATACCGGCAACATTGCCCGCACCTGCGCTGCGACGGGGGCAAGGCTGCATCTGGTGGAGCCGATGGGCTTCCGTGTGGATGACGCCAAATTAAAGCGGGCGGGGCTGGATTATTGGCATCTGCTCGACATTACCTACTACTGTAATCTTGACGATTTCTTTGAGAGAAACAAAGACGGCAATTTCTATTATTTCTCCACCAAGGCGACGCATCTTTACTCAGACATTGAGTATCCCGACAACTGCTACCTCGTCTTTGGCAAAGAGACGGCGGGGCTGCCAGAGGAGCTGCTCTATCGAAACCCCGACACCTCGGTGCGCCTGCCGATGATCAATGACGCCTCCGCACGCAGCCTCAACCTCTCCAACACCGTGGCGGTCGGGGTCTATGAGGTGCTGCGCCAGTGGGGCTTCCCCGAGCTGCTCACACAGGGCAAGCTCACCAAATTCAGCTGGAATAAATGACCCGAGGAGGCTCGCCATGAAGCCCTCAGCCCTTGCAAGCAAAGCTCTGCGCTTCGCCCTCGGCGCTCAGTCACGCCTTGTGACTGCCGCCACCGCAGTGAAGCCTCTCCCCAAAGCGGAGTTCTCCGCACCGACCTACCCGACGGGCTGCGAATACATCCTCGGCTTCGCTAAGGCCGAGATATTGCCGCCCGATATCGGCAAAAAGAAATATTACATTGCAGGTTATCAGGAAAACAAACCTGCAAAAGGAGTGCTCGACCCGCCGCAGACTCACGCCGTGTGGCTGGACGACCGCTCGGGGCTTGGCGGGATACTGCTCATCTCGATAGACTGCGTAGGCATATTGAAAAGCGACGTCGAACGCATAAGGCGGGCGCTCCGCCCCTTCGCCATGCTCACGGGCTGCCGCAGCATTAACGTGGTCAGCACTCATTCCCACGCGGGGATCGACACCATGGGCATATGGGGGCCGCTGCCGAGGAGCGGCAAAGACCCGAAATACATGGAGCTTGTCCTCTCCCGCACCGTCGCCGCCGCAAAAGAGGCATATGCCGCCCGCAAGCGCGGCAGGCTGCGCCTGGGCAAAGTGCGTGTGCCCGATATGCAGGAGGATATACGCACCCCGACCGTGTATTCCGACACCCTGACCCGCCTGAGATTCACCCCGAACGACGGCTCAAGGGAGACTTACATTATAAATTTTGCCGCTCACTCCGAGTCGCTGCAAGGGTGCAACGAGCTTGTCAGCGCCGATTTCCCCTGCTATCTCCGCAGGCGGATCGAGCGTGAGACGGGCGCGCAGACGCTCTATTGCGTGGGCGCTGTCGGCGGCATGATAAGCATGAAGATAGAGAATGAGCATGAGATCAGAGAGCAGGGCGGCGATTTCTCCGCCTCGACCGCCGCTATCGGCGACAGGCTCGCCGGCTACGCGCTCTCAATAAAGCCCGAGGATGAGGAGCTGCTGCCCGCCCGCATCGGCTGTCTGCGGCAGGAGGTCTATTTTAAGGCCGAGAACACCGTGCTGCTGCTCGCCGCGAAAGCGGGTCTGCTCGCCGCGAAGCCATATAAACTGCCGAAAGGCGGAGGCTTCGCCCTCAAATCAGAGATAAGCTACCTCGAGATAGGCGGTTTACCGCTGCTCCTGCTCCCCTGCGAGATATTCCCCGAGCTTGTCTACGGCGGCTATCTCGGCGCGGACGACTCCTCGAGCGGCTGCCCCGAGGCGCTCAATCCCACGCCGCTGCTGCAAATTCTCGGCAGGGACGCCGTTATTATCGGCCTTGCGAACGACGAGATCGGCTATGTGATCCCGCCGAACGACTTCATGCTCGATGGTGAAGCCCCTTACCTCGATATCCCGAGGGACAGGCACGGCAGGCGGCATTATGAGGAAACCAACTCCCTCGGCCCCATCACCGCCGTTACAATAGCAAAAACCGTGGAGGTAATCGCTGAAACGGTTGAAAAATCCGCACGGATATGATACAATTTAATCAGTATCTAAGAAAGGATATGATCGAATGAAAACCGCAAAGACCGTTATCTCCGCCACTCTTGCTTTGGTTATCGCTCTGCTCTGCTTCGTCGGCTGCGCCAAGCTGCCCGACGACCCCGTAACGACCACGGCTGAAAAATATTCTTACGTTAGCCCCTACGGCGCCACCGCACCCGTGCCCGACAATCAGGACGAGCATCCCGACGCCACCTCTCCTCAGTTCGTTGAGACGATAAACAACGTCGAGGTAGTATTCGGCAGCTATTATGTCTACGGCAAAAACGCCGCCAAGATAACCTCGGTAGACCTCAGAGACACCGGCATATCCTACAACGCAGACGGCTTCGTCAACGTGGAGCTGCTCACCGTGGGCAGCCGCTCGCAGGATATGAAGATCGGCTACACCGCCTATGACAAGGACGGCAACGTGGTCAGGGACATCTACTTCTCCGTGCCGATGAAGGGCACCAAGAAGGGTGACATCGTCGAGAATCGCCGCATCGACTTCCCGAGAGAAGCGGTCAAAATAGTATTCCACGATTATGTGGATTCGAAATAAAAAAAGCGGGAGAGCCTCATCGGCTCTCCCTTTCTCTGCCCCCCCCCGGCAACAAAATTTTTGCAAAAATACTTGACAAATTCTTTTCCTTATAATATAATAGACAAGCCCTCTGTAAAGAGGGTTCATATGGCGGCATAGCTCAGTGGCTAGAGCAACCGGTTCATACCCGGTAGGTCGTGGGTTCAAATCCAACTGCCGCTACCATATGGCCCGGTGGTCAAGCGGCTAAGACACCGCCCTTTCACGGCGGTAACACGAGTTCGATTCTCGTCCGGGTCACCAGAAACCCCGTATGCTTCGGCATACGGGGCTTTTGATTTATTTATTCAGCTCATCCGTGAATTCGGCGGGTTTGACGGTCAGCTCAGCCCACGCGGGGCGGAAGCCGCTGCGTATCGCATTCCTCGCCGAGCGGATATTTGACCAGGCGCAGCAATAGAACGGCACTTTGCCCCTACCAAGCGTCTCGAGCGCAAGGCGGGCAGTCGCGGCGCTGCCGACCCCTCGCCGCCTGTATTCGGGCAGCACATCGACCCCGATCTGCCACATTGTCTCACAATCGGCGGAGCAACCTGCAAGGCCGATAAGCCTGTCGCCGTCATAGGCGCCGACGGCAAGCACATCACGCTCACGTCTCGGGGCATAGAGCGCATTGCCCCACTCGGGCAGATAGAGCGATGAGAAGTCCTCCGGGGTCAACACCCTCAGCTCAAGCCCGCAATCGATCTCACGCAGCAACTCAATATCCGGGAGCCAATACTCCGCCATGAAGCACACACGCATTCCGTGCTTTTGAAACTCGTCGTTTAAGATATGCATATTCGGCGTTTCAAAGCAATGCTCGGCGGGGTACTTTTTTATATAACTCTCGACCAAGGGGATATACCGCTCCTCGGCGGAGGCGATAACGCACCCTCCGTATGACACAAGGTCGCACGGGAGCGGTAATTTGAGGTAGCATCGTGCCCTTTCGTTCGGACGGGAGACAAATACCTTCGCCCGTGTGCCGAGAAAGTCCTCCGGCTCGCAGCCCATGTCTGCGGCGCTCTGTTCAAGCGCTATTCTCAGTATTTCTCTATTGTCAAACATATTTTACTCGCAAAAAGTGATTTTTATATCGTGGATTCCGTTCTTGCCGCCCTTAAAAGCGACTATATAGCCTCCGTCCGCCTCGGTGACGGTGTATTTCAGGTCGCTCTCGACGGCTCTGACCGCCTTGTGGGCGTATATCTCGGTCGGCGCTTTACAGCTCTTATCCTGCTCAAAGCGGAGGGAGAAGCTGCCCTCGCTGCGGTCGTGGCGGTATTCGATTATCCTGCCCGCAACAGCTCTCGGATAGGGTCGCTTTAGGACGCGTACGGGCAGCTCTGAGTCAAACAGACCGTCAAAATAAGCCCAGTATGTATCGCTCCAGTGATATTTATCAAAGGTGTCAAGGATGAATTCGCAATGGTAATACCAATCCGTATCGGGCTGGAAGCCGCCCCATTCGCCGAATACGACGGGGATATTCAGCCGCTCCTGCATCCTGCGAGGCTCGGCAAGCAGCGCCGTCATGCGGTCGGTGCCCGCGTATTTATACATCGGCGTGTCGGCGACGATATCATAGGCGTGCGGGGCGTAGGCAAAGCTCTCGTCACGCTTGCCGCCGACGGTCACTTCACCCGCGGCGCACGGAATGGCGAGGTTTGAATAATAGCTGTTCTCAAGGAAGATGATGCCGCTCTTATTCTCCCTGCGTATCTCCTCGGCCGCCTTATTGATGAACGGCGTATATTTGCAGGTGTCAAAGCGCCTGACGATGGAATCCGCCGCCGAGGTGACCTTACGCAGGTGATAGGCGGTGTATTGATCGGCAATGTGCAGGCGGCGCTCCTTGATGAGCAGAGTCTTTGCAAGCTCGATAAGGCTTATCGAGCGGTCGCAGAGAGTGACCTTGATAAGCTCCAAAATCAACTTCCTGAATATAACTCCGCCGTCGCTGCCCATGAACGGCTCATTCATCACATCGAAGCCTATCACGGCGGGGTGCGAGCCGAGCTTGCCGACGACGTGCGCCCACATATCGCAGTACCAATCCTGCAAGCCTCTGCCGTTGACCTCGGCATTAGCCCAGAAGTTGTCGAAGCACTTGTGGACGGCCTTGTTGAAGAAATAGCCCTCCGCCCAGACGAAGCGATGCGCCTTGTATTTATGGCCGCCGTCGAGACACGCCCAAGCGGGCGCACCGTCGCCGAAGCCGTCCTTATCCTCAAAGCTCGAGTAAAGATCCTGGTGCATATCGAGGTAGCAATAGAAGCCGTTCTCGGCGCATTTGTCGAGGATCTTTGCGAGCGAATCCAGATAATCGTCGTTGTATTTGCCGGGCTGCGGCTCAACGGCGTCCCATGTGATGCCGAAGCGGATTATATTGAAGCCGCAATTCCTGAATTGATCAAAAAGCGCCTCGTCCCACTCATGGGCATATTCGCGCCTGCCCGTGCCGCCGACCTTGCGCCCCTTGTCACAGACGTTGATGCCGTGGAATATGCGCTCTCTGCCGAATTCATCGACAAAGCGCATACCGTCGGTAAAGATCGTGTTCATTTTCATTTCCTCCGCTGTTTATTTATTGATGCTCTTGGATTTCTTTGCAAATGAGGTGGTGTCATAGGACTCGATGCGTGAGTCGAGTATGGGGCTGCTCCATACGGAGCGCTTTGCCTTTTTCAAACAAGATCTCCCCTTAAATAATAAGTATATAATAATTAAAGCATAAGAATAGAATAAAATCAACTATTTTTATATGAAAGCGATAAATTTCGGTTGTCATTTTGCCGGTTATATGTTAAAATTTATAAAAACCGATAACGGAGGGCTAAAAATGGGTAAAAGAATAATCGTTGCCGGTCTCGGTCACGGCGGTATTGCCGCCGCAGCTTCGCTCGCAAGGGCAGGCTTCGACGTAACCGTTTATGAGAAGAGAAAAGAAGGCACCCTCGGCTATGACTGGACCGATATATTTGCCCCCGGCGCTCTTAAAACAGCGGGCATAGATATGCCGCCCGAGGATAAATTCGAGTATAAGGAGGATATGACCTTCTTTGCCCCGACCTCAAAGAAGCCCCTGCAGCAGCATATCCCAAAGGATCAGCTTGAGATAAAGATGGAGCGCCGCGATATCTATGAGCACCTGATAAATCACGCCCTCAACTGCGGGGTCAACATAGTCTATGAATGCGAGGTGCTCGCGCCGATACTGCTCGGCAACAGAGTAGCGGGCATCAAGACCGACAAGGGCGACGAATATGCCGACCTCGTTATCGACGCCTGCGGCATGAATTCGCCCGTGCGCCGTCAGCTCCCCGAATCCTTCGGCATTGACGCCGAGGTGCAGCGCAGCGACAAGATAACAATTTACCGTGCGTTCTACAACGTCGCAAGCGACGAGGAAGCCGAGACAAAATTCAAGGTAATGCTCTTCCCCGACAACATCAGGGGCATCAGCTGGATAGCCTCGGAGGACGATCACACCGACCTGCTCATCGGCAGATTTGAGGATTTCGACATGGCGGAGGTCGAGAGATTCTCCGACGTGCTGCGCGAGACAAATCCTAGGCTCGGCAGGGAGAGAGTCAGAGGCGGTCAGTTCGTCGAGATTCCCGTGCGTCAGCCCCCCGCCATGATGGTTGCCGACGGCTACGCCGCAATAGGCGACAGCGCCTTTATGACCGTGCCGATGATAGGCTCGGGCATCGCAAACAGCCTCAAGGCCTCCCGCGCGCTGGCCGACGCCGTCACGGCCGACAGCGAATGCGCCTTCAGCGCCGAGACGCTTTGGCCCTATCAGGTCGCATATTACAAGGCAGTAGGCTCGGGGCTTGCTCCGCTCGCCTGCGCCAAGAAGCTGCTGCTCTCACTCAAGCCCGAGGAGATAGATTACCTCGTCGAGAGCGAAATAATCACCTCTGACGACGTGAATATGGGCGCAAACTTCACCAGCCTCGGCAGCCTTGTCTCCGGCATGGACGTCAGAGGGCTCGGCAACAAAGCGAAGCAGGTCTGCCGCGACAAGGAGCTTGTAATGAAGCTGCTCAACTGCGGCACCAACATGGGCAAGGCGGCCGCTACCTGCGCCGTGATACCCAAGAAATGGAATAAAGAGCGGGTCTTTGCGTGGGCAAAGGTCTATAACTATATGTTTAAGTAAGGAGGCTTCAAAATGGAGCTTACAGGCAAAAATGTGCTCGTCGTCGGCCTCGCAAGGAGCGGCATGGCGGCGATAAAAGTGCTGCACCGCCTCGGTGCGGTCATAACTCTCTCCGAGAGCAAAAAGAAAGAGGATATCAAGGAGCTGCCCGAGCTTGAGAAGCTCGGCGTGACGGTCGTTGACCAGAGTATGCAGGTTTTTGAGGGCGATTATTCGCTCGTAGTCAAGAATCCCGGCGTGCCGTTCAGAAGCCCGATGATGCAGCGCCTCGCCGAGCGAAATATCCCCGTCATAACCGAGATCGAGCTTGCCTATAACGTGGCGAAGCCCCAGCATTATGTGGCGATAACCGGCACCAACGGCAAGACCACCACCTCAACGCTCGTCTATGAGCTGCTGGCAAAGACCTTCCCCGGCAAAACTCACCTTTGCGGCAATATCGGCATCCCTCTCTGCGAGACCGTGCTCGAGAATGGCCTTATGGAGGAGGGCGGCCACTATATAGCACTTGAAATCTCAAATTTCCAGCTCGTCAATATCGACAGATTCCGTCCCGAGGCGGCGGTGATACTCAACCTCACCCCCGACCATGTGGACTTCATGGGCAGCCTTGACGCCTATTACAAATCAAAGACCGAGGTCTATCGCAACATGAGCGGCTCCGACCTCTTCCTGCTCAATGCTGACGACCCCGTACTCGCCGAATACACCGCCAAATATCCTGTGAACTGCACCGTGCGTACATTCAGCACCGACCGCAGCGACACGGATTCCTGCGTATCGGGCGGCTATGTCTGCGTAAACGGCGAAAAAGTGCTGCCGCTCGACCTGATAAAGATAATCGGCAAGCATAATTTGCAGAATATCATCGTCGCCATCTCGATAGCCAAGGCTTTCGGCGTAACTAACGAAGATATTTGCAGCGTTATCGCCGATTTCAGGGGCGTTGAGCATCGAATAGAATTCGTCCGCGAGCTGAACGGCGTTAAATACTACAACGACTCCAAGGGCACCAACACCGACGCCACCGTCACGGCGCTGAAGGCCTTTGATAAGGGCGTTATCCTGCTCGTCGGCGGCTTTGAGAAAGGGCTTGCCATGGACGACGTGAGGGCGCACCTCGGCTGCGTTAAGAAGGTTATCGGCTACGGCGCCTGCGGCAGGCGGCTCATAAGCGAGCTTGTCGGCGAGGGCGGCACGGTGGTCACAACTCTCGACGAAGCCGTCGCA
>FR888233.1:121459-144251 GCA_000431775.1 Clostridium sp. CAG:413 | reverse complement strand
GGTAAAAGCTGCCGAGAGCGGCGACAGCGTCCTGCTCTCCCCCACCACCAGCTCATTCGATCAGTATTCCTGCTTTGAGGAGCGCGGCAGGCATTTTAAAGATATCGTGAACGCTCTTTGATAAATGCATATTCAAAAAACAAAGGAGACCGATAACCATGAAAAAATTCTTATCAGCCATCCTTTGCATCGCGCTGCTGCTTTCATTCCCAACCGCTTATGCGGCTGCGGGCAGCGCAAGGCAATATCCCTTCGTCTTTGTCCACGGAATGATGGGCTGGGGCGAGGCGCAGGGAATCGACAGCTTCATGCCCTATTGGGGCACCACCTCGGGCGATGTTCTTGCCTACCTTGAGCGCAGAGGCTATGAGACCTGCTCAGCCTCGGTCGGCGGCATATATGACAACAGGCTGCTTGTGAAACCGACCGCGTCTGCCGTCGCCTATATGCCTACAGCCGATCGCGAGCTGCCCTATGACGGCGCAAAAGAGATGCTGTTAGTCGAGGACGTCGACAATAGGGAATTCCTGAACGGTCTGTTTAACGCAATGTATGACGACCTGCCCGCGCCCAAAAAGAAAAAGTGACAGCTCCGCCCGTAACCGCAAGCCGACAATATAATTCGCGCAAAATCGCCGAGCCTGCGAGACGGATGAGGTGGCCGCGTAGGCGGATTTCGGCTTGATCTGCGGGATGCCGAGAACGCCGTCCCCTGCAATGTGTATAGCACAGATAGAAAAGGGTGATACAGTGGAAATTAAAAAGGTTGATCGCGATACCGAATTAGCGGATAAACTGCTCCGCTTTGTTGAAGAGTTTTCATGGGAAGATGTAAAGGCTCATATGTTGGATGAGCTTCGGGCATGGACGTTTACAGACTGGGAAACTCCGTTTGCAGCGATAATAAACGGCCGGATTATAGGGATAGCTTATATCCGAAAGAGCGATTATTATCCGCTGCCCGAAATATATCCGTGGGTATCGGGGATCTTTGTGACGGAAAGCTATCGCGGACATAGGATCAGCGAAAAACTGATTTCCTTTGCGAACGAATATGCAAAGGAAAAGGGCTTTGACAAGACGTACATCCCGTCCGTGCATACAGGGCTATATGAAAAATACGGATACCGTTATCTCGGTGATATTGTTAATTACGCCAATGAGACCGACCGACTGTATGCCAAAGAAATATAGCATGATGACTTGACCGTTTCGGCTTGTTAAACCTATGCAGCGGACGCCACCTGTGCCGATCCAAAATTTAAAAATCAAACGGCGTGACTTTTGCGGTCACGCCGTTTTTAATTATGCCCGCCCGGCGGCGGGGTTTTCACTGTTCTATTCTGCGCCGATGCCGAGGCTGACCGAGAGCGCTCTGTTCACCCTCGTCATATCCTGCTCGCCGAGATTCCCCATCTTCTCGCGCAGGCGCTTTTTATCGAGGGTACGCACCTGCTCGAGCAGCACTATCGAATCCTTGGCGAGGCCGCAGCCGTCGGCGTTGACCCTTATGTGGGTAGGTAAGCTCGTTTTAAATCGCTGGCTCGTTATCGCAGCCGCAATGACGGTGGGGCTGAATTTGTTGCCGACATCATTCTGAACTATCAGCACAGGCCTCGTGCCGCCCTGCTCCGAGCCGATCACGGGACTTAAATCGGCGTAATAGATCTCTCCCCGTTTAACGGTCACTGTAATCACTCCCGTAAGTTTGAATGGCAGTATTATTTTGGGCACACACACGGCGAAATAATCGCGTTTTGAAATCGGGGAGCAAAAAAATTTCAAAATCGCCTGTCCCTGCTACATTATATTCCCAAAGCAGGATAATGTTGTCGGCAAACACAAAAAGCGGGCAGCCTCGGCCGCCCGCAATTTTTTATTTCTTATTTGCTTTTTCTTTATCGAATTTCTTTATCCACTTGATGGTGTCGCGCAGCGAATCCTCAGCGCTCATCGGCTTGTAGCCGAACTCCTTTGCGGCTTTCTCATATGTAAAGTTACAGTTCTGGCAAAGGATCTCTATCGACATCTCGTTGAGCACCGGCGGGAGCTTGAGCATATCAAACACCTTGACGATGACGGGCAGCAGCCTGATTATCGTCTTTTTGCTGAGTGCAACTTTCGGCGGCTTCCTGCCGCAGATCTTTGCGAGGGTCGCTATGAACTCCCTGACGGTGAGCTTGTCGCCGCAGAGGAGGTAATTCTGGCCGCCTCTGCCCTTTTCGGCAGCGCCTATCATGCCCTTTGCAACGTCGCGCACGTCAACGAAGTTGTATGCGCCGAAGTCGAGGGTAACGGGGAACAGACCCTTGATATAAAGGCGGATCATAGCGCAAACGCTGGCAGTGCCCTTGACGTCGTAGGGGCCGATGCAGCAGCTCGGATGCACGACGCAGGTCTTGAGATTTTCATCCGAAGAGTCCATTACATACTGGCTTGCGGCAGCCTTTGACTTGCCGTATGCGCCGTTGACAAGGTCGGGGTCAAAATGATCCGGCTCACGCACGACGGTCATATCGTCGGTGACATGAATGGCGTCGACCGATGAAACATAAACAAGATTCTTAACTCCGCACTTTTTGCACGCCTCTACAACCGCCTTGGTGCCGTCGTAGTTGACCTTCCATACCAGGTCATCCTTTTTGCCGGTGATATCGACAAGACCCGCAACATGATAAACGGTATCGGCGCCCTCAAACGCCTGCATGAGGTGGTCGAGGCTGCAAACGTCGCCGATGACCTTTTCGCAGTTGAACTCATCGAAATCGTGGCTGTCACGGTGCAGTGAGAGCCTGATGCGCTCGCCTCTGTCGGCAAGCTCCTTTACAAGCGCATATCCTACATAGCCCTTTGCGCCGGTAACAACATTCAGTTTCTTTTCCATATGCTTTTCTCTCCTGTCTACGCCCACGGCGCCGAAGCGCACGGAGTACGGCTATTTTCAGAGGATCAAACCCCAATCTTTAATATTATACAATATTTATCCTCAAAAAACAATATACATTTTAGCCTTTTAGTCCAATTACGGGCGCAGCGCAAGGCGAAATTGCTCGGCAAGCGCATAGTAGAGCGCCGTGAGAGCGCATGAGAGCAGCACTCCGCCGACGATATCGGTGAACCAGTGAACGCCCGAGAGCAGCCTGCCGAGGACGGTGAGCGCCGCAACGGCTATGCACACGGCCTTGACGGCAGGCATTACCTTTGCGGGCAGACGCTTCTTGAGCGGCAGGATAGCCGAGAGCATCACGCAAACGGCGAGCATCGAATGCGACGAGGGGTAGGAGGCCTCGAGCTGACCGTCGACGAGTATCGGGCGGTAGTTGACGGCAACGGCATTAAAGAGGAGATAGAAGAATACCACGATGGCGTAGAATACGCCGAGGGCGAGTATCTCGCTGTCGACCTTTTTGAGAGCCTTGCGGGTGACGAGCTGGATAACGCCTATGGCGGCGAACATGAGCATCACGAGTATCGACAAAACGCCGAGCACTTCTGTGAACTTATACCACCCGTCATTGTTGCCTATGAGGTCGCGGAAATGGCCGTTTGCGGAGGCAAAACCAACGCTCGAAGCGTTGGGACCTATCGGCTGCACGTCGACATTGGCTACAGCCGCCGTGAAGAGTATAAAGAGCAGCAGCTGCGCCCCCGCTATAGCAAACAAGCGCATATTTTTCTTGAGTTTCATTACTTATTCTCCTTATTTGACAAAATCGAAGCTTCTGACCGCGGCGCTCTTGCCGAATGCGGGCTTCACATAGCTGACTTTAAGCTCGGCTCTGCCGTCAAGCGGCTTTGCCGATATCACTTTGATCTCGGCGGATTCGCCCGGCTTCAGCAGCCGCCCGGAGGGCTTTGAAAACTTAACGCCGGGCATTGAGACGCCCGTTATCAGCACGGAGCGGCTCGGGGAAAGGTTGGTTATAACGAGCGTATCGGAGTCGCCCGTGTGACCCGCCTGCTCGCCCTTGAATACGGCATTGACCGAGTAATACGGCGCCTGAGCCACCTCAAACTGCGGGAATTCGGCGAAGGAATACACATCTGTCCTGCCGTCGGCAAAGAGCAGCCGCTCGATAAGGGCAAAGGTATTCGGGTCTTGCGTATAAGTGCCGTGATACTGCCCGTCGACAAACCAGGTGTTCTCGGGCAGATAAGCAGAGGAGGCGTCTATCTTCATTGACGGGGCGACATGGTCGTGCTTGCTGTCGGTGCAGACCGTGCGAACGGCACTGTAGCCGCGCGGGAAGCGTTTGCCGACCGACGGGCAGACTGCACCGCTGACCTGCGAAGCATCAAGCAGCATATCGGCGAGCCTGTCGCCGCCGAAAGCCGTGTAATCGACATAGTTGCAGATTATCGAGACGTTTGCGCCGCGCTCCATGCAGCGAAGGAAGCTGCTGCGATAATTCGGCATGATCTCGTGGTGAATAACGTCGCTCTTGCGTATCAGCTCGGCGCTCGCTTCGCCGTCAAGCATCACGGGCTTAAGCTGCTCATAGCTTTCGGGCGTGAGCAGATCCCAAAGGCTGCCCCAATGCAGCGGCAGCACCGATATCCTCTTGAGGAATGCGGACGCCAGCGCCTCCACCCTGGGGAGCTTGACCCCGTCGAAAAGCGGCGCCAAGTCGGTCTCCTTGCCGAGAATATTCTCGCCGAGCGAAATAAGGCTCGCGACGGGGAAATCGACCTCGCCGAGGAAGAATCGCTTCGCAAACGAGGTGCCGCCGAGGGCGGGCACGTCGAGCACGGCGTTATTTATCGGCGCGGAGTCGGCAAAGAGGCTCAGATAAGCGCCGACGACGAAGCCGCCGTAGCTCATGCCGAAGATATTCACCTTTTTTGCGCCCGTGTATTTGAGCACGGCGTTGACATAGTCGCTCAGCTCATTCGCTATATCATAACCGCCCATACGGAAATCATACTGGAACGAAAAGACGTTTTCGCCGCCTATCCTCTCGGCCGCCGCGGCGCTGAGATTCTTTTCCCTGACCAGATCGAGCCTGCCGCTGTCGGTGAGGTGTTTATAATTCGTGAGCGCGGGGTCGTTCGGGTAATGGTTCACGTTATAGACCGAGGAGCCGTCCTCGTTGCAGAACATTTTCTCGAGTATTTTCATGCCGCCGTCGGCGACTGCATTGCCGAGGGATTCCGACGAGCCGCAGAGGAATTTTAGCAGCGAAATCGTGAAATTCGGCAGGTCGGAGGCGGTCTGCTTCAGCGCCGCCTGCGGGTCAAACGGCCAGGCCTGCTGCGGCTCGTCGCCGCTGTAGTCATAGAGCTGTGACGAAGCGTAGCCGCCGACCGTTATCAGCGGTATTTCTTCATTCGCCGCAAAGGCGGGCACGGCCGCACAAAGCAGCATTACGCACGCTGTCAAAACACTCAAAGCCCTTTTCATAAGCTCACTCCCTGCAAAATATATGTGCCCCGCCGAAGCAGCATACTTAATATAAAAATTTTATCATATATAATGTAATTTTTCAATCCGAAATTTTTGCCCAAGAGCGAATTCTGCTTTTCATGCCGTCGATATCGAGCACGCCGTAGGCAAAGCCCTTGCGTACCAGCTCGTCGGGCAGGAATTCGTCGTATTTCTCAAACAGCGGCACCTCGCCCTTATAGACAAGCTCCATCGGGTCGAATTCCTTTGCAGCTTCATTCGCAAGCACGTCAAAGAATTCCTTCTCGCCCGCCTTCATCTTAAACTGGATGAAATACGGCCTTGACGGGTCGAGCGCCGAGATGCCGAGCTCCTTGGCGCACTTGAGCTTCAGGAAGCGCTCCATTGCGAGGAAGGCATAGCTGCCGAGCCACGGGAAAAGGCACCACATATCGCCGCCGAGATTTATCAGCGGGCGCTCTGTAAGCCCCGAATTGCGCGCGGTCTTGCGTGCCTCCGAGAGGCGTGCAACGGCGTTTTTCATCAGATAAGGGTAGCCCTTGTCCTCAATGAGCACCTGCCTCATGCGTTCGAGCACCTTGGTGTTGATATCGCCCGGGCACTGGCCGAAGTAGGCAGGCACCTTGCCCTTGACAAGGTCGCAATAGACGAGCTTGCGCTTGTGATCGACCTCCTCGACTATCCAGACGTGCCCCGCAATGGCTATCTTCTCGCCCGGGGGAGGGGGCATAACTATCGTGCCGAGCTCCTGAGAATGGCTGCGGACGGTGTATTCCTCATTCTCCTGAAACACGGCGTAGAACTTGAAATTGTTGACCTGCCGCTCGCCCGCAAGGCCGACTATCAGCCCTCCCTCATCGGTGCGCTGGATCTGATCGGTCGAGAGCAGGTGGCGCAGCAGCAGCCTGTAATCCTCCTGCGATACCTGCTTGAAGGTACTGAGTGACAGCACCTTTGAAGCAAGCGCGGCGGGTGAAGCCTCGCCGCAGGAGGCGAGAGTCGCCATGGTCTGATGATACAGCAGGCTGTAGGGATATTTATCCATGCGCTGCGGCTCGACCCAGCGCTCCTCGGTATAGAGCTGCACGAGTGCAATGCCCTGCAGCAGCGTCCACGGCACGGTGGCGGGCAGCATGGCTCTCGTCTCGGGCTGCTCCTCACGCATGACAAACCACATTTCCGGCGGCAGTCCTCGCCTGCCCGTTCTGCCCATTCGCTGCAAAAACGACGACACGGTGAACGGCGCGTCGATCTGGAATGCACGCTCCAGCCTGCCGATATCAATGCCGAGCTCGAGCGTAGCGGTGGTGACGGTGGTCTTGAACTGCTGCTCATCCTTCATCACGGCCTCGGCCGTCTCACGGTAGGCGGCGGAGAGATTGCCGTGATGTATCAAAAAACGATCGGGCTCATTCCGCTCCTCGCAGTAGCGGCGCAGAGTGGTCGTGACCGCCTCACATTCCTCGCGGGAATTGACGAATACAAGGCACTTTTTGCCCCTTGTATGCTCAAAAATATAGCCCATGCCCGGGTCGGCGTTCCTCGGCGCTTTGTCGGTGGCGATATCAAGCTCGGGCAGCGCCTCGCCCTCGTGCTCTTTCTCATATCCGCCGTCGCCGTCGATATAAAAATGCTCCATCGAGAGCCGCCACTTAACCCCGCTCGCCTCAATTTTGGGTATCACGGTGCGCCTGCCCGAGCATTCGGAGAGCAGCCGCCCCGCGCTCTCGGGGTCGCCCACGGTGGCGGAGAGCCCGATTATCCTCGGCTTTGAGCCGGAGAGGCGCATCAGCCGCTCGATAAGGCAGAGGGTCTGCCCGCCCCTGTCGCCGCGCATGAGCGAATGCACCTCGTCAATGACGATAAAGCGCAGGTCGCCGAAAAGCTTCGCGACATATGAATGCTTGTGCAGCAGCAACGCTTCGAGGGATTCGGGCGTTATCTGCAATATGCCCGACGGGTTTTTGAGCAGCTTGTTTTTATGCGACTGAGAAACGTCGCCGTGCCAGTGCCAAACGGGGATATCCGCCTCGCGGCACAGGTCGTTCAGCCGCATGAACTGGTCGTTGATGAGCGCCTTGAGCGGCCCGATATATATGGCGCCGACGCTGCTCGGCATATCCTCTGTGAAGAGGGTCAATATAGGGAAAAACGCCGCCTCCGTCTTGCCGGAGGCGGTGGAGGCGCACAGCAGCACGTTGCAGTCGGGGTTGAACACACACGGCGTCGCCCGCCGCCACCTGCACGGCTCGCAGCGATTCCCAGCTATTCTGATAGATGAAATCCTGAATGAAGGGCGCATAGCGGTCAAATACGTTCATACGGTCACCTTATATTTCAAATTCAGCAAATTCTTTCTCAACATTTTCCTCGTCGACCTCGGATCTTGCGTATTCAAAGCCCTCCGAGCCGAGCAGCTGCGACACGGTCAGTCCGGGATTCTGGAACGATATATTCAGCAGCTCGATAAAGTCGCGGATGACCTCGCGCGGGGTAATATTTTTATCCGCCCCTATCCTGCCGTACTCTATCTTGATAAAGGCTATGAGCTCCTCCTGCCCGAGGGTGCGCTCGTAGCCGAAAAGCTCGGCGTGGATATCCGCCAGCTTCTCGGTGAGCACCAGCATCTCCTCATAGCTGAGCGGATTCAGCTTTATCACGGGGGCAAGCATATCGGAGTGCTCGTCCGAGCCGAACCTGCCCTGCTCAAGCCTTGAGCGCAGCGCCTCATAGCTGTAAACGCCCCTGCGCTGATCCTCAATGCATTGCAGAGTGCCGCTCATGATTATGCCGAGGTGGTGCGCCTTGCCCTGCAAAGCGTCGTTATACATGGTGAGTATCTTCTCGTAATTATACTGACGGGTTATCGAATTCGGTATCTTATATATATTCACAAGCTCGTCGATGAGGATGAGCATACCGTCGTAGCCCGCCCGCTTGAGGAACGCGGCGAAAAGCTTGATATAATCATACCAATCGTCGTCGGTGACGATGATATTGACGCCCAGCTCCGCTTTCGCCTCGCTCTTGAGCGAATACTCGCCCCTGAACCACTTGACGACCTTGGCCTTGCTCTCGTCGTCGCCGCCGATATAGGCTTTATAATATATGGTCAGGAGCTTTGCGAAGTCGAAGCCGTGCACCATTTCGCTCAGCTCGCCCACAACGCCCCTTATCCTCCGCTCCGTCTCGGGCGCAAGCCTCGGGTCGTCGAAGCCGCAGCCGAGGAAATCCATCGCCTCGCTCTGCACGCTGCTTATCCAGCGGTCGAGGATAAGAGTCAGCGCGCCGCCCTCGGGTCTTGTGCGGGTGGACATATTGCGGATAAGCTCCTTGTATGTCGCAAGCCCCTGACCCCTTGTGCCCTGCAAACGCCGCTCGGGCGAGAGGTCGGCATCCACGACGACGAAGTTCCTGTCCATGGCGTAATTCCTTATCGTTTGCAGCAGGAAGCTCTTGCCGCTGCCGTAGCGGCCCGCTATGAAGCGGAACGAAGCGCCGCCCTCCGAAATTATCTCGATATCGTGCAGCAGGGCGTTTATCTCGTGCTCCCTGCCGACGGTTATATAGGGCAGACCTATCCTCGGCACAACGCCGCCCTTGAGCGAATTAATGATGACCGAAGCTATTCTCTTAGGTATTTTCATTCTCCAATAAACCTCTCAAATCTTCTTGATAATCCTCAATTACAAACGGCGTTTCGCCGTCGAAGTCAATGACGGTGTCGCCGAATTCGTCAAAGTATTTGTCGTTTATCGCGTCGGCAAGCACCGAGAGCATACAGCCGCTCTCGCGCAGCAGCGACGCATATTCCTCGCCCGCAAGCAGCCGCCGAAGCAACTCCGTCTCGGGCGCGGTCGGGGCTGCGGGTTTTTGCTCGGCCTGCTCCGGCTCGTCGGGCTGCATATCCGCCTCGGTCATCAGCTTGCCGCAGGTGACCTCCGCCGCGGCTCGTATGCCGCCGAGCTTTGACACGTCTATATTTATCTTGGGTCTGCGCTCCTCCTCGCGGAGCTTCAGATATTTATCGACCCCGATCTCGACAAGCTCCCCGATATCACGGGGCAGCTGTGCGCCCTTGATGGGCTTCTCGCCGAAAGCCTTGCGGAGCAGGCGGTCTACCTCCTTAATGATTGAGGCAGTCAGCCTCCCGATCTCGTACGGTCTGATTATGCACTCGCACGACCAAAAGCCGTTGCGGCAGATATAGCGGGAGGAATACGCCTGATAAACGCAGTCCTCATGCAGGCTCTCGGGGCAAAAGACCGCACCCGCAAACATATGATAAAAGTCTATTTGCCGCTTGCCGGAAAGATAAGCAAGGGCGCTGTCGTATTCATTATAAGGGCGGCACTCCGCAAGCTCATGGCAGACGCAGAGCATCGCCCGTCTCGCCTCTTCAGGGTATTTTTTATAGCTCACCGCGTGCTTGCAGTAGTAGGCAGCGTCGGAATATATGCTTTTTATCCGCTCGTCGTCGGTGCAGGCGCAAAGATCCACGGCGCTGTCTGTATTCGTAAACACAAACTCGCTTTCGAGCAGCGACGGGTCAAGCCCGTGATAAACCGCCAGGTCAAACAGCCAACGCCCCGCATAGGGCACGACCCTTTCATCAATTTCGGCATACTCCTGAGCAAAGGTGCGGAGCTTTATGAACGCATCGAGCGGCGAAGAGGCTCCCACTCCGTTTATCAGCTCATACATATAGACAAAGGCGAAGGACAGAGGCGCTCTTTCATAGACCCCGCGGCGCAGTTTAGTCCTCCACGAGAAATATCCCCTCAGCTGACCCGTCGTCATATCGGCATATGTCGGGTAATATGCGCTGAAATCGCCCCTGAAATCGTAATCGTCCTCAAAATCCGCCATGAATCTTGCCTGGAGCAGGAAATTCTTGGCCTCGTTTGCAAGGAAGAGCGAGCCGCTGCCTATTTTACGCATCGCGGCGTATTTTTTCGGCGTGTAATTCTTCATTTTTGAAGCGGGGAAGATTATCGGCTCGTCACGGTAGGTCATGTCGGCGATCTTGGAATCCGAGACTATTTTGCCTATCAGGTCATCCGCCTTGCCCATGTGAGCCGCCCCCTTTTTGAAGATATATAACGATTATATCATAGCAGACGCCGTTTTTCAATAGAGAAGTGAACATTTGTGCGCCAATTTGACAGCCGATCTCGGTTTAAACGAAAAAAGGGTCGCTGCTAAAGTGCAACGACCCGTGGAATTCCGGACGCCGACGGGCATTGACCCGTACGGATATATTAAATCATCCGAAGATGACGTTTTCGTCGAGAGAAGCGGCTCAGCCTCTGAGCAGAGCATTCAACTCAAAGATCTTAACGAGCTTTCTGAATGAAATGAATTTCTTCTCCTCAGCGATTTCGTCTATAAGCTTCTTTTCAAGCTCAAGTTCAATTCCGTTTTTCATAACATTCATCCTTTCTTTCTGTTGATGTCTCCATTATACTCACTTTTTTCAAAATGTCAAGTGATTTTGCACAAAGAATAATAGCTCTGTATGTGCAACTTGCACAAGTTTCTGGATTTGGCAAATTATTCAAGCTCTACAGATTCAATTGAAGCGCCCTGAATATTTTGTGAATATTGACAAAGACTGTTACAAAACTTTGTTGAATATTAACAACATGGAAAGATGGCAGGAAAAACGGCGAAATAAAATTTGTTAAGTTTTTTTCGGATTTTTTTAGTTTTTAAGGCTTTTTCTTTGTGATTCTCAGCTCGGCGAACATCACACCCATGGTAGGCTCGCTCAGCTCAAGGTCAACGCAGCCGTTCTCAATGAAATCGTGCGGCAGAGCGTAGCTTGCGCTGACGAATCCGGGGCGCAGCATCTCACGGTCATAGTCGGGGTCGCTCTCGCCGCCGAACTGCGGCCCGCAATAGACCGTCTTGCCGTTGGCGGTTATCTTATGCTCGGCGGAGGCAGGGTTGCGCCTGTCCATATAGGTGACGGTCAGCGTGTAGTCGCCGTCGTAGGTCAAGCCGCCTATCTTGCACCTGAAGGTGAGGTTATCATATATATTGAAAAGCGCCGTGGGCAGCGTGCCGTTGTTGACGCTCGGCCTGTCGCCCTGGAAATTCATATATACCTCGCCGCTCTGGCGGCAGCCGCACTCGGCAAGCCCGTTGAGGGCGACGGAGAAATAATATTCATCTGAATCGACCCTGTTGCGGTCAAAGGCTCGGCGCATGTATTCGACGGGGTCGTCGTCGACCATTGCATGATCGAGCCTGCCGAGCAGCCATTCGCGGTCGGTCACGGGCAGGTCGATAGTCTCGAGTATCGCCCCCCTCTCCCAGCTGTCGGCGCCATAATGCTCCACGTCGAGCTGCATACCGATAAGCCTGAACAGGCGCTGTGCGATGCGGGAGATATCAGCCCTCAGCTCAAGGTATTCCTCGCCCGGCTCGAGCTCTAAAAATTCTCTTACGTCTTCAAGTTCGCCGTCAAAGGCGGCTCTCCTTGCACTCCTGATAAGCTCAAGCTCAAACAAACGCCTGCTGCGGAGCAATTTGTCACATTCGGCGCGCATCAGAAGCTGCAAAAAGCGCCAATTCTCATTGAGGAACGGATATTCGCGGCGCAGTCGCTCAAAGGTCTCGAGCGTGCTGTCAATGGTCGGATTCTCGGCGGGGTCGCACTGCCAATTCAGCTCAAGGGCAAGAATGCCGTCGGCTATCGTATCGGCGGGCGCACCGAAGAAAAAGAGCCTTGAATAATCAAGCAGCGTCGTTCTAAGATCGCAGTCGGGGAAATAATCCATATCCGACCACACGAATTTATTCACGTCGTCATTGACGCCCTCGGAGTAGCTGACCGAGCCGACCACATAGCGGCGGGTCAGGCGGTGGATGCGGCGGTATTCCCTCGGGCGGGGGTTTGTGCATTCACGGCTCAGCCCCGTTGCGAGGGCAAAGTGCCAGTCATCCCTGTCAAAATGGACGGGGTACTCGCAGCGGACGTTGTGAGTGATATCGGGATAAAGCCTTATCGGGTACTTCGCGGGCAGGCGGCGGCGCAGCTCGTCGATCTCAAAGGCTCTGTTGGGGCCTGTGATGATGCCGTCTATCTCGTCGGGCAGCTTCTCAAGCTCCTTTATCAGATCCTCGCCCCATGTGGGTATCGAATGCGGCTGCTGGGCGGACGGCCACATCTCGGCGTTCGGGTGCGAGCGCTTCAATTCGTTTGATATAGCACGGCAGCGCTCGATAAATTCCTCGGCTTCAAATTCGCCGGGGTCGCCTCCCGGGGGAAATACGACATCGAGCCTCGGCACACGCTCATAGAGCTTGCCCCGGCGTTCGGCGGCTTCGCTGACGGTCTCGCCGTCGTTATTCGGGTGCCAGACGGAAACGTCAAGGTCGTATTCATCCGCGATCCTCGCCGCCTCAATGAGGAATTCCTCCTCGTCGTATTGCATCAGGGAGTTGCGGTTTGAAACACCCTTTTCATATGGGATATGCTCGACGGTATTCACGCCGAAGAACATCATATCGAGATAGTAACGGCGGTAATCTTCGTAGCTCCATGCGTCATAGGTGTTGGGCGTGGTGCGGTAGCCTATCTGATGCCCTCTTATGCGTTTGTCGGGGGCGTAGCTGCCGGCGATATCACCAAGACGAACACCGCAGCCGTCCTTCTCGAGCTTGCGAAGCAGCATCCCTATGGCGAAGATATGCCCTCTTATGCCGCTTGCGATAAGCGAGGTGCATCTGAAGGTATCCTCTATCCTGTAGCCGTCCCTGCATATTGCGGGGTCGGTCAGCAGGGCGATATCGGCGCCCTCGCGGGTCTCCGTCCTCACCGCGGCGGCTCGGTCGTTCAGCTCCCGCACGAGGATATCCGCAGCCCTGCCCGCCTCGGCGGTGTCGGCAAAAATTTTAAAGCAGAAATTAATCATTATCTTCATCGGCCGTAAGTTCTCCTTTCAGGTCGTGAACTCTTGCCTTGCGGCGCTCCTCAAGCTCAAGCAGCATACGCTCCTTGCGCTCACCGTGGACGTTAAAGAGCAGGAGCGAGAAGCCGTAGCCGAAGCGGGCTGCGGCAGGTGCGAGGCAGAATATGCCCCAAATACCCTTGAGGACTTTCGGGTTGGTGTGCGGCACGATATTGCCGTAGGTGTCGTGCTGCGGCTTGAATTTTATCCAGTCGAATACAGCGCCCGAGAGCATGGCGTGGATGCTCGACGAGAGCTTGTTGACATAGCCGGAGACGGCGTTGACGATGCCCTCGTTCCTGATGCCGTTCTCCCACTCGAGGTAGTCGAACATATCGCCCTTGAGCAGCGGGTCGCAGACATTCATAATGTGGTTCGGCAGGCCGCATATCGTGAGCCCTATGACTATAAGGGCGAAATCGAGCCAATAGTTGCCCGTCGGCTTCCAGCCCATGAAATAGAGCAGGGTATATGCCACGCCGCCGAACATACCCGCCGATATAGCAGTAGTCCTCAAGCCGAATTTACGCACGAGGGTCGGCGCAAGCGGGGTGATTATGTAATTCGGCAGACCCGTGAAAAGGCTGCAAAGCAGGCGGTTTGAGAGGCGGCCCGTGCAGTTGAGCCAGAAGAAATCCTCCGAAGCGCCGCCGACGCCCTTGATGCCCGCAAAGAAATTCGAGAGCAGCAGCGCCGCCAGCGGACGGCAGGTGATTATCGACTTCGCCGACTTGAAGAAGCTGACCTGCTGCATCTCCTCCTTGGTAGCTATCGACACGCGCTCACGCATATTGAAGAAGCCGAATATGGCCGCCGCAACCGCTATGATCACAAAAATTATCGCAAATATCTTATAGACCTCGGGCTGAGTGACCGTGTTGTGGGTCGCATTCGGCAGGAAGTCGACAAATACGGGCACGAGCGAGGGCAGATAGGTGAAAAGGTTGAGGAATTTTTGCGTAGCTATCAGCGTACTTCGTTCGTTTGTATTCGGCGTTATGTTATACAGCAGCAGCTCCCAGCCGCTGAGGTAGGAGAAGCCTATGCCGTAAATTATCGTCGTGACAAGCGCATAGATGAAGCTCTGCGACGAGGTGAAGGCATTCGGCACGATATAAAACAGTATTGACGATATCGCCCAAAACGGCATGGGGAATATCAAAAACGGGCGCAGCCTGCCCCAACGGGTGCGGCAGCGGTCAATGATGATGCCCGATATCGGGTCATCCAGCGCATCCCAGACGGTAGCTATCGTGCTCAGAGTGCCGTAAGCCGTGCCGGAGAGCCCGAGGAAGCTCATCATAAAATACTGCTTTGTCGAGCCGACATAAGTGGTCAGATTGTTAAGGCCGTAGGAGGTCAGCGCATAGGCGGCGATCTCACGGGGTCTTACGAGCCTGCGCTCGACTTGATTCTCGCCGTGGACGGCAGTGTTGGCTTCTGCCATAGGAGTCATCCCCTTTTTAGCTAAACAGATAATATAAATATATCACAGCCCTGCCGAAAAGTCAATCAAAACCAGGGCTGTGATGGGTTGTTTTTTGTGCATATTGCACATTTATTTCATTGCAACGAGCATTTGTAAAACGCAGAGCACCTCGCGCAGCCAATACTGCACGGCGAGCTGCCACGGTGTCGGAGAATTTACGGGAGTCGGCTCAAGCCCCGAGGCTTTTGCAATCTTTTGCGCCCTGAACTGATGGAAGCCGTTGGTCACTATGCCGACGGAGCAGCCCAGCCCCTCCCGCTCGAGTATCGCCCTGCTCATGCTCATATTCTCATAGGTCGTGGTGGAATTTTCCTCGGTCAGCAGCCTTGAGCCGTCTATGCCGTGAGCGAGCAGGTAATCGCGCATCACCTCGGCCTCGGCGGGCTCATTTGGGTTCAGCCTGCCTCCCGTCAGCACGCAGACGGCATTTTCATTCTTATTCAGAATTTCAATTGCCTTGTCAAGGCGGCTCCTCATCACTTTGCCGGGCTTGCCGTTCCTCATCCTGGCGCCGAGCACGAGCAGCACCCGTGCCTCGCCCGCCGACGAAGCCTTTGCTGCCCGCAGCATTACAACGGAGACGGCAATATAAACTATCCTCAGCACGGTGAGCAGCGAAACGATGCAGATGACCGCCGTGCGAGCGCCCGAATAGGGCAGCCCGTGATACGCGGTAATAAGAAACACGAGCAGCGCCGTAAACGCCTGCGGGATCATGCCGAGATTAAGCTCGCCGCACAAGAGCGAGCTAAGCGACATGATATACAGCGCCCACGCCGCGGCTATGCCCGCCGTCTCCCCTGCGGTGCGCCCCGATTTGAAGCTGACCGCCGCCATAAATATTCCCACGCCCGCAAGCACGCCGACGGTCAGGATATCCTGAAGCCGCTCAAGCCCGCCCGTCATTGCGGTGCCGTTATTTTTTGCCATATAAACGCCCCCTGTCTGACAAAACTATATCATATCCCGCCCGAATTGGCAAGCAAAAAGGCGAAGCCGTGAAGCCTCGCCTAAGTTTTATTCGCCTTTAAGGAATTGATCCATAAGAGTGTGACCTACGGCGACGAAATCGCCCGTAGCCTTTGCGGAATTCTCGTTTATCGAGTCAACGCCGCTTGCTCTCTCCGCCTGCTTATGATAGATCATAAACGGCACGGGATCGCTCGCATGGGTGCGGGTCACGATGGGAGTCGGGTGATCGGGGAGGATCATCACTTTGTAATCCTCGCCGCAGTTCTCAAGATAGTCGAGCACTATGGGCAGCACTCTCTCGTCGATAAGCTCGATAGCCCTGACCTTATTCTGCGGCTCGTTGCGGTGGCCGCACTCATCGGGGGCTTCAAGGTGGATATAAACCAGATCGCGGCCGTTTTTCCATTCCTCGACCGCCGCCTGAGCCTTGCCCTCAAAATTCGTGTCGATATAACCCGTTGCGCCCTCGACCTCGGGGGTATTCATGCCGGCGCAGATGCCTATGCCCTTGAGCAGGCCGACCGCCGAGACGATGCTGCCTTTAACGCCGTGGAGCTTCTCAAACGACTCAAGCGCGGGCTTGCTGCCCTCGCCCCAGAGCCAAATAGAATTTGCGGGGGACTTGCCCTCGGCTATCCTCTTGAGATTGACGGGGTGATCCTTGAGCAGGTCATAGCTCTCCTTCATCATCGCTATCAGCTTTGCGGCGTTCGGCGAATCGGAGAGGTGGCTGCCGACGACTCTGCCCGAGATATCGTGCGGCGGGGTCATTTTGCCGAGCGAGACGGTGCCGTGATGCACTATCAGGCAGTGGCGGTAGCTGACGCCGCTGTAGAATGCGAATTCTTCGTTGCCGAAATGCTCCTGCACAGTTTTAATGATCTCGGCCGCCTCCGCAGTCGAGATATCGCCCGCCGAGTAATCGAGCATCGTCTTGTCTTCATAGTTCGGCTCGTCGCTGAGGGTGACGAGATTACAGCGCAGCGCCACATCGTCCGCCGCCATCTTGACTCCTATGCTGACAGCCTCAAGCGGCGAACGCCCCGTGTAGCACACGGCGGGATCGTAGCCCAAAACGCTGAGATTGGCAACGTCGCTGCCCGGCTTCAGCCCGTCGGCAACGGTCTTAACGAGACCCACTCTGCCCCTTTGGGCGAGGGAATCGAATATCGGCTTGCGGGCGACCTCCATGGGAGTTTTGCCGTCAAGCGCGGGGACGGGGTAATCCGCCATTCCGTCATAAAGCACTACTGCGTATTTCATATTATCATTCCTTTCGATCAATATCCGTTGATGCCCTTGCGCTGCATTGCGCCGAGTATCTTTTCACGCACGTTGCCGTACTTCTTCTCGAGCGAGGTCAAAAAGAACTTGACCTCCTCACGCTCGGTGTTGCCGTCGGCGGGGCACTTGCTCTTGACTATCGGCAGCCCCTCTCGCCTGCAAACCCTGGCGCAGTCGCTCTCGCGGGCGAATATCATCGGTCTTATCATATACAGATCCTTGCGGGAGAGATAGGTGACAGGCATGAAGCAGTCAAGCGTGCCGCCGTTGAAAAGATTCATTATGAAGGTCTCCGCCACGTCGTCAAGATGATGCCCGAGGGCTATCTTGTTGCAGCCCGCGGCCTTTGCGGCGTCATGCAGCGCCCCTCGGCGCATACGGGCGCAAAGGGAGCAGGGGTTGCTCTCCTGTCTTATATCAAAGACCACCTCCGCGAGATGAGTCCGCTTGATGATATACTCAACGTCGAGCTTCCTGCAAAGCTCCTCAATGGCGCTGTAGTCGCCGTCGACCCCGCCGAACCGCGGGTCAAGGGTGATAGCCACAAGCTCAAAATGCTCGGGGTAGAATTTGCGGAGCATCGCCATGCCCGCAAGCAGGCTGACGGAATCCTTGCCGCCGGAAACGCCGACGGCTATCCTGTCGCCCTCGCTTATCATATTATATTGCTGGCAAGCCGAGCGCATATAGCTCAAAAGTTTTTGCATAGGTTTATCCTTCTATTATGACGGGCTCGACGGAGAGAGCCTTGCCCGTTTTATTGTCAAATTCAAATATACACCCGTTCATAATACACTCGTCCTCGGCGGTGTCAAAGCGGGCTGGCATACCCGTGCGGAGCCACTCAATGGATATCTCGGGCTTCACGCCGAGCACCGACTGCTTCGGTCCCGTCATGCCGAGGTCGGAGATATAAGCCGTGCCCTTGGGCAGTATCTGAGCGTCGGCGGTCATCACATGGGTATGAGTGCCGAAAACGGCGGAAACTCTGCCGTCAAGCCAGAAGCCCATCGCCCTCTTCTCCGCAGAGGCTTCGGAGTGGAAATCAACTATCTTTATGCGGCAGTCCGCTATTTGGGGCAGCACCTCTTCGACGACGGCAAAGGGGTTGTCGCATCTATCCATATACACCATGCCGGAGAGATTGACTATGCCGACCTTAGCAAAGCCCATGTCAACGGTAGTGAAGCCCTTGCCGGGACTGCTCTTGTGGAAGTTCGCGGGGCGGATGATACGGTCGCTCTCATCGAGCATATCATAGATCTCCCTGCGGCGGAACACATGGTTGCCCGTGGTTATCACGTCGACGCCGCTGTCAAAGAGATACTGTGCCGAGGTGGGCGTAATACCGTTGCCGACCGCGGAATTCTCGCCGTTCACAATGCAAAGGTCGACGGCCTTGAGCTTCTTATAAGCGGGCAGCTTGCTCCGCAGGAATTCACAGCCCACCGCCGATACGACGTCGCCGATAGCAAGGATATTCATTCTTTCCCCTCCGTAAAATGCAAAAGGGAGCTGCAGCGCCGCAGCCCCCTTGTATGATCTTTATTTTGCGTAGTCCGTGGTTCTGCTCTCTCTGATAAGGTTGACTTTGATCTGACCGGGGTATTCCATGCTGCTTTCGATCTTTTTGGCGATATCCCTTGCCAGAAGCACCATCTTATCGTCGCTGACCACCTCGGGCTTGACCATTATGCGGACTTCTCTGCCCGCCTGAATGGCATAGGAGCGCTCAACGCCGTCAAACGAAGTGGCGATCTCCTCGAGCTTCTCGAGACGCTTGATATAGTTCTGAACATCCTCACGTCTTGCACCGGGTCTTGCCGCCGAAATGGCGTCCGCCGCCTGGACGAGCACTGCGGTGATGGTCTTAGCCTCCACGTCGCCGTGATGCGCCTTGATGGCGTGCAGGATATTTTCATTCTCCTTATATCTCTTAGCGAATTCAACGCCGAGATCGACATGGGAGCCCTCCATCTCGTGGTCAAGCGCCTTGCCGATATCGTGAAGCAGGCCGGCTCTCTTTGCAGTCCTGACATCGGTGCCAAGTTCCGAAGCCATGAGGCCTGCGAGGTAAGAGACCTCGAGAGAATGATTGAGCACGTTCTGACCGTAGCTCGTGCGGTATTTGAGCTTGCCGAGGAGCTTGACGATCTCGGGGTGGACGTTGTTGACGCCTGCGTCAATAAGCGCCCTCTCGCCCGTCTGCTTAATGGTCGCCTCGACCTCTCTCTTAGCCTTATCGTACATTTCCTCGATCCTTGCGGGGTGGATCCTGCCGTCGGCAATGAGCTTCTCAAGAGTGACTCTTGCGATCTCTCTGCGGACGGGATCGAAGCTGGATATCGTGATAGCCTCGGGCGTGTCGTCGATAATAAGGTCGACGCCCGTTATCATCTCGAGCGTGCGGACGTTTCTGCCCTCACGGCCGATGATCCTGCCCTTCATTTCGTCATTGGGCAGCGCCACGACGGAGACGGTAGCCTCGGCGGCGTGGTCGGCGGCGCAGCGCTGGATGGCCGTGGTGATTATCTCACGGGCGATCTGCTCTGCCTCGTCCTTTGTCTTCTGCTCATATTCCTGGATCTTGACGGCTTTCTCGTGGTCAAGATTCTCCTCAAGCAAATTGATGATATATGCCTTTGCCTGCTCCTGAGTAAAGCCCGAGATCCTTTCGAGCATATCAAACTCGCTCTTCTTTAAGCTCTCGATCTCCTCGAGCTTCTCATCCGCGCTCTTGAGCTTTTTATTGAGGGTCTCCTCTTTTTTCTCAAGATTGTCGCTCTTCTTATCGAGAGTTTCTTCTTTTTGATTAATGCGCCTTTCCATACGCTGGACCTCGTTGCGCCTCTCGCGGAGCTCGCGCTCGGTCTCGGTCCTCTGCTTATGGATCTCATCCTTGGCTTCAAGGATGGTTTCCTTTTTCTTTGCTTCGGCTGCTGCAATGGCGTCGCTGACTATTTTGTTTGCTTCCTTCTCAGCGGAGCCGATGGCTGCCTCTGCAATCCTCTTCCTATGTAAACCGCCGAGTATAAAAAACACCACAGCACCGACTGCGAAAGCGGCGGCAGCAATAAGAATAACCAACCAGGTTTCGATAGTGCATTCCTCCTTTTCTCTTTTTTGTTTTGCGCCCTGCATCGGGCGACAGATAAAAATATTAATTAAAAAATCAATACATGGTGTTACAGGAGCGGGAACTCCCGAGCTTGGCACAAAATAACACCATTGTATTAATAGTATACTTTTAGCGCCGTATTGTCAAGTTTTTTATTCATTTTTATTTAATTTTCTATTGACAACCCCTCTCGGCGGTGATAAGATAAACAGGTAACAGTGTTAAATCTATGACGCAGACGGCGCTTTGCACACCGCCTTTTACAGAGAACCGCTCCTTGGCTGCAAGAGCGGTAAAGGCCGCACCGCGCTACCGCTGCCGAGTGCTTGCCGAAATAAGGCGAGCCGCATCAGCCCCGTTAAAGGCTGCCAGAGTGCCGGCATATGCCGGAATAGCGGGTGGAACCGTGGAGCTTATCGCTTCATCCTGTTTTTTGCAGGATGAAGCGTTTTTTGCTTTGAATGCTCGTTAATACACAAAGTATTGCCTGCGCTTTCGGACATTTTCGGCGGCAAACTATCTCGCCGATAAGCATAACTTCGATTAAATCAACAGTTACGGATTTTATGCTTTTGTTTATTAATCATTCAATTAAATTTAAACCTTATGAAAGGATGATATCATGATAAAGGTAACTCTCAAGGACGGTTCGGTCAAGGAATTCGAGAGCGGCATCACCGCAATGGAAGTCGCAAAAAGCCTCGGCATGGGTCTTTATAAGGCTGCCTGCGTGAGCAAGATAAACGGCGAGGTCAAGGATCTCCGCACCCCGCTCACCGAGGATTGCAGCCTCGAAATACTCACCTTTGACGACCCGGACGGCAAATGGGCGCTGCGCCACACCGCCTCCCATATCCTCGCTCAGGCGGTCAAGAGGCTCTATCCCGAGGCGAAGCTCGCCATCGGCCCCGCGATCGACAACGGCTTCTACTACGACTTTGACGTCGACGTGCCCTTCACCCCCGACGTGCTCGAGAAGATAGAAGCAGAGATGAAAAAGATAGTCAAGGAGGCTCTGCCCCTTGAGAAATACGAGCTTGACCCGGACGAAGCCATCAAGCTCATGGAGGAGAAGAACGAGCCCTTTAAGGTCGAGCTTATCAAAGAGCACTCCGGCAAGGGCGAAAAAATTTCGTTCTATCGCCAGGGTGAGTTCGACGAGCTCTGCGCCGGCCCTCACGTGCCCGACACGAGCAGAGTCAAGGCGTTCAAGCTCACCTCCTGCACCGGCGCTTATTGGAGAGGCGACTCCAAAAACAAGATGCTCCAGAGGATATACGGCACCGCTTTCACCAAGAAGGACGACCTTGAGGCATATCTTGCCGCCATCGAGGAGGCAAAGAAGAGAGATCACAGGAAACTCGGCAAGGAGCTCGGCCTCTTTGCGCTGCTTGACGAAGGCCCCGGCTTCCCGTTCTTCCTGCCCAACGGCATGACCCTTCGCAACACCCTTATTGACTATTGGCGCGAAGTACACAAGAGATACGGCTATGTTGAGATATCCACCCCGATGATGCTCAACAGAGCGCTTTGGGAGCGCAGCGGCCACTGGGATCACTACAAAGAGAATATGTATACCACCGTTATCGACGACACCGACTTTGCGATAAAGCCGATGAACTGCCCCGGCGGTATGCTCGTCTATAAGCTACAGCCGCATTCATACAGGGATCTGCCCCTCAGAATGGGCGAGCTGGGTCTTGTCCACCGCCACGAGCTGAGCGGCGCTCTGCACGGACTTTTCAGAGTGCGCTGCTTCACTCAGGACGACGCCCACATCTTTATGACCTGGGATCAGATGAAGGACGAGATAAAGAATGTCGTTCGTCTGTTTGACGAGGTCTACTCAGTATTCGGCCTGACCTATCAGATCGAGGTCTCCACCATGCCCGAGGATCACATGGGCGACGTGAAGGATTGGGATTTCGCCACCGAGACCCTTAAAGCCGCAGTCACCGAGATGGGCAAGGATTTCATCATCAACGAGGGCGACGGCGCATTCTACGGCCCGAAGCTCGACTTCCACCTCTCCGATTCACTCGGCAGGACCTGGCAGTGCGGCACTATCCAGCTCGATATGCAGCTGCCCGAGCGCTTTGAGCTTGAATACACGGGCGCCGACGGCGAGAAGCACCGCCCCGTTATGATCCACAGAGTCGTCCTCGGCTCGATAGAGCGCTTCATCGGCGTTATCACCGAGCACTTTGCGGGCGCATTCCCGCTCTGGCTCGCTCCCGTTCAGATAAAGATACTCCCGATAGCCGACCGCCACCACGACTACGCAAAGAAGGTCTGCGCCGAGCTTGACGCAATGGGCTTCAGAGTTGAGGTCGACGAGAGAAGCGAAAAGATAGGCTACAAGATCAGAGAAGCTCAGCTCCACAAGATCCCCTATATGCTCCTTGTCGGCGACAAAGAGGTCGAGGACGGCACCGTTTCCGTTCGTAAGAGAGGCGAAGGCGACCTCGGCGCAAGCAGCGTTCAGGATTTCGCGACCGGCGCTCTCGAGGACGTCAAGTCAAAGAAGATCTGGTAAATTATTTTTTGGCTGTCGCTTTCACGAGCGG
>FR888233.1:114135-121397 GCA_000431775.1 Clostridium sp. CAG:413 | reverse complement strand
CGCCCGTTTAGGGGTATGGTAATCGCCGTCACACTTCTCGGCGGGAGCAAGCCCCCGCCCTACCGTGTATTGCTTCAATTTTTTAGCATAATTTAACCTATTTTATTGCTTTTAGAAATCTCTCCTCCAGTCACTCCGTGACAGCCCCCTCGTCAGAGGGAGCCGACTTGACTGTAGGCTCAGCAATATAAACTGCAAGCTCGGCAAATATAATCTTGCGGCTTACAGCGTCGATTTAAAAGAAAAACCGCCGCCTTATAGCCGGGTGGTCGTAAAACAATGAATCCTCCGTATGGTTTAGATCATACGGAGGATTGTTTATGTCTAATCTTCAAACTTGCTGACGGCAAGTCCACAGGGGATAGCCGCTTTAGCGGCGCAAGGGGGGTGCAGCCACCTTGACTGAACGAAGTGACGCAACATTCGGGGTCAAGCAGTTTTCGCCTGCTGACAGCTAATGAAGCTCCGCAGTACGCGCACTACTCTCAATAGGAGAGTATAGAAGTGCGCCATTTCGTTCCTAAATGGATTTTCCGTTTGCTTCTCTCTTCGATAAACTGGAATTTATCTGCAGTCATAAACCATATTTACTTCATGGCAGTCAACCTCATCAACAATATCCGTTTCTACAAATCCGATTTTTTCATAGATGTGCTTTGCGTGTTCGTTGCCGTAAATATAGGTCGTTGTCATCTCCAACATATTATTGGTATCTTTCATAAAACGAATAAACGCACTCAGAGCAACCGTCCCATAATTCTGATTTTGATATTTACGGTCTATCGCATAATTCCAAAGAAAATAGGAGCCTTCATCAAACTTCCGCACCATCACAAAACCAATCAGTAAATCTTGTAAATAAATATCATATGCCAGCACATTTTCTTTTAAGCATGCTGACGCTATGTTTTCTTTAGATGATAATTGCTTTTCCTGCTCAGGCAGGACGGTTACTTTCATAGATTTCGAGGGCTTAAATAGCACTACTATCACCTCCGCAGATTCAGATTTGTCTAGTACTTTTTTTAATAAATTATACCAGAAAATTATGAAGAAATCTACCATTCGGGAATGACCGCCCGAACATTTTCGTCCGGGCGGTCTCGGTATCAATCATAAATCAACTCAAATTTCACTATAACTCCTGTCTGTACCTTGCAAGCGTTTATCTGCTGCACCCATTCCAGCTGATTCTCTGCTTTCAGCTTTCAGTCGCGCCATACCGCTTCGCCACGATCAGCTCCATGCGGTTTCCCGCTTTGACAATTTCGGCGCAATACTGTCTTACGCACACTCGCCAATCAGCGGCAGTTTTATCAATTCTTTATCATGCTGTCATAGAGCCTGTCACGGCAATGATCGTCACGGTAGAGGAAAAAGCTCTCCATGCGGGAGCGGTAAGGCTCCTGCGGCACGAAACCCGCGGCTATGCACTCCTCGAGACGGTCGATGAGGCTGTCGGCGTCCTCGGTAAAGGGGCCGAAGCCCTCCTCAAGCGGCAAATCGAGCTTGCGGTAGTTGTGCGACACTCCCGCGAGGAATTCGGCGTAATCGGGTACGAAATAGATTATCGGGCAGCCGAGATAGACCGAGTCAAAGACGATGGAGGAATAATCCGTTATCATCAGGCGGTATTCATCCTGCCTTGCGGAGCTGTCGGTGCAGACGCGGTCGTTCGTGATATTCAGCAGGCTGTTGTAGCATCTGAATATCGGATGATTTTGGAAATCGAGGTAAAGGTCGTTCTTCACGAGCAGGTCATGCAGCCGCTCGGAGTTGAGGAACGCCGTCACCTGCTTGCAAAACGGCGAATTGAGGAACGCCTCCGGCTCCTCCTTGCGCTCGTTATTGACAAGCGGGCCTATCAGGTTGCTGCGCCATGAGGGCGAGAAGAGCAGCCTGTTTTTCTTTTTGCCGCTTATCTCCATGCCGTCGTATCTCGGCATACACGAGCGGATAAGGTCGCTCTCGGAGTAGCCGTAATTCTCGGTCAGATTTTTGACCTCAAATTCGCTGGAAACGACTATCTTATCTATCGGCGTGCATTCCTTTGAATACATCTTACGCAGCGAGGCGTGCAGGATTCCGTGCTGGAGATAGACAAGCTCATATTTGGTCAGATCGGCATACCAGCGCATCGGCCCGGCGCTGAACGGGCAGACATTCGAGAGATTCGAGAACGAGGTTATCAGCTTGTCGCACTCAAAATACAGTTCCTTATGCCTGTGCGAGCCGAAGAGGACGATATGCTCCTTCTCCTCGGTCGTGAAGCGCTCATTCAGCTTGTCGAGGTCGCATTCGTTGAGGATATAATAGCGCTCAACGCCGTCCTCCTTGCCGATATCGTGTTTGAACTGGTCATAGGCGTTGTCAAAAACGCCGTAGCGGTCGAGATATATCCACACGCTCCTGCGCTTTGCCCTGTGGAGGTAGCCCGTTATCCTGTTCGGGATGACGGCGGGCTTTATCCTCAGGTAGCAGAAGAAATTGCTTATCAGCAGGCGCAGCATCAGCGTCACGGCGCCGAAGGACGGGAAATGCCTAACGGTAAAAGCTCCGTTCGCCTCGCGACAGACAAGCCCGCGGGCGCTGAAGCCCTTGAACCGCCTGTGCTGAGCTATCGAGCTGTGGGGGCCGTAATAGAACGTGGTGCCGTAGCCGACGCCGTTCACCCTGACCTCGATGCGAAAGTCGTTGACCTTTGCACAGTCAAATTCAAACTGCACACGCCAGAATGTACCCGTGCGTATGCCCGCCTTGTAATGCTCGTTCTCGGAGTGGGTCAGCTCGAGCGGTCGGCTCTCGCCGTCGATGATGAGATTCACCTCGGGCTTGCCGCAATACATGAATACCGGGGATTTGAGGAAGCCGTCAAAGATGAATCTGCCGCCCCTGACCTTGAGCCTGTCGGCGACAATACAGACCTTCTCTGCCTCATAGACCGTCTCACCCTGCTCAAGCAGAGAGGTGGTCTCACCGTTATAGACAAGGCGCAGGGCGTCCTCCTCGCATTGCAGGGCGACTTTGCCGCTCCGCTTGAAATTGATAAGGAAATGCTTGTGATAAAGATCCATGCCGGGGCGCTCGAGTATCACGTCGTCGTCGATTTTTTTGACAAGCGTGAGAATACGCTCGACCGACTTATCGAATTTCGCCTCGGAGTAATAATAAGGCAGGAGCCTGTCCTGAATGGTCTTCCAATTCAGGTCGTTGAGGTATATAGCCTGATAATAGCGTGGCACTTTATCGCCGTAGGGGGCAAAGAGCCGCTCCCACATGGCCATGGTATCCTCAAAGATATAGTAGGCGAAGCCGCGCCTGTCGGTCGTGCTGCTCGGGTGGCGCAGGTAATAATACTCCGCCTCCTTGCAGTAGCCTATCTTCATCTTATCCCTGACGATGCCGCAGCAATAGTTGATATCCTCGTGGAATTTCAGCTTCTCGTCAAAGAGCGGGGTCTTGCCCTCGCCGAGATTTTTGATGCAGATATTCATCGTCGTCTGGCAGATGTAGCAGTTCCGGCCCTCGTTGAGGTCATATACCCCGCTGTCGCCGAGCACCTTGAATCTCGAGTGCAGGGCGTAGCGCTGCTTCTTCCAATACGGGATTATCTTGTAGGTGACAAGGTCGACCTCGTCATAGTGCTTGTCAAAGAAGCCCGTGACGGCCTTGAGAGTATTCTTTGAGAGAGTATCGTCGGCGTCAAGGAACATTATGTATTTGCCCTTTGCAAGCCTGATGCCCGTATTCCTCGCCGAGGATACGCCGCCGTTCTCCTTATCAAAGAATTTGACAAAGGAATACTGCTCGCTCAGGCGCTTGCATATCTCGCCGCTGCCGTCCTTGGAGCCGTCGTTGACAAAGATGACCTCAAGCTGGGACTTCCTTATCGTCTGCTTCGTAAGGCTCTTGGCGCAGCGCTCGAGATGCTCGGCGCAGTTATATACAGGGATGACTACGGATACCTTGTATTGAAAATCTGACATTAAAACAAATCCTTTATTTCAGTAACCGCCGATCTCTCGGCGGCCACTTTGACGAAATTATTTCTTTTTTGTAAATTTGGGGAGCAGCAGGCACAGAACGATGACTGCCACCGCCACAACTGCGGCGACAATGACCCAAACATTGTTGCGGCTGCCCGTGTCGGGTGAAGCGGCCAAGTTGACATCCGCCGCAAATGCGCTGATAGCTGCGGTGAGAGCACCGCCCACCATCAGGGCGCAAAGAATTATAGCGACTATTCTCACAAATAAGCTGCGATCCTTCATAGTATTGATCTCCGTTTCGCTTTAATTGATCTTCAGCAGCGACTTCATAGCGTCGCCGAGAGCTATGGCAGTGGCCTCCGCCTCGTCGGCGGTCTTGCCGCAGCCGGTGATATAGACCTTTATCTTAGGCTCGGTGCCGGAGGGGCGGACTATCGCAAAGTTGCCGTTCGGCAGCGAATATGCAAGCACGTTCGACTTCGGCAGAGCTATCGCCCTCTTCTCGCCCGTAACGGTGTCGGTTATCGTGCTCGCCTCGAAATCGTGGACCTCGAGCACCTTCATGCCCGCAAGCTCGGCGGGGGGCGATTTGCGGGTATCGTCCATGATCTCCGCCATCTTCACCATGCCGCTTGCGCCCTCAAACATAAAGTTGTAAAGGCGGTTGTTGTAGTTGCCGAATTCGGCATAGATCTCGTTCAGGACATCCACGAGGGTCTTGCCCTGCTCTTTATAGTACGCCGCCATTTCGCATATCATAAGCGAGGCCGCGACGGCGTCCTTGTCACGGGCGTGGGTGCCGATGAGGTAGCCGTAGCTCTCCTCAAAGCCCATGAGGAAGCGATCCTCCTCGCCCTTCTTCTCAAGGTTTGCGATGAATTCGCCGACATATTTGAAGCCGGTGAGCACGTCGACGACGGTGCAGCCGTATTTGGCGGCGACCTTATTGAAGAGCGGAGTGGAGACAAAGGACTTGGTCATAAACATACCCTCGGTGGGCAGACCCTTTGCCTGCCTTGCGGAGAGGATGTAGTTCGCGAGCAGCACGCCCACGTCGTTGCCCGAGAGCAGCACATATTCTCCGTTTGTGAGCACGGCGATGCCGACTCTGTCGCAGTCGGGGTCGGTGGCAAGCATAAGATCGGCCTTCTCGGTCTCGGTCATTTTAAGGCCGCATTCAAATACCTGACGAATTTCGGGGTTCGGATAGGGGCAGGTCGGGAATTTGCCGTCAGGCATCTCCTGCTCCTTGACTACGGACACATTCTTGAAGCCCGCCCTTGAGAGGATAGTCCTCACGGGGATATTGCCCGTGCCGTTGAGCGGGGTATAGATTATCTTGATATCGCTTCTCTTGCTGATCTCGGGGTTTATCGGGCGCTGCATGACAAGCGAGTAGAATTCCTCAACGACGCTGTCGGGGATATACTCGATAAGCCCCTTCGCCATTGCCTCGTCAAAGGGCATTGACTTGATATCGCTGAACATATCGACCTTTTGAATGCACTCATAGGTCGCCTGCGCCGCCTCCTCGGTCATCTGGAAGCCTGCGGGGTCATAGCACTTGTAGCCGTTGTACTTCGAGGGGTTGTGGCTCGCTGTGATAACTATGCCGCTCTTGCATTTAAGGCGCATTACGGCAAAGGAGAGCAGCGGGGTGGGCATGAGGCGGGGGTAGATATAGACCTTTATGCCGTTAGCCGCGAGCACTTCGGCGCAGCGGCGGGAGAACACGTCGGAATTTATCCTCGAATCGTAGCCGATGGCAACGCTCGACGACTCATAAGCGCCGTTCAGATAGTCGGCAAGCCCTTGGGTCGCCTGGCACACGGTGTAGATATTCATGCGGTTGGTGCCCGCGCCGAGCACGCCTCTGAGGCCCGCGGTGCCGAATTCAAGATTTTTATAGAAGCGGTCGAGGATCTCGTCGTCGTTGCCCTCGATGGAGAGCAGCTCCGCATGGGTCTGCTCGTCGCCCTTCGTTTTCTCGAGCCAAAGCTCATAGAGTTTCTTTACATCATTCATAAAAACACTCCTTTTTTATATAAATCTACAGCCGTGTAAGCCCGGCTGCGGCGGGATAATCCATTATTATTTTACCCGTTTTCGGTGCCGTTGTCAATGATTTGCACATAAAAGTTGACTATCTCGGGAAGAGTTGTTATAATACATTATATATTCGGCATGAAAAGGAGGTACTTTATGAGTTCTTTCGGAATAACGGTTAACCGCATAATCGCAAGCGCATTTGCCGTTGTGCTCATACCGTTCTACATCCTCACCGGCGGCATTGATCTCATCTCCGCCGCAGACCGTCCGGATTCCGCGCGCGTAAACGTGGTCGGCATCGGGGCATATTTCCGCTCCCAGGGCATGGCAAGCGACGGCGAATCGCTCTATTTCTCGTCAAAGACCACCATCATCCGCACCAAAGCCGACGCCCGCACCGTCACGGCGGCGAATTACACCGCAATACCCGACGATCTGCACGATATCTACGGCATCGCCCACATCGGCGGCATGAGCTATTATAACGGCAAGATCTACGCCGGGCTTGAGGACAGTAAGGTCTGGGACTACCCCACCGTCGGCGTTTATGACGCCGAAACGCTTGAAATGACCGCCTTCTACTTCATGGATGACGAGCTTATCACGAGGGGTATGCCCTGGGTCTGCGTTGACCCCGACACGGGCTATCTCTATTGCACCGACCACTCAAAGCGGCCGACAAAGCTGCTTGTCTACGACACGGCAAAGGGCATGGAATTCGTGCGCGAGGTGCCCTTGAGCGAGGTCGTGCCGTCAATTCAGGGCGCGGAATTCATGAACGGCGTGCTCTATGCGGCGACCAACGACGCCACCCAGGCGATATACCGCATCGACCCCATGAGCGGCGAGGTCACAAAATATCTTGACCGCAACTTGACCTCGGGCAGCGAGGGCGAGGGCATGACATTTACCGTGAAAGACGGCAAACCCGTCCTGCTTGCTATGGACATGGGTCCGCTGTTTATCAACGCCTTTGTGCGTGAATACACTTTCGATTAAAACGGAGGGTAAAAAATGAAAAACAAGAAGATCGTCGCCGCGGTTGCAGCCGTTGCGGCGGCGGCAATATGCCTTATTGCCGTGCTCATCGTGAAACTCGGCAACGAGAATCCGACCGTGACTCCGGCAGATGCGAGCGCCACCGCCGAGGCTCCCCAAAGCACTGCGGGCTATGAATTCCCGAGCTACACCGCAGCCCCGAGCAAAGCGGCAAGCGAAACTCCC
>FR888233.1:59620-114063 GCA_000431775.1 Clostridium sp. CAG:413 | reverse complement strand
TCACCGACCGCGTGACCACCGCCGTCAGCACCGCAGCGGAGCTGACCACATTCGTCAACGCCAAGTTCTCCGAGGTGTTCACGATGCCCAAGGCGCCGAAATACATCCCGCCCGACAGCAAGATCGACTTCGACAAGGCGAAGATAGCCTCCTACAAGTACGACCCCGAGGGCAACTACTATTATACCGATGACAAGGCGTGTTGGCAGTCGAATTTTGGCTTCAACGAGGCTTATGACCGTCTCGCCGTGGTCGGAGTCATATATTACGACACCGTCCGCACCAAATTCACCTACGGCGGCAAGGAATGGCTCATCCAGATCTGGAAGGGTCAGTACGGCTACTACTTCGTCGGCGGCGAGGTCGGCGTATACACCCGCCCGATCGGCAAAAAGGGCACGGGCTACTCCTGCGCCGCAAAAGAGGATTGGCTCAAAATGGAGATGACCTTCCTCTGGGACGAAACCAAGACAGGCAACTATGAGCCCGAGCTTACCCGCCCCTACACCGAGTATTGGTGGTGCACGGGCTTCGTCGTGGGCTTCGAGGCGGATGAATCGCTCGTTACCCGTGAGCAGTTCAGGCTGATATCGCACATCACCTTTAAGGACACCGAGATGGCGAACGCCTTCTGCAAAGCCTTTGAGGCTAACGGCTTCAAGCGCGTCGCAAAGCTCAACAACAACGTCAAGGATACCTTCGTGCAGGTCGGCCCCGACGTCGCCTTCGTCTGGCAGAGCATAAATCAGCACATTATATAAAATCAAGCTGCCTTGCTGATGTAAGGCAGCTTTTTTGTCGGCCGGCATCGCCCACCAAACGACTCATACAACGCAAAAAGAGCTGCTGCAAAGATGCAACAGCTCTCTCTTTGTGTTTAATTACTTAAACTTGCGCTTACGAGCAGCCTCGGACTTCTTCTTTCTCTTAACAGAGGGCTTCTCATAGTGCTCTCTCTTGCGAACCTCCTGAATAACGCCGTCTCTTGAAGTCTGCTTCTTAAATCTTCTGAGTGCGTTCTCGAGCGACTCGCCTTCCTTGACTCTGACCTGGCTCAATTTATTCCCTCCCCTCGATATTATACAGGGTTTTTTTCAGTACTTGCTAAGTATTATACAATATCGTGGCACTGCTTGTCAACAGTAAAAGTATTAATTTTTTTAAACAGTTACTGCGGTTTGACTACTATATTGACAAGCCTGCCCTTGACATAGAGCTCCTTGATTATCTGCATCCCGCTGACCGCTTCGGCTATCTTATCGAGCGATTTTGCTGCCGCTATGACTTCGTCCGAGTCGGCGTCGGCTGATATAACCAGCCTGTCTCTGACCTTGCCGTTTATCTGAACGGCTATCTCTATCTCGTTATCGACGCACTTTGACTCGTCGTAGGTCGGCCATTCGGTCTGATTTAGCATACCGTCAAGGCCCATTACCTGCCACATTTCCTCGGTGATGTGAGGCGCAAAGGGATTGAGCAGAGTGATGAAGGTCTTGAGCTCCGCCCTGTTGACCGAGCCTTTGGCATAGATATCGTTGACGAGCGACATCATCGCCGCAATGGCGGTGTTGTACTTCATATTCTCGATATCAGAGGAGACCTTCTTGACGACCTTGTGCATCGCGCTCTCAAGCTCGGGCGAGTAGCTGTCGCCGTCGGTCAGAATATCGAGCATACCCCAGACTCTGTCGATGAATCTCTTGCAGCCGCGAACGCCGGTCTCGCTCCAGGGAGCGGCCTTCTCATAGTCGCCCATGAAGAGGACATAAGTCCTCAGCACGTCCGCGCCGTATTGCTCGACGACCTCGCAGGGGTCGACCACGTTGCCCTTTGATTTGGACATCTTGTCGCCGTCGGGGCCGAGGATAAGGCCCTGCGCCGTTCTCTTGGCGTACGGCTCCGGAACGGGCACTTCGCCGAGGTCATAGAGGAATTTATACCAGAATCTCGAATAGATAAGGTGGCGGGTGACATGCTCCATGCCGCCGTTATACCAATCGACGGGCATCCAATATTTCAGCTTGTCTTTCGCTGCGAATTCCTTGTCGTTGTGCGGGTCTATGTAGCGCAGGAAATACCACGACGAGCCTGCCCACTGGGGCATGGTGTCGGTCTCTCTCCTTGCAGGCTTGCCGCACTTGGGGCAGGTGCAGTTGACAAACGAATCTATCTTTGCAAGCGGGCTTTCGCCGTCGGTGCCGGGCTCGAAATTCTCGACCGGGGGCAGCTCAAGCGGCAGCTCTTCATAAGGCACGGGCACGATGCCGCAGTCGGGGCAATGGACGATGGGGATAGGCTCGCCCCAATATCTCTGGCGGTTGAACGCCCAGTCGTTCATCTTATACTGAACGCCCTTTTCGCCGATGCCGTTCTCGGTGAGGTAATCGGCCATCTTCTCTATGCTGGCTTTCTTATCGGTCATGCCGTTGAGGAAGCCTGAGTTGACCATTTCGCCCTCGCCGGTGTATGCCTCCTTGGAGATATCGCCGCCCTTGACGACCTCGATTATGTCGATGCCGAATTTCTTGGCGAATTCGTAGTCCCTCGTATCGTGGGCGGGGACGGCCATGATAGCGCCGGTGCCGTAGCCCATCATAACATAGTCGGAAATATATATCGGGATCTCCTTGCCGTTGACGGGGTTGACGGCGGTGAAGCCGTCGAGCTTGACGCCCGTCTTATCCTTGACAAGCTGAGTTCTCTCAAACGCGGATTTCTTGGCGCAGACGTTTCTGTAGTCGGCGACTGCGTCCATGTTGCCTATCATCGAGGCGTATTTATCTATCAGCGGATGCTCGGGAGCCATGACCATGAAGGTGACGCCGAAGAGGGTGTCGGGTCTGGTCGTGTATATCTTGAGCTTCTCGTCGGTATCCTTTATCTTGAATTCAACGAACGCGCCGGTGGATTTGCCTATCCAGTTCTCCTGCTGGAGCTTGATATTCGGCAGATAGTCGACGTGCTTGAGCCCCTCAAGGAGCTTGTCGGCGTAGGCGGTGATGCGCAGATACCAAACGTCCTTGGACTTCTGGATTATCTCGCTGTGGCAGACGTCGCACTTGCCGCCCTGGGAATCCTCGTTGGAGAGGACGACCTTGCAGCTCGGGCAGTAATTGATGAGCGCCTTATCCCTGAAAACAAGGCCGTGCTCAAACATTTTGAGGAAGATCCACTGAGTCCACTTGTAATAATCCTCCTGAGTGGTGTCGATGACCTTTGACCAGTCGAAGGAGAAGCCGACCATCTTGAGCTGCTCGGTGAAGCGCTTGATATTGTGATCGGTGACTATTCTCGGGTGAGTGTTAGTCTTTATCGCATAGTTCTCCGTGGGCAGGCCGAATGCGTCGAAGCCGATGGGGAAGAGGACGTTGTAGCCCTGGAGCCTTCTCTTCCTCGAGACGACCTCAAGACCCGAATACGCCTTGATGTGGCCGACGTGCATACCTGCGCCGCTGGGGTACGGGAATTCGACAAGGCCGTAAAACTTGGGCTTTGAGTAATCGTCGCTGCACTCAAAGGTCTTTTCCTTATCCCATATTTCCTGCCATTTTTTCTCCGTGCTCTTAAAATCGTAATGAGCCATGATATATCTTCCTTTCCTGTGCCTGTATCAATCCTGCGTTAAGATATCCGAGATATCAAACACCTTAGCGTCCGTCCAAAGGCGCTCAAGGTTATAGTATTCTCTGCTCTCCTGCTGGAAGACATGGACTATGACCGAGCCGTAATCAAGCAGTATCCAACCGGTAGCCCTGCCCTCGATATGCTCGGGGTCAATGCCGAGCCTCTTCTTTATCTCATACTCCACATCGTCGGCGAGCGACTTCGTGTGGGTATTTGACATACCGGAGGCAATGACGAAAAAATCGGAGACTATTGTTACCTCCTCGGTCTCGATGGCGACTATATTCATCGCTTTCTTTTCATCGAGCACCTTGACTATCTCTCTGACAAGTGTTTTTGAATCAGTCATATTTCAACCTTTCTGTATGCCGAAGTGCATCAGCATATCGTTATAACATTCAACCGTGGCAGGGTGAAGCAGCAGATCCTGAGAGACCATTTTGTTCACCGTGTATCGGGAGGTGTAGAGAATAGCGTGCTCAAGGCTGATATAGGCGAGCCGCCGCACGACCTCCACATCCTTATAATCTCTGTCCGCAGAGATAAAATCCGCAACGTATATGATTTTTTCGAGCAGGGTCATGCCCGCCTTGCCCGTGGTATGCCACCTGACGGCGCCGAGGATCTCCTCGTCGGTCACAATGCCGTTTTGCCTCAGGAACGCTTCGCCCGAGATCTGATGCCAGACCTTGGTATTCAGCAGCTCAAGCGGCGTGATATCAGGCATGAGCGCCAATTGCTCGTTTGCGGGGGCATTTTTCATCACGTCGTGCAGCAGGCCCGCGAGCCTTGCCTTCTCAACGGAAGCGCCGTATCTCTCGGCAAGCACGCCGGCGCACTCGCTGACGCATTCGCTGTGAAACAGCCTGCGGGGATTCAGCTTGCCGCGCAGCAGCTCACGGTATCGGTTCAATCCGTCGTCATAAAGCCCGTGCTCACGGATATAGGCGGCGACCTTGGGGTCGAGCAGCTCCGGGCTGACCTCGCCCGCCGAATTCCTTATCTGAGTGGAGCTGACCTCAAGCGGATCGAGCGTGATTATTTTGATTCGCTCCGCCAGCTTGCCGAAGCGGCTGAGATCGGGGTTGTAGCCATCCTCCCTCGAGGCGGCGCAGAGCACGCTGAGCGAGAGTATCTCCTGCCACAGGTACCATTTATCGAAGCTCTCAAGCATATCCGAGCCGACTATGAAATACAGCTCGCTGTCGGGGTAAAGCGCTTTAAGCTCCCGCAGAGTCTCGACCGTGTAGCTCCTGCTGCCCCTCTCAAGCTCCATCGGCGACACCTCGAAGCGGGGGTCGCAGCCGAACGCAAGGCGGCACATCTCGAGCCTCTCCTGCCCGTCGGCGAGCTTTGCCGCAATTTTATGCGGCGGGATGCAGGACGGTATCACCAGCAGCTTATCGAGCTTCAGCTCGTCGGCCGCCGCCTTTGCGAGGCGGACATGGCCGTTGTGCGGGGGGTTAAAGGTCCCACCGAAAACACCGATCTTCATATTACTTGATATTGACCTTTGTATTCATCAGCTTTGCCGTGCCCCAGAAAAGAGCGGCGGAGCAAAGGACGTTGAATATCATGCCCGCTATGCCGAAGCTGAGGCCGAGCGGGTCCGCCATGGTGGAGGTGGTGCTGTAGAACAGCCCCTCGCTCGTGAGGACTATCGAGAGCGGCACATACTGCGAGAGCAGCACGCTGATGACCTGCATAACGATGAATACAGCAAAGAAAACGATAACAGCCGCAAATCCGCCGAGCTTCTGAAGCGCTCTGGTATTCGCGAGGGTTATGGCAAAATAGAGCTGAGCGATAAGCACGACTATCTGGATGAATACCGCGAGGGCGACGAGCAGCAGCACGAGCTTGATGGTGCCCTTTGAGGGGATGCCGTCAAACATGGTCATCATCATGTCGATAGCCATTTTAACATCCTCGCCGACCATTGCCGTGGCGTAGAGATAAACGCCGATGAATATGCCTATCGCTACAAGGTAGCTGAGCAGCATCCATGCGAAAGAGGTTATCGCCTTAGCCGCAAGGAGCTGACCGCTCGAAACGGGCAGCGTGAAGCTCAGATAGCCCTGAGGGCCGTAGAGCGTTTTTTGGAAGTTTGAAATAACGGAAACAAACGTGACGACAACGGCGATGAAGCCCGCCGCTATAAGCACTATCGTGGCAATTGCGCTTATCCATGTGACATCCGCTATGTAGGACGCCGCCATGAGCGCCACCGCTACGGCGGCGACTATATATATCATGCCTATGCTGTGGGAATTCGCCTTGAATTCATTCTTAATTAACTTGCCAAGCATGGCCGAACACCTCCTTGAAAAGCTCCTCTATGGTCTTGCCGGACGCGGTTATCTCCTCGGTCTTTGCCTTGACGAGCACCTGCCCCCTGCCTATCATAAGCACGGAATTGAATATCTTCTCCACATCGTAGATGAGGTGGGTCGAAATGAGGACGGTCGAGCCCTCGGGGTGATTCATCATTATTGTGTCGAGGATAAATTCCCTTGCCGCCGGGTCAACGCCGCCCAGAGGCTCGTCGAGCACATAGAGCTTTGCGTTCCTGCTCATCACGAGCAGAAGCTGCAATTTCTCCTGCATACCCTTTGACATGGTCTTTATCTTCTGTTTAGGCGGGAGCTGGAAGCCCTCGAGCATACGCAGCGCCTTTTCTTTATCGAAATCGGCGTAGAAATCAGCCATGTATTCTATCGCGTCGATGGAGCGCATCCAATCGGCGAGATAGGTCTTCTCGGGCAGATAGGCTACCTCGGCCTTGGAGACCTTGCCGGGCTTGTTGCCGTCTATGAGCACCTCGCCCGAGTAATCGTGGATAAGGCCGGTAAGTATTTTGATAAGCGAAGTTTTGCCCGAGCCGTTGGGGCCGAGCAGGCCGATGATCTGGCCGCCCTCAAAGCTGAAAGACACATCGGACAGCACCTGATGGCTGCCGTATGACTTGCTGAGGTTTTTTACGGAAATAATATCAGTCATTTTTTCCTCCCGTTTCAGTCTGCGTCTTGGACGCACATAATCGGATATATTATATCACTCTTATTTATAAAATAAAAGAGCATTTTAGCGAATTTTTTGCCTAAAGATAAACAATTTGTAAAAAAAGCGGCCTTGATCGGCATTTTGCCGTCAGACCGCTTTATTTTGCACTCAATTCTGCTTTTTTACGACCTTGTATTCGTCATAGGGGTTGAAATACGGGCATTCGTTGGCGCCGCCCTCCATGAAGCGATAGAGCTCGTCCTCATCGAGGTTCACAAGGCACTCGTACTCGTCGTATTCTTCGTTATAGTCATAATAAGCGCAGTTGTCGCAAATTGATGAACCGGCCATTTCACGCCTCCGTCAATAAATAGGAATGATTATCTCTTTCTCGGTCTTGTCAACGCCGTCAAGCCCCATATCCCTGAGATGCGGGCCGAAGAGCATACCCGGCGCCCTGCCCGTGGGGTAAAGGTCGAGCAGCGGAGCAAGCACAAAGGCTCTCTCGAGCGCCCTCGGGTGCGGGAGGGTCATGTCGTAGCTTTCGCTCTTGAAATTCTCATAGAGTATGAGGTCGAGGTCGATTATCCTCGGGCCGTTTTTCTCCGTCCTGACCCTGCCCATCGCCGCCTCGATGCCGAGGCAGCCGCCGAGCAGCATGGCGGGCGATATATCGGTGTTTATCAGCAGCGCAGCGTTGTAGAAGCGCTCCTGATCCTCCTTTCCGACGGGGTCGGTCTCATAGACGGAGGAAGCCTTCACTATCTTAACATGAGGTAGCTTCGCTATCGCCCTTACGGCAGCGTTGATATTCTCAATTCTGTTGCCCATATTCGAGCCGAGCGCAATTACCGCTTCACTCATTTTATAACATCCTTTCGCTCTCTGTATATCTCAACGCCTGCATATTCGAAATCCGCTTTTATCGGCGCGTCGGGCTTCTTGAGCATCACTCTGACGCTGTCTATCCGCTCAAAGCTCTCGAGCAGCCCGACGGCGACCCTCTGAGCCGCGCGCTCGATAAGGTCGTCCTTCTGTGAAACGAATATCGCAGTTGCCGTCTTGATTATCTTGGCGTAGCTGACGGTATCCTCCACATTGTCGCTCTCACACGGCACGGCGAGGCTGAGATAGGAGTCGATATCCAGAATAAAATTCTGGCCGTTTATCTTCTCCTCCTCGTTTACGCCGTGGTAAGCGAATATTTTAAGCCCTTTAACGATTATTTTATCCATTGGCTGCCCCTCTGTATATGGCGTCCGCAACTCTCGCCGCCTGAACGGCTCCCGCCACGTCGTGAACTCTTATTATATCCGCGCCGCCCGCTATCGCTGCGGTATCGACCGCTGCTGTGCCGCTGTCACGCAGGGCGCTGTTCGCTTCGCCGCTCGCCTCGCCTATGAACCTCTTGCGGGAGGCGGCAACAAGCAGGGCTATATCCTTGAATTTGAGCCATTCGAGCCTACGGATAAGCTCGAAATTATCCTCTGTGCTCTTGCTGAAGCCTATGCCGATATCGAGGCATAGCTGCTCTCTCGGCAGGCCGCATTCGGCGGCAAGTCGCAGTGAATCGAGAAAGAAATCCCTCACGTCGCAGACAACGCCGTCCTTGTATTCCTTGACCGTGCCCGCCCCGCTGGGGTTATGCATCACCACATAGCCGGCGTGGTATTTCTTGGCGAGCGCCGCCATATCGGTGTTGAATTCGCCGCTGACATCGTTTATCATCGACGCACCCGCCTTAAGCGCAGCCTCGGCGCAGGTGGGGTAAAACGTATCGACCGAGAGGGGGATATCGAGCCGCTCTTTCAGCGCCTCGAGCGCCGGGGTTATCCGCTCCAGCTCCTCTGCGGCGGAGATTATCCTCGCCGTGGGGCGTGTTGAATTTGCGCCGAGGTCGATGATATCCGCCCCCTGCGCCTGCATGGCGAGCGCCCGCTCGAGCGCCGCCTCCGGTGTATTGTAAAGCCCGCCGTCCGAGAAAGAATCCGGGGTATAGTTCAGAATACCCATCACATATGTTCTCTCCCCGAGCGGGAGCTCAAAATTGCCTGCTCTGAACATTACCTGTTGCCCTCCGTAAGTAAAGACATGGCCTCCGCCCTTGTCTTGGCGTTGCTCCTCATCGTGCCCCTGAGCGCCGAGGTCATCGTCTTCGCGCCCGATGCTCTTGCGCCGCGCATCGTCATGCACAGATGCTCCGCTTCGATCACAACGGCAACGCCCATCGGCTGCAAATTCTCATAGAGGAAATCTGCCACCTGAGAGGTCAACCTCTCCTGTAGCTGCGGCCGCCTTGCAAAGCAGTCGACTATCCTTGCGAGCTTCGACAGCCCGATCACCATGCCGTCGGACGGGATATAGGCGATATGCGCCTTGCCGAGGAACGGTATCAGATGATGCTCGCACATTGAATAGAGCGGGATATCTCGCACGACCACCATCTCCTCGCTGCTCTCGTCAAAGAGCTTGAGATGGCGGGTCGGGTCGTCCTCAAGGCCGCCGAATATCTCCTCATACATCCTTGCGACCCGTGAAGGGGTCTCGACAAGCCCCTCTCTGTCGGGATCCTCGCCGATGGCGATAAGTATCTCCCTGACCGCAGCCTCTATCCTCTGTTTATCCATGAAGTCCGTCCTCTTTTCATTCAGTATTGCCGTCACACTTTTGCGGCGGCCGTCTTATTTCTCCCTTATCACGAGAGTGAGCACCTTTTGCGCCGGATTCTCATAATAGCCTATCGACTCGGCGGAGATCGGCGTGTCGACGCGCTTGGCCGCATCGGTCAGCACCTCGTATATCCGCTCGCCCTTAATCAGATCCGCCACCGCGCCGTCATATGACTTCTTATCGGCGAAACGCAGCTGTATCTGATATCTGCTGTTTTTGACGGACTTTGTGATGATATCCGTGAGCCTGCTCTCCGACGAGCGGGAATAGCTCTCAAAATATGTGCCCGTTTTGATATAATAATTTTCGGCGGTGGATTTGCAGCCGAAATTATATGAAAAATCCCTGTGAGTGCCGCTTATCATCTCGTCGCTGAGGTTGAAGTAGGTATACATCCGCAGCTTGCCGCCGTCGTCGCTGACAGTGTCGTCCCAGGTGCAGTCTAAGTGATAATAATCGCCGCCGATATTGACGATATTCCACATATGCGCTCCGCCGGAGCCTTCGCCGTTCTCGGAAACTCCGCTTATCAGCGCATTCTCTATCCCCGCCCTGTCGAGCAGCAGCTTCACCGCCTTGGAGTAGCCCTCGCACGCCGCCCGGCCGTCGACCAGCGCGCCGTAGGAGGATGAATAAATAAGGTCGCCCTCGGGGTCGTGATACTCGCATTTATCTATGACATAGTCGTGTATCTCAAGCTCGGCGCGCCATTGATTATCGGGGTCGGTCAAGGTCTGCTCAAACGTCTCGCATTCCCGCTCAAGCTGTGCTTTCATATCGGCCAGATCGGCCTTGTCGGTGATATAATCGACCGAGAAATAGGTCGACCACATGCGGGTCTCGACGGCGCACTTCCTGCCGAGGAAGAAAAGGTCGGGGTTGTCAAAAAGCAGCGCCGAAAAGACATTGTCAAGCTCCTTGCCGTCTATCTTCGGCACGGCTATCCGCTCTGGCATATCGTATATTTTTTCGATTATAGCGTTATACGCCCGCTTCTCGACCGGGGTCAGCCGCTCAAAATAGAATTTATATGGGCTGCCCTTGCTGCTCGGCTTTATATCCGCCGTGTCGGTTGCTGCCGTGCCGCTGCCCGAAGGCTCGCTCGGCGACAGCTCCGTATCCATGCCGTTCAGCACGGTTATGCACACGAACGCCGCCATGAGCAGCACAGCAATTACAAGCAATCTTTTTTTCATTATTATTTCCTCTTATATTTTTGGTTCAGCAGCTCCTCGCAGGACTCTGCCGCCGTTATCTCCATTCCTCCGTCCAATATTGCCCTTATGCCGTTCTCGGCCTGTGAAAAATCAACTATCGTAACATTCGTATTGAGTGTATTTGAAAATTTGGAAAAAATATTGCTGAGCCTGCCTGCGTTCTGCGGCTTAAAAACGCTGCCGAGGATATCCGCAAGCACCTGCTCCTGCGCGTCGGCGTCGCCGAGAAGCCCCAGATAGCGCAGGTATTTGAAGAGCGTGTCGCCCTTCATATTCTGCCTGCCCTTAACGAGGATGAGCGTGAAATCGCCCCTGTATTCTATCTGGTCGGGGACGTTGACGGTCACCCCGCCGAAGTAATTTATCATCGACTTGAAGCTCTCATCGGTCGAGGCGACATAGCGGTCGACCTGCCTGCCGGTGTAGTCCTCGACCGCCTCAAGCAGCCGCTTCTCGCCGTAGCGGGCAAAGATATCGTTGAGCGTCAGGCTCTCGCCGCCGTCAAGCTCGACTGCCGTTGCGGGCGACACGGGGCAAATGCCCACGGCTCTCTCGGGCATACGCACCCGCACGAGCCACGCAAAGCGGGTCGTCTTTTTATCCGAGCTTGCACACCAGAGGAAATAGAGCTTGTCGGATTCGGCGACTTTTATCTCCGTTTTCTCGGATGAGGTCGAGCTCTCGGTCTCTATATTCACGCCCATGGCGCTTTTAACATTGAAATCGTTTTTGCTCAGAATGACAAGGCACGAAGCGAGCAGCACAAACGCCGCCCCCGCCGCCACGATAAGCGTAAGCCGCCGCAGCGAGGCTCTGTCGGACTTCTTGTCGGTCCTGAAGCTGATATTCTTAGGTCTTCTCATAATATGATTCACCGAAAAATCAAAATTGCCGTGCTCTCGGCGCCGAGATAAAGCTCACGCCCGCCGATCCTCTCCCCCGTCAGGGAGCTCCAGCCCTCCTCGGGCAGCACATAGACTATCGGGTGCTCGTTGCGGTTGGCAACGGTCATTATCCGCTCGCCCTCCCCCCTGCGTTCAAAGGCAACGCAGCCGAGAGCCGCCGAAACGGGCACGAATTCGCCCTCTTTGAATACGGGATGCTCTTTTCTGAGCCTGCCGAGGAATTTATAGTGGGCGATAAGCTCCTCATCCTCATTGCCCCACGGGTAACAGCCCCTGTTGAAGGGGTCAACGCCGCCGTCAATGCCCGCTTCGTCGCCGTAATAGACGCAGGGCACGCCCGGCAGGGTGAACTGCACGGCGGATATCATCCGCAGCAGCCGTTTGCCGCGCTCCGCCTGCTCGGGGGTCAGCCCGCCGGCATAGCGCTCCCTCGGGTCGGAGTGATACTCCCCGCCCGTCGCAAGCATATTAAGTATGCGGCAGGTGTCGTGAGTGCCGATATGGTTCATCAGGCAGTCCACCGAGGGCTTGGGGTAGTTCTCGCATATCTGCTCGACCGTGTCGTTGAAGCCCTCCGCCTTGCCGCTTATCGCAAAGTCGGTCATCAAGCGCGCAAAGGGGTAATTCATCACCGAGTCGAGCTGCGCCCCTCTCAGATATCGGCGGCGTTCGCCGTAGCTTATCTTGTTGGAGGCGTCCTCCCAGACCTCGCCGAGGATATATGCGTCGGGTTTCTCCGCCTTGACGGCAAGCCTCAGCCGGTCGAGAAATTTATCGGGCAATTCGTCGGCAACGTCGAGCCGCCAGCCGGATGCGCCCGCCCTTAGCCACTTACGGAGCACGCCGCCCTCCCCTGCTATGAAGCGAAGATAGCTCTCGTTCTCCTCATCGACCTCGGGCAGGATATCGACGCCCCACCAGCAGGCGTAATCGTCGGGGTAATGCTTAAATTTATACCATTCATAATAGGGCGAAGCCTCGCTGTTGTATGCTCCGGGGCTCTTGTAACGCCCGTTTTTATTGAAATAAACGCTGTCAGCGCCCGTGTGGCTGAATACGCCGTCAAGCACGATGCGTATGCCCCTCTTCTCTGCATTGCGGCAAAGCGAGCGGAAATCCGCCTCAGTGCCGAGCAGGGGGTCAATCCGCTCATAGTCGGCGGTGTCGTAACGGTGATTTGACTGCGCCTCAAATATCGGATTCAGATATATGCAGCCGACGCCGAGACTCTCGAGATAGTCGAGCTTCTGTTCAATTCCCTTGAGGTCGCCCTTAAAGAAATCGTAGCGGTCGATCCTGCCCTCGGAGTCAGGCTCCCAGAGTGGTCTGCCGCCCCAATCGGAGCGGATAACACGGTCGGCGGGGATATTCTTTTTCTCCTTGCCCGAGAAATTGAAACGGTCGGGGAATATCTGATAGATGACCGAGCCTTTGATCCAGTCGGGCGTCGTCATATCCGCCGAATAGACCGTGAGCTGGAAGCTCGTGCCGTCCGGCGAGATCCTGCCCGTAGAATTCTCAAAGCAGGTTATCAGCTTGCCGCCGTCACGCCTTGCGACAGCGAAGCGATACCAATAAAGCCCCTCGCGCTCGGCGGTGAAGGTCACCCGCCACCACTCCTCGTCGGTGCGCTCCATGCGCTCCCACGTCATGGGATAAACGCGGCTGCTGCCGCCGTCCGAGTCGATGATAAGGCTCGCGCCGGTGCAGCCGAGGCTGCGGGGCAGGACTATCCGCATAGTCACCCGCTCGCCCTCACGCACCGCCCCGAACGGGCTTTTGTGATATGTCAATCTTGAATTATAGGGGATAAAATCCATTTCTCTGCTTCCTTAGAACAGCCGTGCGCCGCTTGCGAAGCCACGGTCAAAAAAGTTTATAGCTGCCGCCGTCTGCTCGACGGGCGCCTCCGTCACTCTTATCAGCACATCGGTTATAAAGTAGCCGACGGCGATGAGCAGCAGGATCCCCACTGCGGTCAGCACGGCGGAAATAATGCGCTTGTTACGCACCTTTTCCTCATAGCTCAGCCCAGAGCCGAAGTGGCTCGCGAACTCCGTGATGCTCTTACGCTGCGAGGGCTTGAGCGTTTTTTCTATTTTCCCTCTGTGAAGCATATCAAACCTCTTATGTGAAAAGTGTCGAATCGGTGAATCCCGCAAAAGCGAGCGAAAGCAGGCCGACATACAGCAGCATGGCGGGCGCACCCTTGAATACCTGCGGGATCCTGTCGTTTGAATTCAGCAGCTCCGCACCCTTGCCTATCAGCGCCGCGGCAAGCACAAAGGCTATGCCCGCGCCGATGCCAGAGCCGATGCTGTCCGCAAAGGAATAGGCGGCGGAGTTGTTGATATACGGCACGGCGAGCAGCAGAGTGTTGAGCGCCGCAACGCCGAGAACGCCGAGGAATTTAGGCTCGGCTCTGAAGATAAATCTTGCGATGAAAGCCGTGACAAGATAGACTGCGGCAAGCACCCCGCCGTAGACGGCGGCTCTGCCCGCATAGCCCGTGACGGCAAGCAGCTCGCTCGTGTCAAGCAGGCTGCAAATTATGCTCGTAACCACCGAGAAGCCCGATATCATCACGGCAAGCCTGCCGAATGTGCCGGGTTTTGACGAAACTCTTATCGCCTCGCTCATGCCGAGACCTGCGCTGAGCACAAGATTCTGCACAAACACCGTGTAAAGCGCGGTGACAAGCATATCCGATATTATTTTCATTTGCCGTCATCCCCCTTTACCTCGTTAAGCTCCTCCTCTATCGAGCGGAGCAGCTCCTCATAATCGTCAAAGGAAATATCGGCGATCTCCTCGGTTTTAATTATATCGACCTGCACAGGCTCCTCCGCCTTTGCGGGCTGCGACTTCGGCTGCGGCTGAGGCTTCGGTTTCGGTGCGGACGCCTTCTCGGGGGCGGCGGGCTTTGACTCCTTGAGCTTCCTGCCGCTGATATCAAAGGATTCGGGGTAATACTTCCTCGTGAACGCCCTGAGAAGCGCCGAGAGGAAGCCCAAAAGTATCAGGCAACCGAACGGCAGAGCGGCTCCCCTGAATGTGACGGGGATATGCACGGGGATGCCCGCTATCGAGCCGGAGCCGAGTATCTCGCGCACCGCGCCGCAGACGATGAATACCGCGGCTGCACCCAATCCAACCGTCGCCGCATCATAGAACGCGGCCTTTACGCTGTTTTTGACGGCGAATTGCTCGCAATGCACGGCGGTTATCGAGTTGACGGCTATCAGCGGGATATATATCTTCATGCTGAGGCTCAGATCGGTCAGAGTCGCGTTCTCGATATAATAGAGAAGCGGGCAGATTATCGCAAGACCGAGGAGCAGGTATATCGGCATCCTGACCCAGCGGGGAATTTTTTTGAGCAGTGCGCTCGCTATGACGCACACGACCGTCAGGTCGACAAACATCACGGCTGAGAGGATGACGGCGCTCTTGAGCGTGGCCGACGCCGCCACCACGGGGCACAGACCCGCAAACTGCACGAGCACGGGGTTGAATATGACCGCGCCCTTGATAAATATATTCTTAAAGGTCAAATCTTTTTCGTTCATTTGCCTGCCACCACCTTAACGGGTTTCGACTTTGCGCCCTTTGAGAAGGCGTTGCCGAGCGCGGACTCCATGACGGGTCTCAGTCCGTTTGCAAGCAGCACGGCGAAGCACACGGGCTCCTCATAAGCGCCCAGGCGGCGCATCGTCATGCAGATAACGCCGCAGACCGCCCCGTATATCACCCTCACGGCGCTGCTCTTCGGCAGAGTCGCTCACGGCGCTGCTCTTCGACAGAGTCGCAAGGTCGGTCAGCAGGGATACGCCCGCAAAGATCAGCGAGCCTGACGAAAGCTCCAGCACAACGCTCGTTATCGCCGAGGCGTTGATCCTCGGGAAAACAGCGGCAAAAACGGCGCAGGTCACTATAAATCCCGCCGTTGCAAGCAGAGCCTTGCGCCGCCTGACAAAGAGGTAGGCGCAGCAGGCTATCAGCACTATGCCGCAGCCCGTAGCCATGGGGCCTGCGACATTGCCGCTGACTATATCAAAGAGGTTGACCGAATTCAGCCGCACGGAGTTGCCCTTCGCAAGGAGCGAGCCGAGCGAAGCGCTGCCGAGCAGCTTATCGACGGAATTATAGGAATAATCAAATATCTGCTCCTTAAAGCAGACGCAGGCGAAGGCGAAACCCGCCGCAACAGGCGAGAACGGCGCTCTCAGCCCGCCGCCGAACGGTATCTTGACCGCAAGCACGGCAAACGCCGCAGCCATAGCGGGGATATACAGCGGGATGCCCGCAGGCATCATCGCCGCTATGGCGGCGCCGATATAAACGCTGCTCAGATCCTTGAGGCGGTATTGCTTGCGGATGATTAGATTCGCGGCGATATCGGTTATCATTGCCCCCGCCACGGCAGCGGCAGCCGCATACACCGCCCGCGCCCCGTAATACCACACGGCTATCACAAGCGGAGCAACAAGCATTATCAGATAATCACCGAAAATGCGCGAATTCTTGACTTTATTCTGTTTAACGGCGTTTTCAGCCAAGGCTGTCACCTCTGAAATTCCATTATTTATTCATTGCATACTTTAGAGCAAAAACATATTATATTAATAGCGACTTATTTCATTGCTGCCGAAGGAGGAATCGAATATGAAAATAAATTCTCCTGCCGAGGACAGGATCATAGTTGACCTGACCGACGAGGATCTGCGGGAGCTGGACATTACATACGAGGATATGGATTATTCCACAATAGAAACACGCCGCGTCATCTGGACGGTGCTTGACGCCGCGGGCAAGGCGCTCGGGCGCGATCTTGACCCCTCTCACCGCATGGTGATAGAGGCCTCGCCAAAGAGCGCCGGCGGATGCGTGCTTTGCTTCACCCTGCTTGACGAGCGCCGCAGCCGACTTTGCCTGCGCTCAACGCTCAGGAAGCAGGATCAGGCGCTGCTGTGCGAATTCTCAAGCCTTGACGACCTCTACCGCGCCGCCGAAAGCTGCACGGGCGGCACCGCCGACAGCAGCCTGTATGAAAGCGAGGGCAAATACCGACTTATTCTCACTCCACAGGCTGAAATGGCGCCGATAAAGAGCCACTTTGCCGAATTCAGCTCCTCCCAGAGCAGCGACAAGGCCGCCTGCGAATTCACAAAGGAGCATTGGCGGCTGCTCATAGGGCATAATGCGCTCGGAGTGCTGACTCATTGAGCCGCAAGCTCCCTCAGCTCGGCGATAGCCGCGGCGGGGTCCTCCGCGCCGAATACGGCGCTGCCTGCGACGAACACATTAGCGCCCGCCTTTGCCGCAACTGCGACGGTCGAGGCGTTGATGCCGCCGTCCACCTGAATATCAAGATCAATGCCCCTGCGCTGAGCTTCACGGCGCAGGGCTTTGACTTTTTCCATCGTCTCGGGCATAAAGGACTGCCCGCCGAAGCCCGGCTCCACCGTCATCACAAGCGCCATCGAGAGCTTGTCGAGATAAGGGAAAAGCTCCTGTGCGGGGGTCGCAGGCTTCACGCTCACGCCCGCCTTGCAGCCGCAGGCAAGGATTTTGTCAACGGTCTCTTCCGCCGGTGAATCGCTTTCGATATGGAAAGTGATTATATCCGCGCCGGCCTTTGCAAAATCCTCGATATATTTCAGCGGCTCGCTTATCATCAGATGAACGTCAAAGACAAGCCCTGCCTTTTTTCTTATACTTTTGATAACGGGCGCACCGAAGGTGATATTCGGCACAAAATGCCCGTCCATCACGTCAAGGTGCAGATAATCCGCACCGCACTTCTCCATTTTTGCCGCTTCCTCGCCCAGACGTGAGAAATCGCTTGCAAGCACTGACGGGGATATTTTTATCATAGTATACCGCCTTTCGACACTGCCTTAAAAAATTAATTATAGATATTGATAGATAGTTTATTATAACAGTTTTGCGCCCGCAGGTCAACATATTAGGCCGAGTTCACACAAGTTTAATTTTTTGCGGGCCGTACCGACCGAATTCGAGCATCTTAATAAATTCTTAGAATTTTAGCTACTTTTTTCTTAGATTTTTTTGTGATAGAATACAGACATAAGATAACTCAGCAAACGCTGAGCAAATAATGAGGAGGAAAAATAAGATGGCAGTTTTCGCAGTTATAGTTTTAGGGCTTACGGTTTCGATGTGTGTTTTCTCGGGTGAGAAAGAGGAGCAGGTCGCTTTCAGATATTGAGCGACTGAGGATTCTCGTATAATTCGGATTTAGGAGGGTATTTAAGATGGCATTTTTTGCAGCTATAGTTTTGGGACTTACGGTCTCAATGTGTGTTTTTTCGGGCGAGAAAGAGGAGCAGGTCGCTTTCAGATATTGATTTGGTTTTTCTTGTATAACGGGTATAAAGCAAACGCTCTGGGGAATAAATATAGATGGCTTTCCTTTCGATTTTACAGCAATCCGCCGCCGCGAACCACGGCGGCTTTTGCTTTTTAAACGGATAGTTTGCGGGGTATAAAACCGTTGCTTGCCTCTTAGGCTCCTTCTTGAGGGAGCTGTCCGTAGTGCACCAGTCAACAAAAAATGGACACGAAAGCAAAAAGCGGGCAGGGAAATATGAGTTATTGATCATACGCGACGCAATCAACAGTAAACCCCGGGGCTGTCGAAGAAGTGACAGTCCCGGGGTGATCTGCGGGTCAAATTATTTATTGGGGTTGAACCAATGGTGGAAGTGTTTATGGAGCCAGGGGAAGAGGATATTGGTGCCGATATTGCCGAAGATGATGAATCCGAACACCTTTGCAACGCCTCTGAAGAAAGCGTTGACATTGTGGAGCACGTTGCAGGCTCCGCAGTTGTCGCCGTCGACATGCGGGAAATATTTGTGGCAGCCCGCGGTGCCGCTGACATATCTGAATTCTTCCTCTCCGTTGCAGGCGAGGCAGAACCGTCTCTCCTGTCTCTCGGTGAAGAATCCGGCTTCCTTGCTGGTCGTCCATTCGCTCATGACGTGGCTTCTGCCGTCCGCCTTTTCAAGCACTTCGCCGCAGGTGAGGCAGGTCTGATCGTCAACGCAGGTCGCCGCCTTGCCGGGCTTGTGTCCGACAGGGTCAAGTCTCTCAGATCTGCATACCTCTCCGCAATTCACGCACTTGCAGACTCTCTCGCCGGGATTTACACAGGTCGGCTCAAGGGTTGTTATCCACGTGCCCTCGGTGTGACCCGTCGCGGGAATGATCTCCTCGGCAAGGGTAACTCCGCAGGTCTCGCACTTCTGAATTTTAAGCCCCGTTTCACCGCAGGAGGCCTGCTTCTCGGTGATGAAGGCGCCGGGCTTGTGACCGAGGGCGGCGACTTTTTCTTCTCTGATAACAATGCCGCAATTCTCACACTTGACGACGTTCACGCCGTCAACGGTGCAGGTCGGGATGACCTTGACCTGTGCGCTGCCCTCTTTGTGACCCGTGGAGGAGACTGCCTCGGTCCTGATGGGCTTATTGCATCTGCCGCAGTACCAGACCTTTTCGCCCTCGCCGTTGCAGGAGGCTTCTCTCTCAACTATCGAGTATGTATCCTCGGAGTGGCCGAGGGGGTCAAGTCTTTCGGATTTGCATATTTCGCCGCAATTTATGCATTTGCATATCTTTTCGCCGGGGTCAACGCAGGAGGGCTCGCGGATGGTTATCCATGCGCCGTCGGTGTGACCGGTAGCGGCAACGGTCTCCTCCTCGAGGGTCACGCCGCAGGTCTCGCACTTGCGGACTCTGCGCCCGACCTCGGTGCAGGTGGCGTCCTTAACGGTCTCCCATTCGCCGACGGAGTGGACGTGCTGAGCCTCCCAGATGGCGTAGAGAGTCACGTGACCGTTTCTCTCGGTGGTGAGCCTGCTGACGGATTCGCCTGCCGAATAGCCGTTGCCTGAGCCGTCGGCCTTGGTGTTCCAGCCGATAAATTTATAGTTTTCTCTCGTGAATTCTGTGCCGTCGGGCAGGGTGAAGAGCTCGGAATATCTGACGCGCTTTGATGGGACGCTGCCTGTGCCGTAGTTGCCGCTGAATGCGACGGTGTAGAAATATTCGTTCCACTCGGCGTAGAGGGTGACCGTCGCGCCGTCCTCGGCGGTGAGATTCTTAACGGTCTGACCGTTTTCATAGGTCTTCGAGCCGTCTGCGGCGTCCTTCCAATTCTTGAAGCCTCCGGTGGGGGAGGTGAAGGTATTCATTTTAAGAGCCTGCTCGGCATCGTAGGTGAAGCTCTGCTCAACATAATCGCCGAGGAGGTCGCTGTCGGAGTAGAATCTGACGGTGTAGCTGTTGGGGGTGTAAACGGGGTAATAATCCTTAGAGCTTGTGGGCTTGATATCGTCAAGGGTCTTATATATGACCCTTGTGCTGCCCTTTACATCCGTCCAGCCCGCGAAGGTGTAGCCCGTCTTATCCGCGGGGCTTGCGGGGGCTTTAAAAGTGCCCACTTGGCGGGTATCCTGCTTATAGGTGCTGCCGTTCTCATTGTGGAAGGTGGTGGTGTACCACGGCATTTCGACCAATATGCTGAAATAAGAAGTGGTCGAAAGCGAGCAGTCAAGGCTCCTGCGTCCGTCACTTTCATTATTGGTCATGATGTGAGGGTCTTGGCCGGATTTATCCTTGCCGATCGAGTAGTAATAATGCTCGTCGCCCTCTCTTTTATCATTACGGATATCCCACCATGTGGCATCGCTCTCATCGGTGGTGACGGAGAGCTTGCCGTTAACGGCATTGGAGCTGTCCTTGAGATAAGTCTTGCCGTCGCTCAGGCAGATGGTGTAGCGGTCGGCGTTGCTCGTGGTATCCTTGTATTTAAGGAACCATGTTTGATCCAGCTTGTCAAAGCGAACAGTCATATAGTTGTGTTTGTCGCCGAGGTTATCGGTCTGATTGACAAACCAAGTGTTGTCGGGAGAAAAATAACCGGGGGTGCAGACGGGATATTTGCCGCTGAGCAGCTCGCTGCCGTAGAACTGAAATTTGCCGGACCAGATGATCACACGGTTTGTGCCGTCGAACTTCGTCCTGCCGTCCTCCCACAGAGCGAAGCGGGACTCAGCCCACGCATTGCCGTAAATGTCGGTGGGGGCGGTCGCGGCCTCGGCCTTTTTGGCAACAAAAGGAATGAAGCCGGCTATCATGCAAAGGCACAGCAGCAGTGACAGAATTTTCTTGATCTTCACGAGAAAACCTCCTTGATTTGTGGTAATTAAATTATATTTGATTATATATGAAAAATCAAGACAAAAGCAGGAAAAATTTTTGACTTTGCGTTGGGATTTGTGCGGCGGCAATGATTTTGAACAGTCTGCTCTCACTCACTGAAGCAACGCAAATTTTTTATTAAAAGTATTGCTTACCGCTTAGGATCCGTTTTGAGGAAGCTGCCGCTTAACACCCGAAATGCTCATTAATACACAAAGTATTACCTGCGCTTTCGGACATTTTCGGCGGCAACATATCTTGCCGATAAGCATAACTTCGTTTTAATCAGCGGTCGCCTCAAGGAGAAGGCGAATTCCCGCTGACAACTCGTACTCCCTCGTATAAAATTAGGCGTAGGCAAGTGCGGATTTTTAACGGCACACCCGCATAAAACCGACATTTAAACGCAAAAATGCGACCCCGTTTGCACGGGATCGCATGATTGAGTTAAAGCTGAATTACTTAAGCTCGACCTTTGCGCCGACTTCTTCAAGCTTTGCCTTAGCAGCCTCAGCGTCTTCCTTGGAAACGCCTTCCTTGACAGCCTTGGGAGCGCCGTCAACAACAGCCTTAGCCTCAGCAAGGCCGAGACCGGTAAGCTCACGGACAGCCTTGATGACCTTGATCTTCTCAGCGCCAACCTCAGCAAGGATGACGTCGAACTCGGTCTTCTCCTCAGCGGCAGCAGCGCCTGCATCTGCGGGAGCAGCAACAGCAACAGCGGCAGCGGCGGAAACGCCGAACTCTTCCTCAACAGCGTGAACGAGCTCGGAAAGCTCAAGAACGGTAAGAACTTTGAGTTCTTCGATTATAGCAGTGATTTTTTCGGATGCCATAGTTTATTTTCCTCCAAACATGAATTTTAATTAAAAATGATTTTACGCTTCCGCGCTTGCTTCTGCGGGAGCTTCGCCGCTCTTGTCAACGATAGCCTGAACGGCACGGGCGAAGGATGCGATGGGTGCGTTGAACGCGTTGCAAACGGTTGCAAGCAGTATCTCTCTGCTGGGCAGCTTTGCAAGAGAATCAATGGTAGCCGTGTCAACGACTGCGCCGTCAAGATAACCGCTCTTAACTGCGAAGTTCTTGTGAGTATCGGCGAACTTGGAAAGGATTCTTGCGGCTGCGGTGTGATCTTCGGGGCTGATACCGATAGCGGTGGTGCCTTCAAGGACGCTGCAAAGGTCATCAAGACCTGCTTCCTTAGCGGCAAGACCGAGAAGAGTATTCTTAACTACCGAATATTTAACGCCTGCTTCACGCAGTTCCTTACGGAGCTTGGTATCGTCGGCCACGTTGATGCCTTTATAATCGACAACGACGCCTGCGACTGAATTCTTAAGCTGCTCGGTAAGGTCTGCGACGACCTGCTTCTTCTGCTCGAGAACTTTCTCACTGGGCATATTTTCACCTCCAAGGATGTTATATACATAAATTAAAGCCCTTTCCGCATACCGCAGAAAGGGCGTAAACATACCGATATAATATCTAAAGTATGCATCCTCTCTCGGCAGGCGGTAAAAACCATTATGCGAAAAGCACCTGCTGTCTTAAAAAGAACAGCTTGATTATATTAACACACTTTTTACCGTGTGTCAAGGGGTTTTGACGAATTTTATGCGCCGACAGCAGCGGAGCCGACCTTATTGGGGTTGACCTTGACGCCGGGGCCCATGGTGGTGGCGAGCACGCAGGAGCGGATGTACTGACCCTTTGATGCGGCGGGCTTAGCCTTGATTATAGCGTCGAGAAGGGTGGTGAAGTTCTCATTGAGCTTCTCTGCGCCGAAGGAAACTTTGCCGATGGGGCAGTGGATGATGTTGGTCTTGTCGAGACGATACTCGATCTTACCGGCCTTAGCTTCGGTAACAGCCTTGGCAACATCGGGGGTAACGGTGCCTGCCTTGGGGCTGGGCATAAGTCCGCGGGGGCCGAGGACTTTACCGAGACGGCCGACGAGACCCATCATGTTGGGCGCTGCGATAGCAACGTCGAAATCCATAAAGTCTTCGCCCTGGATCCTTGCGACAAGATCCTCAGCGCCGACTACTTCTGCGCCGGCGGCTACTGCTGCGTCTGCGTCTGCACCCTTAGCGAAAACGGCGACTCTGACGGTACGGCCGGTTCCGTTGGGAAGGACGACTGCGCCGCGGACCTGCTGGTCAGCGTGACGGGAGTCAACGCCCAGACGGACGTGAACTTCAACAGTCTCGTCAAATTTAGCGGTTGCGCTCTTAACGGCAAGCTCAAGTGCCTCGGCGGGCTCATAGAGAGCGGCCTTGTCGATGAGCTTGGCGCTTTCATTATATTTCTTTCCGTGTTTCATGTTAATTTTTCCTCCCAATCATGTGGTTAATCGGATTTTTCCTCCCACAATTTGCAATCAGTCAACTACTGTTACGCCCATGCTGCGAGCGGTGCCGGCGATCATGCTCATTGCCGTTTCAATGCTTGCTGCATTGAGGTCGGGCATCTTCTGCTCGGCGATCTTGCGAACCTGCTCGGACGTGATCGTTGCGACCTTGGTCTTGTTGGGAATACCTGAACCGCTCTCGATAACCTGAACCGCTCTCGATACCGCAAGCCTTCTTGATGAGGACGGCGGCGGGCGGAGTCTTGGTGATAAATGAGAAGGTACGGTCTGCATAGACGGTGATAACGACGGGGATGATAAGACCCATGTCGTTCTTGGTGCGCTCATTGAATTCCTTGGTGAACGCCATGATGTTAACGCCGTGCTGACCGAGTGCAGGGCCTACCGGGGGAGCCGGAGTTGCCTTGCCTGCGGGGATCTGTAACTTAATCAAGCCTACAACTTTCTGTGCCATAACAAAATAACCTCCATAAAATGTGGTAAATTGCGGAGCCTTGCGGCCCCTCCCACGAAGCTGCGGCACGAGCCGCAACTGCGCCCTGAGGCGCTAAATTTGAAAGGGTTATGACCCTCAAATTACCGTGTTTATTCGGCAAGCTCAACCTGGTCGAGCTCGAGCTCGGCAACGGTCTCTTTGCCAAAGAATGCTGAAACTGTGACCTTGACGATGTTATTATCAACGTCAAGCTCATCAACGACGCCCGAAAAGCCCTCGAGATAGCCGTCGATAATGGTGACGGTGTCGCCTACGCCGTAGGAGACCTCGATGCTTCTCTTCTCAACTCCGAGCCTGATAACTTCTTCGTCGGTAAGAGGGATCGCTTTATTTTCGGGGCCTACGAAGCCCGTAACGCCGCGCGTGTTTCTGATAAGAAGCCACGTCTCATCGCTCATCTTGGGGCGATTGTCTTTATCCGGCGTAACCGCGACCTTGACGAGAACATATCCGGGAAAGAGCTTGCGCTCGATCTCCTTCTTTTTCTCCGCGTCGGTCACTGTCTCGGTCGGGATCTTGACCTCAAGGATGAGATCCTGCATTTTGCGGTTTTCAGCCATCTTTACGATGCTGTCCGCCACTTTGTTTTCATAACCTGAATAGGTATGAACAACATACCATCTTGTTTCAATAGGCATTGCAGTTCCTCCCGCCCCGTCAGCCGATAAAGAAGCTCTTTATCGCCATCATAGCGGCAGCAGTAGTCGTCTCTGCTTCTGCATTTGAAGCACTCAAGCTCTCTGCAGCCTTCTTGAGCAGGCCAATGATAAGAGCAAGAAGCTGGTCGACGCCGAATATCGCCGCGCCGCAAATAATAACGGCCACGAGTACGACGCCTGTTGATTTAAGGACGGTGTTTCTGTCCGGCCAAACGATCTTTTTGATCTCACCCTTTAAGTCCTTGCAGAACTTCTTGATGGCTTTGCCGGCTCTCTGGAAAACATTGCCGTTCGGATTAGCAGGCTTTTTATCCTTTTTCTTTTCTGCGGCGGCAACCTTTTCTGCTGCTTGGGAAATTTCCTTTTTAGCCATAGGTCGTTCCTCCCGCCTTTACTTTGATTCTCTGTGAAGAGTGTGTTTTCTGCAGAAACGGCAGTACTTATTCATTTCAAGTCTGTCAGGTGTATTCTGCTTGTTTTTCATCGTGTTGTAGTTGCGCTGTTTGCATTCGGTGCAAGCGAGTGTTATCTTAACTCTTTTACCGTTAGCAGCCATGTGCGGCACCTCCATTTATCGGAATTTCAGGCCCCGTGCGAGTCTATCAGGCAACCCGCCGAAGCTCAGCCTCCCTCTGCGTTTCATTTAATTTTCGGGCGCAAAAAAAGAGCCTTCTTGCAGAGGTAGGAATATAATATCACAATCCAGCCTTGCAGTCAAGCCCTTTTTTGAATTTATCTCATTATATCTTTAATCAAAGCAGATACTCTATCAGGTCGGCTCCCGTCTTGGGCGAGAGAAGCGACGGAGCGATATCCAACACAGTCTTGCAGCCTATGTCGCCCGATCTGTTCAGCCTGTAGGCGGCTCTTGCGTATGCGAGCAGCACGCTTGCGGTGAATTCGGGGTTGGAGTCGAGCTTCAAGCTGTATTCGACGATGTGCTTGTGCTCGCCGTCCCTGCCCGTAACGCCCGAGCGGATGACGAAGCCCTGATGCGGCAGACCCGCATGGTCGCGGTCAAGCTCCTCCTGCGTTACGAATGTAACGGTGGTGTCGTAATCGGCGAAATAATTCGGCATTTCCTTGATTTCACGCTCTATCCTCGCCTTATCCGCGCCCGGCTCCGCGACGACGAAGCATTCCCTCGTGTGCTTCTGACGGGTGGTGAGCTCGGGATTCTCTCCCGCCCTGACGGCTCTGAGCGCCTCGGGCACGGGGACGGTATACTGCCTTGCGTCGGCAACGCCGTCAATGCGCCTTATCGCGTCGGAATGCCCCTGGCTGACTCCCCTGCCCCAGAAGGTATAATCTCTGCCGTCGGGAAGTATCGCAGCGGCGTAAAGATGATTGAGCGAAAACAGACCCGGATCCCAGCCCACGGAGATAACGGCGGTCTTGCCGCCCTCCTTTGCCGCCGCGTCGACGTTGGCAAAGTGCTCGGCTATCCTTGCGTGGGTATCGAAGCTGTCGATGACGTTGAAGTATTTTGCAAGCTGCGGAGTCTGCACGGGCAGATCCGTTGCGCTGCCGCCGCAGAGTATCATCACGTCGATATCGTCGGCGTGAACGGTGACTTCATCGGCACGGAATACGGGAGTTTCGCCGAAAACGGTTTTGACCGTCTTTGGCTCTCTGCGGGTGAATATCGCCGCAAGGGTCATGTCCGGATTCTGTCTGACGGCGCACTCAACGCCTCTGGCAATATTGCCGTAGCCGTATATGCCTATTCTTATCATTAATATTCCTCCTATAGATCAAAGAACACCTTTATAATACAGCCCTCTTGTGAATTCACCCTGCGGAGCGCCGCCGCGGCGGTAATCGCTTATCACACGGGCGCATTCCTCTTTTGACTCGTCGGTGAACCAGAGCAGACCGTAATCGACATTCCTGATATCATTCAATTTATCCGCAAGCCACAGCGGGCGGGAATTGAGCACGAAGCTGCAGCCGTTTTTGCATCGGACGGGGAAGCGCACACCCATGCGGTCAAGCAGATAGCTCCTGCCGCCGCACTCGGCGCAGGTCAGCTTGGTGCCGACAGGGCAATTTCTCGTCATCATCAGCGGTATTCGGCCGTATATCATCAGCCCTCTCGGCAGCTCGCCGCCGATATGCGCCGCCTGGGCGAGGCTGACCTCGCAGGAAAGCAGGCAATCCTCAGCGCCGAGAATCGCAGCCTCCGACACCGAAACGGAGTTGAAAATATTCATGCCGAAGCCGCAGACAAATTTCAGCCCCGCTCTGCGGGCTATGCCGACGCCGTCAAGGCCGCAGACCCAAGCGAGCGAAAGCCCGTTTTCTTTAAGCTCCGTCAGCTTTTTAACATATTTATCGGCGTTTGAGAATACCGCCGGGGGTATCTCGACCGCCGCCTGAGCTCCGCTGTCAAGCACCCGTTTCAAAGTCTCGGGGCTTGTCTCAATGGGCAATATCACCCTCGCAAGCCCGTCAAGAGAGTCGGGCACGGAAGCCTCGCTGAAAAATCTTGCGTGGAGCTTCATGCGCTCGGCACAGTGCGGAGCCGTGACCCGTTCGGTTCGGGTGAACGGTATATCTCTTCCCTTTGCAAGCTCGCCGTCAAGCTCCGTGAGAGCCTGTCTGCGAAGCCGATTTATCGCGGAAGCCGGGGCGTTCAGCCCCTCGTCGAGGTCTATCGAAATATCGCCGGCAAAGAACTGCGTGCCGCCGCATTTCGCAAGCCTGTCTCGCAGCTCCTCCTCGGTGACGGCTTTATTCACCGCCTCGGACGGGATATCGCCAGTGACCGCAGCGGTTTTGCCGCAGGCGGAGACTTTGAGCGTGAGCGGCTCGGAGCGCTTGAATTTCAGCTCCATATCCGCAGGCAAAAGCGGCTTCTCGCCGTCATAGAGCCTTGCAAGGCTTGAAAGCACGGGCGCGGCGCCCTCGACATCCTCCTTGCGGCGAACGCCGAACATATCCTTGCCGAGCTTGCCCTCAAAATATCCCTTTGTGAAGCCCGAGCGGGAGAACACCGCCCGCAGCGCTTCATCTATATTATAATCATTAATATTATTCAGACTGTTTTTGCACGCGGTGACTGCGGCGGCGACATACTCCGGCCGCTTCATCCTGCCCTCGATCTTGAAGGAACAGATACCCGCTTTTTCAAGGCGGCGCAGCTCATCGACGAGCGAAAGATCCTTGAGGCTCAAGGCGTTGCCGCCCTTGCTGTTGACGCCGAACGGCAAACGGCACGGCTGGGCGCAAAGCCCCCTATTGCCGCTCCTGCCGCCGAGCACGGAGCTCATCAGGCATTGACCCGACACGCACATACAAAGCGCGCCGTGGACGAAATATTCAAGCTCCATATCCGTTTTTGCGGCTATGGCGGCTATCTCGCTCTCGGAAAGCTCGCGGGGCAGCACTACGCGGGCAAAGCCCATTTTCTCAAGCTCCCTGACCCCCTCGATGCTCTGCACGGACATCTGAGTGGAGGCGTGCATGGGCATATCGGGGCAGACCTGCCTCACGAGCGAGACAAGCCCGATATCCTGTAAAATGAGTGCGTCCGCATGAGAATTGCAGGCGCACTCGATAGCATCATATGCCGTTTCAAGCTCGCTGTCGGCAACGAGGGTGTTGAGGGTCAGATAGACCTTTACATTCCTCGCGTGGCAGTAAGCCACAGCCTCCCGAAGCTCCTCATCGGAGAAGTTGGAGGCGTTTCTCCTTGCGTTGAGTGCCTTGCCGCCGAGGTATACGGCGTTCGCACCGCAGCGGACTGCGGCGACAAGGGCGTCATATCCTCCCGCTGGAGCAAGTATCTCGGCTGCCATTATTTAGACGACTTTGAGGCAAGCTCCTTTGAGAGGCGCTCGCATTCACGCTTGGATATCTCGGCGTCAGTCCTTGCTCTGGCGGCGTCCTCAAGGTAGCCCTGGATCTGATTTCTCAGGTTCTCCGAGGTGCTCTCGCACTTCTTGGCGCTGTCGGCATACTCAAGGGCGGTGACTATCGCAGCCTGAGTGACGGATATCCTGTCGTTATCATGTAGCAGAGTGCTGATCTTTTTGTCAAGCTCCGCGCCGAGCTGAGCAACGTAATCGAGATCGTCGTCCGTAGCGATATTATACTCCTCGCCGGCGATGATAAGTTTTATCTTTTCCATTGAATTTCACCCCAAAATGTTTTATTCCGCTTAATTATACAACATTTTTTCGCGGGAATAAAGATATTTTTTAAATTTTTCTTTTCTTTTTTGCATTTCATTGATAAGCGGGATTTTATATGCTATAATACTCTCCGAATGAAAGGATATGATGCCATGAAGAAATTCACTGCGGCTGCCGCCGCAATTCTGATATTGCTTTCTCTCTGCTCCTGCTCACGCCGCTCCCCCACCGTGCTGACCGTCGGCGGAGCCGAGATTAACAGAGAAATTTTTGTCTACTACCTCGATAAAGTTGCCGAGCGGCCGACGGATTACGGCCTTGCCGACACCTCGGACAGAGCCAAGGTCAAGCAGGCGGCTATAGACAAATGTAAAAAATACGTCGCCGTCAACACCGAATTCGTCACCAAGGGTCTGAAGCTGACCTCCGCCGAGAAGACCGATATATCCGAGGAGGTCAACAATCTTTGGATAAGATTTGAGAATCACTACCGCAGCGTCGGCGTGTCGAAGCAGACGCTCACCAAGATAATGACCTGCGAAGCCTATGAGGAGGCACTTTTCACCGCTCTCTATGACAAGGGCACGGGCGACGCGGCTGCCGAGCAGGCGATAAAGGACTATTTCTACTCCGAGTATGTCTGCTTCCGCACCGTTTGCGCCTATTTCACCGCGGGCACAAATTCCAAAATGACCCAGCAGCAAAAGAATGACACCGTAGCGGCGTTCAACAAAATGGCCGCAAGCGTTTCGGGCTTCTCCGACGCCGCCTCGGCTGCGGGCTACGCCCTCTCGGACTCCATCCTGCTCAAGAAAGACTCCGACGGCTACCCCGCCGGCTTCTTTGAGAAGATCGCCAAGCAGCAGGCAAACACCGTTCAGGTGCTCGTCTATGACGAATGCGTTTTCGCCGTGCTCAAGGAGGATCTTGCCGCCAAGGGCGAAAGTCTCTATGCAAACTACCGTTCCTCGTGCATAAAGGATCTCTATTCCGAGGCCGCCGAGAGCAAGACCGCCGAAGCCGTCGCCGCCCTCCCCGTCGAGGAGAAGGGGCGCAGAGCGGACAGGCTGGTCAAAAAATACACCTAAGGAGATCAAATAATAATGTATAATAAATTATGCCGTGCAGCGGCGGTCGTCACGCTGCTTTGCATGATAACGGCAACTCTTTTCGGCTGCTCCCTGAAGCCGGAAGCAGACCCGAGTGAGGCGGGCAGCAGCGCCGTGCCCGCGAACGCCGATCCCTACACGATAGAAACATGGGGCGGCAATCAGTCGAACGAAACCGGCGATAACAACGCCGTCGGCAGCGTTCCTCAGACCGCGTCGGCCGAACGCACAAAGGCGACCGAGAAAACGCAGGTGCGCGTGACTATCCCCGAGGGCTACTCCTTCATGCAGATAGCGAATCTGCTTGAGTCAAAGGGCGTCTGCACCGCCAAGGATTTCTACGACGTGTGCCAGAGCTATTCGCCGAAGTCGTTTTCTATCCCGTCAAGCAGCGACAGATGCTTCAAAATGGAGGGCTATCTCTTCCCCGATACATACGATTTCTACATCGGCGACAGCCCGAGAAGCGTTCTAATCAAAATGCTGAATAACTTCCACGCCAAGGTCGGCGACATCGACGACGACACGCTGATACTCGCCTCGATGATAGAGAAAGAAGCCCGCAGCAGCGAGCATATGCGCCTTGTCTCCTCCGTATTTCACAATCGTCTGCGTACCGGCGGCGATTATAAATATCTCAACTGCGACCCGACGAGAGAATACGTCAACAACTACATCACGGGCAACCCACTTGTGACGGATCAGTCGAAGTACGCCGCTCTCTATAACACCTGCAACAAGCGCGTCGGCCTGCCCGCAGGGCCGATATGCTGCCCCGGTCTTAAAGCGATAGACGCCGCCCGTAACCCCGCCGATACGAATTATTACTACTTCTTCTACGGCAAGGATAACACCAACCACTACTCCGAAACCCTCGAAGAGCATAACCGCCAAATGGCCGAGATCGGCGTCGGCGGCTGAGCGGAGCAATATAATACAATCTCCAAAACATCAAAAGCGTCCCGAACTGCTTATCGCGGTTTGGGGCGTTTTCCTTTATATATCAACGATTCTACTGCGGGTAGAGAGTAGAGTCGGGATTCTCTACCGTAGAGTTTGGATTTGTAGAGGCGGCGGGTGTGGGTGTAGGGTGACATTTGCGGCGAAAGGGTATAGACTGTAAGCAACAAGGCAACCGACCGAGGGGATCGCAGGCTGCCCGGGGCTGCATTTATATGACAGCGGCATATAACCATTAATATGCTTCCGCCTGTTGATCGCCGCTGTGCTTCTCTTTGAATGCTTTTCGCCGCCTAATCCCCGAAATGCCTCCAACACATAAATCAATATTGCTGCGTTTTCAGATATTTTTGGCAAAAACCATTCTCGCAGATAATCCAAGCTTCGTTTATTCGGCGATTACCTGCGGGCAGAGCCGAGCTGCATCAAAGACAACCCACCGACATATCGAGCCGTGCTTATCGGCAGCAATGCTTTCGCACAATGCTCCGAGAGGCACGTCAGCAACTACAAAAGGAGAGAATAAGGATGAATACGTATTTTGAGCGAGTCAAACTGCCGAGCTACACAAAAAACGAGGAGATATTCAACTCGGTTTCGCACGGGGTAGGGATACTTTTCGGGCTGCTGAGCGGCGCGCTGTTCCTGTCGAAGGCCACGGACATTGACTCCCGCCTCGCCGCAGTCATATTCGGCCTGTCGATGATGGTGCTTTACACCGCCTCCACGGTCTATCACGCAGTCGAGCCGTCTTACGCCAAAAAGGTGCTGCGAGTTGTCGACCATGCCGTTATCTATGTGCTCATCGAGGGCACGAGCATTCCGCTGATGCTTGTCGGCGTTATGCCTTACAACCGCCCGTTTGCGATCGTAATGATCGCCCTTAGCGTAATAATAGGCGCGGTCGGTACGGCGCTGACATACATTGACCAGGAGCGCTTCAAGGTGGCTCAGATGGTGCTGTATATGGTGCTCGGCTGGATGTGCCTTGTGCTGATATATCCGCTTTGGAAATACTGTGAGGATGCGCTGCCGCTCATCGGGCTTATCCTGCTCGGCGGCACGGTCTATACCGTCGGCACGGTGTTCCTCTCGCTCGGGCGCACCACACGCTACTGTCACGGAGTGTTTCATCTGTTTGTGCTCGCAGGGTCGCTGATACACTTCCTTGCGCTATACTGTTATTTGTATTAAAATGAAATAAAAAAGGAGACCGCAGGGTGGAGGTACACTCTGCGGTCTCCTTTTCCGTATCAACTTAACGGATAAAGCTATCCTCTACTATCTCCGTGGCGTGGCAAGGCTCAACGGAATTCTCGTTGAGAAGCGACGCCGCTTCCTCCGCCGCTTGCCTGTCCTCAGTGAAGCAGATGAGCGCCTCGCCGTTATAGGCGATGCCGTAGACGGTGAGGCGCCTACCGCCGATCTCGGCATCCGTGCTGAAAGAAGTATACATCGATATCCCTCCTCAAAAGTAGTCAGAAGCATAATGCATTATGTAAAAATAAACTAACAAAATATAGTAAGAAAAGATATTTCTTGTGTTCTCATTGTTTATCATTATATACAATATATTGTAAAAGTCAAGAGGCGAAACACAATTTCATTAAAACTGCACAAAATTGTCCGCTTCCATATAGTGAACATTCCGAATATCAAGTCCAGTGGGCACAAGTCAAGAAAAATTTTAAAAATCGCGAGTGAGCTTTTGCACGATAAAAGCGAGAAAACAAGAGAAAACGAGAGATTGCGGAGTTTAAATTAAAAAATCCGAAAAAATGTCTTGACAATGCTGTCGGGGTGTGATAATATATGCAAGCACGAAAAAAATAAATCGGAGGAAAAGTTATGTCTACTTATATGCCTAAAGCGGGCGACATCACCCGCAATTGGTATGTGATCGATGCAGCGGGCAAGCCCATGGGTAAGGTCGCCGTTGAGGCTGCAAAGCTTCTTCGCGGCAAGCATAAGCCCACATTTGCTCCTCACGCTGATTGCGGCGATCATGTTATCATCATCAATGCTGAGAAAGCGATCCTGACCGGCAACAAGCTCGATCAGAAAATGTATTATCATCACAGCGGCTATATCGGCCACCTCAGAGAGGTCAAATACAGCACTCTCATGAAGACCAGACCCGATTTCGCTATGACTCTCGCCGTTAAGGGTATGCTTCCCGACACGGTTATCGGCCGCAAGGCTCTCACCAGACTTCGCGTCGTCAAGGGCGCAGAGCATCCCCATGCAGCGCAGAAGCCCGCAGTTTGGGAATTTTAAGAAAGGGAGGCTATAAATAATGTACGATTCAAATCCTTATTTCTACGGCACCGGCCGCAGAAAGAGCTCCGTTGCCAGAGTCCGCGTTTATGCCGGCACCGGCAAGATCACCATCAATGACAGAGATATAGACGATTATTTCGGCCTTGAGACTCTCAAGCTCATCGTCCGTCAGCCTCTCGCTCTTACCGGCACCACCGATAAGTTTGACATCGTTTGCCGCGTCGGCGGCGGCGGAGTCACCGGCCAGGCAGGCGCTATCCGCCACGGCATCGCTCGTGCTCTTCTTCAGTACGACGAGACTCTCCGTACCACCCTCAAGAAGGCAGGTTTCCTTACCAGAGACCCCAGAATGAAGGAAAGAAAGAAATACGGCCTCAAGGGCGCACGCCGTGCACCCCAGTTCTCCAAGAGATAACCTATTATCTCCGAGGCAAATTATCAAAATCAAAAAGGCGGTTGAGCTTTTTGTCCGGCCGCCTTTTTTGCATGCTGTGATATAACAAAGTCTTGACATATTTCCGCTTCCTTCCTATAATATTATTCGGAATGTGCGCTGAATTCGTCGAATCCCGCGCAAAAACGAATCGGAAGGGGTATATTATGAAAACAGCAATATACGGTGCAGGCTCGCTGGGCACGGTGCTCGGCGCATATCTTGCAAAGGCGGGTGTCGATGTTGACCTGATAACCCGCAACAAAGAGCATGTCGACGCCCTCAACGCAGGCGGCGCAAGGATAATCGGCACGGTCGATATGACCGTCCCCGTTCATGCGCTGACCCCAGATCAGATGACGGAGAAATACGAGCTTATCATCCTGCTCACGAAGCAGCTCGACAACGTAAACGTGCTTAAAAATTTGCAGAAGAACATGACGGATGACTGCATAGTCTGCACGCTTCAGAACGGTATGCCCGAGCTTTCGGTCGCCGAGGTAGTCGGTGAGGACAGAACCATGGGCTGCACCGTCGCATGGGGCGCAACGCTCCACGGCAAGGGCGTTTCGGAGCTGACAAGCGAGCCGGACAGCATGAGCTTCGACCTCGGCAGGATGAACGGTCAGGTCGACGACAAATTGATGCAGGTCAAGGCGATCCTTGAGAAGATGTGCCCCGTTGAGATAAAAGAGAATTTCATGGGCGTTCGCTGGTCAAAGCTGCTGATAAACGCGGCCTTCAGCGGCATGTCGGCTGTCACGGGCGGCACCTTCGGCGACGTTGCCGAGCGCAAGGATACAAGAGTCTGCTGCCAGAATCTCATTAAGGAGTGCATCGACGTTGCCGCCGCTGCCGGCATAAAGATCGAGCCGATACAGGGCAAGGACGTCGTCAAGCTGCTCGATTATAAAGGCGGCCTCAAAAAGAAGATCTCGTTTGCGCTTATCCCCATCTGTATCAAGAAGCACAGGCTCCTGAAAGCGAGTATGCTCCAGGATCTCGAGAAGGGCAGGAAGTGCGAGATAGACGCGATCAACGGCGTTGTCTGCGCCTACGGCAAGAAGTATTCCGTCCCCACGCCCTATAATGACACGGTGTGTAAGATCGTCCACGGCATCGAGGACGGCAAATATACCTATACCTTCGATAACGTCAAGCTCTTCGCAGGGCTGAAAAAGTAAATCCAAAATTCAAGCAATCCCCTCGGTTCATATAGGAACCAAGGGGATTGTTGAGTTGATATTTAAATTTGCGGCATTAAGGCAAGTCCTTTTGCTGCACAAGCTCAAACCGGCGTCCGTGGGAATCCAAGGCGCCGGTTTGTGTTACATTACATATCGGGGTAAATATTGATCCAGGGGAAGAGCCAGTTAAGGCCGATAATATAGCCTATCTTGAAGATAACATTCAGGAACCAGATCCAGATCGTGTGGAGGATCTTGCCGAAGAAGTTGGAATGCTTTGCTTCGGCAGTCTGCTTCAGTCCGCATATCGGGCAGAAGCGTGACTTGGTGCCGTTATGGAAGAGCTTGCCGTTGGCATCGTACTCCCATCTGGTCCATTCGTGCTCGCCGACCTCGCTGTAGTCACAGCCCGGGCGCTGACAATGTCTTGAGTGGGTCAATTCATCATCGTCGACCCATTCGGTCAGGTCATGGCCGAGAGGAGCAACATATTCGTCAACATAGGTGTAGCCGCAGTCCTTGCAGACATGGGTGGTGTAGCCACCCTCGGTGCAGGTGGGAGCGGTCGTTGTCACGTCATAGTCGCAGTTGAGGATCTGAACGTCGTGGCATCTTGAGCAGCTCTTTGCATGAGTGCCGTCGTTATTCACGTGCCAATCGCTGTAGTTGTGGCCGAGTGCCTCGATCACATAAGTATCATACTGAACACCGCAGGAAGCGCAGAATACGCCGCCCATACCGTCCTTTTCGCATTCGGGAGCGATCACGGTCGCTTTGTAGCCGAGAGAATGGGTGTGATTTGAGAAAGACTTGCTCTCAAACGCATGACCGCATCTTGAGCAATAACGGGTCATCTGGCCGTCATGATCTGCGGTAGCTTCAAAATCTACCTTCCAAACGCCGTTATCGTGGCCGAGAGCGTCTACCTTACGCGCGCCTATCTTCTCGCCGCAGCGGGTGCAGGTGCAGATCTCTTCGCCCGCAAGCTCACAGGTGGGAGCGATCGAAACAGCCCATACGCCGTCGTCATGGCCGAGAGCCGCTACGGTCTCGGTGCCGAGGAGTGCGCCGCAGTCCTTGCAAAGCAGGTTATTCTCGCCCGCAGTAGTGCAGGAGGGAAGAACCTTTGCGGATTTAACAAGCTCCTCGCTATGGCCCTTTGCGGGAACGGTCTCGGAGCCGATAAGCTCGCCGCAACGGGTACAATGGCAATCTTTTACACCGGTCTCAAGGCAGGTCGCGTCTTTTTCGGTGAGCCAAACGCCGTCGTCGTGGCCGAGAGCCTCGACGGAGACGGTTTCAATTGCAAGGCCGCAATCGGTGCAGTAGCGGATCTTTTCGCCGGCCGCCGTGCAGGTGGGTGCGGTGGAAATTATCTCGGCAAGGGTTTCGCTGTGACCCTTGGCGGGAATGTTATTTATTTCGGTGCAAACGCCGCAGACGGAGCATATCTTTGCCTGTAAGCCGTCCTCGGAGCAAGTCGCGCTCCTGACGGTTACAAATTCACCGACCGTGTGCTCGTGCTTCACTATTGCTTTGGTTTCGAGCACTGCATTGCACCTTGTGCAATATCTGCTCATCTGACCGTCGTGGTCAAGGGTAGCCTCGAAATCGAGAGTCCAAATGCCCTCGTCATGCTGTCCGTTTGCGGGAATCGCAGAAATTTTGCTTGCGGAGCAATTCTTGCAAACATCTATCTTCTTGCCGTCGGTCACGCAGGTAGGCTCGGTAATGATCACAGTCTGATAGTTATGTTCGGGAGAAGCAACATCGCGTCTGTTGATTATCTGATGGCAATAATTGCACTGCTGGATCTGCTTGCCGACATTTGCACAGGTAGCGTCCGTGACCGTCTGCCACGCGCCAAGGTCATGTGCCTTGGTGGTGAAGCTATTAAGCGGAGTCTGATACTCCTTGCCCTCGGAAATTATATATATTTTCCAGTAATAATTTGTTGAAGGAGAAAGCTCCTTCCACCATGATCTAACAGGAAACCATACTGTTGAATGTGCAGGCATAGAAGCCTTTTCCTGTATTTTCACAAGAGATGATGCGGAGGTTCCAATGTAAAACCCGCATTCTGTAAAATCCACTTGGCTAACAGTGGCAATTTGTGCGTTATTACACACAATATGTTCAACATTACCGGTGCCTATCTCATTAGCAGCCGATGCCGAAAACGAAATGGCGACTGCCGACAGTAGCGTTAAAGCTGCTAAAATAATTGAAATTACCTTTTTCATACATATTCCTCTCATTTGAATATTTGTCATTTCTCATGACTTTCCGATATATTATAACTCGCTGCTCCAACGCTGTATAGTGCAGGAAATTATTACGTTTTGTAATCGTTTTATCATCACAGCAGCAAGTGCACTTTTAGCCCTTTGTGAAATCGTTAGTTAATTAGCGTCACATATGCAAAAAAACGGCATGGATTATTCCATGCCGTTTCTCCGCTTTATTACAGCGTTTTTTGTTTTATCTTTTGACCCTGGCGTTGCCGCTCCAGACGCTCCAGACCATATCTTCATCGGCGGGCTGGGCGTAATCGGTGAGGAAGGTGGTGGCAAGGGCGCCGCTTGCCCAGCCGAACTGTATCCACTTCTCCGGCTCCCAGCCTTTGAGCGCCGCATATAGCAGGCCGCCCACGAAGCCGTCGCCGCCGCCGATACGGTCGAGCACTCTTATCTCGCGCGGCTCAACGACGTGCCATTCGTCGCCCGCAAGCATTATTGCGCCCCACAGGTGGGTGTTTGCGTTGACGACCTGGCGCAGGGTGGTCGCAAAGACCTTGGCGTTCGGGTAAGCCGCCTTGACCCTGCCTATCATCTCCTTGAAGCTCTCGATCTTGGAGGCGATATCCTTGCCGCCCGCCTCGGGGCCTTTGATGCCGAGGCAGAGCTGGAAATCCTCCTCGTTGCCGACGAGAATATCGGCATTTGAGGCTATCTCGGAGAATATGGCGTGCAGCTCGCTCTCCCTGCCCTTCCAAAACGAATCGCGGTAATTGAGGTCAAACGAGACCGCCGTGCCGTATTGCTTGGCTTTCTTTGCAAGCTCGAGGCAGAATTCGCCCGTCTCGGGTGAGAGAGCGGCGATAAGGCCGGATAGGTGGAGTATGCCGACGCCCTCCTTGCCGAAAATGCGGTCAACATCGAAATCACGCAGCGAAAGAGTCCTGCCGACCTCGCCCGCGCGGTCGTTTTGGACTCTCGGCCCTCTTGAGCCGCAGCCGCTGTCGGCTATATTGAACTGGTGGCGGTAGCCCCACGGGCCGCCCTGTTCGACTTCTTTGCCCTCAAAGGTCATACCCCTTGAGCGCAAATTTTGCTTGATAAACGCCGCAATCGGGCTGCCCTTGACGAAGGTGGTGAGCACCTTGACGGGCATGCCGAGGTATGAAGCGATGCTCGCAACATTGGTCTCGGCGCTTGTCGCCTGCATTCTGAACACATCGCTCGCGGCGACGGGCTGACCCTCCGCCGGGCAGATACGAACGCCCATGCTGGTGGGCACGACTATTGCCCATGAATAATCTTTTTTGATATTAAGCTCCATTTTAAGCACCTCGTTAAGCGTTATACTGCGTTGCGGCGGTGTCGCCGCCCTCGCCGGTCCAGTTGGTGTGGAAGAATTCGCCCCTCGCATGATCGACTCTCTCGTAGGTGTGAGCGCCGAAATAGTCGCGCTGAGCCTGAAGCAGGTTAGCGGGCAGATTCTCGCAGCGGTAGCCGTCATAGTAGTTGAGGGCCGCCGTCATTGCGGGCAGAGGAATGCCGTTGGTTATTGCGGCGGCGCAAACTCGCCTCCAGCCAGCCTGCGCGCTCTCCATAACGCCCTTGAAATAGGGGTCGAGCAGCAGGTTGGTCAGGGCGGGGTCATTGTCAAAGGCTTCCTTTATCTTGCCGAGGAAAATGCTCCTGATAATGCAGCCGCCTCTCCACATAAGGGCGATGCCGCCGTAGTTGAGATTCCAATTATATGTCTTTGCGGCCGAGCGCATGAGGGTGTAGCCCTGAGCGTAGGAAACTATCTTAGCCGCAAAGAGCGCGTTTTTGATATCGTTGATGAATTGCTCCCTGTCGCCGCTGAATTCGGGCTTCGGGCCGTGAAGCACCTTGGAGGCGCCGACTCTTTCCTCTTTCATGGCGCTCAAGCACCTTGAGAATACCGCCTCGGCGATAAGGGTGAGGGGGATGCCCTCGTCCAAGGCTGCGATGCCCGTCCATTTGCCTGTGCCCTTCTGCCCCGCGGTGTCGAGTATCTTGTCGACTATGGGCTTGCCGTCGGTGTCCTTATATGCAAGGATATCCGAGGTTATCTCGATGAGGTAGCTGTCAAGCTCCTCGGTATTCCACTTGGCAAAGACCTCGTGCATCTCGTCGGCGCTCATGCCGAGCAGATCGCGCATGAGCTGATAAGCCTCGCAGATGAGCTGCATATCGCCGTATTCGATGCCGTTGTGAACCATTTTGACAAAGTGACCCGCGCCGTTCTCGCCGACCCAATCGCAACAGGGAGTGCCGTCCTCGACCTTGGCGCAGATCGCCTGGAATATGGGCTTCACGCTCGGCCATGCGGCGGGCGAGCCGCCGGGCATCATGCTCGGACCCTTGAGAGCACCCTCCTCGCCGCCGGAAACACCCGTGCCGATATAGAGCAGACCCTTGCTCTCGACATAAGCGGTGCGTCTTGCGGTATCGGGGAAGTGGGAGTTGCCGCCGTCGATGATTATATCGCCCTCGTCGAGCAGAGGAATGAGGCTGTCTATCATGGAGTCGACCGCCGAGCCCGCCTTTATCATCATCATGACCTTGCGGGGCTTCTCGAGCGAAGCAACAAGCTCCTCAAGCGAATAAGTGCCGACTATATTCTTTCCCTTGGCTCTGCCGTTGATGAAATTCGTAACCTTCTGAGTAGTTCTGTTGAAAACGGAGACGGTGAAGCCCTTGCTCTCCATATTCATAACGAGGTTCTCGCCCATTACGGCAAGGCCGATAAGACCTATATCTGACTTTTTCATGCTCTGCTCTCCTTTGCTTTTTTGATATTTTCAAGGACGCTGTAGGGTATCCTGAGATTGCCGAGACCCGTGCCGATGCTGATATGCGGCTTCATAGCGGCGTGGAAATCCGTGCCGCCCGATATCATCAGTCCCAGTTCCTTTGCCATTGCCTGATATTTCTCCTGCATCTCGGGGGTATACTCGGTGTAGTAGCCCTCGACGCCGTCCAGCCCGCACTCCTTGAGGTGGGCGAGGAAATCACGCAGCGTGGCGTCCTCCATCTTGATAAGATGCAGGTGAGCGACGAACGAAAGACCGCCGCAGTCTTTAATGAGCTTCACCGCCTGCTCCGCCGAGAGATACTGAATATCGGAATAGGCGTATTTGCCGTTTTCAAGATAGAGCTTGAAGCCCTCCTTGACGCTCGAGGTGTAGCCCTTGTCGACAAGAAGCCTTGCGAAATGCGCCCTGCCGACTATGCCGTTCGGCGCAAGAGCAAGAGCCTCCTCCATCGTGACGTCGAAGCCCAGCTCGTTGAGCTTGCGGCAGCATTCGCTCATCCTGAAATTTCTCGTCTCGTTGACCTTGTCGAGGGTCTCCTTGAGCAGCGGGGAATCAATGTCGAGATAATATGCGAGAATGTGCGTCTCGGTAGCGGACTGCACGGAGAATTCAATCGCGGGCACAACCTCAACGCCTATGCGTTTGCCCTCCTCCATGGCCTCCTTAACGCCGTCCACCGTATCGTGATCCGAGAGGGCTATAGCGCTGAGCCCTGCTTTCTTTGCCTCACGCACCACCTCGGCGGGGGTCATTGAGCCGTCAGATTTTATCGAGTGCGTGTGCAGGTCAATATACTTTTCCATATCTTTCACTTCTTCATTTAGTAGTCCACAAGCCCAAAGCGGGGTTGCTTATATAGAATATTTTTTCGCCGTCGACGGTGTTGTATCCGTCTTTAAGGGCGGCGGGGTCATACTTTTTGATCGCCTCTGAATAAGGCATATAGCCGAACGAAACGCCCTTGACCTCATCGGCGGTCAGCTTCTCGGTGCAGTAGGTGATGCTAAACCGTCCGTCCGACGAGCCGTGGATAAGATGGGCAGCAACGGAGAGATTGGCCCGCAGATCCTCATTCTCATCCACAAGGCGCAGCACATTTTCACGCCCGACATAGCCGTATTTGCGGATAAGGCGGTCGTTTTCGTCGTCCTCGCCGAATTTCCTTACCCCGGGGGCAAGGATTATCAGCTCGCCGCCGTCGGCAATTGCCATCCTGGTGCGGTACACGGCCTTGTTGCCGAGCCAGGTGCTCTTAAATTCACGCTCGTCGAGATAAACGACGACTTTTTTGAAAGGCTCGTCCACATAGGTCAGGTTGATATCCTGACTCAGCTTCACCGCCTGCTCAAAGACGTCCCTGTGCTCGCCGATAAACAGCCCGTGAATGAGTGTGTCGTCGCCCTTGTTGGTCGTGACGGTCAGCACATACAGCAGCGGCACGTCGGTAAGAAAATGCTCCTGGGCATAGTCGAACACCTTACGCACGGGCGAATGATCCTTGCCCATGATGCGCTCCATGCCATAGAAAGCGCCGAGCATATGCGATGAATTTATCATATTGCTGCCGCCGCAGCCGACAAAGATATTTTTGGAGTAATTCGCCATGCCGACCACCTCGTGCGGCACGACCTGACCTATAGAAATGATGAGGTCGTAGCTCGGATCGACTATGCGGCGGTTGACCTCAACGTCGATCTTGGTATTCACCAGCCCGTCGGAGACCTCGCTGACGAAATCCGCGGGCACCTCGCCGAGCTTGACAACATCTGTGCGCCAATTGTGCACTATCATGCGCTCAAAGGGCACTCCGCTGCCGAAAAAGGCGGTGAATTCCTCCCGCGTCATCGGCTCATGCGTGCCGAGGGCGGGCATGATATCGACCTCGCAGATATCCTTGAGCGCCTCGTAATAAACAGCCGTTATCTTGCCTGCGCCGGAGTAGAGCCTTGTGTAATCGGGCGGCAGGAGCAGCACCTTGTTGAGCTGCCTTCCCTCAAGCGCCCCGAGCAGAGCTTCTTTAAGCTCGCTGTCCGAGATATACGGCTCGCTTTTGAGTATCATCCGAAACACCCCCATTTTATAATCTGTCATTATGCTGATTTTACCACAAGTTTTCGGTGAATTCAAGCGGCAAGAGGCAACAAATGCCGCAAAAAGTCACGGAAAAATCAGACGGTTGAAATTTTGCCGCCGGTATGGTAAAATATAATCGGATTTATATAAAACGGGAGGCGATACCATGCTCGGTTCATTCGTAAGGACCATAACGATAATCGTACTTATCATCACTATGATGCTCATGCTGCTCGGCAACCTGATAAAGGGCTTGATCCCCTCAAAGCCGGACGAAACAACCACTACCACGGCGGTGACTCAGCCCGCGACCGTGCCGACTACAGCGCCGACAACCAGGCCCACAACTCAGCCGACCACAGAGCCTGTCACGGAGCCGATAACCGACCCCGTCACCGAGCCGACGACCTCGAAAGAGACTACCACCGAGGGCGGTGTGCTGATAAGGGAGATCGAGAAGCTGCCCGTGACGCTCATCGAGGGCAGCGGTGCGGACATCATCAGGGGCGCGGCCGCTTCAGCGGACGGCGGATTCGTCATCTGCGGCACCTCCACCTCGACCGACGGCTGGTTTGCCGACGTGTCAAAAGGCGCATTGAATTCAACATATTCCTTCGTCGCTAAGCTCAATAAAAACGGCGCTGCCATCTGGAAGCAGCAGTATACGCAGCAGGGCGAAACGGTAGTGCTCAGCGACATTGCCACGCTCGCGGACGGCGGTATCTTAGCCGTCGGCTACGCATATCGCTCCAATTCATACGATACAAGTGCCACCACCGCCGCCTTGGCGATAAAGTATACGGCGAGCGGCAATATCGAGTGGGTCAAGCGCTACTCCGGCAGCGGTCACAGCCTGTTTAACGGCGTTTCTGCTTCGCCCGACGGCTTCGCCGTCAGCGGCAACACCACCTCACTTGACGGCGATTTCACGGGCAACCGTGCCGAGCCTGCGGAGAATTCCTCCGTCATAAGCAAGCGCACGAGCGGCTTCATTTTCAGCCTTGACGGCAACGGCAATGTCAAATGGAAAGAGTTCTTCTGCGGCAGCAAAGGCTCGTCGATGGGCGGCATCAGCTGCGACGGTGACGGCAATATTTTCGCTGCATGCATGACCTCCTCGACCGACGGCGATTTTGCCCGCTTTGACAGTCTCATCGGCGGCTACAACGACAGTATAGCCTATAAATTCAGCCCCGACGGCAAGCTTCTCTGGGGCTACTGCGTCGCAACGAGCGGCATTGATAAATTCGGCGTTATCGAGGCGGACGGCGAGGGCGGCTGCCTGCTCGGCGGCTCATATGAGCTGAGGGGTACCCCTGCCCCCGACGGCACTCTCACAGGAGTTCACCACTGCGGCGGCAAGACGGATGCGCTCGTTATCCGCATCGACGGCAGCGGCAAAGAGCAATGGATGAGGGCTGTTTCAGGCTATTATGAGGATCAGATAACCGATATCAGGCGCACCGAGGGCGGCTTTGTCGTCACGGGCTACACCAAATCGGGCGACAGGGAATTCAACACGGTCGGCAACCTCGGCGAATTCGACGCCTTTGCGGATTTTCTGACACCCGGCGGCAACCGCGCGGCGATAGCCACGCAGGCAGGCTCCGACAACGACATGGCGAATTGCGTTGCGATAAGCGGCGGCATCGTTAGGGTATTCGGTCAGACCGCCTCCTCAAACGGCAGCTTCTCCGACGCGGCAAGCGCCTCCTCCGATAAATTCTCCGGCTACTCCGCAGGCTACGCCCTGACGGTAAAATAAAGCAATTTTTATAAAGGCAGCGGCTCGCAACCGCTGCCTTTTTGTATGCATTCTGCGCCGTATGGGGCGGCAACACTCAAACAAAAGTATTGATAGAACGAATAAGTCGGGGTAAAAACTATCGAAATTACGATATTTTATATGCAACAATCACAAATCATCAATGAGTTGTCTGTTGATTTTAGGATATATTAAACAAAAATTATGAAAATACGAATATTTTCAAAAATAGTATTTGCTTTCTACCAATCTCTGTGGTATTATATATATACAGACCGCACTTTTGCTTTTGGCAGCTAAGTGCATTATAAAAATTTTAAAAAGAGAGAGTGATCACCGTGAGCCAAAGTCAGGACAATTTCAAGAGAGGCACCGCCGAAATGCTCATCCTCTATCTCCTTCGTGACGAGGATCTGTACGGCTACCAGCTTACCCAGCTTTTCGCTGCAAAGAGCCTTGGCACCTACACCATGCTTGAGGGTACCCTGTACTCCATCCTTTTCCGCATGGTCGCAGCAGGCTATCTCAGCGAGTATGAGATGCTTGTAGGCAAGAAGCGTAAGCGCCGTTACTATCACCTCGAGGAATCAGGTAAGGTTTACTTCGAGCAGCTCGTCAAGGAATTTGACGTAGTAGTTGCCGGCATCAACAGAATACTTGACCGCGCATAATCAAAAGAGTCAAAGTCCGCTCCGCCGCAAGACGGGGCGGATTTTTTGCACTTTCTATACATTATATATAAATATCCCCGACGCAGTGCCGAACACATTGCGCCGGGGATCGCTTTTATTCGGTTCTGAGGGCTACGACGGGATCCTTGCGCGAGGCTATCTTTGAGGGGATGAGACCTGCGATAAGGGTCAGCGCCATGCTGATCGCCACAAGTATTATTGCACCGTTGAACGGGAGCTGCGAGACATGGGCAATGCCGGTAAGATGCTCGATTATCATATTTATCGGGATATTCAGCAGCACCGTGATGCCGATGCCGAGCGCACCCGAGACAAAGCCGACTATCAGAGTCTCCGCATTGAACACTCTCGAAATATCTCTCTTTGACGCGCCGATCGCTCTGAGGATACCTATCTCTTTCGTCCTCTCGAGCACGGAGATATAGGTGATGATGCCTATCATTATTGATGAAACGACAAGCGAGATAGCGACGAACGAAATAAGGACATAGGAGATGATGTTGACTATCTTTGTGACGGATGAAAGCAGCAGACCGATATAGTCGGTATACTTTATGGCGGATTTCTCATTGCCGTTTGCTTTCATATCCTCGTTATATTTGTCGATTATCTCGGATATCTTATCCTTGGACTCAAAATCGAGCGGATAAATATTGATCGAGGTCGGGGTCGAGAGGTCGCCCGCGCCGAGAAGCTCGAGAGCCTCTTCATAGCTCTTGGCAAGCGGCTCAGGCTCGGGTTCCGGCTCAGGCTCGGGCTCGACGGTCGGCTGAGACGGATTCGAGGGCTGCTGCGAGGGTTTATCGGTCGAGGGCTTTGTGGTGTTGGAACCGTCGCCCGACGGCGGCGTAACATTACCCATCTGGCCGTTCATTATTGCGTTGAGCATCTTGAGCTTGGTCTCCTTATCCATCATCTGGAGAAAACTGTAGGCCTGCTGACCCGTGACCTTGCCCATGCCCTCTATCTCCTGCCCCTCAAGCATCTCGTCAAGGTAGCCGATAAGCTCCCTGCGCTCGTCGAGGGTGAGGGTGGATTTGAGCATCAGCTCAACGGTGCGCTTATATTTCTTTGCCTCCTCGCCGCTGTAATTCTTATCGATAGCAGCGTATATCTCCTCCTCTGTGACGGGCTCCATCTTGCTGAAGTCAAAGCTGTTTGCGGTGAACGAGGTCTTGGGCGCTTCGCCCGTGAAAGCAAGGCTCGTGACGGTGGGCGGCGTGAAAGCCGCAGTCTCCGTCGCCGCGGGAGTCTCGGTCGTGGAGGTCTCCTCGGTCTTGAACGGTATGCCCGTAAAGACATCGACGGTGGGGTCAGCCTTCTGCTTCTTGACTATCTCGCATTCATTGGTGGCGCTCACGATATGCTCGGTGAGAGCCGAGGTGTAGCCGATAGCGCCGATAGTTGTGACCATGAGGGAGTCGTCCTTCGGCCTGATGATACCGACTATCTTGATCTCCTCGCCGTCGTCGACGAGCTTCTTGGTGTATTCCTCATCGCCGTGCATATCGTCATATGCGCCGGTCTCGGAATTATAGCTGTAGAAATTCGGCTCAAGGACTATCTTGAAGGTCTTGCCGATTATATCCGAATACTCTATCTCGTGGCGCTCGCCTGTGTATTCGCCGCCGCTCATCATCGACATATAGGTATTCATCATTTCCTTGGAGGACATGATGCCGAGGCCCTGTATCGCAAGGTCGCTGATCTCATTATTCTTATCGACGATAAGCACGACTTCGTTGTATTTCTCGGGGAAAGCGCCCTCAACAACGTCATACTGCGTGGTGAGCAGCTCTTTGTTATTGATAAGCTCCTGCCATGAATTGTAGTATTTCTCATATGATGACATAGTCGAGGAATCTATGGACAAGCCGCCGAAATTCATGCTGCCCATCATTGACTCCATCATCGAGATAAGGGGGCTGGGGTAGACCTGATTGGCGCCGTCGGATGTATCGGCGGAATAAATATTCATCGTGCCGCCGTAGGAATATTGAATGCTGCTGACATATTGACCTATCTCGTCGTTATTGTCAAGGAATTCTTTGAACTTGACGAGGTCGTTTGACCATATCTCGGAGGTGAAGGATTCCATCATATCGGCCGCCATGGTGTTGGAATATACTTTGTCCAGCCCGTGATCCACCTCGCCGGGGGTGATGCCCGTCATGCTGTTTGCCATGGAGGTCATATCCATGGTGGCGCTGTCTACCGATATCGGGTATGAGGTCAGTGTCTCCTGCTGGATGGCGTCGATATACGCCTGGAAGCCGTTGGAGAGCGAGAGGATAAGCGCAATGCCGATTATACCGATGCTGCCCGCAAACGAGGTGAGGAAGGTGCGCACCTTCTTGGTGAGCAGGTTATTCATCGAGAGCGAGAGCGCCGTGAAGAACGACATCGAGGGCTTCTTTTTGCCCTTTTCCTTTGCCTTTTGCTCCTCGCCGCTGTCGTAGGGGTCGGAGTCGGAGACTATCTTGCCGTCCACAAGGCGGATTATCCTTGTCGAATACCTCTCGGCAAGCTCGGGGTTATGGGTGACCATTATAACGAGCCTGTCTTTGGATATCTCCTTGAGCAGATCCATTATCTGAACGCTGGTCTCGGAGTCAAGCGCGCCCGTCGGCTCGTCGGCAAGCAATATCTCGGGGTTGTTGACCAGCGCTCTGGCGATAGCCACACGCTGCATCTGACCGCCCGACATCTGATTGGGCTTCTTGCCAATCTGATCGCCGAGACCGACCTTCTCAAGGGCGACCTTTGCACGCTCCCTGCGCTCCTCTCTCGAAACGCCTGAGAGGGTCAACGCCAGCTCCACGTTGGAGAGCACGCTCTGATGCGGTATCAGGTTGTAATTCTGAAAAACGAAGCCGACCGAATGGTTGCGGTAGGTGTCCCAGTCGCTGTCCTTGAAATCCTTGGTCGACTTGCCCTCGATTATCAGGTCGCCGGTGGTGTATTGATCGAGACCGCCGATGATATTCAGCAACGTCGTCTTGCCGCAGCCGGAGTGGCCGAGGATCGAGACGAATTCGCTCTTGCGGAACTCGATGCTCACACCCCTGAGGGCGACGACCTTGCTGTCGCCTGTCGGGTACTCCTTGACGATATTTTTGAGTTTCAGCATATATTCTACCTCATATGAAAAATTTACCGTACTTGACAAAGCCGTGGTAATCTGTTACACTTGTAACGGTTACAAGTGTAACATCAGTTTATGAACAAATCATCAACAAAAAAGCAAAATTAAGTTAAATGTTACAAATAAGGGATAATTGTTTATGGAAAGGCAAAACGAATCAAATCTCCTGACCAAGGAGTGCATCGTCACGGCGCTGCTGCGCCTGATGCAGGAAAAGAAATATGAAAGTATCTCCATAACGGACATCACCACCCTCGCCGGGGTCTCCCGCATGGCATATTACCGCAACTACAAGAGCAAGGACGAGATCCTCATCAAATATCTGCTCGATCAGAAGGACAGGCTCGTGAGCGATATCGGCAACAGACGGGCGAACGACCTCAAGGAGATAATCAAATACGGCGCAATGTTCTATCAGGATAACGCCGCCGTGATACAGGCTGTCTATGAGGCGGGGCTTGCCCACCACCTCTCCGGCATCCTCGAGGAATGCATCTATGACTATTTCCCCGTCGTCAGCACTACGACCGACGGCAGGTACGCCGTCCACTTCTATGTCGGGGCTGTGTTCTCGGTATTCCGCCTCTGGTTTGACGAAGGTATGCTTGAATCCGCCGACGAGATAAGCGAGCTTATCTACAGGTTCATCAACAATGACACCGCCATGGATTTCCTTGTCGTGCCGGGCGAGGATAAATAAGAATTCAGCCGCCGTGATGATACACGGCGGTTTCTCTTTACTTAATTATTGGAATTATACGCCCTTTTCAGACATCGGTTTTAAATTATTGGTTAATCAATTATTAATTTTCTGTTGACACGGGCGCAAAAAGATGATATTATAAGTTATCCTTAACACAATGTTGTTAAGAAAAACTTTTATCGGAAGGAAGTACATTATGAAGAAAGTTCTGGCTCTCACACTTGCTCTTATCATGGCTCTTTCAGCAGCCGTAACTGCTTTTGCAGCTACCGATAACTGCACCAACACCTGCCCCTACTGCCAAAAGTCATTTGACAAGGAATCAGAGTACAACGCTCACATCAAAAACACCATCCCCGTAAAGGATCATGTTAAGCATTGCCCCTACAGCGGCGAAGGCTATAAGGACGGCGGCTGCACCGCTCAGTTTGTCCTTCAGGCTGAGTATGACAAGCACCTTGAGGTTTGCCCCTTCAAAGGCACGAAGGAGCTCTCCACCGAGGAGAAGGTCGAGCAGTTCTTTAAGAACATTAACTGGAAAGAAGTCGGCGGCAAGATTGTCGAGCTTCTCAAGAAGATCCCCTTCCAGGATCTTGCCAAAAAGCTCATTGACCTCCTCAAGAAGATCCCCTTCCAGGATATCATCGACAAGATCACCGGTCTCGTTAAATAATTTATCCTAACATAAGGGCTGTCGCTTTAGCGGCAGCCTTTCTTTTTACCCCTAATATCAAAAGCGGCCGCTCCTCACGGGAGCAGCCGCTCTTTCTTTATTTATGCGGGAACATATTCGACGGTGAAGCAGTGGGAGCGTATCTTGTATTTGAGCACCTTCGCTCTGAAATTGTTGCCGCTCACCGTCTTATCGCCGACCCTTATCTTGATGACATAGCCGCAATTCTCGCTGCGGGCGCCATCGTGTGAGATTATCTCGAGCCAATTTGCGGGGTCGTCGTCGAGCTTGATATCCTCGTTATAATTAAGTATGTATTTCTTCATATCGACAGCGGAGATCTCCACGGTGGTGGAGCGTACCTCCTCTTTGCAGGAGGCGCCGCCGCTCAGGTACGGATACTGAGTCGCTCCCCAGGTATCTGCCGCCGAAGCGGTCTTGCCGCCCACGGAGTCAAAGTAGACCGTGCGGGCCGCCGAGCCGTTGTAATCAACATAAACCGCCTTCGGAGTGTCGGAATCCGAGCTCATATTCAGCACCTCGAGGCAGGCCTTGTGCAGCGCCGTGCCCTCATAGGCGTAGCCGTCGTCGTAGGCGTGCTGGCTGGCGGGGACATTGAAATTATAGGTCTTTGCGAACGAATAGGCACACACCAGCTGTGCCTTGAGAGCTTCAACAGGCGAGCCTGCGCCGATCTCCCTCTTCGTCGTGCCGCAGAGATACTTGACTATCGGTATCTCCTCGCCGCCGTAAATGACGGTTTTCGGTGTGTTTGAATCGGTCTTGAGCGTTGTGCCGGGGTAATAGTGGGCGAGTATTTGTTTGTATGAGCTGCCGTCCTTCGCCATCTGGATCGCGCCCTGCTGGCTCATGCCGACTCCGTGACCCCAGCCGTAGACCTTGAATACGAATTTGCCGTCGCCGTTTGACGAGGACTTTTTGCTCGTCGTTTTTGCCTCTGTGGGCTTCTCGGTCGGTTTCTCCGTTATCTGCTCCGTCGTCTTTGCGGTGGAGGGCTGAGCAGGCTTCTCCGTCTGTTTAACGGTAGTCGCTATCGTGGTTGCGATATTCTTCACCGTCGTCTTGACCGTCGCAGCCGTAGCGGCGAGCTTTGTAGTCAGCGTGCGTGCGGTAACGGGCAGGGTAAAGACGGAGTTTTGAACCGTTGACGGCTCGGTCGTTTCGTCATCCTCATCACCGATACCGACTTCGCCGTGATAATCGTAAATGTTGCCGCCGTAGTTATAAGTCTCGCTTTGCTGAGTGACCGAGCCTGCCGCCGTATCGTCGGCAAACAGCGCTTTGCCGGAGCCGCTGCCGAGCACCACCGTTAGGATGACGCAGAGCAATATCGCCGCGCCTATGCCCGCAAGGGCTATGATGAACGGCTTGCGCGAATTGGCGGGCTTTTTCAGAAGCTCGGGCGGCGGGTTAAGCTCCGATTCATTATCAAGCTCGTCGAGCATAGAGCAGAGCTTGACTATCGCCGCCGAGGCAAGGTGCTTATCCGATTCCCCGCCGTCGGCAAAGACCTTGGCGCATTTGGCGGACTTACCGTCGGCAACGCACACGGTCATAAACCTTGTGCCGCTTGAGTCCGTCTCAATGTCGGAGACGGCAATGCCGAAATCGGTCTGCGCCGCCGTTTTGGCGGCCTTGGCGCATTCGGCGTAATAATCCTTGCCGTTTATCTCATCCCCGAGCTTGCACGGGAGGAATATCTCGCTCGCGCCGTCAACGCTCATAAGAGAGGCAAGCAGCGGCTTAAAGCAGCCGACCTGAGCCACGGCGATGGGCCTGTCCACGGCGATTATCCGCTCAACGCTCTGCCTGAACTGAGCCATAGCCGAGTGTTTGGGCTTCGCTTCGCCGAAAACGGTGCGTAGCTCTTTATTAAAACAATTCTCAACGATATCCGCGTCGAGCGGCAGCAGGATGAGCATCCCGTTGCCGTGCTTGCAGATGAAGCCCGAATATCGGCCGTCCTCGGTGGGCAGAGCCTTTGCTCCCTCGGGCACGGCGCTATGCAGGTCGCGCGTGCGCTGATCGCCTATGCCGCTCAGGGCAAGAGCGTCAACGATCGCCTTGCTGCGCACCGGGCGCAATTGCAGCTCCTTGATGATGCGGAGCTTTGCGTCGAGATACTGGGATATCGGAGCGGCTGCGACTGCAAGCCCGCCGCATGATACGGCGGCACGGGCAAGCTCAAGCGGTGCGGAAAAATCCGCCTCACGAAGCTCGCCGCAATGCTCCGACAACCGTGCCTTGAGCACGTCGGCGGCACCCTGAGCCGTATAAGCGTTCAGAGTGAATATGCTTGCTTTTTTGATCATTGCTTTCACCGTTCCTTAGTGTGAAATGTGTCCGCTATTTACCAGCGTGAATCAGCCGCATAAGGGTTGGTCTTCTTGTTGGCGTCATACCACGCCTGCGGGTATTTGGGATTCGGATTCTCCATAGCGTTCGAGGTGTTGACGCTTGAGCTTTCGCCCGCGCGTCTCATCCTCGCAACGACCACGAGCCTCGCCTCGTCAAAGTCGTAGCAGCAGGTGGAGAGCGTGAGTATTTTATCGGTCGGATTGATGTCAACGCCGGTGGTGTAGAGTTTTCTCTTGTCTATCTCCATAATGTACTCGGCGAATTTCGCATCGCTGACATCAATGAAGTTATACGGGAAGATATATCCGTTATCGTCGCTCACCCTTGAATTCGTGATGAACACGGCATAGACAAACCAAAGCTGATCGCCGTATATCGTGTTGCACTCTATGACGGGGGCGGACTTGAAGCCGCTTATCTCGCGGTAATTCTCAAGCATACCGAAGATGAGGTCGTCGTGGCGCATATTGTGGCCGTAAACGACGGTGTTGCGGGGCAGATTCTTGAGGTCGCTTATCCTGTAATCAAAGAACGGAACGCCGTAATCGGTGCGCTTCTTATAGATGTTGCGGCGCAGATAATAGCTGTTGTCCGCGCCCTTGACTACGGGCAGGTTTATCTCAAGAGCGGGTATGGAGATCCAGCCCGCAAGGTCGCTGTTGACGTCGTAAAGCTGGGCATATTTTGCAAGCATACCGGAGGGGTACTTCGAGCTGCCGCCTCCGTTCACCGTCACGTCGTCGACGCTGGCGTCGCTATGCTCGTTCGCGCCCGAATTGAGGCGGCTCGCAAGCAGATCCTCGTTCTTCTTATAATTATAAGGTTCAATAATATAGGTATTCGCAAGCACGCCGCTGCTGACGATTATCGTGATTATCGAGACAGCGAGCACTATCTTTCTGATTATCTCGGAGGCGGTGACCTTCTTTTTCTCTCCGTCAGCGGGCTTCTCCTCCGTCGGCTCCTCGGGCACGACGAACTTCGACTCGTCCGTGGAGATGCTGCCGACCGTCTTGGTGAGGTCGGGCAGAGGCTTGGTGTCGTAGCCTGCGGCGGCAGCCTCGTAATCGTTGCCGTCGTCGGGTATCTCGACCACAAAGCCGGGCTTCTCCGGCTCAATTGCAGACTCGGCGGGCTGCTGCTCCTCGGCAGGCTGCTCGCTCTCCTCCGGCTCGTCGCCGAGCAGGGCTGCAAGCTCCGATTCATAATCAAAGTCGTCATCGTCGTCGCTTTCCTGCGCTGCGGGAGCCGCCAGCTTCTGCTCCGACGGAGCGGGGGCAGCGGAGGCAGCGGGTGCGGCAGGGGCGGCGGGCGCGGCGGTAACGATATCATCCGCCTTGAGATTCTCCTCATTGACGGGGACGATACGGTCGTTGGTCTCTATCTCGGAGAGGATATCGCTGAAGCCCGTGTCGCCGTCGGTATCCGCCTTGAGCGAATCTATCATGCTGAAAAGGTCATTCTTCTCATCGGAGGCGGGCGTCGGCTCCTCTTCCTCGGGGGCGGGCTCATCCTCCTGCTCCTCCTCGCCGTCAAGCGAAACGACGGGTATCTCAGGCTCGATGTATTCCTCGGGGTTGAGCCAAAGCTCATCCAGAGCGCTGCTCTCAGGCTCGGCGGGCTGCTCCTCCTCGCCCGACACGATGGCGGAGATGGGCTTCGGCACTATTGTTGCGGGGCCGCTGCTCATAATATCGTCATAGAGGCTGTCAAGCTCGTCCGCAAGATTTTTCTCCGTCTGCTCGATATCATCATGGAAGCCTGCGAACACCGAGGAATCGTCGGAACTCTCCTCAAGGAAGCTGTTGAAATCTATCTCGGTTATGGCTTCATCGTCCGCAATGGAGCTGATGCCGTCGGGCAGCGACGAGGGTCTCTTGCCTTCACTGTTTTCTTTTGCCATATATTCTGTCCTCCTGTTTTGATCAATCCGGGCTGGGTTCCCAGCGTGCGGCGTCCTTATAGGGGTTGGTCTTGCCCTTGGAATTATACCAGATCTGCGGTCTGCGGTAGTCGGGGTTATCCTTGACGAGCGAAGTATCTATCGCCTCGCTCTCGCCCTCATGCAGCAGCCTGCCGACGACCACGAGCCTTGTGTCAACGCTCTTGCCGTAATCGTAAATGCAGGTGGAGAGGGTGATTATCTTATCCGTCGGCTCAAGCGAAACGCCCGTATCATAGAGCTTGCGCTGATTGACCTGCTCGATGTAGCCGTCCATGTTGCCGTCCGACATATCGGGATATATATAATTGAAGAGGTAGCCGTTGTCGTCCGCCCTCTGAGTGGTGGAGAGGAAAACGGCGCAGATCTTATAGGTATATTCGCCGTAAAGAGTGCTGTATCTGATTATCGGGCTTTTGATGAAGGTCTCTTTGCTGCGGTAATCATAGAGCGAGCGGAAGGACTGCTTGGGCACGCCGTCCGACCTGCCGGTGGTGTGGCCGTGAATAACCATGTTCTTTGAGAGGTCGGTATTCGAGCAGCGGTAGTCGAGGAAGATGTTGCCGTAATTCGTCCGGCTCGTCTCGCCCGTCGTGCGCCCGTAGAAATCCTTCTTGAGGTAGTAGCTGTTATCCTTACCCTGCAAAACTGCGGTGTCAAGCTCCGTGCCGGGGATCGAGAGCCAACCGACAAGGTCGTTGTTTATCGAATACGCCTGCTTCAGCCCCTCAAGTATGCCTGTGGGGTAGGAGGCGGTCGCTTTCATATTGTTTGATATCACTCCGCTAAGCTGAGCCGCGGGGGCGTCATACTCGACGGCGGAGGTGATGATGTAGCCGTTTGATTTGACCGAGGGCTTGCCCGGCTCTTTATCGCCCGTCAGATTTATGACGGTGAGCACGCCGAACACCGCTGTCAGCGCGGCGAGAACGGCGCAAATGATTGCGAGCGTCTTTTTTGAATTCATGCCTTATCTGCCATCCTTTCTTCGATATAAAGCCTCACGAGGTTGAGCGCGCGGGAGGCATTGACGTAGCGGTTGTATTCCCTGTCGCCCCTGCCCGTCTCCACCTTGTCGCAGGCGGTATAGTCCTTTGCGTCAATCGCAACGTAGCAAAGCCCGACCGGTTTATCCGTCCCGTCGCTGTCGGGGCCCGCAATGCCCGTGACGGAGATGCCTATATCGGCGCCCGAGAGCCTGCGGACCCCCGCCGCCATCTCTCTCGCTGTCTCCTCGCTTACGGCGCCGTGAGCCTCAAGGGTCTCATGCCGCACTCCGAGGAGCTTCTCTTTTATTTCATTTGAATATGTGACTGCGCCGCAGCCGAAAACGCTGCTTGCGCCGGGGATATCGGTCACTCTTTTTGAGACATAGCCCGCCGTGCAGCTCTCCGCCGTGGCGAGCGTCAGCCCGCTGCTTTTAAGCAGCTCAACTACCCTCTGCTCAATATTTTCGCTGTCGATGCCGTAGCAATAGCGGCCGACTCTGCGGCGTATCTCGGCGATAACGGGGGCGCAGAGCTTCTCCGCCTCCTGCGCTCTCTCCGCCTTGGCGGTCACCCGCAGCAGCGCCTCGCCCATCTTGGCGTAGGGCGCGACGGTGGGATTCTCGCCGTTGAGCAGGTCGGAGCAAAGCTCCGCAAGCGCGCTCTCGCCTATGCCCATTGTGCGCACGGTGTGGGAGACTATCGCGCCGTCCGAATACTCGGCAAGATAGGG
>FR888233.1:59399-59593 GCA_000431775.1 Clostridium sp. CAG:413 | reverse complement strand
TCTCGCGATACATCGGCGCCATTTCGTAGGGCGGGCCGGGCAGCATAACGACGCATTTGCCGCCTTTTTTTAGCCCCAGCCCGGGAGCGGTGCCGTGATGATTCGGGAACACCGTGCCGCCGACGGGCACATAAGCCTGCCTGTAATTCGTCTCGGGGATCTCCGCACCCTTAGCGGTAAAATACCTGCGGATC
>FR888233.1:57595-59358 GCA_000431775.1 Clostridium sp. CAG:413 | reverse complement strand
GCAGCTCAAAGCCCATCGCCTCGCAACAAACGTCACGGGTGATATCGTCGGCGGTGGGGCCGAGTCCTCCCGTAGCGATAACGATATCGCTGCGCTCAAGCGCGGTGCCCAGCGCGGCGGCGAGCCTGTCGGCATTGTCGCCCACGGTGGTGTGGCGCAGCACGGTGATGCCGAGCTTCGCAAGCTCCACGGAGAGGAAGCGGCAATTGGTATTCAGAATATCGCCGAGCAATATTTCCGTCCCGACGGACAGAATCTCACAGACAGCCATTTCGGTGCTCCTTGAAAAATTAAGAATTAATAAGCATTTATATATACCGTCCTTGCGCCCTCGACGGCCTCGCTCACGAGCCTGTCGATATCGAGCGCCTTTTCGCACGCCTCGACGTAATCGACCGTCGGGCGGGTCTTGGGATGCTTCGGGGTGAATACGGTGCAGCAATCCTCATAGGGGAGGATCGAGATATCGAACGTATCTATCTTCCTTGAGATCGCAACGACCTCGTCCTTATCCATACCGATGAGCGGGCGGAATACGGGTATCTCGCAGACCTTGTCGGTGCAGGCAATGGCGGGCATGGTCTGGCTCGCGACCTGACCGACGCTCTCGCCCGTTATGAGCGCGCCTGCGTCCTGCTTTGCCGCCACTATCTGAGCCACTCTCATCATCATGCGGCGCATAATGACAGTGAATATCTCCTCGGGGCAATCATCCTTGATGCGCTCCTGAGTCTCGGTGAACGGAATGACAAAGAGGGTTATCCTGCCCGAATATTTGCTGACCTGCTTTAGCAGCGAGTGGACCTTTTGCTCCGCTCTCTCGCTGGTGTAGGGCGGGGAGGCAAAGTGGACGGCGATAAGCTCCAGGCCGCGCTTCGCCATCATATAGCCCGCAACGGGACTGTCGATGCCGCCCGAGATGAGCAGCGCCGCTTTGCCCGCGCTGCCCGTGGGCATACCGCCGGCACCCTTTATCTGTTTGCCGTGAATATAGGCGTACGAATCCCTGACCTCGACATTCACCACAAGGTCGGGCTCGTGGACGTCAACGGCGAGATGCGGGTATTTACGCAACAGATATCCGCCGACCTCGGCGCATATCTCGGGGGATTTGAGCGGGAATTTCTTATCCGAACGCTTCGCCTCGACCTTAAAGGTGCGGGCAGAGAGGAGCTGGGGAGCCAGGTACTCCTCCGCGCTTTTGAGGATAACGTCCATATTCTTCTCGACCGCCGCCGCTCTTGAGAATCCTGCGATGCCGAACACCTTGCCGAGGCGCTCGACCGCTTCGTCGAGGTCAGCGCCGTCCTCAGGCTCGGCGACTACGGTGGACTGAGCGATGGTGAATTTGAATTTGCCCGCCGATTCGAGTCTGCGGCGCATATTCTTGACGAGGATATCCTCAAAAGTCCTCCTGTTAAGTCCCTTTAAGGCAAGCTCGCCGTTCTTTATCAAAATGATTTCTTTCATCCTTGAATTTAACTCCGATTCTCTTTATTTAATGGCTCTTATCGTCTTTTTGCCCTCACGGATACCGAGCACGAGGGCGTCTATCTCAGACACGGTCGTGAATCTCGAGAAGCTGATGCGCAGCGGGCTGTCAAGCCTCCTGCGGTCCAGATTCATCTGCGTGAGCACATGGCTCTTTTTGCCCTTGGAGCAGGCGGAGCCGCTGGAGACGCATATTCCCCTCTCGGAGAGGAAGTTCAGCATCGGCTCGGATTTGATGCCGAGCACAGAAACATTGGTCACGAACGGAAGAG
>FR888233.1:0-57569 GCA_000431775.1 Clostridium sp. CAG:413 | reverse complement strand
CGGCGGGGAATTGATGACCACGTCGTCGATCTCCGTGAGCTTTGACACCATGTAGTCGCGCAGCATGGTGATATGCTCCAGCTCCCTTTTGGGGTCGGGCAGGGCTCTCGCCGCCGCCCCGAAGCCCGCAATGGCGGGCATTGCCTCCGTGCCGGGTCTTATCTTCATCTCCTGCGAGCCGCCGAAGGTGCGTGGCTTTATCTTAACTCCCTTGCGGATATAAAGCGCGCCGACGCCCTTGGGGCCGTGGATCTTGTGCGAGCTTATCGTCATAAGGTCAACGCCCATTGCGGCGGGCTTTATCGGCATCTTGCCGAACGCCTGGACGGCGTCGCAATGGATAAGCGCAGGCGAGCGAGCCGCCGTTGCCGCCCTCTTGGCAGCCTCGACGGGCATTATCGTACCCACCTCGTTGTTGACCAGCATCATTGTTATCAGTATCGTATTTGAATTGACGGCGGCATAGAGCTCACGCTCGTTTACCCTGCCGAAATTATCGACCCTGAGCTTTATCACCTCGAAGCCCTCGGCCTCGAGCTTATTCAAAGTTTCGTCTATGCTCGGATGCTCCACGCTCGTCGAGACTATCCGCTTGCCGAAGCGGCGCATCTGATAGGCGGCGCCCATTACGGCGAGATTATTGCTCTCCGTACCGCCGGAGGTAAAGAATATCTCCGAGGGGTCGCAGGAAAGGCGCTTGGCAATGCTCTCTCTCGAGAGGTCGAGCAGCTCCTTTGCCTTGTTGCCCGTGCGGTGAAGCGAGGACGGGTTGCCCCAGCAATCCGTGAGCGCCTCGTTGACGGCTCTTATCGCCTCTATGCAGGGCGCAGTAGTTGCGCTGTTATCAAAATAGGCTTCCATGCGTTAATTCTCCTCCTATCAGCACTACACCCATTATACAGTCTAATTATTATACACCATTTTGCAGCCGCTTGCAATAATTTTAATATATATTTTAAAATAATTGTCTGATTCCTCTTTCGGTATCATTAAAAACCGCGGCTATGCCATTATATGCCCGACCGTCGCCGGGGGATAAAGCGATTCACAAATATCATAGCTTTTCACAATTAATAAACATGAGATGAACTGTTAACAATTTTAAAAAATTTGCGCTGTATACTTCAATTGTTGAATTCTGCGCCGCCGTGTGGTATAATTTCGGCGTAGATAAATCGAAAGGAGGGGTCCTGTGGCCGCAAAGCAACCGCATTTTAAACAGATAACGGTCATGCTGCTGATGACGGCGTTCCAGCTCATCAGCGCCGCCTGCGTGCTCTGCCGTCAGGAGGAGCTGAGCCTGTCGCTCGTGTATATCTTCTTCGGCTATATAGCGGCGGAGTGGATATATATGCTCATCGGCACGCTCGTGACGGGCAACGATTACTTTGAGCTTGAGGCGATAGCCTTCTTCCTCTCCGGAATAGGGCTGACCGTCTGCGCCAGCTTCAGCGAGACATATGCGTTAAAGCAGGTCATCGCCATTGCGATGGGTCTCGCCGTCTATCTGATAATGACGGCGCTCATCAGGGATGTGCGGGTCGCCTGCTGGCTGCGTTACCCCGCTGCGATAGGCTCGCTCGGCGTGCTCGCCGCCAACCTCGCCCTCGCCAAGGTCACAAACGGCACGCTCAACTGGATAGACCTCGGCTTCTTCTCAATCCAGCCCTCCGAGCTTGTGAAGATCGCCTTTGTGCTCGTCGGGGCGGTATCGCTCGAGAAGCTGCTCTCCAACACGAGCCTTACGAAATACATCATTTTCTCTATAACCTGCATCGGCAGCCTCTTCCTGATGAAGGACTTCGGCACGGCGCTGATATTCTTCTTCACGTTTATCCTTATCGCATTCATGCGCTCGGGCGACGTGAGGACTATAGCCCTCATCTGCACCGCCGCGCTAATGGGCGCTGTGCTGGTGATATACTTCAAGCCCTATGTTGCGAACCGCTTTGCCGTCTACCGCCATGTGTGGGATTTCATGGACACCACGGGCTATCAGCAGACGAGAGTGCTCATCTACTCGGCGAGCGGCGGGCTATTCGGCCTCGGCATAGGCGAGGGCTACCTGCGCGACGTTTACGCCGCATCGACCGACCTTGTTTTCGGCGTGATATGCGAGGAATGGGGGCTTGTAATCGGCATTGCCGTGCTGCTGAGCTTTGCGGGCATCGCCCTCTTCGCCGTGAGAGCCGCAAAGACCGCAGGCTCGACCTTCTATGCGATAGCTGCCGTTGCCGCAGCGGGAATGCTGCTCTTCCAGCTCTCGCTGAATGTTTTCGGCATTACGGATATACTGCCCCTGACGGGCGTTACCCTGCCCTTTGTGAGCAGGGGCGGCTCGAGTATGCTCTGCTCATGGGGTCTGCTCGCCTATATCAGGGCGGCGGGAGCGCCCTTTGAGCCGCCGAAGCCCGACATCGCAATATCGAAGGTCAAAAGGAAAGCCCCCGCCCGTGTAAAGGAGGGAGCCGTATGAAGATAACGAATAAAAGAGCGGCGATAATTTACGCATTGATACTCGCGTTCGTCGCGGGTGTAGTATTCTTTTTGGTGAGCCTCGGCGTGAACGGAGCGACATGGGCTTCAAACAAGGCGAACCGCCACATCTACTCCGGCGGCAGGATAGTCAACGCCGGCACAATCTATGACATCAACGGCAAGGTGCTCGCAAAGAGCGAGAAAAACGAGCGGGTATTCGCCGAAAGCGCGGCGGTCAGGAAAGCGACCCTCCATGTGGTCGGCGACACCTCTGGCTTCATCGCGACGGGCACTCATTACCTCTACCGCGACATTCTCTCGGGCTACAGCTTCGTTAACGGCATCTACACCCTCAAGAGCAGCGGCACGGGCACGGATATCACTCTGAATATCGACAGCGAGGCGAATAAGATCGCCTATGAAGCGCTCGGCAGCTACAACGGAGCGGTCGCGGTCTATAATTACAAGACGGGTCAGCTCCTTTGCAGCGTATCGAAGCCGACCTATGATATCAAAAACAAGCCCTCCGACCTTATGACGAACGAGAAATACGACGGCGTATTCCTCGATAAGGTCGTGTCGGGCATATACACGCCCGGCTCGGTGATGAAGATAGTCACCGCCGCCTGCGCCATTGAGAATATCCCCGATATCTATTCGCGCACCTTTGAGTGCGACGGCAAATACGAGACCTCGGACGGCACGGTCATCTGCAACGGCGTCCACGGCACGGTGAATTTCCAAAAGGCAATGAACGAATCCTGCAACTGCGCCTTTGCGGAGATAACACTTGAGCTGGGTGCGGACAAGCTCCTCGCCACCGCCGAATCCATGGGCTTCAACTCAAAGCTCTACGCCAAGGAAGTGCGCCTGACTAAGAGCCGCTTCTCGCCCTCAAAGACGAGCAAGGCGGAGCTGGGCTGGGCGGGCATCGGCCAGTCCACGACCTATATCAACCCCGCCCACCTGCTCTCGATAGCGGGCGCGATAGCAAACGGCGGCGAGGGTTACGCCCCCGACCGCATCAAATCGACCGGCACGCTCAGCGAGATAGTAGGCAGGCTGCCGTCGACAATGGTGAGGATAAAGCCCGACACCGCCGCCAAGCTGAACGACCTGCTCCGCTCCAACGTCAAGGATAAATACGGCGATTGGAAGTTTGAGAATCTTGTGATGTGCGGCAAGACAGGCACGGCGCAGGTGGACGGTGCAAAGAGCCATTCGTGGTTCGTCGGCTACTCTCAGCGGGAGGATCTGCCGCTGGCAGTCGTCTGCATCGCCGAGAACGCGGGCTACGGCTCGGGCGTCGCTCTTAGCGTGTCGAACAAAGTGATGCAGCATTTTCTCAGGGCAATGACCTGATCCCAATATCAAATAAGAAAGGTGATCTCCATGAAGCTGAAAATCGACCCCTCTGTCACGGTCGGCACAATAAAGCCGATGAACGCCGTCAACAACGGCCCGAAATACACCGACAACGCAGACCAGAATCTGACCAACCTGCCCGCATTCAAGGCGGCGAACATACCGTACGCAAGGGTACATGACGCGTCGATATGCTACGACTACGGCGGGGAGCACACGGTCGACATACACAATATATTCCCCGATTTCTCCGCCGACCCATATTCACCCGAAGCCTATGACTTTACGCTGACCGATATGTATCTCGACCACATAGAGCTTGCGGGAGCCGAGCCCTTTTACCGCCTCGGCAGCAAGATCGAGCATTGGCCGAAGCATTACGGCATCCTGCCTCCCGCCGACCCGCACAAGTGGGCGGTCGTCTGTGAGCACATCATCATGCACATGAACGAGGGCTGGGCGGACGGCCGTTACAGGGGCATAAAATATTGGGAGATATGGAACGAGCCCGACTTCAACGACAAATGCTGGCTCGGCACCCCCGAGGAATTCTATGAGCTTTTTGCCGTCACTGCAAAGCACCTCAAATCCCGCTTCCCCGAGTTGAAGATAGGCGGCCCCGCCGTCTGCGGCTTCAACGAGAAGTGGCTGCGCCCGTTCTTTGAGAAAATGCGGAGCGAAAACGTGCCGATGGATTTCTATTCGTGGCACCGCTACGGCAGCTGCGTTGCAGATTTCACCGACGACGCCCGCCGTCACCGCGCACTGCTCGACGAATTCGGCTACACAGAAGCCGAAAGCATACTCGACGAGTGGAATTATGTCCGCGGCTGGAGCGGAGAGGAGTGGAAAAACAGCCTGCAAACGGAGCTGTCGATGAAGGGCGCCGCAATGATAAGCGCAGTGATGGCCGCCTGCCAGCGCGAGGCGGTCGATATGCTCATGTATTATGACGCCCGAATAAACTCCACCATGAACGGTCTGTTTTCGTTCGGCACCCTCGAGCCGCTCAAGGGCTGCCACGCCCTGAGCGCCTGGGGCGAGCTGCTTGCGGCGGGCGACGAATGCAAAACGGAGTGCGACGTGCCCGATATCTACGCCGCCGCCGCGGTAAAGGACGGCAGAGCCGTTACCGTCGTAACATATTACACGGACGATGAAGCCGCCCTGCCCCGCTCCTTCACCGTCGAGCTGCCGGGCGATGAGCTGAGGACCGTTTCGCTGCTTGACGAGAGCCGCGACATGACCCCCTATCTGAGCATTGCCCCCGACGGCGGCCGCTTCACGCTCACGATGCAGCCCAACACGGTGGTAGTTATAAAATGATGAAAGATTATATTTTTCTCGCGGCAATCCTGCTGCTGCGCTTCCCGCAGAGCTACTTTAATAAAAAGACAAGCGGCATGGTCAACGGCGCGGCGGCATACTTCCTTTACGGCGCCTACAGCTATCTGTTGGCGGGCGGTGCGGCGCTGATTCTGCTGCTCGCGGAGGGCGTCGGCGGCATCAGCCTGCCCGCATTCGGCATCTCGGCGCTCGGCGCGCTTTCGCTCGCGCTGAATCTCTATTGCGGCCTCGAAGCGCTGAAAAGCGGCGTAATGGTGCTCGCCTCCCTCGCCGGCTCGGCGGGTCTGCTGCTGCCCTGCATTGCGGGCATATTCATGTTTGACGAGCCGATGCGCCCCGTGCAGTTTGTCGGCATTGCCGTGCTGATATTCTCGGGCTGGCTGCTCATCGGCTATTCCAAGGAACAAAAAGGCGCCTTCACGCCGAGGACTCTGCTCCTGCTGCTCGGCAGTATGCTCTCAAACGGCATGATAATGGTGGCGCAAAAGATGTTTTCCAAATTCCTGCCCGATGTGAGCGCGAGCGTATTCTCATTCCTTGCGTTCGGGCTTGTCGGGGTCGGGATGCTTGCCTGCCTGCTCCTGCGCCTTGCCCGCAGCCGCAGCACCGACGAAATTAAAAAGATGCCGAAGAAGCTCTTTCTCTACGGCATAATACTCTCAGGCATCCTGCTCGTGATAAATCAGCTTGCGACCGTTGCGGGCAGAGCAGTCCCCTCGGCGGTGATGTTCCCGATAAACGACGGCGGCGCAACGATAATCTCCGCTGTCACGGCGGCAATATTCTTCAAGGAGAAGCTGACCGCCCGCAGCGTCTGCGGGCTGCTGCTCGGCATCGCCTCACTGATGATAATAAACCTTTGTTAAAAAAATCGGAGTATGCATTCAGCACACTCCGATAATTATTTATAACCCTTTTTGATTCAGCCATTCTACGGCAAGGGCATATGCCTGCCCTCCGTCACGGGAGATATAGGAGCTGTGATCCGCTCCCTTTATGATCGCCATGTCGCTGCCCGGCACGCTGTCGCGTATAAAGACCGTATCGGTCTGGCGCATTATATCGAATTCACCGCTGACGATATAGGCGGGGCAGTTGATTTTTGCAAGGTATTCCGCCGTGAAGTGAGGCTCGTTGAGCATCAGATCGTTGAGCTTATCCCTGCGCACGGCGTTGCGTATCCTCACCCCGGCGGGGAAATACGGCCAGAAGGTCGACGGGTCGGAGTTCGCTCCGCAGACAATTATCGCCCCCGGCAGCTCGGGATGATCGGCAGCGAGCGCGAGCGCAATTATCGCCCCGTCGCTGTGACCCATCACTATGGGCTTCTTTATCCCCATTGCGGCGACGAATTCGGCAATATCCTTCGCCATCAGCTCATATGATATCACGCCGGGGTCGCTGCTTTGGCCGTGGCAGCGGCTCTCTGTGACATAGACGGTGTAATCGTTTGCAAGGTAGCGTGCCGCCGCTGCAAGGGAATCCACGCTGCCGCCGTTGCCGTGGATAAGGATAAGCGGCGCCCCTCCCTCGCCGTATATGCGGTAATGCATATTCACCTCGCCGAGCTGGACGAAGTCATCCGCCGTCGGCGCCTCAACAGGCTCGGGCAGATTTGAGGTGTCTATCGTCATCAGGTTGTACTTCTCCGGATGGATGCGTATATCCGCCTGTATGATATGCCCCGAAACGAGTGACACAAGTGCAAGAAAAACGCTGATCAATTTCATTTTAACGCCTCTTTCCCTAATTCTATGCCGATATTCTAACATATCCCGCCGTATTTTTCAACCTCTGATATCTTTGATAAAACGGCGTCTCGTCTTGAAATCTATTGCTTTATTTGCTATAATACGTTCAAGGCCTTTAAGGAAAGAGAGGAAAAGATATGAAATACGCATTTGTGAACGGCAAGATACTCGACGGCACAAAGGATATGCAGCCCAAAGAGGGTCTGGCGATCCTAACCGACGGCGAGAAGATCGTTGATATCATGCCGAATAAAACTGTGCCCTACGGCTACACCAAGGTCGACTTAAAGGGCAAATACATAATGCCCGGTCTTATCAATATGCATGTGCATCTCGCGGGCAACGGCAAGCCGCAGAAGAAGCAGCGCGACAACGAGAAGCTCGTCAAGACGATAATGAGCACCGGACTGACCAAGGCTGTGGCATACAAAATGGTCGCCTCCTTTGCGAAGCTCGAGCTGCTCAGCGGCGTCACGACCATCCGCACCGTCGGCGGCCTTGCAGATTTCGACACCCGCCTCAGAGACGAAATAACGGCGGGGCGCAAGGACGGCCCCCGTATCCTCGCCGCAAATCAGGGCATCTCCGTGCCCGGAGGCCACATGGCGGGCTCCGTTGCGATAGCTGCTCACAATATTGACAAGGCTCTCGCCTGCCTTGAAGAGGCTGAGAAAGAGAAGGTCGATATCGTCAAGCTGATGATAACCGGCGGAGTGCTCGACGCCAAAGAGAAGGGCGTCCCCGGCGAGCTTAAAATGCCGCCCGAGATGGTCAAGGCGGTCTGCGACAAGGCTCACGAAGCGGGCTACACCGTCGCCGCCCATGTCGAATCCCCCGAGGGCGTGCGCGTCGCCCTTGAAAACGGCGTCGACTCCATCGAGCACGGTGCAAAGCCCGACGAGCATATAATCGAGCTGTTCCGCGAGAGGGGCGCATTCCTCTGCACCACCATCTCCCCTGCGCTGCCCTATGCGCTCTTTGATCGCAGCGTTTCCAACGCCTCGGAGGTTGAGCAATACAACGGCAACGTCGTCTTTGAGGGCATAATCGAGTGCGCCAAAGCCGCACTTGAGAACGACATCCCCGTCGTGCTCGGCAACGACGTCGGCTGCCCGTGGATAACTCAGTACGACTTTTGGAGAGAGCTTTACTACTTCCACAAATTCGTCGGCGTGTCGAATTCCTTCGCCCTCTACACCGCCACGGCAAGGAGCGCGGAGCTTGCGGGTCTCGGCGACGTGACAGGCACCATCGCCAAGGGCAAGAGTGCCGATATGATAGTCACTGCGGAGAACCCGCTCGATGATCTGCGCGCGCTCCGCAACGTTGAAAAAGTTATCGCCCGCGGCAAATTCTACGATAACCCCAAGTTCAAAAAGAACCCGATCGTCGCCGCCGAGCTTGATAAATTTATGTAAAATATTTAAACAATTCGCTTTAATAGTGAACCGTTTTTGCTGATTTTTGTCTATATTTATGTAAGACCAATCACGGGAATTGAAATGCCATTTTATTGTTGATTTTTTGGCGGTTCGGTCTATAAACGAAAGGTTGAGGAGTTACATATGAAAAAAATTGATCCAAAAAATCTGATAGCAGCAGCCGTCGGGGTTACTCTCGCAGTAATAATTTTGGTGTCTTTTGCGCTTAACTATAACAAAATTGTTAATCCCGATAAAAGACCCACCACAACAGAAATCACTTCGGCAGAAACAACTTCCGAGTCAAAAGATTATTCCCTCGCAAGCCTGGTTCTTCAGGATCCGACAGATGAAGATTTTGATGATCTGGCTAACTACACCGACCTCAGAGAATTGAAGATTAGCGGCAGTTTCAGTGATTCCCGCCTTGCGGCACTCAGTAAATGCCTAAACCTGGAAAGCCTTGACTTGAGCGGCAACAATATCAGGGATATTTCCGCTCTCTCCGCCCTCACCCGACTCAAAAAATTGAACCTTGACGATAACGACTCAATAAAATGGGGCGATGCCGTCAACCTGAGAAAAACTTTGAACGGCTGCAAGATCAGCTTCAGCACCTCTTGGAGCAGAGCAATAACCAACTATCTAAAAGATTATATTAAAGAATGCGACTTCATGGATGCCTGCTCTGCCTATATCTGCGACATGGACGATAACGGTATCCCCGAGGTTGCGTTTTCGCCCGTTTTTTCACCGGACTATCCGTTTATGCTTGTGACCTACTTAAACGGTCGAATCGTGGAATTCACAGACACCGAAATGCTCGGCTTTGCAGGCAGCGGAAGCGTCAGCACGCATTTTGCCTTTGTCAAAGGTACTTCTATGGTTCTTGCCGAGACTTACGGCACCTCGAGCGGCACTGCCGGCGGCAACGCAACGGCGCTTTGGGATATCAGCGGCGATAAATACACTCTTAAAAAATCTGCAACCAACTATTCGGAAAACGAAGATGGCTTTGCCGACGGTTATGAATATAACAGCAGTATGGCAATCCCCTACCCCGAAAGTGCCCGCGGTGCCGGAGAGCCGAATTGGAATGTTATAAACTCGTATATTCAGCAAGTCCGAAATATAGCATTAAGTATCGTCTTGCCGAATTACAAAAGCTGTACACTTGTATATTACAGCGATGTTGCCGTATACGAAAACGTCGCAGATTATATCTCCGACAATTTGTTTGAGAAAGTCACCATATCATTTGCAGTAGCAGAACAATAATGTTTAATCTCCGCCTGACGCTTTGTTTTGTGCAAATAACATTTTAATTATGGAAACCGCAACCAGGGCGAGAGTTGAACTCTCGCCCTGAATTTTTAATCATCTGAATGCTGCGTATGCGTAGGTCGTGCCGAGGTCATTGAGCAGCGGCGAGCAGGAGCGCACCGTGAGCGACTCCGTGCTGCTGACTTTGAAGCCTTTCTCCGTCAGGGTGACGCCGAGGGTGGCGTAATCCCCGAAAGCGGCGCCGCACATGGCGTAGCTCTTGCCCGTCGAACCGTTCGGAGCGAAAAGCGGCAGACCGTTTGCAAACACCAGCAGCCTTGACGGCCTGAAGCCGACCGTCACGCTCTGCGTCGAGTCCCCCGTGCCGAAATATGTGCCAAGCTGATAGGGCGTATCCAGCTTCGCCTGCTGCTCCGGCGAGAGGTGGATGTCGCTGTTGCTTATATGCGAGCCGCACAGCAATTCCTTGCTCAGGAACGACGGGAAGTCGAGGCTCGATGCAGCGGCGGGGCACAGCGAGGCGTTGACCGTCAGCCATGCGCTGAGCACGAATGCGTCCGTGTCGCGGTCGGCGGTTATGTTGTCGCACCCCGAGCTGACAATATCCAGCGCCGAGTCAAAGGTCAGGCAGTCGATAATGTCGGTGAAGGCCTCGTGACAGGCTGCGCCGCCCGAGGAGAGCGGGGCGTGGATAGACAGGCGCAGCGTTATCTCCGCCTTGCGGCAGTATTCGTTTTTGACGAGCACACCATCGTCATTCTCAACGAAGGAATCGACTATCTTCATCCCCTTGATGCCGACGGCGACCGTTGTTTTCTTCAGCGGCACGGCCTTTTTTATCGGCGGGAATTCGGTCAGAAACTTGATATAATCCAGATCTTCTCTGCCCTCGAGCCACTCAACGATGCTTGAGGGCAGCGCGCTTATTTCGCTCATTTGCTCACTCCTATTCTATCTCCACTATCTCGCGGATTATCGCCCAAATGTAGAAAATCTCGTCGCCGTTATAGACCTTTTCGGCTCTGTCGACCCTGAATTTCTTGCCGGCCGCGGCGATATACGAATTCTGCGGCGCTGCGGTCAAATCGGGGTCGGGTGGGCCGATATAGAGGTAGTGCCCCTGCGAATTATAGCCTATTTCGGTATTCACGCCGTAGAGATACATCTTGTTTTTGTAGCGCAGCGGGCTGATAAACGCCCGCATATCGGCGGCGCTCGCATTGTCGGCGGTCATCAGGCTCGCCGCGGTCGCATAGCGGTCAAAAAGCGGCGCAAGTTTCATACTTTCACCTGCCCGAAGTGGAATTCTTCATCCCTGAGCAGCGGTGCGGCGGCTGCGAGAGCCTCGGTTTTTTCTTTTTGGGCGTAATCGGCAAGCTCCCTGCGGGAGACGCTCACCGTGACGTCGCCCGCCTTGAACGAAGTCACACCGCCGTCGTTAAACAGCTTTTTTATGCAGAATCTGCGGTATGCAAAGGCCGCGGCAGCGTTTATCAGGCGTATGTCGCCGAGATCCGCCTCGGGCTTCACCATTGCGGCAAGCTCCCTGCACGCCGCCTCGCACATGGGCAGCAGCTCCTGCGTATCCCCGTCGGGCGAATAATACTCTTTCATCGCGTTAAGCACGGTCAGAGTGTCTGTCAAAATTATCCCTCCGTCAGACGGAAAGCACCTTTGATGCCCCGTCGAATATCTTGGCGAAGCCCGCCGTGCAGCTTATCACTGCGCGCTCGAGCTGGCGGTCAATGAGCTTGTCATACTCGGTCATCACGTCGCCGGTCTTGACCATCTCAAGGGCGGCGGATTTGTCGAGACCGATGAGCTTGCCCGCGCCGACGGCGGAGGATTTAAGCAGTTTTGCGCCGAGGGGAGTCACCGCCTTACCCGTGCCGTGGAAGCTGAGCCCCGCAGCGGCGTCCCTGAACTGAGTCATGTTGAGTATCGCCGCCATCATGTCGGGGCTTGCGATAACGGTGTTCAGCTCATAGGGATCGAAGCCGTTCCAGAAGGAGATGAGGTCGGAGTATGCGAGGGTGCCGTCGGTCGCGCACTCCACCACCGGGGCGGCGTTGCCGTTGCCGTCGCCGTTCTCGAGCACGTCGATAGCGTCGGCGAGCAGGGTGCGTGCAATGTACGCGCCTATCTGCCTGAGCGTAACGGTGAACAGGTCGAGGCGCTGATATCTGACCGCCTCATACGAGGCGACGAGCGCTCTGCCCCTCTTGCGGAGCTTCACAAGATTCTCCTTCATCCTGATATTGGTCTCGGGGATGAACGCGCCCTCCTTGACCACCTTCAGCTCCTTCTCCTCATCCGTCGGGACAGAGGAGACCGAGCGGTAGTCGAGGCCGTTGAACACCGTGGCTGTCGCAACGATGCCGGGCAGGATATCCGCCTGCTCAAGACCCTGCTTCACCGCCCTTGAGACGTATTCGGGGAAGAGCACGGCACTGTCGCTGCAAGCGAAGAATTTATCGACTATGTCGCTGCCCGCGCCGCCGACCCTGATGCCGAATCTCTTGAGCTGGCGCTGATATGCGTCCAGCCCCTCGAGCGGAGTACCCTTGTAATTCTCGCTCGGGTCAAGGCTTTCGAGAGCCTTGGTGAAGTTGCCCGCCGAGTAAAGTCCCTTTTCCAGCTTTACATTATCAAATGCTGACATTTTATCTCTCCTTTCAATTATCAGAGCAGGAATGTAACGGTGCCCGCGGTCGAATCGACCTCAAGCACGAGGTATTCCCTGCCGTTGGTCGTGTCCGCCTTGACGCCCTTACCGTCCGAGGCGAGCTTTGCGTAGCCCGCAGACGGTGCGGTGCCGCTGCATTTCACTGTAACCGCTCCGCTGAGCTGCACCGAGGCGTATGCATCGTCGCTCGCCGCGGCTATGCCGCAGAACGCCTTGCCGTCGGCGCTCGCCTTGACCTTGCCGCTGCCGTCCATCTCCACGGGAGTGCCCTCAGCTATGGCCGAGCCGACCTTGAATGTTGCGGTGTTTGCGTTGAAACCGCCGAATGATACTGACATTTTGTTTCCTCCTTAGATTTTGTATTCGGAATTCTCGGATTTTTCCGTCTGCTCCGTCGGGGCAAGCTGCCTTATCAGCGGCAGCTCCTGTGCCGCTTTTGCGGCAAATGCCTCACGCATATCGCGCAGACGGCGCAGGTCGAGCACGGAGCAGATATCCTCAAGAGTCTCGCTCTTCATCGTCGGGAGTACCTTTGCCGCATTCTTGATTATCTCCGAACGCAGCTCGGCTCTGTAATCCTCGGCGAAGCGGGCAAGCTCCTCCTGAGAGGCGCTTCTCCTGCCCGCCTCAAATGATTTCATCACCCCCGCATTTCTCTGAGCGGGCACCGCCACAAACGACCATTCATAGGCGTCCGCAGGCTCGGAGAGCAGATAGCAGCAGAGCTTGCCGCCGTAATACTTGCCCTTCTGATGCTCGCAGCCCTCGGTCTTGATGTTTTTGCCGCAGATGGAGCAGCTTATATCCCTCACGCTGCAGCCGACGCTGGTCTCTTTTTTGATGCCCGCGTCGATCTCAGCGATGAGATCCTTATTCTTGTCTGTGCGGACCATATACGCCTTCGCCTGAATGTAGGTGTAAGGCTCGCCGTCCGCCGTCTTTTTCACGGGGTCGGTGACCGCAACGGCGGAGTATATTCTCGCCGTCTGATCTTTGCCGCTCATGTTGTGGTCAAATATGCCGCTCTTGCCGACAAAAAGCTCCGCCAGAGTTTTGAGGGCGGGGATAGTGAATTTCTCGTTGTCACGGTCTATCTCGTTGTCGCACAAAATGAGCGGGAATGTGTAAAGCTCGTCCCTTGAGAGCTTCTTCCTCGCAAATCTGCCGATAAGCTCCAGCTCCTTGTCGGGCAGCTTATTACAATTATCGTTTTCCATTTATTCGCCTCCGTTAAGTTTCTTGGCCTGCGCCCTGTAGAGGGCGGCCTTGCTCTGCTCTACCTCGTCCTGGAGCGTGATGTCGTCCCAGACGACCTCGGCGGTGCAGCCGCAGCCCCTGCTTCGCAGGAACGCCGTGCATATCCTCCTGATGACGGGCGTGAGTATGCGGCGATACGCCTCAAGCTCGCTGGTGAGAGCGTCCGCCTGCTGAGAGGACATTCTCTCCGTGCTCGACCACGAAAGCCCGAGCATAAAGGGCGGCAGCCCCGTCTTGGCAACTATCTGCTCCAGAAGCTGGCGCACGGGCACCTCGCTGTCGAGTATCTGATTATCCGCCCCGATGACCTTTATCTGCACGTCGCCGACCGCCACAAAGTCCCTTATCTCCGAGCCGCTCTGCATCGCCTCGCCCCATTCCTTTGCCACCTGCAAGGCTCTGTCCTTGGCGTAGGCGCGGTCTATAGCGTCGTTCTTCGGGTTATAGGTCACGGCGAAGCGCAGGTTGCCTACCCTCTCCCAATTCGCGCCGATGCTCTCGAATATCTTGAGCAGCACCGAGCTGACGAACGGCAGACCCTTGAGCAGTGAAGTGCCCGTGAGCGCACCCGGCTGAGGGTCAAGCACGCTGAGCAGGCAGAGCTCGGGTCTGGCTACCCGTTTCATCCCCGGCCCGCAGCCCGTGAAAATGTCGATATCAACGCCGTTTTTATTCCTTTTAAGCGTTATATCGTCGGGCGGCGTGTTAAAAAGCGCCCTCGGGGTGCCTTCGGTGTCGGTGATTATCTCGCCGACCGCCGTGCCGCAGGTCAGCAGCTGCTCAAGATAGCTTGAGATGAACGCCGCCATACCCATGCGGTTGCCGCCCACGGGAACGTCCTCGATGAAAGCCCTCAGCTCACGCTGAGCCGCCTTGTCTCCGCACTCCACCGTAAAGCCTCCCACAAGACGCACTATCTTGAATACCGCCGCATCGATTATCGGCACGGCCTCCCGCAGGGCGTAATAGAGCCTCGCCTGCGGCGCGCCGAGCGGCACATAATCGTCGAGCATCCCGAATATATGCCTGCCCCTGTTTTGAGCGACGGGTGCGGATATCCTCGCCGCTTTTCTGTCCTTAAAAATGCCTATTTCAGCACCTCCTTGCCGCAACGGCAAAGAATCCGTCGTCCGCATCCTCATTCAGCACCGTGGATACAAAATAGCGGATATCGTCCATTGCGTGATCGTTTTCCTTCCTCACCGCGTCCTTTGCGGAGTTCTCCTCCCAGCGGTAAAGACCGAATTCCCTTATCGAATCACGGCAGGCGGGGGAGAAAAGGATCCTGCCGCTTTTGAGGCTGTCGGAGACTCGGCGGATGCCGTCGAGCACATCGTTCCTTGCGGGGATGACGGTGAAGCGGCCGTCGCGCCTGATGCACTCGATGAAGCTCGCCGCCGAGGGGTCGACTATGACCGCCTCGATTTTGCGCCCGCCCGCAAGGTCGAGCAGGGCGGAGTAATGCTCGCTGTCCGTACGCTGCTCGCCCACCCTGCGGGAGTCGTAGTAGTATTCGCCTATGCGGTACCACACCCCTGCGCTCAGTCCCCAAAGGCCGAAGGACGACGGGTTGACTGTGCCGTAATCGCAGGAGATATAGAATTTCTCAAATCCCTGCGGCGGCTCTTTGACATGGGCGCTCTGAGAGAACATCGGATATACGCTGCCCTGGGCGGCGACCCACCTGCCGAGCACGAACCGCTCATAGAACGCGCCGGAATACAGCTTCTCATAGCGGTCGATTATCGCGGGCGTGAGCGAGGGATTATCCCGCATCGTGAAGTGCAGATAGAGGCAGTTTTTCTCCCTGTGCTTCTTGACCCACTCCTCGTGAAACCAGTGCATCGGGTGCTCGGGGTTGCAGTTGAACCAGAGCTTTGAGCCCTCAACCGAGCAGCGGGCAAGCGCCTGCTCGACGAATGAGCGGGGCATCAGCGTGACCTCGTCAAGCAGCACGCCCGCAAGGGTCATGCCCTGTATCAGCGCCGCCGAGCCCTCGTCCTTGCCGCCGAAGAGATAGAAGCGGTTCATACGCCCGCCGCAGGATATCTCTATAAGGTTACGTGAATATTTCTCGGCGCAGTCAAAGCCGAGCTCCCGCAGCACGGGCAGGAGCGAGGTGACAACATTGCGCCGCAGCGAGGCTATTGTCTTGCCGCAAAGGGCGAACGATCGGTCGCTGAACGCCGAGAACGCCCACGCCACAAACGACACCGAGGTGCACAGGGTCTTGCCCGAGCGCACCGCCCCGTCGCAGATTATGCCGTCGCAGCCGCTGTAAGGGCTGCCGTCCACCCACCAACAGAGCGCAGCGGTCTGTTTTGCGGAAAAAGGCGCGAATTCCTGCTTCTTCAATCCTCCGCCTCCCCGCCGAGCAGCCGTGCACCCTCCATTAGCGCGCCCGCAAAGCTGCTCTGCGCCGCTTCAACTCCCCCGCCGATGGCTGCGAGCCTCTCCATCGCCTTTAGACGGTCATAGAATTTAATCTCCAGCCCGCCGCCCTTCGGTCTCTTGATATCCGAGACGTTAAAAAGGTCGAGCCGCTCGATATCCTCGGCGCTCAGCTCCTCTCCGCCGAGCAGCAGTTTGAATGCGTCCGCCGACGAGCCGAACGCCAGCTTGCGAAGCCCGCTCTCGACCCTTGAGCAACTCTGCCGCTCCTCCTGCAATTGCTTTATGCGGTTTCGGATATCCTCACGGGCGAGCAGGCGCGCCGCCGCCCTCGACGGCACGACCGAATACCCCGCCCTTGCGGCGCATCCCCTCGGATCCGCCCCCTCTGCGGCGTAGGCGCAAAAAAGCGCCTCTTTTTCGCTCAATTTCTTCATCGCGCATCTCCTTTCTCTCACCCTAAGCGCAAACGCCGCCTTCCTTAAAGCCGTTTGCCTTACGGCGATATTCGCCGAAAACCAAATTTTCGCCCGTAATTCCCCCGTTTTCGTTCAAAATACCCCCTGTAGCTCGCTTTTTCGGCAATTTTACCGAATATTTTATTTTTACGGATTTTTTTGCGATTTCACTTGACTTGAGGCGATTTTGGGTGTAACATTGGGTTGTAAAAAATAATTATGAAAAGTGTGGTGAAAATAATGGCAGGTTCCGATACCCCTAACCCTCGAAGTAGGAGCTTTTTAAATTCATATCGCAGGGGCGGCGCCGCCTTTATCGCCATATAAGTGATCCGTTTGATCGCTTCTATTTGTTTTGCGTCGCCTTTGCGGAGCCGACCCTGTCGGTGAAGAAAGGAGACGTTTTTTTATGGACACCAACGAATTCATGCTCCACAGCATAAGGAAGCTCATCTTTGAGGGCGAGATCTCAGCGCTGCGTGACATCCTGATCGAAATGAACGTGGTCGATATCGCGACCATTATGGAGGAGCTGGAGCCGGCGGACAGGCTCTTTGTCTTCCGCGTGCTGCCAAAGGATCTCTCGGCAGAGGTCTTTGCCTACCTCGAATCCGACACGCAGACCGACCTCGTGCGAATGATAAACGACGCCGAGCTTGAGCGCCTGCTCAACGAAATGTTCCTCGACGATACGGTCGATTTCCTTGAGGAGATGCCCGCCAACGTCGTCACCCGTGTGCTTGCCCACTCCGACCCCGAGACCCGCAAGCTGATAAACAGATTCTTAAAATACCCCGAGGACAGCGCCGGCAGCATAATGACCATTGAGATGGTGCAGCTCCACACGAATTTCACCGCCTCACAGGCGATAGAGCAGATAAGAAAAACAGGCGTAGACAAAGAGACTGTCTACACCTGCTACTGCACCGACCGCGAGAGGCACCTGCTCGGCAGCGTGCCGCTGCTCTCACTGCTGCTTTGCGATGAGAACGCCCTCGTCGGCGATATTATGGAGGACGACGCCCAGCTCATCTCCGTCAACACCCTTGACGACCAGGAGGTCGTGGCAGAGGTCGTTAAGAAATACGACCTTTTGAGCGTTCCCGTTGTCGATAACGAAAACCGCCTTGTCGGCATAATCACCGTCGATGACGTTGTTGATGTCATTGAAGAGGAGACCACCGAGGACTTTGAGAAGATGGCTCTTATCGCCCCCTCAGACGACGATTACCTCAAGACCGGCGTTTTCAAGCAGACAAGGAACCGTATCATCTGGCTGCTGATACTTATGGTATCCGGCACCTTCACCGGCAAGATAATCGAGGGCTATGAGGCGCTGCTCGCGGGCTTCACCACCCTGACCGCCGCCATTCCCATGCTCATGGATACCGGCGGAAACGCAGGCAACCAGGTATCCACCCTTATCATCCGCGGTCTTGCCGTCGGCAAGCTCGAGCCCAGAGATTATTTCAAGATAGTGTTCAAAGAGCTGAGGGTCGCTATCCTTTGCGGCACGGCGCTCGGAGCGGTGAATATACTGCGAATGTACCTGTTCTGCGACGGCACATTACAAATGTTCTTTGTCGTGTCGCTTGCAATGTTCTGCGCTGTTATCGTTGCGAAGCTCATCGGCTGCACGCTGCCTATCCTTGCGAAGCTCATAAAGCTCGACCCCGCCCTCATGGCAGGCCCGATGATAACCACGATAGTCGACATTATCACGCTCATCATCTACTTCTCACTTGCAAACTTGCTCCTCATTCATTAATAATATAATGTATAGCAAAATCGCTCTGCTGCGGCCTCACGGCTCACGGCAGAGCGATTTTTTACATTTATTATATTCAGTCGGCGTAGTTATAGCCCGCCATTATGGCGTTCATATTCGCGTCGACGAGGTCGGCGTGCTTTGCGGGCACGAATTTCTTCATTATCGCCTCCAGCCCCTCAAGGCTGACCGCGCCGGTCTCCTTCATCATCTTGCCGACGATTATCATGTTGGCGAGAGTGGGCGTGCCTGCGTCCGCCGCCATCTTGGTGGCGGGGATATAGAACGCCTTGATGTCCGTGCGCTGTGCCTTGCGGGCGATAAGGGTGCTGTCCACAAAGACATAGCCGCCGGGGACTACGCTGCTCTCATATTTGTCAAACGAGGGCAGGTTCATCGCCATAAGCACGTCGGGCTTCGCCACTATCGGCGAGCCTACGGGCTCATCGCTCAGGATGACCGAGCAGTTCGCCGTGCCGCCTCTCATCTCGGGGCCGTATGAGGGGAGCCAGCTCACCTCTCTGCCCTCCGAGAGGCCTTTGTATGCAAGGAATTTGCCGGCGAAGAGCACGCCCTGGCCGCCGAATCCCGCTATAAGTATCTGAGTAGTCATTTTCAGCCCTCCTTGCTCTCGGCGGATCTGTCCTTATACACGCCGAGCGGGTAATAGGGCAGCATCTTATTCTCGACCCATTCAAGTGCGGCGGTGGGGGTCATGCCCCAGTTGGTCGGGCAGGAGGATACGACCTCGATGAGCGAGAAGCCCTTGCCCTCGACCTGATTCTTAAACGCCTTGAGGATCGCTTTCTTTGCGTTCTTTACATTCTTGACATTGTTGACGGCGACGCGCTCTATGTATTCGGGGCCGTCGAGGGTGGCGAGCAGCTCGCAGACCCTTATCGGGAAGCCCGCGGTCTTGACGTCCCTGCCGTAGGGCGATGTCTGAGTGACCTGACCGGGCAGCGACGTGGGAGCCATCTGACCGCCCGTCATGCCGTATATTGCGTTATTGACAAATATGACGGTTATGTTTTCGTTCCTTGTCGCGGAGTGGACGGTCTCCGCCATGCCTATTGAGGCAAGGTCGCCGTCACCCTGATAGGTGAATATGATATTCTCGGGCAGCGCTCTTTTAAGACCCGTCGCAACGGCGGGCGCTCTGCCGTGGGCAGCCTCCACCATGTCGCAGGTGAAATAGTCATAAGCCATGACGGCGCAGCCGACGGGGGCAACGCCTATCGTCCTGCCCTCAATGCCAAGCTCGTCTATCGCCTCGGCAACAAGGCGGTGAATTATGCCGTGGGTGCAGCCGGGGCAGTAATGCAGCGGCACATCCGCAAGTGATTTCGGTCTCTCAAAAACGGTCATTATTCATTCACCTCCGCTGATTTTGCTATTGCCTCGAGCACCTGCTCGGGGTCGGGGATCATGCCGCCCGCGCGGTTGCAGAGCGTAACGGGTCTGCTGCATCCGGTGGCAAGGCGTATATCCTCTATCATCTGACCCATCGAAAGCTCGACGGATACAAACGCCTTGACCTTTTTTGCCGCCGCGGCAAGCGCCTCGGTCGGGAACGGCCAAAGGGTTATCGGTCTGATGAGGCCGACTTTGACTCCGTTTGCCCTCGCCGCCGTGACCGCGTTCTTTGACACCCTTGCGGCTATGCCGTAGGCGACTACGCAGTATTCGGCGTCCTCCATCATGTATTCTTCCCACATCGGCTCGTTCTTCTCCACCTCGGCGTATCTCTCGTAGCGGGCGAAGTTAATCTTCTCCAGCTCCTCGGGCTTGAGGTAAAGCGAGTTGATGATATTGTGCTTTCTCTTCATCTGAGTGCCTGTGACCGCCCAGGGCTTCTCAACCTTATGCTCAGTGATGCCCTCGAGCGAGACGGGCTCCATCATCTGGCCCATCGTGCCGTCGGCAAGCAGCATTGCGGGAATGCGGTATTTATCCGAGAGGTCAAATGCCTTGACGGTCAGATCCGCCATCTCCTGCACGCTTGCGGGGGCAAGGACTATCAGATGATAATCGCCGTGGCCGCCGCCCTTGGTTGCCTGGAAATAATCGGACTGTGACGGCTGGATGCCGCCGAGGCCGGGGCCGCCCCTCTGCACATTGACTATGAGCGCGGGCAGATCCGAGCCCGCGATATATGAAATGCCCTCCTGTTTAAGCGAAACTCCGGGGCTTGAGGACGAGGTCATGACCCTGAAGCCCGCACCCGCAACACCGTAGACCATATTTATCGCAGCTATCTCGCTCTCCGCCTGCAAAAATGTGCCGCCGATCTTGGGCATACGCTTCGCCATATAGGCGGCTATCTCCGTCTGCGGAGTTATCGGGTAACCGAAGTAATGGCGGCAGCCGGCTCTGATAGCGGCCTCGGCGATAGCTTCGTTGCCCTTCATCAATACTTTCTCAGCCATGTCGTCACCTCATTTCTCCACGGTTATCACGCAGTCGGGGCACATCGTGGCGCAGAAAGCGCAGCCGATGCACTTCTCGGGCTGAGTGACCTCTGCCGGGGAATGTCCTTTCGCATTTATTTTGTTTTTGGCAATAACGATGATCTTCTTCGGGCAGGCGTCAACGCACAGAGCGCAGCCCTTGCATCTGTCCGAGTCAAACGTGACCTTAGCCATATCCAGTCTCCTTTATATCAAAAATATTTCTTTTGCAGCTTGAGAGGGAAGAGCTTCTCTGCCTTGATACCGCCGCAGATATCCTCCCTCGCCGCCGTCATTATGACGGGCAGCCCGCTCAGCTCCGAGAGCCTGCGAGCCTGCTCCGCGGTCGCCTCCACATCCTCGGGCAGCGTCTCGTCGCCGAGATTGGAATTGTCGGCAATCGCCGTGAACGGTATGCCGCACGCCGCCTCTATCTCCCGCATGACCTCGAGGGCGCTCTCGGCGTCCGGGGTCAGGGGGCGGTAGAAATTGACCGTGAATATCATCTCGTAGTCGTTCTCCTCAAGTATGAGAGGGGCGAATCTGCCGAGCGCATATGCGCCCGCGTCGTCGCCGCCGACATCAATGACCGCGCAGCTGTCACGGCGCTCAAACAGCCCGTACATCTCCTGCGGCAGGGCGGGGATATCGAGATTAGTGTTCGCATAGGTCGGCGAGACAAGCTCAATGCCTGCCGCCGCAAGCTCCTCGGCACTGTCCTTGGTGCGGAAATACGGGTTAACTATATCCAGATCGGCTATCCTGACCTTTTTGCCGCTGCGCCTCAGGGCGAGCGCATAGTTGACGGCAAGGTTGGTCTTGCCGCTGCCGTAGTGGCCGGCAAAGAGGGTCAGCCGCTTATAATTCTCAGCCATTGCAGACCTTGACGCTCCAGCCGTAGGGGTCGGCGACCTTGCCGCACTGGATGCCCGTGATGGTGTCATAGAGCTTATGCGTAACTTTGCCTATCTCATTATTGCACACGGTGTATTCCTTGCCCTGATAGAAGAGATGGCCTATCGGAGACACAACGGCGGCGGTGCCCGTGCCCCATGCCTCCTCAAGAGTGCCGTTTGCGGCGGCCTCAAAGAGCTCGTCGACCGAGATGAGCCTCTCCTCGACCTCGTAGCCCCAATCCTTCAGCAGCTGCACGCATGATTTCCTCGTAACGCCGGGGAGCACCGAGCCTGTGAGGGCGGGGGTAACTATCTTGCCGTTTATCTTAAACATGACGTTCATCGAGCCGACTTCCTCGATATATTTGCGCTCGACGCCGTCAAGCCAAAGCACCTGGGTGTAGCCCTGCTTCTCGGCTTCCTCGCCCGCTCTGAGGCTGGCGGCGTAGTTGCCGCCGCACTTTGCGTAGCCCGTGCCGCCTCTGACGGCTCTGACGTCCTTGCTCTCTATCGCTATCTTGACGGGGTTGATGCCCTCGGCATAGTATGCGCCGACGGGCGAGCAGATGACCGCAAACACCGCGTGGTGGACTCCGTGAACGCCGAGGTTAGCGTCATCGCCGAACATAAAGGGTCTGATATAAAGTGAAGTGCCTTCCGCCGAGGGAATCCAATCCTTCTCAAGCTCCACAAGGGTCTTGACGATATCGACGAAGGCTTCCTCGTCAAGCTCGGGCAGGCAGAGGCGCTCCGCGCTGTTTCTGAAGCGCTTTGCGTTCTCATCGGGTCTGAACAGGGCGACGGCGCCGTCGGCGCGGCGGTACGCTTTAAGCCCCTCAAATATCTCAACGCCGTAGTGGAAGACCGTGGCGGCCGGGTGTATGGGCAGCGGGCCGAACGGCACTATGCGCGCGTCATGCCAGCCCTTGTCGGGGTCGAAATCCATCAGAAACATATGGTCGGTGAATATCTGACCGAAGCCGAGCTTGGTTTCGTCTGTCGGGTGGGGCTTCGGGGCGGTCGTTTTTGTTACCTTGATTTCGTATTTCATAGTTCAGTCTTCCTTTCGCATTATAATTTATATCTTTGGATCTTGCCGCTCGTCGTCTTGGGCAATTCGTCCTTAAAGACGACTACGCGGGGATATTTGTAAGGCGCTGTATGGGATTTGACGTAATTCTGAATTTCTTTTTTAAGCTCCTCAGTCGGCTCGGTGCCCTTGGTGAGCACTATGCTCGCCTTGACTACCTGACCTCTGACCTCGTCCGGGGCGGCGGAAACGCCGCACTCCACAACATAGGGCAGCTCCATGATGACGCTCTCGATCTCAAACGGCCCGATGCGGTAGCCGGAGGACTTGATAACGTCGTCCTTGCGCCCGACATACCAGAAGTAGCCGTCCTCGTCGCGCCATGCGGTGTCGCCGGTGTGATAAAGCCCGTCGTGCCACGCCTCCTCGGTCTTTTCGCTGTCGAGGTAGTATTCTTTATAGAGCCCGCAGGGAACGGCTCTCGAGGTGCGGATAACTATCTCGCCTGTTTCGCCCGGGGCGACGGTGTTGCCGTCCTGATCGACAAGGTCAACGTCGTACTGCGGCGAAGCCTTGCCCATTGAGCCGAGCTTGAGCGGCGTGCCTCTGAGATTTGCGATAGTCAATGTTGTCTCGGTCTGACCGAAGCCCTCGCTTATCTCAAGACCCGTGGCGGCCTTGAATTGACGGAACACCTCGGGGTTCAGCGCCTCGCCCGCCGTCGTCATATGGTGGATTGAGGAGAGGTCGTATTTTGAGAGATCCTCCTTTATCAGCATTCTGAGCATCGTCGGCGGAGCGCAGAAGGTGGTGATATTGTATTTTGCAAACATCGGCAGGATATCCGAGGCGTCAAAGCGGTCGAAGTCATAGACAAATACCGCTCCCTCGCAGAGCCATTGACCGTAGAGCTTGCCCCAGAGCGATTTGCCCCAGCCCGTGTCTGAGATCGTCAGGTGAAGTCCGTCCCTCTCGCAGCAGTGCCAGTATTTCGCCGTCACAAAGTGGCCGAGGGCGTAGGTGTGCTTGTGCGCCGCCATCTTGGGGTTACCCGTCGTGCCCGAGGTGAAGAACATTATCGCGGTGTCGTCGCCGCAGGAGGTGTCGGGCGTGCGCTCATATTTGCTTGAGAAGAGCTTGTATTCGGCGTTGAAGTCGTGCCAGCCCTCCTTCTGCCTGCCGACGATGAGTTTATTCTTGACCGTCGGGCATTTCTGAGCGGCTCTCTCGGCAATGTCGGCGGTGTCGCCGTCGCCGGTGCAGACTATCGTGCTGACCCCGGCGGCGTTGAAGCGGTATTCAAAGTCGTGCTCCTTGAGCTGATTCGTTGCCGGGATCGCTATCGCGCCTATCTTGTGCAGGGCGACTATCGCAAACCAGAATTGATAGTGGCGCTTGAGCACAAGCATGACCCTGTCGCCCTTCTTGACGCCGAGCGAGGTGAAGTAATTGGCGCATTGGTTGGAGGCCTTTTTGATATCCTTGAATGTGAAGCGGCGCTCGTTCCTCTCTGAGTCGAGGTGGAGCATTGCGAGCTTGTCGGGGTATTTATTCGCTATCTCATCAACTATATCGAAGCCGAAGTTGAAGGTGTCTGTGTTCTTGAATTCTATGCTCTTGAGCCTGCCGTGCTCATCCTCATGCGTCTTGACGAATTTCTCGCACAGCAGCTTCTCCGAGCTTTGGGCGGAGACTATCGTGCTGCGTACCGTCTCCTCCTTCACATCGTCGCCGGGGAGAACGACGGCGCAGAAGTAGCAGTCCTCGCCGTCAACGGCTATCATTCCGTGAGGGGTGGAGCTGTTGTAATAGATGCTGTCGCCCTCGCCGAGGATCTCGGTGTGCTCGCCGACCTGCACCTTCAGCTTGCCCTTGAGTATCAGGTCGAATTCCTGGCCGCTGTGCTTGGTCAGGTGGATGGGGGCGTTCTGCTGCTCGGGTGAGTATTCGTAATGCACCCAGTAGGGCTGCGCTATCTTGTCGCGGAATTTCGGCGCGAGGTTCATTATCTCTATGCCGTCCTCTTTCGCCGTCTCCTGACCCTTGCCCTTCCTCGTCACGGTGTAGCTCGACAGATGAGCGGAGCGACCCTCGAGCAGCTCGGTCAGCTCGACGTTGAAGGCAAGCGCGCATTTATGAATGAATGTGAACGGGATATCGGCGCTGCCGCTCTCATAAAGAGCGTATGCCTCGGGCGTTACCTCGGTCTTGTCCGCCATCTCGGCGGCCGACCAGCCCATGATCTCCCTGAGCTCCCGAATTCTCTCGGCTATCTCGGAGAGCTGCATCATCGTGTTTGTCGTATTCATCATAAAAACCTCCTTGGTGTGTAAAATTCTGTTTAAAAGCAGAAAGACTCGTCTCAAAGAATTTCTTTGAGACGAGTCGATTTTAATCATCGTACCCGCGGTACCACTCAAATTGCATGAAGGTCATGCCCCTCAGGCTCCAACAAGCCTTATGCGTTAACGCAGCAATCACGGAAGGCGCCTACTTGCGCTCGGCTTTCGGACCCTCGGCTCGGAAGTGATGGGATATCGGAATTAGTTTATCGGGATCGCACCGCCCCCGACTCTCTTGGAAACAGACAACCGTATCCGTCTTCGTCACAGCTTTTATATTCAAGTTTTTCTGCATTTTAGCACACCTTTGACCGTCTGTCAAGAGGTTTTCGAAAATTTTTTCAGCTTTTATTTATTCCCAGCCGTGCTATCGAATCGTCTCTCATTTTATATTTTAATATCTTGCCTGCGGCGTTCATTGGAAAGCTCTCAGTGAAAATAAAATATCTCGGCACCTTGTGCTTCGCCATGTGGGAATTGCCGTATTCCCGCATCTCGTTTTCGTCCGATCTTTCGCCGCTCTTGAGGATTATCCAGGCGCAGGCCTCCTCGCCGTAGCGGCTGTCGGGCACGCCGACGACCTGCACATCCCTGACCTTGGGGTGAGTGAGGTAGAATTCCTCTATCTCGCGTGGATAGAGGTTTTCGCCGCCCCTGATTATCATATCCTTTAGCCTGCCCGTGACCTTATAGTAGCCCTGCGGCGTGCGGCAACAGATATCGCCTGTGTGGAGCCATCCGTCGGCGTCAATCGTCTGCTCGGTCGCCTTCGGCATCTTATAGTAGCCCTTCATTATGTTGAAGCCCCTTGCGACGAATTCGCCGTTCTCGCCGTCGGGCAGATCCTCGCCTGTCTCGGGGTCGATTATCTTGCATTCAACATTCGGGAATGCGCTGCCGACCGTCTCGACCCTCAGGTCGAGCGATTCGTTGACCTCGCCCATCGTGCAGCCGGGCGAGGACTCCGTCTGACCGTAAACGCTGAGTATCTCGGTCATATTCATCTCTGCGGCGGCTCGGCGCATAAGCTCCGGCGGGCAGTTCGCACCTGCCATAATGCCGGTCCTCATATAGGAGAAGTCGGTCGAGGCAAAATCCTCGTGGTTAAACATCGCTATGAACATCGTCGGCACGCCGTTGAAGCAGGTTATGCGCTCGGCGTTGATGCACGCGAGCGAGGATTTCGGCGAGAAATACGGCAGCGGGCAGATAGTGCCTGCGTGGGTCATCAGATTGGTCATCGAGAGCACCATGCCGAAGCAGTGGAACATCGGCACCTGTATCATCATCCTGTCGGCGGAGGATATATCCATCCTGTCGCCTATCAGCTTGCCGTTATTAATAATGTTGCGGTGGGTCAGCATGACCCCCTTGGGGAAGCCCGTGGTGCCAGAGGTATATTGCATATTGCACACGTCGTCGGGCTTCACGCCCGCGGCTCTGCGGCGCACCTCCTCAACGGGCACGGAATCCGCCCTCTCGAGCATTTCGTCCCACTCGAGGCAGCCGTCCATGTGAAATCCGACGGTCACGACATTGCGCAGGAACGGCAGATTCTTTGAATAGAGCGACTTACCCGGCTTCAGCGAGGCAAGCTCGGGGCAAAGCTCCGAGATTATCTCCTCATAGTTTGAATCCTTGCAGTCCCTTATCATCACCAGCGTATGCGTATCGGACTGCCGCAGCAGATACTCCGCCTCATGCACCTTGTAGGCGGTGTTGACCGTCACGAGTACGGCGCCTATCTTGACCGTCGCCCAAAACGTCAGGAACCACTGAGGTATATTCGTCGCCCAGACCGCCACATGGTAGCCGGGCTTCACGCCCAGCGAAATGAGCGCCGCCGCAACTCTGTCCACATCGTCGCGGAATTCCGAATATGTTCTCGTATAGTCGAGGGTCGTGTATTTGAAGGCGTATTGGTCGGGGTATCTCTCCGCCATCTCGTCGAGCACCTGCGAAAAGGTCAGATCCACCGTGTCGAATTTCTTCCACGGGAATGTGCCCGTGCGGGAGCGGTTATAATAGATATTCTCCGTCGGCTTGCGCTCCTCTGCGCCGTTCATATAGTTGACGAAATGGGTCAGCACCACATCAGGCTCGGTTATCTCGCTGTTGCGGTCGGTGCAGATGAAGCCGTCGTAGTTCAGCGAACGCAGCGCATTCATAAAGTCTCTGACGGGCAGCTCGCCGTCGCCGATTATGACGTCCGTGCCGCCCCTGCGGTCGCCTATGCGGACATAATTGATATATGCGCCGAGGGTTCGTATCGTCTCGTCGGCAGTCTCGCCGCCGCCAAAGAACGTCTCACGGATATTCCACGCCGTGCCGAGCGCCGCCGTCGCAAAGCGATTGATGACCTCAAGCGCCCTCTCCGTGTGTGCAAGCGCTCCGCAGGTCTCGAGCAATATCGCGACGCCGTATTCCTCCGCTCTCTTAACGGCTGGGGTCAGTATGCTCTCAAGCCCGTCGGGCAGCTCCGCGCCGAAGCGGATTATCACATTCTGTATCCCCGCATTCGCCGCCAACTCCACGCAGTCGGCTATCGGCTCGGGCGCGGTGGCGGAGCATATCGGGTCGGGGTAGGTCAGCGCCGCCGCCTCAAGGTGGCGGTTGACCAGCTTGCGCCGCGAATCGGCGGTCGACGCGGGGTCGAGCAGGCTGTCGCGGTGGGCGGCTATCTCCGCCCCTGCGTCGAATATCTCAATGCCCGAAAAGCCGTATTCCGCCGCCGTGTCGCACAGCTCAAGGAATGACGGGCAGCTTATATTTTCGGTAGAAAATGCTAATTTCATATCATTTTTCCTCGTAAACTATCTTATTCAAAGCGTTGATATATGCCCTGATGCAGGCGCCGACGATATCGGTCGATACGCCGTTGCCCGAATAGAGCCTGCCGCCGTCGCGCAGGCGGATGAGCGAGGAGCCGAGCGCCTCTCTGCCCTTGGTAATGGCCTGAATTCTGAAATCATCCAGCTCATAGTGGTGGCCGATTATCTGCTCTATCGCGTGGAACGCCGCGTCTATCGGGCCGTCGCCCGTGCTGACTCCGCTGAGCTTCTCGCCGTTCCTCTCAAGGGTCAGGTTCGCCGTTGCGGTCATCACGTTGCCGCTGTTTACAACATAGCTTATCACATGATAGGTCGAGGGCACCTGCATCGCCGCCCCCGCGACTATCGCCTCAAGCTCCCTTGAGCCTATCGAGCCTTTTTTCGCCGCGACTCTGCGGAATTCCTCATAGACCTTGCCGTTATCCTCGGCGGAGAGCTCATATCCAAGCTCCCTGACGGCCGCGATGACCTCGGTCAGGGTGCTCTGAGCGCCGAGAAAAGCGGAATTCGCCTTGACCTCCTCAGCGGCTGCCTGCTCCGCCGCCTCCTCGGGCAGCGCCTCCGAAAGCAGGCGATGAATGCCCGTCACGTCGAGCTTGCAGGCGAAGCCGAGCGAGTCGCCCTTTGCGCGGCAGATATCGGCGAAAACCTCGGCGCAGAGATAGGATTTATTGCTAACGGCGGTCTTTACGCCGTCAGCCCCCGCTTTTATCGCCTCAACGGCGCAGGCGGCGGCCATGCCCAATGCGTCCGAGGGCTGAGCGAACACCTTAGCCCCGCAGCAACCCTTTACCTCTTCGATAAGGGCGGCAAATTCGTCAGGGAAGCAGCAGCCGGCGTCGTCGCACACGGTCACTGCGGTCGCTCCGCTCTCACGGGCTGTGCGGCAGCATTCGCTGACGAAGCCCGGCTCGGCTCTGGTGGCGTCAAGGGCGACAAATTCCACCTCGGGGCAAATTTCGGCGGCTTTCTTGCATAAATATGCAATTTTTTCAAGCATTTTAGGCGCTTTCATGTGGTAGGAATACTCCATCTGTACCGTGGATACGGGCAGCTGCACCCTCAGGCAGGGCTTTGCAGCGGATCGAATGCAGCTCCATGCGGCGGCAAAGCTCTCGTCGCCGTCGCCGACGGGTATGCTCACTTTGCAGCCGCCGAGCGAGGTCGCTATAGTGCGGAGCACCACCTCGTCCTCCTTGCTGCCGGAGCAGGCGGGCAGCTCCACCGAGTCAACGCCCGCCGAGCGCAGGTTTTGAGCGAGAGCGAGCTTCTCACGGAAGCTCATAGCCTTCCTGCCGCCCTTTGCCGCGGCGGCGAGGGTAATATCACTGACATATACATTTTTCATTTCGCATTCGCCTTCCTTTGATATGCTTAGGATTTCGCCTTTTCGGCTAAAACAAAACACCCCGCAGAGATCCTCTCTCTGCGGGATGACTAATTAAGAAATTAACCACGGTACCACCCGTATTGCCTGTTAAAAACAGACCGCTCGTCAGGCTCAATCAAGCCCCTGACCTGTAACGGGATCACCCGTGCCCCCTTACTTTGCGTTCCGGGGACCTGCTCCGATACGAGGCTGCCGAATAGCCGGCTTACCGTTTCGCACCTGTCAACGGCTCTCTGAAAGCACGGGTCAATTCCGCATAATATCTTCACGGCATTTATCCATATCAGTTGTTGTCGCCATTTTAACGCAAGATAGGGGCGTTGTCAATAGTCAAAATCAAAATTCGCATAAATACACAGCCAAGCCCCGAGCTTGCGGGTCAAAAACCGTCAGATTTCATAAGGAAAATTTTTGCCGCCGAGCTGTAACCCTTTCGCCGCCGCGACATAACATGAGGATGTAAGCAGTCGAGAGATCGGCTGACTCAAGTTAAGGAGGTCAGATCATGGGTTGCGGATGCAATAACAATTGGCTCTTCATCATCCTCTTGCTCCTTTGCCTCACCGACTGCGGTTGCGGCTTGGGCTGCGGTTGCGGTTGCAACGGCACTTCGCTCAACTCCTCAAGAGGCAGTGACTGCGGCTGTGGCTGCGGCTGCTGAGCACGCTTATTAAAGCGAAGCTAATATCCCTGCCGCTTCCTCCTGCGTTAGACCGCCGGGGGAGGCGGCAAAATTTTTGGGCGTGCCGCTCTGCCAGCGCAGGGCGTATCTTTCCGCCTCGTCACGGCTGATTTTAACGCCGTCGAGGTCAAGCAGCGACCCTATCGTGCCCCTGACGGCGGCGATATCGTCCGTCATTGCGGCGAATTCCGCCGCTTTCTCGGGCGCAAAACGCTCGCAGCGGTCAATGAACGCGCCGAAGAACGCAGCGCAGGCCATGCCGTGCGGAATCCCGTAATTCTCCGTGAGCACATAGCCTAGCGGGTGCGGGAACGCCGTGCCGCAGGTGTTTATCACAAGGCCCGCATATATCGAGCCTTCATAGAGCCTCTCCCGCAGCGAATCGTCGATCTCGCCGCCCTCGGCAAGCTCCCGAAGCCCGTCGTATATCTGCGGTATGCATTTTTTTGCATAAAGGTCAAGCACTCCGCCGCATTTCGGGGTGAAGAAGCCCTCGACCGCATGGGCAAAGGCGTCAAGCGCCGTCGAAACCGTCTCTTTCCTCGGCATAGTGCGGGTGTAGCCGTAGTCGCAGAAAGAGACCGCGGCGTAGCAATCCGCCCCGGATATGCTCTTTTTTGCCCCCGTTTCATCGTTCGTCAGCACGGCGACGCCCGTCACCTCGCTGCCCGTGCCGGCCGTAGTGCCTATGAGCAGGACAGGCAGCGGAGTTCCGCTGTATTCCCTTTTATAAATATCCATAGGTGCGAGCGACGGGTCTGCGGCATAAATAGCGATGGCTTTCGAGGCGTCGAGCACCGAGCCGCCGCCTATGCCGAGTATGAATTCCGCCCCGATATCCCTCGCCCTTTTGCCCGCGGCGCAGCAGGCGGAGACGAGCGGATTTGCGCCTATCCCGTCAAATATCTCATAGCTTATCCCCACGCCTTGCAGGGCTTTTTCCGCGTCGCCGAGAGCGCCGCTGAGCCTTGCGCTGCTCCTGCCCGTGACTATCAGGCAGCGCTTGCCCGCCGAGGCAAAAATCCCGCCGCTCTGCTCAACGCAGCCCCTGCCGACTATGCAGCGGGCGGGCATATATATGTTGCTTATCATGGCTTTACCTCCGTAATTTTCCTCTTTGATATAATGCGAATTCTCTGATGATATTTTAGCAGATTTTTCACCGAAAACCAATATAAATCGCAATAAAATTATAAAATTTTATTGAAAAACTCTTTTAAAAGGTGTATATTAAAAGTAAGGAAGATTATATCACTTCATACATAACTATATATCATTTTTGATATAAGGGGGCATGCAAATTGAAAAAGATTCTGATTGCCCTCGCTGTTGTTGCCGCCGTTGCGGCTGCGGCGATTTTTTTTGCATCCTCAAACGAGGTCAAGCGCGAATTCTTCGCCATGGATACCTTTGTCTCCGCCAAGGTCAAGGGCTTCGCCGCCAAGGACGCGGCGGGCGGGATAAGCACCCTCGTGCGCGAGCTGGATTCAAAGCAGCTCTCCCGCTACACGTCAGGCTCCGAGATAAGCAGGATAAATTCCGAGGCGGAGACCGTCCTCAGCGACGAAATGAGAGATTACATCACCGAGCTGCTCGAGGTCGGCAAAATGAGCGGAGGTAAATTCGACATAGCCCTCGGCGCAGTCAGCGACCTGTGGAGCTTTAACGACTCCCCCCGCGTGCCCTCCACCGACGAATTGACCGAGGCGCTCTCGCGCTCAGGCTCCGACAAACTCTCGCTCAGCGGCAATACCCTCACCCGCGCCGACGGCTGCATAATCGACCTCGGCTCGGCTGGCAAAGGGATCGCCCTCGATAAAGTCAAATCATATCTTTCCGATAAAAAAATAAGCTCCGCCGTCGTTTCGGTCGGCGGCAGCGTGCTGCTCTACGGCAAGGGCAGCTTCAATGTCGGCGTGCGCGACCCCTGGGGCGAAGCGGGCAGATCGGTGATGACCGTCAAGCTCGGCGCGGGCTGCGTCTCCACCTCAGGCAGCTACGAACGCTGCTTCGAGCAGGGCGGCAAGCGCTATCACCACATTCTCGACCCCGATACAGGGCTGCCTGTTGAGAACGGCCTTGTCAGCGTGACCGTTATCTCCGACAGCGGGCTGCTCAGCGACGCTCTCTCGACCGCCTGCTTCGTGCTCGGCGCCGAAGGCGGCGCAAAACTCGCCGCCAAATACGGCTGCGAGGCGATATTCATCACCGAGGATAAAAAAGTTATCTGCACCGACGGGATAAAGCCGAATGTCACCGTCCTCGTCGACGGCTATACAGTCGTGGAGTAAAGCATGGATCGGAAACTCTTGCGAAAAGCGGATATTTTTATAATTGCGGCGGTCATTGTCGCTGCCGCGGCTCTATGGCTTGCCCTTTCACAGTATCAGGGCAAGCTCGAAGCCGTTGTCACCGTTGACGGCGAAGTCCTCCGCACGGTCGATCTTTCGTCGGGCGAGGCCGCGGGATTCCGCACCGGCACCGACCCCGACCTGCTCATAATCGCCCGTGACGGCGCAATTTGGGTGGCCGAGGCAGGCTGCCGCGACAAATTATGCGCCGCCTGCGGCAAACTTACCCGAATGGGGGATACGGCGGTGTGCCTGCCCGCCCGCACGGTGATAACCGTCAGCGGCTCGGAGCTTGACGCCGTAACATATTGATATGAAAAACAGTAAGGATTTAGTCTATAAAACGGCTCTTGCCGCCGTGCTGTGCGCTCAGGCAATTGCGCTCGGCTGGCTCGAGAGCCTGCTCCCCGCCGTTCCGTGGCTCCCGCCCGGGGCAAAGCCGGGGCTTGCAAACATCATAATCATGTTTGCGGCGGGCAATCTCGGCCTCGGCTGGGCTGCCGTGCTCGCCCTCGTCAAGGCGGGCTTCGCCTTCGTCACCAGGGGCGTTACCGCTGGGCTTATGAGCCTTTGCGGCGGGCTGCTCTCGGCGGCGGCGATGTATTTTCTTCTTAAATATGCCGGCAAAAGGCTCGGTTTGATAGGGATATCGGTCATCAGCTCGCTGTGCCACAATGCGGGTCAGCTTGCGGCGGCCGCATTCCTCACCGGGACTGCCGACATTATATATTACGCTCCGACGCTCGCCGTTTTCGGCGTTGCCACCGGCGCGGTGACGGGCATGATCTTCAAAGCGGTCATCCCCGCCCTCGAAAAACAGAAAAATCACTTTCTCAAAAAGAAGGAGGAGTAAAATATGGCAAAGGCCGTTAAAGGCGGCGTCCTGAGAGCCGTTAAAAAGGTTCGGGGCGGCGTCAAGGTCGCTCACCATAAGAACACCGCCGAGCTTGAGGTGGTAAGGATCCCCACTCCCTCAAAGGTCGTCATCCCGATGCAGCAGCATATCGGCGCGCCCTGCGAGCCTGTGGTGAAGGTCGGCGACGAGGTCGCGGTCGGTCAGCTCATCGGCGACAGCGACAAATTCGTCAGCGCGCCCATCCACGCCTCGGTGTCGGGCACGGTCACGGCTATCGGCGATATCAAGATGCCCAACGGCTCGGTCTCAAAGGCTGTGACTATCGAATCCGACGGCGAAATGCGCCTTTGGGAGGGCATCAAGCCTCCGAAGGTCGAGACGAGAGAAGATCTCATCAAGGCGGTCAGGGATTCAGGTCTCGTGGGTCTTGGCGGCGCAGGCTTCCCCACCCATGTCAAGCTGAACTTCCCGCCCGATAAGAATATCGACACGCTCGTGGTCAATGCGGCGGAGTGCGAGCCTTACATAACCGTAGACTACCGTGAATGCATGGAGAATTCATGGGATATCCTCTCGGGCGTTTATGCCCTCAAGGAGCTGCTCGGCTTCAAGCAGGTCATCATCGCCGCCGAGGATAATAAGCCCGAGGCGTTCAAGGTGCTCGGCAAGATAGCCGACCATGACGCCGATATCGACGATTCGGTCAAGCTCATGGTGCTCGAATCCAAATACCCTCAGGGCGCCGAGAAGATGATGGTGCAGTCCGCAACGGGCAGGCGTGTGCCCCCCGGCAAGCTGCCCGCCGACGTCGGCCGCGTGGTGATGAATGTCGCCTCGGTCGCATTCATATCCAGATACTTAAAGACCGGCAAGCCCCTCGTCAGCCGCTCCCTCACCGTGGACGGCTCCGCGATTGCCGAGCCTAAGAACGTGCGTGTGCCCGTAGGCACCGATATCAGCGAGATAATCGACTTCTGCGGCGGCTTCAAGGGCGAGCCCTGCAAGATACTCACCGGCGGCCCGATGATGGGTCTTGCCATAGTCGGCACTGATCTGCCCGTGCTCAAGCAGAATAACGCGATCCTCGCTTTCACCGCCGACGACGCGGTGCTCAAGCCCGAGACGGACTGCATCCGCTGCGGGCGCTGCGTTGCGGCGTGCCCGATGAGCCTGATGCCGACCAATATAGTCAAAGCCGCCAAGATAAAGGATGTCGACGCCCTCAAGCGAGCGGGCGTAACGGTCTGTATGGAGTGCGGCAGCTGCGCCTTCGCCTGCCCCGCGGGCAAGCCGCTCGTGCAGCATATGCGCCTCGCAAAGGCGATCCTCAGAGAGGAGGGCAATAAATAATGGTTAACGGAAAGAAGCTGACGGTCAGTGCCTCGCCGCATCTGCGCTCGTCAAAGACTACACGGGGCATAATGCTCGATGTGATAATCGCCCTTATCCCCGCATTGATAGCCGCCACCGTCATATTCGGGCCCCGCGTGCTCGCAGTGACGGCAACGACGGTCATCACCTGCGTGCTCTCGGAGTTCGCAGCGAGAAAGATAATGAAACGCTCCGTCACGATAGGCGACCTGAGCGCCGTAGTGACGGGCATCATCCTTGCCTTCAACCTGCCCGTGAGCATCCCCCTCTGGATGGCGGCTGTCGGCAGCATTTTTGCCATAGTCGTGGTCAAGCAGTTCTTCGGCGGCATCGGTCAGAATTTCGCAAACCCCGCCATTACCGCAAGAATAGTCCTGCTCCTCTCCTTCGGCAAGGCAATGGGCACCTGGACGGCTCCGCTCTCGTGGAGGACGGACGCAGTCACCACCGCCACCCCGCTTGCAATGCTTAAAGCCGGCGCGGATACTCTGCCCTCAAAGCTCGATATGCTCCTCGGTCTCAGGGGCGGCTGCCTCGGCGAGACCTGCGCCGTTGCGCTGATGCTCGGCGGCGTATATCTGATGATAAGGAAAGTTATTTCCCCCGCGATCCCGCTCTCATTCGTCGGCACCGTTGCCGTCATAATGCTTATAAAGGGTCACGGCGACCTCGATTTCCTCGTTTATCAGCTCCTCGGCGGCGGCCTGCTGCTCGGCGCGATATTTATGGCGACCGATTACTCGACCAGCCCGCTCAACACCAAGGGACGCATCATCTTCGGCGTCGGATGCGGCCTGCTCACCTCGGTGATGAGGCTCTTCACCCAGATGCCCGAGGGCGTTTCGTTTGCAATACTGCTGATGAACCTGCTCGTGCCCCATATCGAGCGCCTCACCGTGCCCAAGCCCTTCGGCACGCCCAAAAAAGAGAAAAAGGAGGCGGCTGCAAAATGAAAAATGTCAAGGAATACGCCGCTCCAGCTCTCGTGCTCTTCATTATAGGTCTTATAGCGACCCTGCTCCTCGGCGTTACCAACGATATCACCGCCCCCAAGATAGCGGCTCTTGCCGCCGAGACGGAGAAGAAGTCACGGCAGATAGTTTTTGCCGACGCGGCCGATTTCGGCGAGGTCAAGACCCTTGAGGACGGCACCACCGTCGTGCCCGCTCTCGATAAGGACGGCAACGTCCTCGGCAGCGTGGTAGTCAACGTAGCCAAGGGCTACGGCGGCGACATCTCGGTCATGACCGGCGTCGATAAGGACGGCAAGGTGACGGGCGTTAACATCCTCTCCCACAGCGAGACCGCCGGCCTCGGCGCAAACGCAGTCAAGGAGAGCTTCCGCGATCAGTTCGTCGGCCTTGTCAAAGGCATCACGGTCTCAAAGGATAAGCCCGGCGAGAATTCGATAGACGCTCTCACGGGCGCTACCGTGACCTCGAGGGCAGTCACCAAGGCGGTCAACGCCGCAATAGAAGCAGCAGGAGGTGAGAACGATGGCTGATAAAAAAGTTTCTCTCGGCAAGGAATTCACAAAGGGCCTTATCAAGGAGAATCCCGTTCTCAGGCTCGTTTTGGGCACCTGCCCGACCCTTGCGATATCCACAAGCGTAGTCAATGCGCTGGGCATGGGCATATCCGCAATGATAGTACTCGTTTGCTCCAATATCGTTATATCCGCCCTCAGGAAGGTCATCCCCTCCAAGGTCAGGATCCCCGCATACATAGTCATAATCGCTTCGTTCGTTACGATAGTGCAGATGCTCGTCAAGGCGTTCGTCCCGGCGCTGGATTCGGCGCTCGGTGTTTTCCTGCCCCTGATAGTCGTTAACTGCATAATCCTCGGCAGAGCGGAAGCCTTTGCGGGCAAGAATTCCGTTATCGCCTCCGCGGTGGACGGTCTCGGTATGGGCGTCGGCTTCACGATGGCTCTTTGCTGCATGGCCTCCGTCAGGGAGATCATCGGCGCTGGCACCTTCCTCTCCGGCGCACAAAATCTGCTCGTCCTCTTCGGCGACAATGTCCTCGGCGGCTTCGACGGCTTCACCCTCATCCCGCAGGACGGCGTCATCACCCCGATGACTATATTCATCCTCGCCCCGGGCGGCTTCTTCACCTTCGGCATCCTCATGGCGTGCGCCAACAGGATAGCCGAGAAGAAGGGCAAGCCCAAGGCTGAACTGGGCGGTTGCAAGGGCTGCCCGATGGCTGCCAACTGCTCCGTTCTTGCCCAGGGCAAGAGCTGTGAAGAGAAAAAGGAGGGTGAGAACGCATGACATTCAGAATTTTTATCACGCTCATAATCACCACCATCCTTACCGAGAATTTTACGCTCTGTAAGTTCCTCGGCATATGCCCGTTCCTCGGAGTTTCCAAGAAGCTCAACACGGCGGTCGGTATGTCGGCGGCGGTCATATTCGTCATGGCGCTCGCCACGGCGGCGACCTACCCCATCAACAAATACCTGCTCGTCGCAAACGGGCTTGATTATCTCCAGACCATCGTGTTCATCCTCGTCATTGCCGCCCTCGTGCAGCTTGTCGAGATAGCGATGAAGAAGTTCATGCCCCCGCTCTATAATGCGCTGGGCATCTACCTGCCCCTCATCACCACCAACTGCGCCGTGCTCGGTGTGGTGCTCCTCAATGTCACCAACGGCTACAACTTCGCCGAGTCAATGGTCAACAGCGTCGGTGCGGGCGTCGGCTTCATGCTCGCCATGGTCATATTCTCCGGCGTGCGCTCAAGGCTTGAGAGCTGCGACGTGCCCAAATTCCTTCAGGGTCTGCCGATAGTGCTCATCGCCGCCTCAATAACCTCGCTCTCATTCCTCGGTTTCGCCGGTCTCGCCGACGGAATATTCGCTTAAAGGAGGTAACGGATATGGATTGGACTTCAATTTTGACCGCCGTTGCCATCGTCTCCGGCATCGCTCTGATAGCCGGTCTCGGCCTTGCAATAGCTTCAAAGATCTTCGCCGTCCCCGTCGATGAAAAGGCGGAGGCTATAAGGGAATGCCTGCCCGGCGCCAACTGCGGCGCCTGCGGCTTCTCCGGCTGCGACGGCTACGCCGCCGCCCTCTCCAAGGGCGAGACGACCAACACCGCTCTCTGCGCCCCCGGCGGCAACGACGTCGCCAAGGCGATAGGCGAGGTCACGGGTCTCGCCGCGGGCGAGGTCAAGCCCATGGCTGCCGTTGTGCTCTGCCGCGGTCATAACGGTAACGCGGCAACCAAGCTCGAATATCAGGGCGTCAAGAGCTGCCGCATGGCGATGCAGATCTTCGGTGGCCCCAAGGAATGCGTCTACGGCTGCCTCGGATACGGCGACTGCGTAGCNNNNGGCGACTGCGTAGCCGCCTGCGAATATGAGGCTATCAGACTCTGCGACGGCGTGGCTCACATCGACCCTGCCGCCTGCCATGCCTGCCGCAAATGCGTCAAGACCTGCCCCAAAGGACTTATCGAGATGCTGCCCGTTGACTCTGTCAGCGCCGCGGTGCTCTGCAAGAATCACGACAAGGGCGCAGTCACCCGCAAGGAATGCACGGCGGGCTGCATCGGCTGCATGAAGTGCGTCAAGGCCTGCGAGAGCGGCGCCGTGACCGTCGAGAGCTTCTGCGCCAAGGTCGACCCCGACAAATGCACCGGCTGCGGCAAATGCGCCGAGCAGTGCCCCGTCGGAGCCATCGACCTGCTGGATTTGGCAGCCAACATCTGAGTCAAGGCATAAAAATTCCCCGAGCGGCGTAATCAAACGCTTGCTCGGGGCTTTTTGCATTATGAATTAAAGAGCACGGATGCGGATAGCTTCAATTCCACTCACGTCGAGGGGCTTGTCGGTGTCGATGACCGTGTAGCCGAGTCCCTTTTTGCTTGCGGTGAAGAGATTCTTGACCGCTGCGCCCTGCGCCGCCGCCGCTGCGGTGACCTTCGTGCCGAATGCCTCATCCTCATTGTGGATGAAGCAGGTGCGGCTCTCAAAGCTCTCGGGCAGGTTGGTGTTCGGCAGATTGACGGAGTTCTTGACTGCTCCTTTTTCAAGGTAATCGGCTATCTCGACAGCCGCCATTGCGGCGCAATTCTCTTCGCTCTCGGGGGTGGATGCGCCGAGGTGCGGTATCGCCGTCACGCCGTCAACGCCTATCTGAGCGTCGGTCGGGAAATCGGTCACATATGCCGCCGCCTTGCCGCTGCCGAGGGCTGCGATCAGCGCGTCGGAGTCGACCAGCTCACCTCTTGCGAAGTTGAGAATGCGTACGCCGTCCTTCATCTTGGCTATCGCCTCGCCGTTTATCATGCCTCTTGTCGAGTCGTTGAGGGGCAGGTGGAGAGTAATATAATCACTCGCCGCATACAGCTCATCAAGGCTTGACATGAGTTTTATTCCCTTTGAAGTGAGGTCGGCGATCCTCTCCTCGGAAAGCTTGGGATTGTAGCCGACGATATCCATGCCGAGCGCCTTTGCGCCCTCTGCAACGAGAGTGCCGATAGCTCCGAGGCCGATAACGCCGAGGGTCTTGCCGAGAATTTCGGGGCCTGCGAAGGCGCTCTTGCCCTTCTCGACCAGCTTGCCGACTGCGTCGCCCTCACCCTTGAGGGTCTTGCACCAGTCGACCGCCGAAGCAACCTTCCTCGATGCAAGGAAGAGGGAGCAAAGCACAAGCTCCTTGACTGCGTTTGCGTTTGCGCCGGGGGTGTTGAATACCGCCACGCCCTGTGCGCCGAAGTCGGCGACGGGGATATTGTTGACTCCTGCGCCCGCTCTGCCTATGGCGAGAGTGGCGGGCGAGAGAGTCATCTCATGCATCGAAGCGGAGCGAACGAGAATAGCGTCCGGCGCTTCAACGGAGTCAGAGCAGGTATATTTGGCGGGGTCGAGCTTGTCGAGACCCACCTTTGAAATTTTGTTGAGTGTAAGGATATTAAACATCGTCATTCCCCCCGCTCAGTTCTTCTTCTCAAACTCGGTCATGAAGTCGACCAGCTTCTCAACGCCCTCGATGGGCATTGCGTTATAGATGCTGGCTCTCATGCCGCCGACGGAGCGGTGACCCTTGAGGTTGACGAAGCCTGCCTCGGCTGCGTCCTTGACGAATTTTGCGTTCAGCTCGTCGCTATCGGTGACGAAGGTGACGTTCATCATGGAGCGGTCGCTCTTCTTAACGGGGTTGTGGAACATCTTGCTGCCGTCAAGGAAATCATAGAGGATCGAAGCCTTCTTCTCATTGTGGAGCTTCATTGCCTCAAGACCGCCGAAATTCTTTATCCACTCAAGCACGAGCTTGCACATATAGATGGAGTAGCACGGCGGGGTGTTATACATCGAGTCGTTGTCCGCAAGGAGCTTGTAGTCGAGCATGGAGGGGGTAATATCCCTCGCCTTGCCGAGCAGATCCTCTCTGACGATAACGACGGTCAGACCTGCGGGGGCAACGTTCTTCTGAGCGCCGCCGTAGATAACGCCGTATTTGGAGACATCCATGGGCTCCGAAAGGAAGCAGGAGGAAACGTCCGCTATCAGGGGCACGTCACCGGTGTCGGGCAGCTCGGTGAAGCGGGTGCCGTAGATGGTATTATTCTGGCAGATATAGAAATAATCCGCGTCGGGGGTGAAGTTCGCCTTGTCAAGCTCGGGGATGCAGCTGAAATTCTGCTCCTTGGAGGAGGCGACAGCCTTCGGCTCGCCGTATTTGAGAGCCTCTTTGTAAGCCTTGGTGGAGAACTGACCGGAGAGGACGTAATCCGCCTTGCCGCTGCCGTTCATAAAGTTGAGCGGGATAGCCGCAAACTGAGTCGAAGCTCCGCCCTGGCAAAAAATGATCTTGTAGTTGTCGGGAACGCCCAGAATCTCTCTGAAAAGATCAAGTGCGCCGTAGATTATCGGCTCGTACGCCTTTGAACGGTGGGACATCTCCATAACGGACTGACCCGTGCCGTTATAATCAAGCATTTCCGCCGCTGCTCTGTTGAGCACGCTCTCGGGGAGCATTGAGGGGCCTGCCGAGAAATTGTAAACTCTTGCCATATAATTACATCCTTTCAATAATAATTTTTCTTATCCATTATATGCGATCATTCGTGCTCGGTTATCGCGATTCCGAGGTCGGTGAGCTGCACGCCGTCAACGTCTGCGGGGCAGTCGGTCATCGGCTCACTCGCATTCTGAACCTTCGGGTAAGCGATAACGTCTCTGAGCGATTCACAGCCGAGCATCTGCATGATAAGCCTGTCAAGGCCGATGCCCATGCCGCCGTGCGGCGGTGCGCCGTATTTGAAGGCGTCAAGCAGGTAGCCGAACTTTGAGTGAGCCTCTTCGTCGCTCAGGCCGAGCAGCGAGAATATCCTGCTCTGAAGCTCGGGGTTGGTTATTCTTATCGAGCCGGAGCAAAGCTCAATGCCGTTGAGCACAAGGTCATATGCCTTTGCCCTGACCTTCGCCTTGTCGGTCTCGAGGTATTCGAGGCATTCGTCCATCGGAGCGGTGAACGGGTGATGCATTGCGACAAACTGGCCAAGCTCCTCATCCCAATCAAAGAACGGGAATTCCGTGATCCAAAGGAGATTATACTGACCCTCGGGGATAATATCGAGCTTCTTTGCGACCGTCTGACGCAGAGCGCCGAGCACTGAGAGAACGGTGGAATTCTTGCCGTCGCCGACTATGAGCACCACGTCGCCCGCCTGCGCGTCAGCCTTTGCGAGCACAGCTTTCATCTCGTCCTCGGTGAGGAACTTTGCAAATGAGGAGCTGAAGGTGCCGTCCTCATTCATTCTGACCCATGCGAGACCCTTTGCGCCGACTCCCTTTGCGGCGTCGGTGAGCTTGTCTATCTCTTTCCTTGTGAGGGTGTTGACAGCGTTCTTGGCGGTGATGCATCTGACGCTGCCGCCCGCTTCAATTGCGCCGGTGAATACGCCGAAGCCGCACTTTGCGACGACCTCGCTCAGATCCGTTATCTCCATTGCGTAGCGGGTGTCGGGCTTGTCGCTGCCGTAGCGCTCCATAGCCTCTTTATATGTAAGCCTGGGCAGGGGGAGTTTCACTTCAACGCCGAGAGCCTCTCTGAACACTCTCTCCATGAAGCCCTCGCCTATCGCGAGCACGTCCTCCATGTCGACAAAGGACATCTCAAGGTCTATCTGGGTGAATTCGGGCTGGCGATCCGCTCTGAGATCCTCGTCGCGGAAGCAGCGGGCTATCTGCATATAGCGGTCGAAGCCCGCGACCATTGAGAGCTGCTTATAAAGCTGCGGGGACTGCGGCAAGGCGTAGAACTTGCCCTTATGCACACGGCTGGGGACGAGATAATCCCTTGCGCCCTCGGGGGTGGAGCGGATGAGGATGGGGGTCTCTATCTCGATAAAGCCGTTCTCGTCAAAGTAATCTCTGGTTATCTTGGCTATCTTGTGGCGCATGAGGATATTCTTTTGCAGGTCGGGGCGACGCAGGTCAAGATAACGGTACTTGAGCCTCGTAAGCTCCGAGGTCTGGCAGCTCTCGACTATCTCAAAGGGCGGAGTTTCGCTCTTTGCAAGCACTCTGAGGTCGGTCACCTCTATCTCGATATCGCCGGTCGGGATATCGGCGTTCTTTGATGAACGCTCCCTTACAACGCCCTTTGCCATGAGCACATATTCGCTCCTGACGCCGAAAGCCTTGTCAAATATCTCCTTGGGGGTGGATTCGTCAAAGGCAAGCTGCACTATGCCCTCTCTGTCACGCAGGTCAACGAAGATGAGGGCGCCGAGGTCTCTCTGCCTCTGTACCCAGCCCGCGACGGTCACTTCCCTGCCGACATCGGCAAGGCGCAGCGAGCCGCAGTAATCGGTTCTTTTAAGTCCGGTCATAAAATCCATTATCAAAAAGCCTTCTTTCAAAACTTTTGTGTATTATAAAAGCGCTGTGATATCAATGCCGCCGAGCTCGTCGCTGAGCCCGTCGGTGAGGGTCTCTCTCAGAGCGTCGCTCTCCCTGCGGAGCATGAGCTGCATGAAGCTGTCCTCAAGCCCGTCGAGCGAGAGAGTCTCTGTCTCGCCGCTGTCCATATCCTTTATAACGGCCTCGCCCTTTGCGATCTCGTCGTCGCCGAGCACCATGGTGTATTTCGCGCCTATCTTGTCGGCGTATTTCATCTGAGCCTTGAGCGAGCGACCCACCACGTCGGTCTGGGCACTGATGCCGCCCGCCCTGAGGTCGGCGACTATCGACATTGCCTTGACCGAGGCGTCCTCGCCCATCGGGGCAATGTAAAGCTCGCAGCCGGAGGGAGCGGGAAGCTCTATCCCCTGAGCCTCAAGCAGCATGAGCAGCCTGCCCGTGCCGAGGCCGAAGCCGAGCGACGGGACATGCGGCCCGCCGAGCTCCTCGACCAGCCCGTCATAGCGTCCGCCGGCGCAGACCGCGCCCTGAGCGCCTATCTGATTCGAGATGAATTCAAACACGGTGCGGGTGTAATAATCAAGACCTCTTACGATGTGAGGGTCGATAACATATTCAATGTTCATTGCGTCGAGATACTTCCGAACGCTCTTGAAGTGAGCGGAGCACTCGTCGCAGATATAGTCGGTGATAACGGGGGCGTCCTTGCATATCTCCTTGCATATCGGGCTTTTGCAGTCGAGGATCCTCATCGGATTTTTCTCGAGCCTCTCAAGGCAGGTGCCGCAAAGCTCGCTCTTGCGAGATTCAAAATACTCCTTGAGCGCCTTGTGATAATTCTTCCTGCACTCGGGGCAGCCTATCGAGTTGAGATGCAGCTCGATGCCCTCAACGCCGAGGAATGCAAATATCTCGTTTGCGAGCGAGATTATCTCAGCATCCGCGGCGGGTGAAGCCGCGCCGAGGGTCTCGACGCCGAACTGCTGGAATTCTCTCCATCTGCCCGCCTGCGGCTTCTCGTAGCGGTAGCAGTTGAGCAGGTAACAGAGCTTCTGCGGCAGCGCTTCGTTAAAAAGGCCGTGCTCGAGGAAGGAGCGGACCGCGCCCGCCGTGACCTCGGGCCTCAGGGTTATAGACCTGCCGCCCTTGTCGTCGAATGTATACATTTCCTTCTGCACGACGTCCGTGGTTTCGCCCACGCCCCTCTGAAACAGCTCGGTGTGCTCAAATACGGGGGTGCGGATCTCACGGAAGCCGAATTTTGCAGCGATATCGAGCACCGTTTGCTCGATGAATTGATTTTTGTAGACCTCCCAGGGCATTATATCCCGAGTGCCTTTAATAGCTTTTGTTACGAGAGCCATACTTTTTCCTCCGAAAAATAAAGCAGGAGCCGTCCACGCCCAAAGGCGAACGACCCCCGATAAAATTCTGTTGCCGGGGCGTCATCCAACGCAGCGGATATACAAAAGAGCTTATTTCGGATTGACGATGTCACGCCAATCGAGATCGCCTCTTGCAAGCGAATGGATAAGCGCCTCCGCCGTTGCGATATTCGTCGCCACGGGGATATTGTGAACGTCGCAAAGCCTGAGCAGAGTGGCTTCATTCGGCTCGTGGGGCTTCGCAGTCAGAGGATCTCTGAATATCAGAAGCAGGTCTATCTCGTTGCAGGCTATCCTTGAGGCTATCTGCTGGTCGCCGCCCTGCGAGCCGCAGAGGAAGCGGGTTATCTCAAGACCCGTTGCCTCGGCTACTATCTTGCCCGTAGTGCCGGTTGCAAAAAGATTGTGTCTGCTGAGTATGCCGCAATAGGCTATGCAGAACTGAGCCATAAGCTCCTTTTTTGAGTCATGCGCGATCAACGCAATATTCATGTGGTTCCTCCTTGCCTGTCCTTTTCTCTTTCTGTCCGTGCCCGATGCAGGAAGTTAAAGCACTTCCTGCATCCGGCTATAAATTATCATAACAAATCCAAACGGCTATGACAAGAGTATTTAAAGAAATTTTTGAAAATATTCTAAATTATTCTTCGCCGTTGTCGATATCCTCAGGCTCCGCATTGTCCTCCGGAAGCTCGGATACCGCCTCCTCGCCGTCTGCCGGGACGGAAACCGCCGTTATCAGCCTCTCGCCCTCGCTTACCTTCATCACACGCACGCCCTTTGCGGGTTTTGAGCATATTCTGATGTTATTCAGCGCTATGCGGATGATAATGCCGTCCGATGAGATGAGCATCAGGTCGTCGGCGGGGTCGACCACTTCAATTGCGGCGACGTCGCCGTATTTTGCAGTGTGATAGTTCTTCGTGCCCATTCCGCCCCTGTTTTGGAGCTTGTAATCCGTCACCTCGGAGAGCCTGCCGTAGCCGGTCTCGCTGACGGTGAGCACCATACCGCCGTCCCTGAGTATATCCATACCGACGACGGTGTCACCCTCCTTGAGGTTCAGAGCCTTAACGCCCCTCGCCGTCCTGCCTATCGAGCGGGCGTCGTTCTCGTCAAAGGCGATGCACATGCCCTTCTTGGTGGCAAGCACCAGCTTCGCCGAGCCGTCGGTGAGCTTGACCCATGCCAGCTCGTCGCCCTCGTCAAGGTTGATGGCTATTACGCCGTTCTTGCGGATATTCTTATATGCGTCAAGCTCGGTACGCTTGATAACGCCGTTCCTCGTGACCATGCAGAGGTAATAATCGCCCTCGCCGAAGTCGGGAACTCTTATCATTGACGAGACTTTCTCGCCCGGCATGAGCGGCAGCAGGTTGACTACGTTCATACCCTTGCTCTGGCGTGAGCCCTCGGGGATCTCGTAGCCCTTGAGCCTGTATGCCCTGCCCATGGTGGTGAAGAACATGATATGGTCGTGTGTGGAGCAGGTGAACATCGTCTTGACGACGTCCTCCTCCCTGCGGGTCAGACCCTTGACGCCCTTGCCGCCTCTGCCCTGCTGCTTGTATTCATCCATCGGTATGCGCTTGATATAGCCCATGTCGGTGAGGGTGAATACGCACTGCTCCTCGGGGATAAGATCCTCGATATCCATTTCGCCGTAAACGTCGGTTATCTCGGTGCGGCGCTCGTCGCCGTATTTATCCCTGATGGCGGCCAATTCGTCCTTGAGTACGCCCTTGAGCATCTCTTCGCTGGCAAGCAGCTCTCTGAAGTAGGCTATGCGCTCCTCAAGCTCCTTGTACTCAGCCTCGAGCTTCTCATGGTCGAGACCCTGGAGAGCCTTGAGGCGCATATCAAGTATCGCCTGTGCCTGAACATCGTCAAGCGAGAAGCGATTCATCAGGTTTTCCTTAGCGTTGTCATAGCTGCTGCGGATAATACGGATAACTTCATCGATATTATCCTGAGCTATGATAAGACCTTCGAGCAAATGCGCCCTCTCAAGAGCCTTACGCAGGTCGTACTGAGTCCTGCGCTTGATGATATCCTCCTGGAACGCGAGGTATTCGTCGAGCACATGGCGCAGCGAAAGTATTTTAGGCTGCTTCTGGTTATCGACCAGAGCGAGCATGATTATCGAGAATGTGGACTGCAATGCGGTCTGAGCATAGAGCTTGTTGAGCACCACCTGAGCGTTGGCGTCGCGTTTAAGCTCGATGACGATACGCATACCGTTCCTGTCCGTCTCGTCACGCAGGTCGGAGATGCCCTCGATGCGCTTCTCCTTGACCTGATCGGCTATCGTCTTGATGAGCTGACGTTTCTTGACCATGTAGGGCAGCTCGGTGACGATGATACGGGTGCGGTTATCCCTGCCGAATTCCTCGAAATTCGTCCTTGCGCGGACTATGACCTTGCCCTTGCCGGTGGCGTATGCGGCTCTGATGCCGCTCCTGCCCATGATTATGCCCCTTGTCGGGAAATCCGGGCCTTTAACGTGCTGCATCAGATCCTCGAGGGTCGCGTCCGGGTTGTCCAGCACGCAGATGCAGGCGTTGATGACTTCCTTGAGGTTGTGCGGCGGGATGCTCGTTGCCATGCCGACCGCAACGCCCGACGAACCGTTGACCAGCAGATTCGGGAATCTGGAGGGGAGCACTCTCGGCTCCTTGCGGCTCTCGTCGAAGTTCGGATCCCAATCGACGGTGTCCTTGTTGATATCGCGCAGCATTTCGTCGCTTATCTTGCTCATGCGAGCCTCGGTGTACCTGTAGGCCGCCGGGGGGTCGCCGTCCACGGAGCCGAAGTTGCCGTGGCCTTCAACGAGCATATAGCGCATTGAGAAATTCTGAGCCAAACGCACCATTGCGTCATAGACCGACGCGTCGCCGTGGGGGTGATAACGACCCAGCACGTCGCCCACGCAGGTGGCGGATTTCTTAAATGGCTTGTCGGCGGTGAGGCCGTCCTCATACATGGCGTAAAGGATGCGGCGGTGAACGGGCTTCAGGCCGTCGCGCACGTCGGGCAGCGCTCTGCCGACGATGACGGACATGGCGTATTCAATGTAGCTGGACTGCATTTCGCCGACCAGTTCGGATTCGGTAATGACCTGATTCGGGAATGCGATATCCTCGGGCTTATAGTCTCTGTTGTGTCCCATTTTCCGTCACCTCCTTATATATCAAGATTCACAACGTATTTTGCGTTGGATTCTATCCATTCGCGGCGAGGCTCGACCTCTTCGCCCATGAGGACGTTGAATATCTGGTCTGCCGCCACGGCATCTTCAAGGGTAATGCGGCGCAGGGAGCGGGTCTCGGGATCCATCGTGGTCTCCCAAAGCTCGTGCGCGTCCATTTCACCGAGACCTTTGAAGCGGTTGATTTCGACTTTGACGTTCGGATTGTCGCCCCTCATCTCGGCGGAGATGCGGTCACGCTCCTCGTCGGAGTAGGCGACTCTCTGAGTCTTGCCCCTGCTGAGCTTATAGAGCGGGGGCACTGCGGAGTAAACATAGCCGTGCTCGATGAGCGGGCGCATATAGCGGAAGAAGAAGGTCAGCAGCAGAGTCCTGATATGGGCGCCGTCGACATCGGCATCCGCCATGATGATTATCTTGTGGTAACGCAGCTTCTCAATGTTGAATTCCTCGCCGATGCCTGCGCCGAGCGCAACTATCATCGGGTAGAGCTTGTCGTTGCCGTAAATTTTATCCGACCTTGCCTTCTCGACGTTGAGCATCTTGCCCCACATTGCAAGAATGGCCTGGAAGCGGGAGTCCCTGCCCTGGATAGCGGAGCCGGCAGCGGAATCGCCCTCGACGATATATATTTCGCAAAGGGACGGGTCACGTTCGTTGCAGTCCTGGAGCTTGTCGGGCATCTGACCGGATTCAAGCCCCGTCTTTCTGCGGACGGATTCCCTCGCCTTCCTTGCGGCCTCGCGGGCTCTGTTGGCGGTGAGTGCCTTGTCGAGGATGGCCTTGCCGGTGGCGGGATTCTCCTCAAGATACTGCTCAAGCGCCTCGGAAACTATCGAGTTGACAAGAGTTCTTATCTCGCTGTTGCCGAGCTTCGCCTTGGTCTGACCCTCGAACTGAGCGTTGGTCAGCTTGACGGAGATAACGCAGGAGATCCCCTCCCTGCAATCCTCGCCGGAGACCTTGTCGTCACCCTTGAGGATATTCATCTTCTTGCCGTATTTATTGAGCGCTGCGGTCAGCGCACGCTTGAAGCCGTCCTCGTGCATACCGCCCTCGGGGGTGTGGACATTGTTCGCAAAGGAAACGATGACTTCATTATATGTGTCGGTATACTGCATGGCTATCTCGGCCATTGCGTCGTCCTTCTTGCCCGACATATAGATAACGTCCTCGTGGACGGGCGTTTTGTTGGTATTGAGGAAGGTGACGAATTCCCTGATGCCGCCCTCGTAGCAGAGGACGTCTTTCCTGTCCTTCTCCTCCTTGTCGGCGGATTCCTCGCGCTTGTCCTCAATCGTTATTTTAAGACCGGCGTTGAGGAACGCCTCCTCGCGCAGGCGCTTGTGGAGCGTCTCATAGTCGTAGACCGTGGTGTCGGTGAACATCTCGGGGTCGGGCTTGAAGCGAACGCAGGTGCCCGTGCGGTCGGTGTCGCCGACTATGGTCATCGGCTCGGTGATATAGCCCCTCGAGAACTTCATGCGGTGGATCTTGCCGTTCTTGTGGACATAGACCTCGAGCCACTCGGAGAGGGCGTTGACGACCGACGCGCCGACGCCGTGCAGGCCGCCGGAGACCTTGTATCCGCCGCCGCCGAATTTGCCGCCCGCGTGCAGGACGGTGAAGACGACCTCAAGGGCGCTCTTGCCCGTCTGCTCCTGGATATCGACGGGGATGCCTCGGCCGTTATCCGTGACGGATATCACGTTGCCCGGCTCAATGGCGACCTCGATATGGGTGCAGTAGCCCGCGAGAGCCTCGTCTATCGAGTTGTCGACTATTTCATATACAAGATGGTGCAGGCCGGAGGCGCTGGTCGAGCCGATATACATACCCGGTCTCTTGCGGACAGCCTCAAGACCCTCGAGTACCTGGATCTGACTTGCGTCATAATCCTCCGTGACGACCGTATTCATCTCGCCGCCGACGGTTATCTCTTCGGTTTCAAATTCGTTATTATTCTGAATATCCAAGGTTACGCCTCCCGTTTACATTCCGAGGTTTGACATTACGCTTCTCTTTTTCTTCGCCTTTTTGGGCTTGTATTTCGGCGGATTCTCCATCCTCATCTTTGCACTCTTGCTCGACTCAAGATACTTGTTGACCTGTATAACGGGCGACATCATATCCTCGCACATATAGTCAATGCAGTTTGCGAGCAGCTGCTGGTCGTTATTCATCGAGCCGAGTATGGTGACGGCGATGATGCTCTGAGTCTCGTTCGTGCCGTCCTCATAGATATCGTTGAGCAGGTTAAAGAGCTTCTTCATCTTGACGGGGTTATTCTCCCTGATAACGTCAAGCACTACGGCGTTGCCGTGGTTGAGGAAGAAATCCTCGGGCAGGAACTGACCGTATTTCTCACAGTTTGACTTGTATTCCTCTCTCAGCTCGGGGTAGACCGAGGTGAAGCGGTTGCCGAGGGTGTTGGGGTCATAGGATACCGAGCCGCTCTTCGCCGCCGCCTTTGAGACGGGGGTGGGGAGCTTGCTCTTGATGGGCTTTGCGGTCTTTGTGCCGAAAATGCCCGTGATGGTCTCGTTGAATTCATTGACCGCGGAGCGAATGTCCTTATCGGTCGCAGTCTCGGGGTCAAGCAGCCATGAATCATACTGGCGATAGTCGCTGTCGATTATCTCGCCGTCCTCTTTTACGGCGGCGGAGACGGATATCTTCTTGTTGAAATACTCAAATCTGAGAGCCTTGCCCTCGCCCTTGTATTCAACGGCGCATTTGCCGTTATCGTCCTTTATCTCTCCGCTCTTGTCAACGGGTTCGAGCCCGCAGCCGCTGATAAGCTCTGCGAGGCCTTTGCATACTCCGGCAAGCACGGTCTTGGTATCAGCCATAGTAATAACTCCTTTGTTTTTGATAATTTCAGATAGTTTATTTTATCACACAAAAAGTCAATCATATTGTCGAATTAGAAGATATATTTAAATATATAAATAAAATATCTATAAATTATAATATAGGTATAGTTATATAGGGCTTTTCCCGCCCTTAAATAAAATGTTGACTATCCGCGCGGGATATGATAATATTATTTAATTGTAAAACATTATAATGGAAGCGTGTGCCCCGTTCGGCTGACCGACGGTGTGTATACTTTACTATTTTTTGGAGTGAACGATATGAAGAAAAAAGTCCTTGTCCTTTTCGGCGGCGTTTCGAGCGAGCATGAGGTCTCGCTGAATTCCGCGAAGTCCGTCATTGACAACATCCCCCGCGACCGATACGACGTGCTGCCCATGGGCATAACCTCCGACGGCAGCTTCTATCTCTACAGCGGCGATATAGCCGACCTGCCCGAGGATAAATGGCTCGCCGACCCCTCAAAGCTCGAGAGCGCCGTTATATCCTGCGACAGAGCGCATCACGGCATAATCCACACCGCCACAGGCGAGGTCGAGCGCGTCGACGCCGTTTTCCCCGTCCTGCACGGCATGAACGGCGAGGACGGCACTATCCAGGGTCTCCTCACGATAGCGGGCATTCCTTTTGTGGGCTGCAACACCGAGGCAAGCGCCGTGTGCATGGATAAGGCCGTCACGAACGCCCTTGCCGATTTCTACGGCATCCCGCAGGCAAAATGGACCGCCTTTGACCGTCACGCCTACGCAGCGGATAAAGCGCTCCTGCTCAAGACCGCCGCAGATAAGCTCGGCTTCCCGATATTCGTGAAGCCCGCCAACACCGGCTCCTCCGTCGGCGTTACCAAGGTCTGCTCCTTCGACGAGCTTGCCCCCGCCTGCGAAAAGGCGTTTGAATTCGATAAAAAGATAGTCCTCGAGGAGGGTATTGACGGCGTCGAGATCGAATGCGCCGTGCTCGGCAACGAGGAGCCTATAGCCTCCGTCGTCGGCGAAATAGTGCCCTGCAACGATTTCTATGATTACGACGCCAAATATCTTGCGGGCGACAGCGAGCTGCACATCCCCGCCCGCCTGCCCGAGGAGAAGCTCGAGGCCGTCAGAGCCGCCGCCGTCAATGCCTTCAGGTCGTTCGGCTGCTCGGGTCTGACGAGAGTCGATTTCTTTGTGCGCCGCAGCGACGGCGAGATACTGCTCAACGAGCCGAACACCATCCCCGGCTTCACCGAGATAAGCATGTATCCCAAGCTCTTCGCGGCTTCGGGCATTCCTTACCCCGAGCTGCTCGACAAGCTGATAAATTACGCAATCGAAAGACAGTAAAATGATGAAAAAAGCATTAGTTACCATTACCGACAGCCACTGCTCCGACGGCGAGGATTATTCGCTGGAGCTGACAACGTCGGGTGAATACGCCGAGACCGAGGACGGCTTCATCCTCGCTTACGACGAGGCGGATGAGGAGCTTGACGGCTGCATGACGGAGCTTCGCTTCTATTTCGGCGGCAGGATAGCCATGCGGCGCGTCGGCAAATACAACACCGAGATGGTCTTTGAGCAGCAGCAGCGCCACATCTGCTACTACACCACCCCCTACGGTGAGCTGATGATGGGCATTTATACAAAGAGCGTCACCTTCGAGCCGCTCGAGAACGGCGGCAGACTGCGCTTCGCCTACACGATAGACTTCAACAACGACCTCGCCTCGGAAAACGAGTTGGATATAACCTTCACTCTCAAATAAGCCAAAGGAGAAATATAAAATGTCACTTTTAGTTAAACAGGCGATCGCCGAGCTGCGTACTGCCATCATGGACGCCGCGGGCAGGGCGGTCGCGGACGGTGAATTCCCCGCCGTGCCCCTGAGCGACTTCAACGTGGAAGTGCCCGCCAACAGGGATTTCGGCGATTATTCCGCAAACGCCGCCATGGCTTGGGCGAGGGATCTGCACTGCGCCCCCCGCAAGATAGCTCAGGCTCTCATCGACAGAATGGAGCTTTGCGACACCTTCTTTGAGAGGTGCGAGGTCGCGGGCGCCGGCTTCCTCAATTTCTATCTCCGCAGCAGCTTCAACGCCTGCATAATTCAGGATATCCTCGAGAAGGGCGACTCCTACGGCCGCTCCGACTACGGCAGGGGCAAGAAGATAAACGTCGAATTCGTCTCCGCAAACCCCACCGGCCCCATGCACATGGGCAACGCCCGCGGCGGCGCTTTGGGCGACTGCCTTGCCGCTGTGCTTGATTTCGCCGGCTACAACGTCAGCCGTGAATTTTATGTGAACGATGCCGGCAACCAGATCGCCAAATTCGGGCTTTCGCTCGATATCAGATATCAGCAGCTCTTTCTCGGCGAGGATGCCGTTCAGCTTCCGGAGGACAGCTACCACGGCGAGGATATCATCGAGCGCGCCAAGGAATTCGCCGCCGTTAACGGCGATAAATATATGTCCGCCTCCGAGCGGGAGCGCAGGCAGGCTCTCATCGACTTTGCTCTGCCCAAGAACATAGCCGCGATGAAAGAGAATATGGCGAAATACCGCATCAATTACGACACATGGTTCCTCGAAAGCACCCTCCACAACGACGGCGAGCTTGAGGAAACGCTGAATATCATGAGAGACAAGGGTCTGACCTATGAGAAGGACGGCGCCCTTTGGTATAAAAATAAAGAAGTCCTCGCCGCCAAGCTCCGTGAGCAGGGCAAGAGCGAGGAGGAGATAGAGCGCCTTGAGCTCAAGGACGAGGTGCTCATACGCACTAACGGCAACCCGACCTATTTCGCCGCCGATATCGCCTATCACCGCAACAAGCTGCAAATAAGGGGCTTTGATAAGGCTATAGACGTTTGGGGCGCGGATCATCACGGCCACGTCGCCAGGATGAAGGGCGCGCTCGACGCCATCGGCTGCAACGGCGACGACCTTGATATTATCCTTATGCAGCTCGTGCGCCTGACCCGCGACGGCGAAGTTGTCAGGATGAGCAAGCGCTCGGGCAAGGCGATAACCCTCGTCGACCTGCTCGAGGAGATCCCCATTGACGCGGTACGCTTCCTCTTCAATATGAGAGAACCCGGCTCGCAGATGGATTTCGACCTCGATCTTGCCGTTGAGCAAAGCTCGCAGAATCCCGTCTACTACTGCCAGTACGCCCACGCCAGGATCTGCAGCATTCTCCGCAAGCTCGACGCCGAGGGCGTTGAGCCGAGGGAGTGCACCATCCCCGAGCTGGCGCTGCTGACCGCTCCCGAGGAGAAGGAGCTTATCAAGCATCTCTCCGGCCTGACGGACGAAATAATCGCCTCGGCGAAGAACTACGACCCCGCCAAGATAACCCGCTACGCTGTGGAGCTTGCGACCCTCTTCCACAAGTTCTACAACGCCTGCCGCGTCGGCGTTGAGGATGAATCCCTCATGCAGGCAAGGCTCAGCCTCTGCCTTTGCGTTCGCACCGTTCTTCGCAACGTGCTGACCATGTTCAGCATCTCCGTGCCCGAAAGCATGTAATAAATAATGGAGAAATTAAAATGAATATTTATTTCAGAAGAATAATCAACGCGGTCATCGCCTCCGCATTCACCTGCTATTTCGGCGTATATTCGCTTGTCGGCGGCGTGAATAAGCAGCCCCCCGAGGTGCCCGAGGACTTCACCCCCGTGCTGCGCTTCGCCGTTTGCAGCGACGTCCACCTCAGCGGCGAGGAGGATCAGGCGAACGCCAAGCGCTTCACCGCTCTCTATAACGACACCTACGACTACGCGGCGACCCAGAGCTACAAGGGCTTCGACGCAGTCATAGTTGCCGGCGATATGACCGGCGGCGGCAGAGAGCCGGAGTATGTGATGTTCAAGAAGATAATCGACGAGAATTGCAGGGAGGGCACCCGGACCCTCGTTTGCATGGGCAACCATGAATTCATCGAGTACCGTGACTACGACGCCACCATCGGCTACGACGTCTATAAGAAGTTCGTCAGCGAGGATGTGGATACCCACACCGTCATCAACGGCTACCACTTCATCGGCGTATCTTATGCCGACGACGGCAAGACCTTCAAGAGCAAGGTCGAGTGGCTCAAGGCGGAGCTTGACAAGGCCGTTGCCGACACCCCCGACAAGCCCATCTTCGTATTCCAGCATCCGCACCCGACCCTCACCGTCTACGGCAGCGTGAATTGGTCGGATCTCGATATCAAAACAACGCTTATGAAGTACCCGCAGGTGGTCGATTTCTCGGGTCACTCACATTACGCCTCCTGCGACCCCCGCTCGATAAATCAGACCTCGTTCACCTCCGTGGGCACCGGCTCGCTCGGTGCGCTTATGAGCAACCTTGACTATATCAGCGGCGACGTCGATATGCCGGGCGAGACCGCAGCTTTCTGGCTTGCCGAGGTCGATGCCGAGGGCAACCTGCTTCTCAAGCTCTACGACGCCGTCAGCCACCGCTTCTTTGACGACGTGCAGTATTATATCCCCAACGTCGCAAACAAGGGCACAAAGTATTATTCCTGGGGCAACCTCCGCTCCATCGACACCGCACCGCAGTTCCCGCAGGATGCGAAAGTCAGCGTGTCGACTGACTCAGAGGGAGAAACCGTCCTCAACTTCCCGAACGCCAAGGGCTACTTTGACGCGGAGAATTACCGTATCACCGTCAAATCGGGCGCTAAAACCGTTTGGAGCGACACCGTGGTATCAAATTACGGTCGTGCGGATCTAACCGAAATGGCGGTTAATGTCGGCAAGCTCGACAAAGGCGAATATACCGTAACCATCGCCCCCTACAGCCCCTACTCCAAGGGCGGCAAAGCCCTCACCGCCAACATGGTCATTGCGTGATGTCCCTAGGCCGCAAAGAATTACATAAAGTCAACCCCGACCTTCACTCAAAAGGCCGGGGTTTTCGTTTGCCTCCGAAACCACAACAAACCGCAATATATTCGCCTTTTCCAAGTATGCCACCGACAGTTCGCTGCAGTTATGGGCTCCTTTTGAAAGGAGCCTGAGGATTGTCGGGTAGGCGCTAAAACCAAAATGCTGCTGACGGTATAACAAAATGCTTTCAATTCATTCGTAGAGGACGACGTCCTCGGCGTCCCGCAAGCAAAACAGTTGTGTAAATTGAACACCGTTAGGGGCGAACTGTGTTCACCCGCTGAAAACACATTGCTGACAGTTAAAACCGCCTTCTCCTTGAGGAGAACGTGTCGAGCTTGCGAGACGGATGAGGTGTGCCGAAATCAATTAACACTATAAAATCAATCCTCCGTCACTAAATCGGAGACTAAAACTCTTGGCTCACATAATTCAAATGGGCGGCCCCGCAAGGCCGCCCATACCGTTCGCCGTCAAAACCGCAAACAAATTTTCACACTGTCTGTTTCATTATTCCGGCAATTCCTCTGCCGGCGTGAGTTCTAACGAGTAATCCTCCGGCAGCTCCGTAATATTGACATACTCAAGGTCAATATACTCCGAGGCGATCTCATACACCTCGTCCCGCAGCGGGCGCACCTCAATGTCGACCTTGTTTGTGACATCGTTCGCGTCCGCAGTCACAATATCATATTTATTCTCCGAGCTGTTGAGCCGCTCGAAAATGCTGTCCGCGGCGGCTTGCAGCGTCTCAAGCGAGAATTTGACCGGCTTATAGTTAATTTTAACGCCGTCCCGCTCCTCTTCGGTATTTGCCAGCTTTTTGAATTCGTCCTCCGTGAGATTCACATAGACCTTGCCGTCATCAATGTAGATCCCGCCGAAAACCTTGTCCGAGAATTCGGCTTTGACCTTGTCCGCCACGTCGCTCGCCTTGCGCTGCCTGTCAACGGTCGGCGGCTCGGCGGTTGTCGACGCTCCGTCAATCGAATTTTGCTGCCTGCAGGCGGCGGACAAAATCAGTATCAAAAGCACCGTAAGAACCAAAACAAACTTTTTCATTTCATAGCCTCCTTACATACCTCTTCGCTCCGCCGCATGAGCTTTTAACTTCAAATTCCTCCTCAATATATTCCCTAATAATATTCTAACCAAACCCGTGCGAAATGTCAACGCTTTTTCTCATTTTCGCAATTTTATGCCGCCTCAAAGCGCTGTTCCCTTTTTCGGAATGAAAAAGTTGCTCATATCGGCTCGTTCAAGCTTCAGGAGGGCCGCTTTCTTATCAACGCCGCCCGCATACCCGGTCAGGCTGCCGCTCGTGCCTACAACGCGGTGGCAGGGAATAATGACGGATATCTCGTTGTGCCCTACAGCGCCGCCGACCGCCTGCGCGGACATTTTTGCTATCCCCTGCTTGTCGGCAAGCTTCCGCGCGATCTCACCGTAGGTCACGGTCTGCCCATAGGGGATCTGTAAAAGGATCTCCCACACCGACTGCCTGAACGCGGAGCCGATAGGATGCAGCGGTGGCATGAAGTCGGGCTCCCTGCCGGTAAAATAAATATCGAGCCAGCGCTTGGCTTCTTTCAAGATAGGCGTTTCTCGCTCAATATGCTCGTCAAGCAGGTTGTCGGCAAAGTATTTTTCGCCGTCGAACCAAAGGCCGGTCAGCCCGATCTCGTCAGCCGCCAGCAGAATGCCACCCAGCGGTGAATCGTAATGTTGAATATAAAACATAATCCACACCTCAAAAATATAGAATACAAACAAAATTAAAAGTGCTATGCTCAAGTAGTCGAACGAATTCCGCGCCTACGATAATTCAAGTAACCGCACATCAAAACAAAACCTCTGCGCCGTACCTGTGTGCGACCAATTTCAGGATAATTATAGCACAGTTTTTCTCAGATGGAAAGTCCGTAATTCTTCAAAACGGTCGTTGTTCCGTATTCCCCTGTTAAAACGCAAAAATTCGGCGGACAGTTTTATATAACCGTCCGCCGTTCGTATTATTTTAAGTTAAGCGTTATGTCTGAAGTTTTGAGCAAAGATTCCGAAAAGTTCTCATCATACAGCTGTATCTTAAATTGCAGCTTCTCGATCTCATCAATGCTGCTGATTCCCGTGTTGTTATATCCGAGGATAAAAACTCCGACCGCATTTTTGCCGGGCATAATTTCAACAGGGACACCTGAGCCGAAGAAAACGGCGGTATCATTGGCGTACCCGTCAACAAGCGTCGCGACAACTTTTTTATCGGAGTTGTTTTCTATTTTTAAGCTCAGGTTAAATGCCGTAACGCCCATGCCCGGGTCCTCAAATCCAACATATGTTACCTTGTAATTGCTATCCTCGTAGAGAACTTTTCCTTTAAGGCTTTGCTGCTCCCCACCCTCCGCAGCGCTGGAAGTCGGGTCACTGCCGCCGTCGGTCGGGGTTGAGACGATAGAGGCGACCACAAACAGCAGCACAATAATTCCGATAATGAAGATTGCGATTTTTCCGCCTTTAGATAGTTTCTTTTTCATAGCATTTCCTCCGTAAAATAAAAAAGTGTGTGCAACACGAAGTCACACACACCGAAAAATGCATGACCTCATTTTGCTACCACACAAAAGCTCTCAACATTCAACGGAAATGCGAAAGAAGAAGTCCGCATTTTTGCCTAACCAAAATGCGACTCCCGCTGGTAAGTTGAGATTAATTTTTGTGTGGTAAATGTATTATATCACGGCAGAATAAAAATAGCAATGATTTTTTGAGACAGTAGCCCAAATTTTTAAGGATGCGGTTAATTCAACGAGATCATAACGCCGAAAAATCCATAATGACAAAGAACGAACTGAATATGTCTGCAAAAACCTGCAGAGCAAAAAAGAAAAAACGCCTTCTCCTCGCGCAACCGGTGATTAAATCGAAGTTATGCTTATCG
>FR888232.1 GCA_000431775.1 Clostridium sp. CAG:413 | reverse complement strand
CCACAGCGCCGTCATTATTCGAGCGTACGACATAGTCGGCGTGTTCGAGCGCCTCCGGCGAGCCGTTTTCAGGGACGAATCCTGCTTTTGCCGCGACTAGCATTTCAATATCGTTATATCCGTCGCCCACGGCAAAAGTCCTGTCGTGAGGGACGCCGAGAGCGTCGGCAAGGAAAAGCAGACCCGTACCTTTATCCGAGCCTTTTTTCATGACCTCGATATATCCGCCGTTTGTCGGCAAAAACGCGGGATCATCAAAATTCTCGCGCATAAACGCCTGCACTTCCTGCGATATTCCCTCCGCGTCAAACATAGCCTTCGCCCAGGGGAACTCCGTCTCGGACGGGTCGTTGACAACTTTATAAGGTATACCCTGACTTGTAAAATGGCGGTGTGAAGTGTCATCAAGATGTATTGCATAAGTACTGTCAAACGGATACATTTCTATTGAGACATCCGGAAATTTTTCCATTATAGCTCTGACGAACGGGATTCCGTGTTCGGCATCTATACCGTTTACGAACACAGGCTCGTTTTTTTCATAGTCATACGCCATGGAGCCGTTTGTCAGCAGAACGGGCGCATTGATATAAGACGGGTCATAGAGATGAAAGCCTTGATATGTCCTGCCGGTGCAGACCGTAAAATATCCGCCCTCGGCAATAAAATACGCTATTGCCGAACGGACATCGTCGGTTATTATTCCGTCGTCATTCTTGAGCGTGCCGTCAAAATCGCTCGCTATGAGCACTTTTTCAAACTTTCCCAAAGCACTTCCTCCGCACAATAAATTTCGCGCTAAAATGATAACATTTAAGGATATCAAAGTCAATTGAAACGCCTGTCTTTTTGCTTTTCTTTTTTGCGCGAAGTTGAAAAATCTGATAATAGTGATATACTATATAGTCAGGGACGAAGATAGAAAAATTCTTTGTAAAGGAGAAGTCATATGATAAATGATATTCTTTCGCCGCACAGGGCGCAGCTCAGCGACCACACCGAGCTGCGTGCGCAGAAGAACACCTCGCGCGGAGTGTCTATGCTCGGCGGAAATCTCGTCGGCAACGCACGCACAGAGAAAAGCGGCATCAATGCCAGAGTATATAAAAACGGAGTTTACGGCTTTGCTTCAAGCGCGGAATACTCGGAAGAGAGCATAAAAAGCGTACTCAAGGCCGCGAGCGACAACGCCGTGTTTCTGAGTTCGAGAGTCAGCCACGAGGCGAAGATAATAAGACCGATTCCCGCCGGAATAAAAACGATGAACGGCGACATAAATGACTGCGAGCAGAAAGTATATATTGAATTTGCAAAAGAGATCGACGAATATATCGCGAAAAAATATCCAGATCTCGTCAGCCGCTCGATAAGCATCAGGGCAGATTCGATGGAGAAAAGGCTCTGCGTCAACGACGGATTCGATTCATATTCGCTCGTGCCGAGAAGTTTTGTCTATGTTTTTCTGACCGCCGAGGCCAAGGACGGAACAAATGTTGAGCTTTATAAAGTATTCGGCGGGCGTGGATTCTTCACCGAGGTATTCTCCTCCCCCGATGAACTTTTCGGAGGAATAGATCTTCTCTATGAAAGCCTGATGAAAAAAGCCGAAGGCGTGTACGCCGACGCGGGCTACAGAGATGTTGTTATGCACCCGAACCTTGCGGGCATACTCGCCCATGAGGCAGTGGGTCACACGGTTGAAGCGGATCTTGTGCTCGGCGGCTCCGTTGCGGCGCACTGCATGAACAAGCAGGTTGCAAGCGAGCTTATAACCATGGTGGACTTCGCTCACACCCTGCCGGACGGCTCCTCGGCTCCCCTGCCCGTTCTTGTCGACGACGAGGGCACGCCCGCGGAGGACGCAATTCTCATAAAGGACGGCATTCTCAGAGGATACATGAACAGCCGAGAGAGCGCGGAGCATTTCGGAGTCAAACCGCAAGGCAACGCGAGAGCTTACGCATTCTCTGACGAGCCGCTTATCAGAATGAGAAACACCGCAATTCTCCCCGGCAAAGACAAGCTCGAAGATATGATAGCTTCGATAGACGACGGATATTTTCTAACGGAGACCAACAACGGTCAGGCGGACACGACCGGAGAGTTCATGTTCGGCGTCTGCATGGGATATGAGATAAAGCACGGCAAGCTCGGCAGAGCAATAAGAGACACGACAATATCTGGCATAGCGTTTGATATGCTCAAGACTGTCGATATGCTCTCCGATGACATGGTGTGGACCTGCTCCGGCATGTGCGGCAAGAAACAGCCGATGCCCGTCGGAATGGGCGGTCCTGCCGTCAAATGCAAAGTAAATATCGGCGGACGCTGAGAAAGGAGCGATAAAAATGACTGATATATATGAGATAGCGGAATACACACTCAAAGCGCTCAAAGATTGCGGCGCGGATGCAGCTCAGTGCATCGTCGGCAGAAGCAAAAAGGATGAGCTGAATGTTGACGGCGGAAAGTTCAGCCTGATGCGCTCCACATTCAACACAAGCATCTCGATGAAAGCGATAAAGGACGGCAAAAAGGGCGTCACAAGCATAAATCAAGCGACAAAAGAAGCGATCGACGAAGCTGCGGCTCAGTGCATCGCTGCGGCGGAATCTTCCGTTCCCGACGAAGCCGAGCAAATAGCGCCTTTCACTGCAAAAACCGAATACAAAACCGGAGTTTTTGAACCCGACCTTGACAAGCTATTTGACAGGATAGAGGAATTCATGAGCCAGACTAAAAAAGAATATCCGAAAATCATCCTTGAGCAACTTATTTCCGACTATGAGCACAGCGAAAAGCTCTATATGAACACAAACGGAACAAGTCTCAGATATGAGCACGGCGAATACTCGTTCAACACGATGTTCTCCGCGCACGAGGGGGAAAAAGCTTCGTCGTTCAACGGATATTTCTGCGCACTTGACAATCTCGACAAGCCGTTTATGGATGCGGGTATGCAGAGACAGTTACTCGAAGAGAGTGAAAAGCAGCTCGACACAGTCTCGCCGAGCGAAAAATTCGTCGGCAAGGTAATTTATTCCCCCGACTGCTTCAACGAGCTTTTGCAGACGGCACTCGAAAATTTCGCATCATCCGGCGTGCTTATTGACGGCACATCTCCCTGGAAAGACGCGCTGAACACGAAAGTCGCGAGCGAAAAGCTGAATCTCAGAAGCGTTCCGCTTGACGGCAGAACAGTGGTCGGTCAGCGTTTTACCTCCGACGGCTACCCTGCCGAGAACATGGACATTATTGTTGACGGCGTTCTCAAGACTTTTATTCTTTCGCAGTACGGAGCAAACAAGACCGGTTTCCCACGCGCTCTCAACGGCGGCAATAACCTCGAAGTTCTCCCCGGCGACAAGACGCTCGAAGAGATGATCGCAGGAATAGACAAAGGTCTGATAGTCAACCGATTCTCCGGCGGTCAGCCGTCATCGAACGGAGATTTTTCCGGCGTCGCGAAGAACAGTTTTCTTATCGAAAACGGAAAAGTCAGCTCTGCAGTCAGCGAGACAATGATAAGCGGCAACATTATCGACATGCTCAATAACATTGTTGCGATATCCAAAGAGCAGACCACGGACGGACTTTCGTTCATGCCGTGGGCTGAATTCGACGGAGTCACGGTATCGGGCAAATAAGAAAAAATTTCCTGCGGCTTTTATGTATTTTAAGCTGCAGGATACACATAATGATACTGGCAGCCGGAGCTGATATTATTTCGGGCGCTTTTAGGTGAAGAAGCTATTGTTTATTGTATTTTCAACAGCGCATTTCAGCATTTGCTGCCTTTGACGGAGCCGTGGCTCTGCGGGTGTGGTTGACAGCCTGCAGACCCGGCTCTTTCGCTTATAAAAAAGAGGAGCTTTTAAAGCCCCTCTTTCTTATTTTTTATCACATTTGACATCATAACATCATCAACAGTCGCCGAGATGGCATTTTCTTCTGTGTTCCTGAAGATTATATCTTCTGAACCATTTACTATTTTTGCAATGCTTTTAGAACTATTTTTGACATCCGTTTGATTACCTGGCACCTGTTTTGTCCTAAATTTGTTTATTGATTCCTGGATTTTTTGATTAACCCGTCTCATAGATTTGAAAAACACGAGCGATATCATAGCAACGGACGCTTTTATATTTGATAAATTTTCGATATCACGATAAAGTTTCCAATAGTACTTCATCAACTCACTTTTACGTGTGGATGAAATAGCACCGGCGCGAACGCGATAGCTCGCGAGAACTTCGTTGAGTCCGTATGCACGTTTACAGTCGTGCATCATTTTTAGCCAAAGTGCAAAATCATTGCGTTTTTTTATATCCGGAACATAAAACTTTCCAAGCTTTGTTGCGTCGTAGACCACAGTCAGATTGCCTATAGGGTCACCGCGATAAAGCATCGACGAATAATTCACGCTCTTCGGCGCAGAAACAACAATTCCCATATGTTCGCTGCGTTCGTTTATTTTTTCATACGCAGTATATGTGAAATCGTATCCTGTTTGCTCCATAAAGCTTATCTGTCGGCTCAGCTTGTCCGGGAACCAGATATCGTCACTGTCAAGGAATGCGATATAATTACCCTGCGCCGTATTTATCGCTCTGTTGCGCGCCGCCGCAGGGCCGAGATTGATATCGGTTTCAAGCAAATGTATTCTGTTGTCATCTGCTGCCATACTGCGCACCGTATTGACCGTACCGTCCGTAGAATTGTCATCGGCAACGATGAGCTCCCAATTTTGGTAGGTCTGATTTTGCACGGATCTTATGCTCTCTGCTATGTAATCCACGCAATTATACGCCGGCATTATGATTGAAACCAGCTTCTCCACCACTCAAATCTCCCTTTTGCGGCCTTGCCGCACGCGCCCGATTGACGCGTATCACATTTTGTGTCTACATTTTATCACATTTTGTCACACTGTTCAACCGACAAATTCAGGCAAACTGTGGATTATTTGCCACGTTTTTTCCATCGGCTCATGAAGTACTTAATATAATAGTACAACAAACCATACGCTTTTTCAACGCGCATAATATACAAAAAAACGCCGCCTTATTTTACATGTAGATAAGTGCCAGCACGATATTGAAAAGCTTATGTCCATAGCGTATAATTGAATAAACCTATGTCAACGGAGGAGAAGATATGAAAAATCCGGCAAAGGCAAGCGATTTAAGTCTCATTGAGCCTGTCATAAACAAATATAAAAACACCGTCGGCTCGCTTATAACCGTCCTGCAAGAGATTCAGGATATTTACGGTTATCTGCCGGAAGACGCGCTTTGTCATGCGGCAATCGGGCTGGGCATTGCCCCGGCAACCGCTTTCGGCGTTGCAACATTCTATGCCCAATTTCGTTTCACGCCGGTCGGCAGGTATTTTATAATGCTCTGTCAAGGTACGGCATGCCATGTCAACGGCTCCGAGATGATAGAAAAAGCCGTGTTTGAAACGCTTGGCATACATAACGGAGAGACAACGCCCGACGGGCTTTTTACACTGAAAACCGTCGCGTGCCTCGGCTGCTGCTCGCTCTCCCCTGTTATGATGATAAATTCCGAGACCTACGGCAGTCTGACTCCGCAGAGAGTCAAAGAGATAATCGCCGAAAAGGCAAAGGAGGCAAATGCCGATGTATAAAATTAAAATCGGAGAAGGCAGCTGCGGTATATCGGCAGGAGCCGGAAAGATACATAAGCTGCTCGATGAAAAAAGCAACGGGAATTATACGGTTCGCACGGTCGGATGCATCGGGATGTGCTTTCTCGAGCCCATTGTCGATATATATGATGGCGATACGCTCATAGCAAGGCTCGTTAAGGTAAGCCCCGATGATATTGATAAAATTATAAGCTTCACAGAAAGCGGCGACATGTCGCAGATAAACTCTCTTGTCATATCCAACGATGACAGAAGCTTTCTCGAAAAGCAGACTAGAATAGCTCTGCGCGGGTGCGGAATAACCGAGCCGGAGAGCATTGAAGATTATGAAAAGCACGGCGGATATACGGCGCTTTCAAAAGTTCTGAAAACAATGGCTCCCGAACAGGTAATCGAAGAGATAAAAACTTCAGGACTCGCCGGACGCGGAGGCGCGGGCTTCCCGACCTGGTTCAAGTGGAACGCCGCAAGGCAGAGCGCAGGAGATGAGAAATATCTGATATGCAACGCTGACGAGGGCGATCCGGGTGCATTTATGGACAGAGCTGTTATTGAAAGCGACCCGCACGCGCTGATAGAAGGTATGCTAATAGCGGCGTATGCTATAGGCGCAAAAGAGGCAATAGTCTATGTCCGCGCCGAGTATCCTCTGGCCATAAAAAGGCTTCGTAACGCAATTGAACAAGCTGAGGAAAAAGGCTATATAGGTGAAAATATTCTCTCTTCAGGATTCTCATGCAGATTCAGAATCAAGGCAGGTGCTGGCGCATTTGTCTGCGGCGAAGAGACGGCTCTCATCGAATCTCTTGAGGGTCAGCGCGGTATGCCGCGTCTCAAGCCGCCGTTCCCCGCGCAGTCGGGATATATGAATAAGCCATCGAACATAAACAATGTTGAGACATTCGCAAATGTAACATGGATAATCAACAACGGCGGAGAGGCGTTCGCCGCCATCGGCACCGAGACCAGCAAAGGCACGAAAGTTTTTGCACTGACAGGCAAGATAAAGCGCGGCGGACTTGTTGAAATACCAATGGGCAAGACGCTCAGAGATGTTGTTTTTGATATCGGCGGCGGAATACGCGGCGATAAAGAGTTCAAGGGCGTTCAGCTCGGCGGCCCGTCGGGCGGATGTATCCCCGCGCAGCTTGCCGACACGGTTATAGACTACAAGGCTCTTTCGGCAACGGGCGCGATAATGGGCTCGGGCGGAATGGTCGTTATGGACGAGAGCACCTGCATGGTGCGCATGGCAAAATTCTTTCTCGATTTCACAACGAACGAGTCGTGCGGAAAGTGCGTTCCCTGTCGCATCGGCACTATGCGCCTCAGGGAAACTCTTGAGCGGATATGCCAAGGCAGCGGCAGAGACGGAGATATCAAGCTGCTCGAAGAGCTGTGCGCTCAGATAAAAGACGGCTCGCTCTGCGGACTCGGTCAGACGGCGCCGAATCCCGTGCTCACCACGCTCAGATATTTTCGCGACGAATACGAAGCTCACATAAAAGAACACCGCTGTCCCGCCGGAGAATGCCCGGAGCTTATAAGCTATCATATAGACTCTGACAAATGCCGCGGGTGCACGCTGTGCAGCAAAAAATGCCCGGTAGGCGCGATATCCGGCGAAGTGAAAAAGCCGCATAAAATAGACAGCGGCAAGTGCATAAAATGCGGCAGCTGCAAGGCTGCGTGCCGCTTTGACGCGATATTTATAAAATAAGGAGGTGTGACGATGAAAGAGTATATTACATTGACCGTTGACGGGAAAAGCGTAAAAATCGAGAAAGGTTCGACACTGCTCGAAGCCGCAAGAAAGGCGGGCGCGGATATCCCGACCCTCTGCCACGACGAGCGGGTCAAGCCATACGGAGCATGCGGAATGTGCGTTGTAGAGTGCAAGGGCAGCCCGAAGCTGATGCGCTCCTGCGCTATCGAAGCCGCCGACGGAATGGAAATTATAACGGAGTCAGACAGAATAAACAGGGCGAGAAGATTTTCGCTCGAAATGCTGCTTTCGGATCACACCGGAGACTGCAAAGCCCCCTGCTCTCTCGCCTGCCCTGCGGGCACCGACTGTCAAGGCTATGTCGGGCTTATCGCAAACGGCGAAAACGCACAGGCTCTGTCGGTAATAAAAGGCAGGATTCCACTGCCCGCATCCATAGGCAGAGTATGTCCGCATCCGTGCGAGAAAAAGTGCAGACGCGGACTCGTTGAAGAGCCTATATCTATAGCCGCACTCAAGGCATATGCGGCAGACCGCGACCTTGAAAGCGGCAATATATTCATGCCCGAAGTTGCCGAATCAACGGGCAAAAAGGTCGCGATTATAGGCGGCGGTCCGGGCGGAATATCGGCGGCATATTATCTTGCGATAAAAGGACACGGTGTCACTGTTTTCGACATGATGCCGAAGATGGGCGGCATGCTCCGCTACGGCATACCGCAATACAGACTGCCAAAAGAAGTGCTTGACAAAGAATTGGCGCTTGTTGAAAAACTCGGCGTTGAGTTCAGAAATAACATAAAAATCGGCAGAGATATTTCTCTTGATATGCTAAACAAAGAATACAACGCGGTCATCGCCGCACCCGGCGCATGGTCGAGCACAAAAATGCGGGTTGACGGCGAGGATGCCGAAGGAGTATTCGGAGGAATAGATTTTCTGCGCTCGGTGATACTTGGCTCACCCGTTGATATCGGAAAGCGCGTAGCCGTATGCGGCGGAGGCAACACGGCGATGGATGCCTGCCGCACGGCAGTCCGCCTAGGCGCGGAGAAAGTTTATATCATATACCGCCGCACCCGCGATGAGATGCCCGCAGATGCACTCGAAATCGATGAGGCACAGGAAGAGGGCGTAGATTTCAGATTTCTCACAAATCCCGATAAAATATTAACGCAGGACAGCAAAGTCTGCGGAATAAAGCTCCAGATAATGGAGCTCGGCGAACCCGATGCGAGCGGCAGAAGAAAGCCTGTTCCGATAGAGGGAAAATTCGAAACTCTTGAAGTTGACAGCGTGATAATGGCTATCGGTCAGAAGCCGGAGCTCAGCGGATTTGAAGAGCTTGACAGGACCTCTCGCGGCACGATAAGCGCAGACGAGAGCACATTCAGGACGAATATAAGCGGCGTTTTTGCAATCGGTGACGCGACAAACAAGGGTGCAGACATAGCCGTATCCGCTATAGGTGAAGCGCAGAAGAGCGTAGCGGTTGTTGACAGTTATCTTCGCGGCAATATTATCGGCTACAAAAAACCGATACTTGTCAAGCGCGAAATAAACAAGAGCGACCTTGCGGACAGAGAACATATCGCGCGCGAAAGGATGCGCGTTCTCCCTGCAGAAGAGCGAAAACACAGCTTTGACGAGGTCGCACTCGGACTCACTGACGAGCAGGCGCGACGCGAGGCTTCGCGATGCCTTGAATGCGGCTGTCTCGACTATTACAGGTGCAAGCTCATAAACTATGCGAATAAATACAATGCTGAATTCGAGCGCTTTGCGGGTCAGAAATCGCCTGCGAATAAAGACACCGGGCACAAATACATCCTGCGCGACTCGGGCAAATGCATTCTCTGCGGGCTTTGCGTGCGTGTGTGCTCGCAGGTCATGGGAGTCGGCGCAATCGGTCTTGCCGGCAGAGGCTTCACAACTGTTGTATCGCCGGAATTCTATAAATCGCTCGGGGATTCACAGTGTATCTCATGCGGACAGTGCGTATCTCTCTGCCCGACGGGCGCACTTGTTGAAAAAGTTCCGTTCAAAAAGAATGTTCCGCTCCGCGAAATTTGCACTGCGACGCACTGCACCGGCTGCGTCGCAAAATGCGCGATAAATGTTTTTTCGAACGGCAATTCGATAACGCGGTGCGAGCCGGCAAACGGAAATATTATCTGCACATACGGCAAGTTCGGCTTGAGCAAGCTCGCCAACGCAGACAAGCTGAAAGTCTGCAAATCGGGTGGAGAGTCTATTTCTCTTGAACGCGCCGCAGAGGTAATATCAAAGAAAGCAGCTCACTTCTTCCCCTCTGAGATTGCAGTCACGGTGTGTGAAAGCATGACAGACAACGAGCTTGAAAAAGCCGCAGAACTCAGTAAAAAGCTCGGCTGCGCTCTTGTTGACATGGGCAATATTGACCGGGATATCAGCGCAGATGACTGCGCAAGATTTGAAAAAATCTTCGGCACGGATTTTTATATCGGTGCAAACCGTGAAAAGGCTGCTTCTCTCGGCGCAGTCGATTCGACTGCGATTGATTTTTCAAAAATCAAGGCTGTTATCTCGCTTGGCGGCAAGACTCCCGAGGGTAATTTTGATTTCGCCGCCGTGCAGTCGGCAAATGAAACAGGCGATGTTTCTTTACCGCTTGCGCTGTCCGTTGAATGCGGAGGTACGCTCGGCAAAACTGAAATTTCACCCGCGCTGAATCCGACATACAGCAACGAAGAGATAATCGAAGCGATAACAGCAAAGATAAAATAACTACAAACGGAGCCGCTATATTGCAGCGGCTCCGTTTTTGCATAAATACATACATAAATTCATAGTATACCACCGAGGTGATATTATGAAATCATCGCGGCTAAAGCCCTTGATATTCTTGGCGATTCCGCTCGCGGTCGGCGGTCTTGCGGCGCTGTTTTCGGCGGGCAGCATGGACAAATTTTCCGCATTGAATCAGCCGCCGCTCTCCCCTCCCGGCTGGCTGTTTCCAATCGTCTGGGGCATATTATATATTCTCATGGGTACGGCATCGTATATTATTTACAGCTCGGATGCGCCGGAGATAAGTAAAAAGAAAGCACTCGGACTTTATCTCGTCCAGCTCGGGCTCAATTTTCTTTGGCCGATACTGTTTTTCACTTTCGGGCTCTGTACCGCTGCGGCGGTTCTTATTGTTATTCTCTGGGTACTCATTCTTCTGATGCTTCTGTATTTTTACAGAATATCAAAAAACGCCGGATATCTGATTATCTCGTATCTTTTATGGGTGACATTCGCGGCGTATCTCAATATTGCGATATGCATCATAAACTAAAAATACCTCCCGCAGACTTTTGCAAGCCGTGCGGGAGGTGTTGATTTTATCAGAAATATTTCGGCAGATAATCGCCGTGAGCCTCGATGAGATCATCGCACAGGTGAACGATTTCATCTATCGACAGCTCGGATGAAGTGTGCGGATCGAGCATAGCTGCCTGATAGATATAATCTTTCTTCTGCGTCACAGCAGCCTCGATAGTGAGGAGCTGAACATTTATCATCAGATTATTCATTGCAGCAAGCTGAAGCGGCAGTGGCTCCTGACGGCAGGGCTGGATTCCGCATTTGTTCACAAGGCACGCGACCTCGACGCAGGCATCGTCCGGAAGATTGGGAATGAGTCCCCTGTTTATAACATTGCCGCCTATCTTATACGGAACGTCTGTAACGATGGCTTCCATAATATAAGAGGCATATTCCTTTGTGCGCTCATGCGAGACTTTGTCATGAATATAATTATCCTTCTCGTTCTTCCAATTCTTTATCTGCTCGACGCAGCGTCTCGGATATTCATCGAGCGGGATATTATATCTCTCGATAAGCTCGGGATACTTTGCCTTTATAAAGAAGTTGTTATATTCGGCGTTGTGCTCGCTCGACTCGGTGCAGTAATAGCCGAAACGTCTTATGTATTCGAATCTCACGAGGTCGTTATGGTTCGTAACGCCGCTTTCGAGCACTTCTGCAGCTCTTTTTCTTATCTCGGGATAGAGATCCGTGCCATCCGCATCCTCTATTTCAAGCAGCCAGCCCATATGATTTATTCCCGCGATGCGCTCGCGGATAGGCTCGCTGTATTTGATATCAAGCTTATCGAGAAGTCCTCTCGAACAGGTCTGCACGGAATGGCAAAGTCCGACCGACTTCACGCCGGAATACCTGCCGAGCCAGCCTGCAAGCTGAGCCATGGGATTGGTGTAGTTGAGGAAATATGCGTTCGGACAGACTTCTTTCATGTCGTCGGTGAAATCCTTGAGAACGGGAATGGTGCGCAGAGCTCTGAAAATTCCGCCGATGCCGTTTGAATCCGCGATAGTCTGGCGAAGTCCGTATTTTTTCGGCACTTCGAAATCGATTATCGTGCACGGATCGTAGAGACCGACCTGGATGGCGTTTATAACAAAATCAGCCCCGCGAAGTGCGTCCTTGCGCTCCTCGACGCCGAGATATTTGCTGACCGACGCGCGGTTCTCGTTTATATTCCTATTGAGCGCCGTGACCATTAGATTGGACTCTTCGAGTCTCTCGGGGTCGATGTCATACAGCGCGATATCGCACTCGCGCAAAGCGGGAGTAAGCATAATATCGCCAAGGACATTCTTTGCGAACACGGTGCTTCCGGCACCCATAAAAGTTACTTTCATAAAGGACCTCTTTTCTGTTGTTTTTTATCCGCTTTTATTATAACTGCTGTTTTTCCCGATGTCTACATACATTTAAACTCCGCCGCAAATTTGCACGATCTGCGACGGAGTTTCTGTTCAGTTAAAAATTAATTTGCGATTTTATTTGTCATCGTAAGGACTGCCTTTTGTTACGCCCGTTGTTCCGAACACAACGAGCACGACCGCCAGAGTCACGGTTATCACCCACGGTCTGATATCGCCGCCGTCAAAGTCATCAAAGAAAACAAGGCTGTAGCCGTCAAGATTCAATTCTTGTCCCCTCGGCGTGCGCGGCGTATCAAACACAAGACAGCCGAGCAGTTCGATAACGACCATGAATCCGACAAAAATCTTTTTTATAGAGAATCCGTTTAAAAAGAAATTTTTGAAAAATTCAACGGCATCATACACGGCGGCTTTCTGGCGGAAAGCGAGCTTTAACAAATCCAAAAACTTGTCAAAATACATAAATACAATCTTCTCAATATCATAATTCATCAAATTTATTATATCATCAGAAAAAAACTTTTGACAAGACAATACATAAAAGCGCACCGTGAATTTGTCATAGTTGAGGTGTTTTTTATCGCAGCTGTTGGCAGAAAATTTGAAAATTCGCCAAAAATCTGCCGTAATCGCGTAGAATTTATGAAAAATAAATAAAAATAGTATTGCCATAGTCAAAATCTCATGTTACAATGGCATTGGCATAGCATAGCATACCGATATGTCACAATCTATTTTGGAGAGGTAATTTTTATGTATTGCAAAAACTGCGGAACTATGCTCAACGACAACCAGGAATTTTGTGCAAACTGCGGCGTTAAGGTAGGCGGCGGCGGAAGATTCTGCCAGAACTGCGGAGGAGAGCTCATGCCCGGCGCTAACGTTTGTGAGAAGTGCGGCGCTCCAGTAAACAATCCCGAGACGCCTCCCGTGACTCCTCCCCCTGCAAACGGTCAGCAGAACGGCGCCGTATCCGGCGAATATCTCAACGGCAAAGACAAGACCACAATGGCAATTATCTGCTTCTTGTTGGGCGGTTTGGGTATTCACAACTTCATGATGGGCGAAAACAAAAAAGGTATTGTTAAAATTGTGGCAAGCCTTTGCTTCGGCATCGGTTACATTCTTGCTATCATTGATTTTGTTAAGATTCTTACAGGCAGCTATGTTGTTGACCCCGAGAAGCTGTTCTAAGTGAAGCTACGGTTCAAAGAACTTTTGCCGAAATTATTTTTCATTGTTTTGCTCGGTATCGGTTATTTGATTTCATCTGTTACCGGTATCGGATGCATATGGAGGCATTTTTTCGGTATACAATGCCCCGGTTGCGGTTTTACACGGTCGATTTTGTGTGCGTTACATCTTGATTTTACAAGTGCGTTTCATTTTCATCCGATGTTTTGGTCGTTTCCGTTTATGGGAATATATTTCCTGATCGGCGACAGAGTAAAAAGCAGGTTGCTCGACGGCTTTATGCTCGCTATTGTGATCGGCTTTTTCGCAACATGGGCAATAAGAGATATCTTCCCGTTGCTTACATAATCTGTTTAACAATTCAGGTTGAAATCCCCGTTCTGCGGAATGGGGATTTTTTTATTTCACAACTTGAAAAAATCGCTATTGTTATTATGTAACATATTATTCAATATAATTCTGCGTTAAATATAATCCGGCCATATTCATTTACGGCGGATCAGTTATAATTACTATAAAACACACAATCCCCCGCCGCAGAAACATTCTGTGACGGGGGATTGTGTTATATGCTAAAACAGTCAGAAAGCCTTATTTTAAGCGGTTTTTGGGCATAGAAAAAGTCCACCGTAATTTTGATAGAAATCGTGCAAGGGAGGTGCAACTACGGTTTAGAGGGAGGTGCAAATCTCGATTTAAGGGGGCAGTGCCATCTTAAAACGGTATTTTCACCTGAAAAATTGCGGCAAAACGGAAGTTGTCTATTTCAACATTCCAAGCGCAATGCGCCGATTCAATTCCCAAAGAGCGGTCTTGTTGCTGTCGTATTGAAGTAGCATGTGCGCTTCTGCATAAGTCAGCCAATTATATTCTGTATGCTCATGAGATAGCTGCAAAAATGCGCTTTCTACCCTCACTGCAAATGCGTACTCCGGAATGACGAAATATTCTTTACCCCATATTGCTTCTGCATTCTTAAAGCAGTTAGCCGGTATGCTGCAGCAAGTGTCGAGCTTGAAAAAATTACATGTCTTAGAAATCCCGGCTTCTTCAAAGGCTTCTCTTTTTGCCGACTCAATGATTGAAATATCATCCTCTTCTCCGCCGCCTGCTATGAATTGCCAAATTCCCATATCGCTTCTTCGAAACAAGCAGAATTGCACGTTGCCGTCCTGTATGCAATATGGAATGACCAAGACCTGATACCTTGCTCGCGCCATTATTTGCCACCTCTTTTAATTGCATTTTTCAAACTAAACATAACATCATATAACATCAAAAAGCCGTAATTTTGATAGAAACCATTTATAAGGGTGGTCGTTTTCGGTTAAAGGAAGGCATTGTTTTGATAACCGTCCAACCTTTTTCAAAAAATGACTTTATTGAATCAAAAATCACTGTCGTGATTTATTATGGCAGAAAATCTCGACTCGAGAAAAAAACGATAATCCGGATGCGCGCTATTGTTCCGGTATTCATCAATTATGGTTTTTTTCAACCATTCTCTTCTTTTTATATTGCTGATAAATTCGTTATATCGTAATATGGTAATCAAGCCATTCGCTTCAGCGTTTATCATTTCATTATATGCATCAGGAATAAATTCACAATTATCTACTGTTGTTTTTTGAGCTGTTATAAAGGTATTGGGAATTTTAATATCCAATTTTTGATATGGGTTGATTTTGCTGCACGAATAAATATATCCTTCTATCCCCTTGTATGTATCTTCCAAAGCATTCGGATAGTATTCCTCAAATCTTAATCTTCCGTCTTTTTTAAATCCGTATGAACCCCATTTATACCACAAGCCATCGAATGTAAAACGGCCTTCTTTGCATACCTTTTCCACAGCATTACTCAAATACACGAGCACATTTTCTCTTTTATCCGAAAAATAAATAAGCGGGATATTGTGATTTGAAATCCTTGGTTCTAAAGTCTTGATTTTTCCTATTTGTGATGCGTGAAAATACATATTATCACCTTTTGAATTTTTAGATCGAAAACCCCTATTCTTCAAACTCAATATAACATATGGAACATAAAAAGTCCACCGCAATTCTATCAAAATTACGGTGGACTTTTGGCGGAGAGCAAGGGATTCGAACCCTCGAAACGCTTTTGACGTTTACACGATTTCCAATCGTGCTCCTTCGACCAGCTCGGACAACTCTCCGTGTCTGCAATCAAATGCTCGTATATTATATATGACCGCGCCGCAAAAATCAAGTCTTTTTTCAAAAATCCTGAACTTTTTATTTTTGCACCCCCGCTTATCGAATAAACCTGTGTTTGCGTGGAATCAATATAATATGTAAATCAGCAAATTTTACCTGTTTTTTACTCTACTGTATTGAACCCGGAGATGAAATATAATATAATGGATTTGATTAATATAAAATGGAATGAAGGGATATCCATGAGAAAGACGAAGATTGTATGCACGATAGGACCCGCCAGCAGCGACCCGAAAGTATTCGCCAAGATGTGCAAAGCGGGTCTTAATGTTGCGAGGTTCAACTTCTCCCACGGCACCCATTCGGAGCAGCTCGAAAAGCTCAATATGGTAAAAAAAGTCCGCGAGGAGCTCGATCTTCCGATAGCGATAATGCTCGACACAAAGGGTCCGGAATACAGAATCAAAACTTTTGAAAACGGCAAGATAATGCTCAACGACGGCGATGAGTTCTCGTTCACCACAGAAGACATAGTCGGCAATCAGAACCGCGTCAGCGTGACCTATGCGGGACTCGTCGACGATATTTCAATCGGCGATCGCATACTCGTCAACAACGGACTTGTGATTTTCGAGGTAATCGGAAAGACCGATACTGATGTAAAATGCAAGGTCATAGCCGGCGGCGAGCTTTCAAACAGAAAGAGCATGAGTTTCCCGAACAAGGTGCTTAATCAGGTTTATCTCAGCGAGCAGGACAAGGACGATCTGCTGTTCGGCATTCAGAACAATGTCGACTACATCGCGGCATCGTTTGTCTCCTGCAGGCAGGATCTCATAGACCTCAAGGAGTTTCTCCACGCGAACGGCGGCGACAGTATAGACATAATCGCAAAAATCGAGAACCGCACGGGAATAGACAACATCGAAGATATATGTGAAGAGTGCGACGGGATAATGATAGGCCGCGGCGACCTCGGCGTCGAAGTCCCCTTCACTGAGCTTCCCGCGCTTCAGAAATATATAATCACAAAGTGCCGCCTGCTCGGCAAGCGCGTTATCACGGCGACCGAGATGCTCGAGTCAATGATAACCAATCCCCGCCCGACAAGAGCGGAAATTTCCGACGTTGCGAATGCTGTCTACGACGGCACGAGTGCGGTCATGCTCTCCGGCGAATCAGCCGCGGGTAAATATCCTGTCGAGACAGTCCGCACGATGGCAGAGATAGTCGAAGAGACGGAGAAGCACATCCATTACGCCAAGCGTTTCCGCAACAATGATTTCAAGATAAAGAACCGCGTCGACGCAATATCACACGCGACTTGCGGAATGGCTATCGACATAAACGCAAAAGCGATAGTTGTTGCATCTATATCCGGCATGACGGTGCGCATGGTGTCGCGCTTCAGAGCACCTACGGATATAATCGGAATGGCGACGAACAGAGCCGTTTGGTATAAGCTCGCGCTCTCCTGGGGCGTTATGCCCGTACTCAGCGAGAAGTTCGACTCGACCGATGTTCTGTTCTATCACGCGCAGAAAGTTGCAAAAGACGCGCTCAACCTCAAGCCCGGCGACAATATCATAATGACCGGCGGCGCGATAAACGGGAAGTCGGGCAACACCAATCTGATAAAGATAGAGACAATAGAATAAAGACAAAAAAATCTCCCCTGCTTCGGCAAGGGAGATTTTTTACTGCAAAAAGCACCTGTACCAATTACGATACAGGTGCTTCTGTATTTTTTTAGAAATCCGCAGAACCGGTAGTTCTCGGGAACGGGAGCACGTCACGGATGTTCGAGATACCCGTGAGGTACATGACCAGTCTCTCGAAGCCGAGGCCGAAGCCGCTGTGCTTGACTCCACCGTAGCGGCGAAGGTCGAGATACCACCAATAATCCTTGGGGTCGAGTCCGAGTTCTTCGATACGCTCGGTGAGCACATCCAGTCTCTCTTCACGCTGGCTGCCGCCGATTATCTCGCCGATGCCCCTAACAAGCAGGTCGACCGCCGCAACGGTCTTTCCGTCATCGTTCAGGCGCATATAGAAAGCCTTGATCTCCTTGGGATAATCTGTAACGAAAACGGGGCGCTTGAAGATACGCTCGGTCAGGCAGCGTTCATGCTCTGTCTGGAGGTCGCAGCCCCAATAGACTTTGTAGTCGAACTCGTCGTTGTACTTCTCAAGCTCCTTGACGGCGTCGGTATAAGTGACGCGCGCAAAATCGGAGCTGACAACGGAATGGAGTCTCTCAAGCAGACCCTTATCAACAAACTTGTTGAGGAACTCAAGCTCAGACTTGCAGCTCTCCATAACATAGGAGATGACATACTTTATCATCGCCTCTGCGAGCTCCATATCGTCCTCAAGATCGGCAAAAGCAATCTCGGGCTCGATCATCCAGAACTCCGCAGCGTGGCGCTGAGTATAGGACTTCTCGGCTCTGAAAGTAGGACCGAAAGTATATATCTTGCCGAAAGCGAGAGCCATCGCCTCGCCCTCAAGCTGACCGGAGACGGTAAGATAAGCGGGCTTCTCAAAGAAATCCTGCTTGAAATCGACTGTGCCGTCCTCGTTCTTCGGAGGGTTTGCGATATCAAGAGTCGTTACCTTGAACATCTCGCCTGCGCCCTCACAGTCGCTGCACGAAATGAGCGGAGTGTGGGCATAGATGAATCCGCGCTCATTGAAGAACTTGTGGATAGCATAAGCGGCGGTCGAGCGAACGCGGAAAGCCGCGGAATAAATATTCGCTCTCGGGCGCAGATGCGCTATCGTTCTCATATATTCGAGAGTGTGGCGCTTTTTCTGAAGCGGATAATCGGGAGTCGACTGACCCTCGACCTCAACTGAAGAAGCGTTGAGCTCGAACGGCTGATTTGCCTGAGGAGTCAGGATAAAAGTACCAGTAACTCTGACAGCCGCGCCGACGTTCAGCTTGACTATATCCTTATAGTTTTCAACCTTTGTGCTCTCGAAAACAACCTGCAGGCTCTTGAAGCAGCTGCCGTCGTTTATCTCCATAAAGCCTATCGCCTTTGAGTCACGGAGGGTCTTGATCCATCCGCAGACTGTTATCTCCTTGCCGCCGAGCTCTTCATATGAGCTGAACAGCTTTGAAATTTCAAGCCTTTCCATTTATATGTCTCCTTTGCTTATGACTCATAATTATAAATGATATCAAAAGCGGAATTGAAAATCAATAGCGAAGGCTCTATTTATTCAAAATTTTCCGGCGCAGGGTCGGGTTCGATGTCTATGGGATCCGCCGAACCCCTGTCTTTATCTATATTATAGACAAACTGCGTGATGATAACTGTCAGCGCGACGCCGACGGTCATGACTATGAGATACATATTTTTGATGTTCAAAGCCGTCTGTGCAGTCTGATCTGCACCGAGGCTTTCAACATATCCGCAGGCCGCGAGCATAACTGCGGAGAACGCTGAGCCGAGACCCTGAGCGAGTTTACGGAAGAACGAGAACAGCGCATAGAGCGAACCCTCGTCGCGGCTTCCGGTCTTTTCATACTGATAGTCGATGCAGTCAACAACCATAGCCCAGAGGATAATTGTGAACACAGCGTTGCTCGTATAGAGAAGCATAAGCGCGCCTATATAGAGGAACAGCGAGCTCTTCGCCTCGGGCGCCATGGGAAGCAGGCACGAAACTACACCCGCGACTACGCTTATCGACGAAGATATGACGACCAGCTTCTTCTTGCCTATTTTTCTTGTTATTCTGCCGATGAAAGGCATGATAACAACAAGGGGCAGATAGGAGACAATATTGACAGCCGCCAATATCTGAGTGTTGTGGAAATAGGACTGGAATATAATGCTGTTGACCGAGGTCATTGACATGAAGCAGATGACCTGGACGAACGAAACAGCGGTTATTGCGAGCAGCGGACGGTTTGTGAAGAAGCCCTTGACCGCCTTGAGATAGCTCATCTTCTCTGTCTTGTCGTGCGCTTCGACAACGACACGTTCGGTCACGAGCAAGCGAACGAGCATGAAGCCGATGAAGCCTATAGCCGAACAGACGAGCGCAACATAAACCATTCTCGAGCCGATGAGGTTGTTGTCCTTATCATAGACGATAAGAGGCAGGAGCATGGAGAGCACCTGCGCAAGACCCGCGCCTATCGATCTGAAGGTAGAGAGATTCGTGCGCTTTGAGGGGTCGTTTGTAATGCACGAATGGAGCGCACCGTAAGGCACGTTTGCCATTGTATAAGCGACCGACCAGACGCAATAAATCGCAAGGCAGTAGATGACCTTGAAGATATAGCTCATAGAGGCTATCGGCATAAACGAGAGCGTGGTGAAAATTATCAGCGCGCTGCCGCCTATGGTTATCCACGGCATGAACTTACTGCCCTTGCCTATGCGGACATTATCGACCATTCCGCCTATCAGCGGATCGTTTATAGCGTCCCATACTTTGCCGACAACGATTATCCAAGCCCAGTCGCTGAGCCTGAGTCCGATATACTGGGTATAGAACAGCATGAGATAGTTCGTTATCAGCGCAAAGCTCATATTGCAGCCGAAATCGCCCATCGCATAGCCGAAATAATCCTGCATACCGAACGGTCTTGTTTTGTTTTGTGCAGCCATGATACAAATATCCTTTCGCAAGATATATTTTTAGTCAATTATAATATAAGAGCATATCGAAAATCAATATTCAAAATATATTTTACCGTAAAATTTTGAAAAAATACTGCGGCAGGCATTGACTTTTAAACGGCGGCATAGTAGAATTATTGACTGTTAAAGGCTATGAAGAGGAAAAGTAGGTTTTTATGCCGGCAGAGAGATGAGACGGTTGGTGCAAGTCTCAGCGGCAGAGACTCCGAACCCGCCCCGGAGCCGCAGTGTCAAATGCGCTGACGCATTCCGGCGTTATCGGAAAAGACGGTTTTCGTCGCTTTGAGAGCGGACAATATTTGTCCGAACTTGGGTGGTACCGCAGACTTTATAGTTTGTCCCAGGCTTTTTGAGCCCGGGACTTATTTTTTTGAAAGGATGAAAAAAGATGAAACTTGACAAGCTTGTCGGCGAAAGATTCAAAGAGAAGCCCTCCGACTGCGTTATCGACAGCCACGCGCTCATGCTGCGCGGCGGCTATATGAAAAACGTTGCCAACGGTATCTATTCGCAGTTCATGCCCCTGCGCCGCATAACGAAGAAAATCGAGGATATAATCCGCGACGAGATGGACAAGATCGGCGGACAGGAGGTGCTGTTCCCGGTAGCTCTCCCCGCTTCACTCTGGGATGAGTCGGGCAGATATGAGAGCGTCGGCAGCGAGCTTCTTCGCTTCACCGACCGAAACAATGCGCGCATGGTGCTCGGCATGACCCACGAGGAAGCG
>FR888231.1:19562-21306 GCA_000431775.1 Clostridium sp. CAG:413 | reverse complement strand
AAGACCGTCACCCAGCATCAGCTTGCAAAGTGGGCTGAGGCGGATATAGTCGTCTACATCGGCTGCGGCGAGCGTGGCAACGAGATGACAGATGTTCTGAATGAGTTCCCCGAGCTTATCGATCCGCATACCGGAAAGTCGCTCATGGAGCGCACCGTGCTTATAGCAAACACTTCAGATATGCCCGTCGCCGCGCGCGAAGCGTCGATATACACGGGCATCACGATAGCGGAATATTTCAGAGATATGGGCTATTCCGTCGCCCTCATGGCGGACTCTACCTCCCGCTGGGCGGAGGCTCTGCGCGAGATGTCCGGCAGACTTGAAGAGATGCCCGGCGAAGAGGGCTACCCCGCTTATCTCGGCAGCAGACTTGCCCAGTTCTATGAGCGTGCGGGACGTGTTATTTCCCTCGGCTCGGACGGACGCGAGGGCGCGCTCTCGGTCATAGGCGCTGTTTCGCCTCCCGGCGGCGATATTTCGGAGCCCGTCTCCCAGGCGACATTGAGAATAGTCAAGGTTTTCTGGGGACTCGATTCCGCTCTCGCATATAAGCGACACTTCCCGGCGATAAACTGGCTGACGAGCTATTCCCTCTATGCCGACTCGCTCGGAAGCTGGTTCAACGAGAATGTCTCGGATGAGTGGACCACGCTTCGCGCAAGGCTCATGGCTCTGCTTTCAGATGAAGCTTCGCTCGATGAAATAGTCAAGCTCGTCGGTATGGACGCCCTCTCTCCGACCGACAGACTCAAGATGGAGACTGCCCGCTCAATACGCGAGGACTTCCTGCATCAGCTCGCTTTCCACGAGGTGGACACATATTCGTCCCTGCGCAAGCAGTATCTGATGATGAAGCTCGTCCTGCGCTTCTATGACGGTTCTCTCGATGCGCTCAAAAAGGGCGCGGATATTGAAAAACTCGTCTCGATACCCTCGAGAGAGAGCATCGGACGCTTCAAATATGTCCCTGAAAAGGACATTGAGGACACATATAAAACAGTCTGCGCGGCGATAGATTCCGAGATAAAAGCCGTTGTTGACGCAAGGGAGGAATACTGATGCCTAAAGAATACAGAACTATTCAGGAGGTTTCGGGACCTCTTATGCTCGTGCGCGAGGTCGAGGGAGTCAAGTATAACGAACTCGGCGAGATAGAGCTGGCAAACGGCGAGACCCGCCGCTGCCGCGTGCTCGAAATAGACGGCACGAACGCACTTGTTCAGCTGTTTGAAAATTCTGCCGGAATCAATCTCGCCAACAGCAAGGTGCGCTTCTCCGGCAGACAGATGGAACTCGGCGTTTCGCCCGATATGCTCGGCCGCGTCTTTGACGGACTCGGCAGACCCATAGACGGCGGCCCCGAGATAATCCCCGAGAAGAGAATGGATGTCAACGGCCTGCCGATGAATCCGGCCGCCAGAAGCTATCCCCAGGAGTTCATCCAGACCGGTATCTCCGCCATTGACGGACTTAATACCCTCGTCAGAGGTCAGAAGCTGCCGATATTCTCGGCATCCGGTCTGCCTCACGCAAACCTCGCGGCGCAGATAGCGCGCCAGGCTAAAGTCCTCGGCGACAACGAGCAGTTCGCCGTTGTCTTTGCGGCAATGGGTATAACCTTCGAGGAGTCGAACTACTTCGTCGAGAGCTTCAGAAGCACCGGCGCGCTCGACAGAACCGTAATGTTCTCGAATCTCGCAAACGACCCCGCCATCGAGCGTATCGCAACGCCGAAGATGGC
>FR888231.1:0-19505 GCA_000431775.1 Clostridium sp. CAG:413 | reverse complement strand
GATGCACGTCCTTGTTATCCTGACCGATATCACGAACTACGCCGACGCGCTGCGTGAAGTTTCGGCGGCGCGAAAGGAAGTTCCCGGACGCCGCGGATATCCCGGCTATATGTACACCGACCTCGCGTCTATATATGAGCGCGCAGGCAGACAGAAGGGCAAGCCCGGCAGCATAACGATGATTCCGATCCTCACCATGCCCGAGGACGATAAGACCCATCCCATTCCCGACCTCACAGGCTACATCACCGAGGGTCAGATAATCCTCAGCCGTGAGCTTTACAGAAAGAGCATCAATCCGCCTATCGACGTTCTGCCGTCCCTGTCCCGACTCAAAGATAAGGGCATCGGCGAGGGCAAGACGAGAGCCGATCACTCGAACACGATGAACCAGCTGTTCTCCGCATATGCGCGCGGTAAGGACGCAAAGGAACTCATGGTTGTTCTGGGCGAGGACGCGCTGACGGATATGGATAAGCTCTATGCAAAGTTTGCGGACGAATTCGAGAAGGAATATGTCTCGCAGGGCTTTGACACCGACAGAAGCATCGAAGAGACGCTCAACATTGGCTGGAAGCTCCTCTCGATACTTCCGCGCAGCGAGCTCAAGCGTGTCAGTGACGAGTTCCTCGATAAGTATTACGGCAAGTTCTGAATCCATATGGGAAGAAGTGATAGACAATGGCGGTAATGAACGTGAATCCCACGCGCATGGAGCTTACAAACCTAAAGCGCAAGCTCTCGACTGCGCGCAGGGGACACAAGCTGCTCAAAGACAAGCGCGATGAGCTCATGCGCCGCTTCCTCGATCTCGTAAAAGAGAATAAGGCTCTTCGCATCCGTGTGGAAGAGGGGATAAAGCAGGCGAATGTCAACATGGAGATAGCGAGAAGCGCCATGAATGACAAGAGCCTGAGCGTCGCGATGATGCTCCCCACGCAGGAGATGAGCCTCGAAAGCTCGGAGAAAAATGTGATGAGCGTTATGATCCCGGTTTTCGATGTTCAGTATAAAACTGCTGATAAGAACGATATTTATTCATACGGAACGGCGTTCACCTCGGCGGAGCTTGACAATGCGGTCAGCGCACTGTCGGAGATAATGCCCGATATGCTCAGACTCGCAGAGGTCGAGAAATCGTGCCAGTTGCTCGCGGGCGAGATAGAAAAAACGCGCCGCAGAGTCAACGCCCTTGAGCATGTTATGATCCCTCAGTATGAGGAGACGATAAAGTATATCTCGATGAAGCTCGACGAAAACGAGCGCAGCACAACAACGCGCCTGATGAAGGTCAAGGACATGATGCTTGAACAGGCGCATCACTACGACGACCCGTTCGGAATGGAAGCGTGAAAAGCACAATTTTGTTGACAAACATCGGATAATACAATATAATACGAGGAAATAAAAAAAAAAAAAACACCCGCCGGAAAAGCCTCCGGCGGTCATTATTAATATGCGGGCGTGGCGAAATCGGCAGACGCAAGGGACTTAAAATCCCTCGGTGGTGACACCGTACCGGTTCAAGTCCGGTCGCCCGCACCATGAAAAAAGCATTTGCGGTTGCAAATGCTTTTTTCAGTGAAATTTGTTCCGTCGGAACGAGTGAAATATCCTCAATGTGAAATATTGCTTCGCAAATGTGAAATACGTCTGCGGCGTGTGAAATCGCTGCGGCGGTGAGGCTTTGTTTCACATTCACTTGATGCGAAGCGTCAAATTTCACAATTTGCAGAGCAAATTATTTCACTGTGAGCGAAGCGAACAGCAACATTTCGGAGCGCAAGCGACATCATCGGGCGCACAGCGTCGGCGTCATTGAACAATGTTCGAATTTAGGATATACTGTCTATATAAACAGGTGATACGAATATAAAAGAAAAATAAACTTGCAGAATTATCTGTGACCTTCTCCGTTCAGATTATTAAACTTGTAAAAGGCCTGAAATAAAAGCACGAAACCGTGATTTCCAATCGGTTCGGCCGTTCCGGTATCTATTTCGGCGCGAACACCCGGAAGTCGGAGCCGATAGGGGAGTAATGCGTCCTAAAAGGCAGCGTCAATGCTTTAAATTGAAATTCTGACATGCTTTATCCCGATGCGGTTATGCACTGCATCGGGATTTTTCGCGCAATAATCTGTATTTTTCCGCCGCCAAACAAAAATCGAGCGGCCGCCGAAGCGACCGCTCTTTTCAGTGTTCCGAAAGATTAGCTTTCTTCTCTCTTCTTTTTCTTGCTGACAACAGTGCCTATCGCAGCACCGCCGCCGATTACCAGAGCTGCAGCCCAGAGGAGTACGTTAGTCGTATCACCTGTGTCGGGTACGTCGGTTGCGCCGGGCTTGTCAGACGTGCCGGGCTTGTCGGGTGTACCGGGCTTGTCGGGTGTACCGGGCTTGTCGGGTGTACCGGGCTTGTCGGGTGTGCCGGGCTTATCGGGTGTACCGGGCTTATCGGGTGTATCGGGTTTGTCGGGTTTCGGAATGTCGGGCAGGGTGGGCTTGTCGCCCTCGGTGCCGTCGGACTCGAATATGGCTTCGAGTATAACGTTCTCTGCGGGCATCTCGAAGGTGGCAATGCTCTTGTTCTCTAACTCAACGCCGCCCTTGACGACCTTCCACTCCTTGAACTTGTAGCCGGGCTTCGCAATGGCAACGACCGTTACCTTTGTGCCTGCCTCGGAGTAAGGCGGATATGCAACGCCTACGCCGTTTCCGTCAGTCTTGACCAATACGAAATGTATGTCGCGCTTAACGTTCATGTCGTCATCGTTCGGAGCGTCCTTGATTTCCGCAAAGATAGCCTTAACGGTGACGTCCTCATCGGGCATAACGAATTTGTTGTCCTTTATTTCTACGTTGCCCTTTATGACCTGCCACTCCTTGAAGTAGTAGCCGTCATTGCCCTTGGCGGTGAGAACTATCTCGGTGCCTGCGATAGCATCGGTTGCGGATGCGGAAGCGGTACCGTTCTTATCGGTCAGAACAACGATCTTGTGCTCTGCGGCGAATATGGCCTTAACTTCAACATCCTCGTCGGGCATGATGAACTTGTTGTCCTTTATTTCTACGTTGCCCTTTATGACCTGCCACTCCTTGAAGACATAGCCTTCCTTGGGGGTAGCGGTGAGGGTTATCTCTTCGCCGTTAAGAGCCTTTTCCTTGTCGGCGGAAGCGGTGCCGTTGCCGTCGGTGGTAACTTTGATAGCGCTCTCCTTGACGAAGATAACTCTGATAACAACATCTCTGTCGGGCATGATGAACTTGTCGCTCGCTATAGTGACCTTGTCGACGCCTTCTTCAACGACCTCTTCCCAACCGTAGAAGATCCAGCCGCTGTCGGGCTCTGCATGAAGGGTTATCTCCGTGCCCGCAACAGCGGTCTTGGGAACGGAATAGGTCTTGCCCTTGCCAACGGGGATTATCGTGATGCTGTGCTCCTCGGGGATTACCTCGGGGATTGCCTCGAAGATTGCCTTGACTTCAACGTCCTCGTCGGGCATGACAAACTTGTTGTCCGTTATCTCTATGCCGCCCTTTATGACCTGCCACTCCTTGAAGCGGAAGCCCTCCTTGGGAGCAGCGGTGAGGGTTATTTCGGTGTCTTTAACGGCTGCCTCTGCGGATGCGGATGCAGTGCCGTTTTCATCGGCCGTCACAGTGATGCTGTGCGTGATGGGATCGGTGTCGGGAGTCGCGGTCAATATCGGAAGCTTAAAGATAGCATAATATGTATATCCCATGTCATTGGGGTTATACATGAGCAGATTCTCTGCCGCGCCGTAGCCTGTAAGATTGATATTCTCTGCCTTGAGTTTCGAAGCGTCATAGGTATCGAGAACATCGAACAGGCAGCACAGATAGTACTGCGTATCGGCCTCATAGACGGCGGTGCTGTCCGCGGGCACTCTCGAGCTGAACACCGAGCTGATGTTAGTCGGGTCGGTGCAGATGAAATAGCCGTTGCCGTAGCCGCTGTCCCATTTGATGCCGGCGTTGTAGGGGCTCTGAGTGACAGCAGTCTTTGCTATCTCTCTCTGATAGCCGTAGTAGAACATAGAGAAGTTGGCGACGGGGGCGGCTATATCCACCTTCCACAGATAGAAGCAGTCGAAAACCAGATCGGGATGAAACTGATCCTCTTGAGTGTAATTCAGCCTGATTCTGACAGTGGAGCCGGCATATGCGGAGAGGTCAACTTCAACGGTTTCCCACTCTGCGGACTCCTTGGAGTTTATTTCATGATACTGAATTCTTTCATACTCTTTGCCGGCTACCGAGACATAAATACCAATGGTATCCCTTGCAAAGTTTCCGGTCATCATATGCCTAACTTCAAATGTGAGGAAGTACTTTTGATTGGATTCGAGCTGAAACTCGGGCAGCTCTAATGAGGACGGGACTGATACAGTATGAGAATACTCACCCTCGTCAAACACCATTCTAGATTGGTTATCCACACAAAGATATTTTTCACCGTGATGCGGAACCATGTTCTCGATGGTGGTGGTGGCGGCGGTGCAGACGTATGTTTTGGTCTTATCACCTTTTCCCCATCCTGACGGCAGATCCGTTGCCCCTTCTTCAAATCCTTCAAAGCTCTCGGACCAGACTGCATCGCATCCGGCGCGGGTGTGGTCGGGCGTTGTGCTGTCGGCAGAGGCGATGAAAATCATTCCGAACAGCATGAAGCAGCAGAGCATCATACTTAAAATGCGTTTTTTCATTTTGTTGTTCCTCCGATTTGTATTTTTGTTTCTCCCTCCTTTATTTCTTGGAAGGACTTTTTTGTTCCGGCAAAAGCCGGTCTGACCTATGAGCTTTTACAGACCATATATCACCGCCCTTTTAAAACGCAAAAAACCGGGGACAGCGCAAAAATAGCCTGTCTCCGGTATAGTTCTGTTTATTTTGTTATGCAAAAAGACCTGTTGCTGCAGCAAAAGGGCAGAACGATTCACTCGGCTCTCGCCGAGGAAAATATCCGTCCTGCCGTAGTCTGTCATTGCAAGATCCTCCGTCCGTTTTTTTGGGTACCGCAACCCGCGGGGTAGGGGGTATCGAATGAAGCAGATTATACTTTTGGTAATTTCCAAGATATATTATATCACCTGTAACAGGAAAGCGCAAGTATTTTTGCGGATTATGTATATTATTCCACATAATATTCGCACGCAAAAAAATCGATATAAAGCAGATACTTTTATCTGCAAAGAGCGACGACGCAGTTAAAGTTGAGCTTGAAAGATGCGCGGACAGCCTCGCAAAGGCGGTCACGAATGCCGCCACGGTCATTGCGCCGGACAGCGTCGTGGCGTTCGGCTATATGTTTGAGAACGATATATTTGACCTTTTCGCGAAGCGGTGCGCGCAGTATTATTCCGGCTTCGGCAGGGGGTACATCAGACATTCCCCGCTCGACGATAAGCACAGCTTTATCGGCCCCGCCGCCGCAGCGGCAAAGAAGTTTTTCTTTGAAAAATAAGGGCGATATAGTGTTTATAAATCAAAAATCCTACCTGCGGGTAGGATTTTTTGCGTATTCTCTATCTCTTGAGTAAAAAAGTTATTGCTTTATAACCACCATCAATGATTTCTTCAACCTCCGGGTGCGCAAAAAAACAACCTGTGGTAGATTGAACAAAAAAGTACGATTTGATATAATCAAGAAAAAACAGGAGTTGATCGAATGACACTCGGAAACAGTATATATGATTTCAGAAAGGAAGCGGGTCTCACCCGCGACGATGTTGCGAAGAAGTGCTCCGTTTCGAGCCAGTCGTTGCAGAAGTGGGAGAGCGACCACGTGAAGCCGTCGGTGGACAATCTGATAATACTCTCGCAGATACTCAATGTTTCGCTCGATGAATTGCTGACCGGCTGCACCGAGCGCGTCCGCGACGAAAAGCGCAGGGCGGGCGTCTGACCCGACTATCCGTCGCTTCATCCGTGGGAGCTGTATTCCGAGGAGCTGATGGTTGAGTTCAGGCAGCCTCGCGAAGAGGGTATAGATATCGATGAATACGAGGAGCTTTTCAAGGCTGTTTCTCATCTTCCCGGCGGCGAGTATAAAGAGCGCATAGCGGATGTCATGTTTGATATAGTGTCCCGCACTCCGCTCAAAAAGGACTATGAATTTGATGAGCCGAGCGAGCTCGACGAGATAAAATTGTGCAGGGGAACGGTCCACGAAAGACGTAGCGTTGACAAGTCCCGCCTGCGCGATAAAATAGCCGGCGCGTGGTACGGCAGGATATGCGGCTGCTTCCTCGGCAAGCCCGTCGAGGGCGTGAGAAATCCGGAACTCGGCATTCTCCTGCGCGAGACAGGGAACTATCCGATGCACAGATACATTAAACGCAGCGAGCTGTCCGATGAGCTGCTCGGACGCGTCGGAAGCTGGCTCGGCAAGAATATGTATGCCGATATTTCCGAGTGCGCCCCGGCGGACGACGATACGAACTATACGGTGCTCTATCAGGAGCTTATAGAAAAATACGGCAGGGATTTTACCTCGAAAAATGTGGCGGATATCTGGCTCGACAGGCAGCCGAAGAATGCCTACTGCACTGCCGAGCGCACCGGCGAAGGAGATATCGGCCTATGATTACACGCAGGTGCTCTTCGCCGCGGCGCTCGGATTTTTCGTCTTCGGTGATGTGCCGGATGTCCTGAGCGTTATAGGCTATGTTCTCATCTGCGGCGCGGGAGTGGGGATGTTCGTATATAACAAGCGCAGATGATATGAATTTTGAATCCATTTTTCTGCCGGGTTGGTTGTACTTTGAATAGCGGTGAGGCGGACTGCTCTAATCGACCTTTTGCCGATTTGAAAATTTTATTTTTTTATCGATATAAATTTACTTTCAAGTTCATTTAATTTTCTTGCGGATTAAAATATATGTTGAATATATTCGATTGAGTCATTAAAAAGTGTTGAAATTTAGCTATTTTCTGCATCACTTTTTGAAGTAAAAAATTTTCATGGTAAAAATGAGATTATTTGCTAAATAGACATTGCTATTTTGGTATTATCGTGTTATAATTAGTCAGAAAATGGAATATAGTTATTTCATGGATGAGATAACTCTACGAAAACTGACAAGTATTGTGTATAAAACGGGTATTCCAATTCGTTTTTTAATATTTTTAAAAGCTGTTTGACGGCTAATGATGCCACTCGGGTGTCATATAGGAGATTTGTGGGGAAAACAGGAAGAGAGGAGACCGGGGGATACTGAAAAGCAGTGGGCTTTTCAGTATGTGGTTGATATGGAAACGGGAAACGCACAGTATTTATCGAACATAGAGGAAACCTATGATTTCAAAATCTTAAAAGGAACTGACCCTGAGATTGTAAAGGTCTCGGGAGGCAAAGCATATTTGTTTTTTAAACGAGCCTTCGACATAGTATTTGCTATTGTTGTAGGTCTCGTTTTATTTTTGTTTATCCCAATAATTGCGATTGCAATAAAGCTTGATTCAAAAGGTCCGGTGTTATTTAAGCAAGAACGCCTCGGAAAAGACGAAAAGCCGTTTATGATGTACAAATTCCGTTCAATGTATATCGACGCTGAAAAAGACGGACCGCAGTGGGCGATAGCGAGCGACCAAAGAGCTACACGCGTAGGAAGATTCCTGAGAAAGACGCGTATAGATGAGTTGCCGCAGATGTGGAACATACTTGTGGGTGATATGAGTTTGGTCGGACCGCGTCCGGAGAGAGAGTTTTTTTACTCGGAGTTTGAACGCGATATCCCCAATTTTCGGGATCGTCTTGCGGTTAAGCCCGGGCTGACCGGACTTGCACAGGTAAATGGCGGATATGAGCTCGACCCACAGTCAAAGCTTGATTATGATATCGAGTATATGGGGTCGCGTTCGATACTGCTTGATATAAAATGCATATTAAAAACAGTGAAACTCGTGTTTACACATGATGGCGCGAGATAGAAATAGAAATTGGAGGATAGATCGCGAATATGGTGAAAACTAAAACTCCGTCCGGTGTGACGGACAATAACGAGATAACATTATGGAGCGTGGCACGGTTGCTGCTGGGCAAGTTTTATTGGCTGCTCATTTCCGGCTTTGCCTGTGCGCTCATAGTTTGGCTAATTACGACATTTCTTATTGCTCCGACATATGAGTCGAGGGTGAGCTTCTATGTATATAACAATGCCGACAAATCAAATCATGCGAGCACGATAAACAACAGTGACCTTCAGGCGGCAGAGAGTCTTGCAACTACATACTCAAAGATACTTGAAAGCAACTCGGTGCTTGATGCGGTGCTCAAAGATCTTGGAGATAAATCGGATCTTAGCAGAAAAGATCTCAGCGAAATGATAGAGGTCTCGGTAGTTTCGGATACTCAGCTGTTAGAGGTTATTATTAAATCAGACAGTGCGGAATTTGCCTGTGATGTTGGAAAATCATTTGCAAATGTTGCGCCTACAGAAATAGTCAGAATAACCAAAGCCGGTGGAGTCGAGGTTGTTGACCGGCCGGAGGTCGCAACGGAAAAATCATCTCCGAGAACCGTTTTTGATACGGCGATAGGTTTCCTTATCGGTGTTATCGGAATTTCGGTTGTACTTATACTTAAGATGCTTTCGGATACAACGATATATCTGCCGGAAGATATAGAAAATATATCCGGCGTAACCGTTTTGGGTCAGATACCCGAAATAGATGTAACCGAGAACGGACATACTTATTGGAAACTTACGAAAGGAGGGGTGATACGCTGTGAAAATAAGAAAGATAAAGATGATAAATCGAAAAAAAACGACGACTGATACTGTTTCAGTCAACAGGAAAAGGCTCATAAACAACGATAGCCCCTTTGCGATAAAAGAGGCATATGTAAAGCTTCGAACCAGCCTGATGTTCTGCATGAAGGCCGACAAAGAAGGTCCGTGCAAGGTCTTTGCGATAACCAGCGCGAACCCCTCGGAAGGAAAAAGTCTTACGGCGGCAAATATTGCGATAAGCTATGCGATGCTCGGCAAAAAGACGCTGCTCATCGACGCGGATATGCGTAAGCCGACTCAGCGCAGACTTTGGAAAGTTGATATATCAACGGGCCTTTGCGATTTTCTTGCCGGTATGGGTCCGCTCGAACTTGTAAAGGTAGAGGACCTGCCTCTGTCGATAGTGTGCACCGGCACGATACCGCCCAATCCCTCGGAGCTTTTGGCGTCGGATATAATGAAGCAATTCATAAAACGGTGCACGAAGAGCTACGACTATGTGATCATTGATACCCCGCCGATAAATACTGTTGCGGATGCGCAGATAATTTCAACTTATGTTGACGGAGTGGTGGTTGTTGCAAAGTCCGGTTCGACGACTTCGGACGAGCTGAGTATGGCGCTCGAGGCAGTCGATCGCGCAGGCGGCAACTTGTGCGGAGTGGTTGTCAACGATATGAATATGAAATCGCTGAAATATTCCTACAAATATCGATACAGCGACAAGTACGGTTACAAATACGGCTATAAATACGGCCACAAGTACGGATATAAATATTCGTATGAAGACAGATCCAACAATGCCAAGTGAGTGATACTGCAATGGATATTACTTTTGATTATCATTCCCATATACTTCCCGGGTGCGATCATGGAAGCGACGGTATAGAGACATCGCTAAAACAGATAGAAATGGCTAAAAGCGTGGGAATAAAAACCATATGCGCGACCCCCCATTTTTATCCGCACAAGGAGAGTGTGGAATCATTTCTTGCGAGGCGGCAAAGAACCTACGAAGCCTTGAAAGCAAATCTGCCAGAGGGTGCGCCGGAGATAATTCTCGGCGCGGAAGTGCTGATCTGCGACGGAATGGATCAGCTCGACGGACTTAATCGCCTGTGCCGTCAGGGGACAAAAGAACTGCTGCTTGAGCTTCCGTTCTATAGATGGCCGGAATCGGTATGGGAGACAGTCGACTGTCTCAACGACCGCGATGATATACGGATAGTTATTGCCCATGCGGACAGATACCCGCCGGAAGATATAGAAAGGCTGATAGGCGAAGACATTCCGTTGCAGCTGAATGTCGAGTGCTTCAAGAATCCTCTGCGACGGAAACGGTATATATCCTGGATAAAAAAAGGATATGTTAAATATCTCGGCAGCGATATGCATATGCTCGAAACGGGATATAAGGATTGGGTAAAATGCAGAAAGATTTTGGAGAAAAAGGCTAAATGAAAGTGAATGAACAATCCGGAGTAGAACAGAAGCAGCCGCTTGTCTCTGTTATTATGCCTGCGTATAACGCCGAAGAGTACATATCGGAAGCGGTGCAGTCGGTGATGGCGCAGACATATACAAATTGGGAGCTTCTGATTTTGGACGACTGTTCAACGGACGGCACAGCAGACAAAGCAAGGTGCTTTTCGGACCTTGACCCGAGAATAACTCTATACCGCAACCCTAAAAATATCGGTGTTGCTCTGACTCGCAACAAAGGAATGGCTCTTGCAAAAGGCAGTTGGGTAGCGTTGCTTGACAGCGACGATATTTGGCATAAAGACAAGCTTGAAAAACAGCTTGTCGCAGCGGAAAATACGGGCGCAGATATTATATATTGCTCATACTCTTTGATGGATAAAAACGGAGAGCATTTGTCGGATTTTATTGTTCCGGAGAGAACATCATATGATGATATGCTTAGAAAAAGCGTGTTGAGCTGTTCTACGGTGCTCCTGCGCAGTTCTATTCTCTCGGCTCACTGTTTCTTTACGAATTATTATCATGAGGACTATGTTTTTTGGCTTGAATTGTTGAAATCGGGATATACTGCGGTTGCAAGTCCGGGTATTCTTGCTGATTACCGCATTGTAGATGGTTCTCGCTCAAACGATAAATTGAAATCCGCAAAAAATAGGTGGTTGATTTACAGAGAAATAGAAAAATTATCCTTAGGAAAGTCTGTAAGGGTTTTTGCGGCGTATGCTTTTAACGGATTTATAAAACATAAGAGGCTGTGATTCGTCTGATGATCGGAGAATAAGTATGTGTGAAAATATAAAAATAATGTTTATATGCGGTGCTTTTTCAAAAGTAAACGAGAAAGAGGTTATCGAACAGTCTAAAAAAAGTGTAGAATTTTCTGCAAATCAAATTCAGCTTAAATTTATCGAAGCTTTTCGCCATGCGGCACCTACTGAAGTTATTTCCGCACCGTTTATAGGACATTATCCGAATCAAAGTCGTACTCTTCATTTTCACGGTTTTACAAAGGCACAGAGCCTTTGTAAATATGTTCATTTCAACAACATATGGGGAATCAGCAATATATCCAGAACTTGTGCATTAAAGAAAGCAGTTCGTGATTTTGCGTTACGAGAAAGCGGAAAAAAGCTCATTGCTGTATACAGCGCTCATTATCCTTTTTTGGCAGCTGCTGTTTATGCAAAAAAATTGAATCAAGAGATACAAGTCTGCTGTATAATACCGGATTTGCCTCAATATATGAATTTGGAGCAAAAACGAGGTGTGCTGTACGACTTTTTTAAAAAGCTTGATGTTAAGTCCATTGAGAAAGAAATGGATAGCGTGGATACTTCTGTTGTACTGACGGATGCTATGGCGCACATTTTGCATTTAAACGACAGACCTTATATTGTTTCAGAGGGCATTGTTGAGTCTCTGCCTCAAGAAAATAGTTGCGATAAGCAGAAAGAAACTGTCAATATTGTGTATGCCGGAAAAGTGTATTTTAAATTCGGTATCAAGCTTTTGTTGGATGCATTTTCAAAATTTAAAAATACGAACTATCGCCTTGTTATATGCGGAACCGGAGATGCCGCAGAATATGTAAAAAAATGCGCAAAAGAGGACCATAGAATCACATTCACAGGACAGTTATCTCCCGATGAAGTTCAGAGGTATATTAATTCTGCGACGGTGTTAGTTAATCCGCGTCCGAATAATGAAGAATATACGAAATATTCTTTTCCATCAAAGGACATAGAGTATCTTTTGAGCGGAAAACCGACGGTTGCTTTTATCTTGGATGGCATGCCTGACTGTTATCGGGATTTTATATATGTTGCCGACCGTGATAAAGACCCCGTATCTGCAATTTTTGATGCTTTAAAGAAAGCTGTTATTGCACCGGAGGAAGAAGTTAGAAAACGGCATATGCAGTTTCTTGAGTACACATCGAAAAATCTTCTGGCTTCCGAAATTGTTAGAAAGATTATTGAAGTCAACTTTGACCAAGAGGTTTGATATGCGAAAAATTCGAGTTGTTCAGCAGTATGTAAACGCCGCAAATAACGGTGGTTTGAAAACAGAATACGAAGCATTGAATAACCGAAAAAATTTATTGGACGAATATGAGTTTATCCCGGTGGTGTTGAACAACTGCCATTGCGGACTCAGTCTTTCGGATATCAGATTTTATCGTCGAGCAATTGGCAAAGCGGATCCGGATATCGTCCACATCCGTGGAGCGGGAATGGAAAGCTTGAATGCTGTTCTCGGCGCAAAGCTTTCCGGCAGTGGGAAGATCCTTGTGACCGTTCATGGTATGTTCAGCGATTTGGTGTACTACTCGCCGATAAAGCGCTGGGTATGCAGATATGTGGTGGAACCTATGATCTTTGGCTTATCGGATGGCATTTCCTGCGTCTATGAGCGTGCGGCACAGCGAGACGTGTTTCGGCGATATAGAAAGAAAATGCTTCCGTTTGTGTATAACCGCATGCCACAATACCCCGATTGCAGTGCTGAGGAAAAGCGCGCATTACGCAAGGAACTGAACCTTCCGGAAAATGCAAGAATCGGCATCTATGTCGGCAGGATCACGAAGGAAAAGGGGTTGTCTTACTTAGTCGATGCGTTAAAGCAGATGGATGCGTGTTGGCCGCCGGAGCTTTGCCTGTTGATTGTAGGAAACGGCGATTATCTGCAGGAGATGCAGTCTGAGTGTGCTGCATTGCAGCATGCAAAGCGGGTGATTTTCGCTTGGCAGCAGGAACAGATTCAAAAATACCTGAACGCTTCAGATTTCTTTCTTTCTCCCTCCTTGCATGAAAATCTCTCCATTTCTATTTTGGAGGCCTGTGCGGCAAAGCTGCCATGTCTTGTAACGGATGTCGGCGGAAACAGCGAAATAATCGAAAACGGAAAGAATGGGTTGATGATCAAGCCGTACTCGGCTAAGGCAATCGTCGATGGCATCAAGGAAATGTGCTGTATATCAACATACATTGCATTAGAAAAAAACATATGCAAAACAGATTATCGAAAATTCAGTGGCGAACAAGTAGACAAGCAGCTTGAGTCTGTCTATTCGTATTTATTGAAATTGTGAGGGTGAGCGATGGTTGATAGAAAGGCAAACATAGATTTATTGCGGGTGGTGTCTGCAGCTGCTATTGTCATACTTCACTCTGTGACCGCTCCAATGGGTAATGTATCCTCACCTATTCCGCTCTTAACAGAACGGATATTGACGGTTGTTCATTCTCTGACTTTGTGGGCTGTTCCTGCGTTTTTCATTATCACGGGCTATTGTCTACTTTTAAAACCGGAGTGTAATTACAAATACTGTTTTTTTCATATACGTAAATTTGTAATTGTGCTCTTTACGGTTGGATTTTTCTATGCACTACTGGAGGAGATTTACTCTACCGGTATGGTTAACGGTCTTGTTGCTTTTGCTGCATTCAAAAATGTGATTGCAGGGAAACTCTGGGAGCATATGTGGTTTGTATACGCCATTATAGGTATCTATCTTGTGATGCCGGTCGTTCACGGTTTTATCAAGCTAGAGAGAAAGGATTCTTTTATATTAACTGCGATATTATTCGCGTTTAACATTCTATTCCCCGTATTTCAAAAATGGATTCCAATTGGTGTAGAGCTTCCATTCGGCGGTTATTTGTTCTATGTATGCTTTGGAGGGCTGATTGCTAAGTACGGGATTCGGAAACGGGAAATAATAGTTATTTTTATTGCTGGCCTGATATCCGTAGTGTATCTAGGTGTTCATTATAACGGAAAAATTGCGGAATCAATTGATTTGCTTGCGGTGTGCATTGTGTCTTTAGCTGTCTTTTTGATATTTGAACACATGAAAATTCAGCCAAGCAAATTATTGCTTACACTTGCTAAATGTTCATGGGGCATATATTTACTCCACCCTTTGATTATAAACGTTGCTCTGAAAGTGCTGAAGATAGATTTTGTTTCCTATATGCCATATGTGAAGATTCCTTTACTGGCAATTTGTACATTTACACTTTCCTTTGTCATTACATATTTGCTTAGGAAAATCCCATTTGTCTCGAAATTGTTTTAACTGTTGCTGCCATAGGCAATGAAAGGAGGCTGCCGTGATTAGTATTGTTGTACCGGCTTATAATGCTGCGGGTGTGATTGAAAGATGTATAGACTCGGTTTTGCGGCAGACCTACCCGGATTTTGAATTGCTGATTATTGATGACGGATCCACAGATGAAACGGCAGAAATCGTGGTAGCAAAAGCCACTCAAGATGCTCGTATTCGTTTGATTCGTCAGGAAAATGCAGGGGTCAGTTCTGCACGGAATACGGGAATATCAGCCGCTTCAGGGCAATTGCTTTGTTTTATTGATAGTGATGATACGGTATCGGCAAATTATCTTGAGATACTGTATGCGCTGTACAGTCCCGGCGTACTCCCCGTGATCGATGTCGTCCGCAGTGACCGCGACGGCTCTGCGCTAAGTCCCATGCCTGAAGCCTATACGTTGGATGGTGACTGGGTCGATTCATATTTTTGCGGACAGCTCAGATATGGAATTGCTTTTTCTGTCTGGAACAAGCTGTATTCTTTACAGACGATTCGCGAAGAACATATTGGATTTCTGCAGGAGCTGTCTATCGGCGAAGATATGCTGTTTGTTTTTGAGTATCTGCACCATTGTCGGTCGATTCGCTTCAGTAAGGATGCCAGTTACCATTACACCATTGCACCGGGATCGGCCATGTTATCCTCAAGGGATTACACACATCCATACGAAAAGACCTTCGGGGTCATGTCTGAAAAGGGGCGTTTTTCCTTGCCAATCGCAGACAGGACATTATCCCGATGGGCTTTTGACGCGAGTATTATCATTATTGCCAATCCGTTTATCATCGACAGAAACTATGCGGAATTCAAAAAGTGGTGGCGTGAATTTTGTCGGACGGCGCTATACCGTGCCGCCGTTGCTTCGGAAAAGCCATCAGGTTATAAACGAAGAGTTTTGCATTTTGCCTTGCAATCTGAGAACATGATTGCAATATATGTGCTTTTCAGATTGCTGAGATTCGGAAAGAAGAAGTAGAAAACGAGGTGATTCCCATTGACTGAGCTGCAAGAAACCGAGTTGGAGCTTTTAAAACAATTCTTATTGGTATGTGAACAGTTTAAATTAACTTATTATCTTGTTTGCGGCAGTGCTCTCGGCGCAGTTAAATATGGTGGCTTTATTCCGTGGGATGATGATATTGATGTTGCACTTCCGAGAAAAGATTATGAGGTCTTCTGCAGAGAGGCTCCAAAGATGCTTCCGGAATGGTGTTTTTTACAAAATTATCATTCAGAGCCTGAATATTATCTTCTTGGGAGTAAGCTGCGCGACAGCAGAACTACATATATAGAGATTATGACAGAACGCCTGAATATTAATCATGGTGTGTTTATAGATATATTTCCGCTGGACGGAAAGTGGAACACCGAGAAGGAACATCAAACATTTCGACGCAAGCGAGCGTCCTTTGAAGCGGCGCGACGCGTCAGATTGAATTATAACCGTCTATCACCGCAGAATATCATTATGGTGCAAACGAATTGGTATTGGTTGCTTTTTCGCCTGTTTGGATATAAGCGTAATACCGCTTCGGAAGTGGAAGCGTTTGATAAATATGTTTCCTCATTTTCACCAGATACGAGTAGCATCTGGTGTAATCATGCTAACTCGACCTCACCTCTTGAATATGCACCCAAAGAACAATATGGCGATGGGGTTATGATGAATTTTGAGGGTGTGGAGATTCGCGTTCCGATGCAATATGACGAATATCTGACACAAAAATATGGCGATTGGCGCGGAGAAATACCTGAGAAGGAACAGAAGGGACATCACTATTATGTAAAATGTGATCTGTGTCGACCGTTTACAGATTATATATGCCAACAGTAAAGGAGCAGATAAATTATGATATACCGGGCTACCCGTAAGCTGAAGGCGCTCTTTTATCGCACGATTGTAGAACCGGATATCAAGCGTTCGTTTGCTGAGTGCGGTAAGGAGTCGCATATTGAACTGGGCGGAGATTTTTTTCCATTAACTAACATTCATGTCGGAAATCACGTTTCTATCGGAGTAAATGCACGCTTCTGGACAACAAGGGCTCAAATTTACATTGAGGATTACGTTTTGTTTGGTCCGGATGTTACGATTATTACAGGCGACCATCGCAAAGATGTTATTGGAAAGCATATTATAGAGCTGAAAGACGCAGACAAGACAGAGGAAGATGATCAGGATGTGGTAATCGGGAAAGGCGCGTGGATTGGCGCAGGAACGATTATTTTGAAAGGCGTGCATATCGGAGAAGATGCCATTATCGCGGCCGGCAGCGTTGTGACGAAGGATGTGGCACCTTATACTGTCGTGGGCGGAGTTCCGGCGCATTTCATAAAAGAGCGCTTCTCCGAAGAGCAACTTACAAAGCATGAAAACAGTCAATGTCAATGATTCCGAAACTTATGATTATGCAGAAGGCGGTGATAACGGTGCAGGATAGAATACCATTGATGCTTTTGCTGGCAGCAGGTACGGCATTCACCTCGGTATGGCTTATTGTTCTGCGAAAGCGACTTAAAATGGCATGGTATGCGGCAATACCGCTCGCGATATTTCACACGATCTACGGAGTGTTCACGGTAACGGCGTTTGCCTTTCTCGAGAACGGGTTCAATAAAGAGACTTTTGGCAATATGAGTCTGTTCGGCGGAGTGTTTTTCATGCCGTTGGCATACTGGCTGGGCGCAAAAATCTCGAAGCGCCCGATGCGTGAAGTATTCGACGTTTTTACTCCATGTATGATTTTCACTGTCATGTGCGCGCGAGTAAACTGCGTTATTTCCGGATGTTGCCTCGGACTTCCGATTCCGGGTCTTGACGGAACGCGATTCCCGACGAGGGAGGCGGAACTGATTTTTTATGTCGTTTTGCTTGCGATTATCTGCCCGCGCATAGTAAAAGGCAAAACGGGCGGAAAGGCCTACCCCGTTTATATGATGAGCTACGGAATATTCCGTTTTATCATCGAGTTTTTCCGCCAAGCGCAAACGGACACTCTTTTCCATTTGTCGCATATGTGGGCAACCTTATCCTTAATAATCGGCATAAGTATTTATGTCGAATTGAATATAAAGGACAAGAAGTATAAAAACGAAAGGAAGAAGATAAAGAAATGAAAGGAAGAATTACCGAAAGATTTGTGGCGCTGCTCCTTGTAGCTCTCACAATAATGGCTTTTCTGCCGTCCGTCACGCTGCCGACTGCTGCGGCAATGTCCGGCACGGTTGCCGGACTAAGCGATGAAAATATCGGCTTGAGCTTCAAAGGTGATGCGGACAATGCGTGGAGCGCAACCGCTACCGGTGTCATCGGCAAGGTTCGGTCTACGCCAGGGGCAGGTTGCAACAGCAGTAGCAACTATCGTTCTACTCTGACGATTACCAACAAGAAGGCCACAAAGGCTACGTTGTCCTTTGACTATACCGTCGTGGTAAGCGGCGGTACGATCTTGGTGAACTATACCACGGTCACAGCAAACGGCAGCTCCAGAATAGAACTTGAAGCCGGAGGAACAGTCGAGGTCGAGATTACGTCCGGCAGCACCGACGCCGACACCATGATTACCATGACCAATGTGAAGTTGGTGTCCGATGTGACTGCAACTACGACTTTCCTGCCTGCCGAAAGCGGCAGTTATACAGTTGACGGCAAAAAGGTTACGGAAAAGTTTTCGAAAACCCAAAGCTCAACGCAGGCATATGCGCTTGTTGCAACTCCTGCAAGCGGGTACAAGTTTTACGGCTGGTACAGCGTAACCGAAGATAAATTATTGTCTACAGATTTACAAACCAGCCTTAATATCGATGCAGACAAGACAATTATTGCTAAGTTTGTTCCTTTGACGACACCGACGTTTGATGTTGACGGCAAATCTTTTATCGATCTTGAAAAGGCTGTAGATTATGCACACAAGAATGGTAAAAAATTAGTTACGTTAGTTGAAGACGGCTCAATAAGCGGAAACTATACCATTCCGTCGGGCATTACGCTGCTGATTCCCTTTGATGAGGCCAAGACCTGCTATACCGCGACTCCGACAGCCACTAGATCCACAGCGGCAGCCAAGCCTTTCCGAACGTTGACCATGGCAGAAGGCAGTTCTATTACGCTTGCAAGCGGAGCGGCTATCAGTGTCGGCGGACAGTACTATGCGGCCCAGGGCGGTGCACAAGGAAAAATCGTCGGCCCTCACGGCATCATAAAAATGGAATCCGGCAGTGCCATAACAGTGAAGAGCGGTGCGAGCCTGTATGCATGGGGCTTCATCTCCGGCAGCGGCGCCGTTACGGTTGAGTCCGGCGGCTCCGTTTACGAGTGGTATCAGGTTCTGGACTTCCGCGGCGGCAGTGCCTCCAGTGAAATGGGTAATAAAGTGTTCCCGTTTAACCAATATGCGGTTCAAAACGTGGAGGTGCCGCTGACGATTTATGCCGGTGCAAGCGAGACGGTTTATACTGCGGTATATGCCATAAAAAAAATCAATCCCACATCAATCCCGTTTATTGGCGAAAACGGCATGTTCAAGCTTGTTTCCGGAAGCCTTACCAAGGCCTATGACGGCAGCACGGACAGAGTTATCTATACGGTCAACGGCACGGCCGAGGTCAACAAATTGGAACTGAAACTGGCGGGCATGAGCGTCAACTCCAGCAACTATGTTTTGCCGCTTACAAATAATATGACCATAAACCTGACCTACGGCAGCAAACTGACTGTCAATCAGACGGCGGCTCTGCTGGCAGGCGTTGAGGTCAATATTGCTGAGGGTGCTGACTTGACGGTCGCCAATGGTAAGAATGTCTACGTTTATGACGGCGATGAATGGAACTCCGATAACTTTGTCTGGGGTCCTTGTAAGTTCAAGTCTGTTGCCTATGCTCCCGGCAAAGCCTATACCCGTACCAATGCGGATCTGAAGGATGCCAAGGTGGATGTAAACGGCAGCCTGACGGCTATCGGTGCCATCTACACCACCAAGGGCGGCGCAGACATCTGCTCCAGCAACGGAACCGGCAAATATGTTCAGCAGGGTACACCTGGCACGGAAACCGCGACCTATCAGTATAATGCGAACGGGAATAATGCAGTGACCATCCCCATCACCCCCGCCAAGTTGCACAACGCCGACGGCTTCTACACCGAAACGGC